>NZ_VCJS01000179.1 GCF_005893125.1 Nonomuraea basaltis | reverse complement strand
GGGCGGGAGGGTGGCGATGCAGTAGTCGGCCTTCATGCCGCCGCCGTCCCAGACGACCTCGACGCCGTCGTCCAGGGTGGTGATCTTGGTGACCTTGGCACCGGTCGTGATGCGGTCCTGGCCGACGGCCTCGGCGAGCTTGGTGACGATCGCGTCCATGCCGCCGACGGGCTGGAACATGGGGGTGGCCATGTCGTGGCCGAAGTCGTTGGTGATCGCCCGGCCGGTGCCGGCGGCGAGGACCTGGCGGAGGGTTCCCGGGGGATCGATGGGGGTGCCGGTGTCGAGAGCCGGGAATTTCACGAAACCGCGGCGGTCGGAGCCGTCATATTCGAGCTTGGGGCCGAGGTCGCCGAACCTTCTGAGGAACTCGAGCAGACGGTCCTGGTCGCCCTCGGTGATGACCTTGTCGAGCGCGCCGACATTCGTGGCTTTGGCCAGCAGTTCCGCGACATATCCGTACATGTCGGCGCGGGCCGTGCGGGCCCGTACCGTCTGGCCGTTGGTGTGCACGTACGCGGAGGCGTTGCTGTTCACGAACGTCTCGATGGGGATGCCCAGCTCGCGGCAGTAGTCCAGGGTCACCATCCAGGGGGCGATCCGGCCGGGGCCCGCGTTGAAGTACACCCCTTCGCCGAACTTCGCCTCTTGGGCAGGGCCGTTCAGCTCGGGGAGCCGGTCGCCGCCGCGTACCGTCAGGTTCCGGCCGCCCGCCTTCTCCCTGGCCTCGAGGAGGGTGCAGTCGTAGCCGGCCTTGCCCAGCTCGTAGGCGGCGGTCAGGCCGGCGACGCCCGCGCCGAGGATGACCACCTTGGCGGCGCCCTTCCCACGCAGGGTGAAGTCGCCCGGCCTGGGGGCCGCGAACTGCTTGTCCTGCCCGGACGGCGCCAGGCCCAGGGCGCCCATGGCGGCGTACATGGCACCCGCGCCACCCACCGCCCCGATCCCGACGAGCAGCCCCCGCCGAGTCAGCGCCGCGCCTTCCATGTCACCCGCTCCCACGCACTCGTCGTCTCTCCCGCGCCCTCAGCCGTAGGGTCCGCTGCCGCAGGCGACCTGGCCGCCGATCGTGGCGAAGATGCCGAACAGCGCCATGATCTGGGTGAAGTCGTCGGTGGTGAACTCGATGTGACGCGGGCCGGCGGACTTCACGCCGGGCACGAGCGCCACGGCGGCGGCGATGGCGGTGGAGTTCCACTCGACCCCGAGCGTGTACGGCGCCGCCAGCCGATAGGGCGTGAAGTCGGTCAACCGGCCGAGCGCCCCGGCCGTGGCCTCACGGATGCGAGCCTGGGCAACGCTGGGCGGCAGCAGTTCGGCCGAGAACTTGTCGATCCCCTTCTTCACCGCGACCGTCACGACATCGCCGAGCAGCTCGCGCGCCTCTTCCCCGACGGCCTCGTCGCCGGTGACCAGCACCACCGGAACGCCGTGGAACCCGGCGCACGCCGCGACCAGCCGGGTCTCGCCGCACAGCTCGCCGTTGAGGTAGACGTTCTGGATCTCCTTGCCCATCCAGGTGTGGTTGAGCACGCCGTCCGGCACGCCCGCGCGAGCGTGGTAGCCGACGAAACAGGCGGCCTGGAACGACCCGTCGAGCCCCTGGGCCATCCGCTGCGCCTTGCCCGGTCCACGGATGAGGGTGGCCCGCGGGTCCAGCAGGTCGATCCGGAGGTTCTTGGTGGAGCCGTGGGCGTCGTTGACCAGCACGCTGGTCGCACCGGCCGCGAACGCCCCTTCGACGGCGGCGTTGGCGTCGGCGGTCATCAGCTCGCAACCGCGCTCGTAGCCGCGCTTGCCGGCGTGCATCTCCTCGGGGTCGGTCAGCCCCGTCACGCCCTCCATGTCCACCGACAGGTAAACCTTCACGCACCCAACTCCTCAACTAGCCCGAATCGCCATCCAACCCGCGCGGTCAGGAGCCCCATGTTTCGACCCGCCGTACCTCGTCCTCGGTCATGAGTCCGACCTGGGTCTTCATGAACGCGGCCGCCTCGTCGCGCCACTGAGCGGGGATCTCGTCGATGGCCCGCGGGTAGCAGTGGTCGAGCCAGCTCGTGGACTCCTCTGTGGCGTCGAAGTGGTCGAGGGCCTTGGCGAAGAGCGTGTGCTCGATGCCGGGGATGCGCGCGAGTCCGTACTCGATCATCTCCTGGCCGCCGTAGGGCGGCTTCTTGAGCCACTTGCGGGCGACGGGGCGGTCGGCGGTGATGGAGGTGTTGAGCGGTCGGCGCTCGACGGCGGCCCGGATGAGCTCCTTGTACAGGCACTTGCCGCACGTGCCGCAGGGGCCGTCGGTGCCGCGCAGGCACCAGCGCACGTGGTCCCTCAGGCCCGAGTTCAGGGCCAGGCGCATGGTGACCGCCTCGCTCACTCCCCCGACGGGCAGCACGATGTGTACGCCGGCCGCGGCGAACAGCCTTCCCCACCTGCCGTGTGGGGCCCACATGGGGTTGTCGGGCGTGTAGCGATGCAGGTAGCGACCGCCGCCCAGCCAGCGTGAGCCGAGTTCGTAGCCGAAGGCCAGCCCGCCGAGGCTCAGCTGGTCGGCGAGGAGCAGCGCGCCCGCCGCCACCGCGTGGTGTTCGGGGTAGCCGGGTCGGGGCTCGGCGAGGGTGAACTCGAGATCGGACGTGACGGTGGCCACCTCCCGCCCGGTCGTCGCGGCGAGCTTGGCCAGCACGTCGGACCGGTAGTGCGGCCACCGGTTGGGGACGCGCCGATGCGGCACCCGCCGGAAGTGGACGAAGGGTGCGTCGGGGTAGATCGTGGCGGCGGCCACGGAGTCCGCGCCGCCGCTGTACGAGATCGCGAGCGTGGGACCGGCCGGCCGCGGCTGGGCTCCCACCGGTCCGGCCTCTATGCCCCAGCCGTCGTGGAGTGCGGCGGCGACCTCGGGCGAGACGGATCGGTCGAACCTGATCCGCCTCCGGGTCCAGGGTGCGACGATCGTCCAGGCGGCTACGGCGAAGAGGTCGGGGTGTGCGTCGTCAGGGACGCCGCCGATGGAGCAGGAGTTGGTGGCTAACTTGACGGGGTGCTCGTCGGCGGCCCTGCCGATGATCTCGTCCTCTGGGTCGAGGCGGAAGCTCAGGTGCCCGCCGCTCCACGTCACACGCACGGTCGCTGCTCCTTCGGCTGTCCGGCACCCCCGGCACCGCCGTCGGTCACCCCGCCCTCAGCCAGGCCCGGCTGTGCGGTGGGGGCGGGGTGGCGGGTTCTCAGGTCGTCGATGGCCTGCCAGACCAGGACCTCGTTCTGGAGCACCGCGTCCAGCGCCTTCGCCGTCTCCTGGGCGAGCCGGTGCGTGTCGTCGACCTTCGCCGCGTCGACCGGCGCCGGCGGGCGGGCGCTCCTGAGCCGCTCCACCTCGGCCTGGAGGGTGGCCATCTCCCGCCGCAGAGTCTGGACCTCCCAGAGCGCGTCCCTGATGTCCTGACGGTGGTCGGCGATGGAGATGTAGCGGGAGTCGAACCACGTGCGCACGGCCTTCCGGAGCCGGGCGGGGACGAGGACGCGCATCATGAGACGTCACCATACTGGCAAACCAGCAGCCGAATGGACGGCCTGCCGGAACGGGTACGGCAAGCCTAGCGGCCGGTGAACTTGGCCTTGGCCCTCTCGGCGAACGCCCGCATGCCGATCTTGGCGTCGTCCGTGGCGAACAGGCCGGCGAACTGCAGGCGCTCGACCTCCAGCCCCGTGTCGAGGTCCACCTCCAGCCCCTGGTCGACGGCCTGCTTGGCGGCGCGCAGCGCGACCGACGGACCGCCCACGAACGTGGCGGCCCATTCGAGCGCGGCCGTGTAGACCTGCTCGTCCGGCACCACCCGGTCCACCAAGCCCATGGCGAGCGCCTCCGCGGCGGGCACGTGGCGGCCGGTGAAGATCAGGTCCTTGGCGCGGGCCGGGCCGATCAGGCGGGGCAGGCGCTGGGTGCCGCCCGCGCCCGGGATGATGCCCAGCAGGATCTCCGGCTGGCCCAGCTTGGCCGACTCCCCGGCGACCCTGAAGTCGGCGCAGAGGGCGAGCTCGCAGCCGCCGCCCAGTGCGTAGCCCGAGATGGCGGCGATGACCGGCTTGCCGATCTGGGCGACCGCCGTGAAGCACGCCTGGAGCGTGCGGGAATGCGGCGCCATGTCCGCGTAGGACATGTCGGCCATTTCTTTGATGTCGGCGCCCGCGGCGAAGACCTTCTCGCCGCCGTAGACGATGACCGCCTGCACCTGCGGATCCGCGTCCACGATGTTGGCCGCCTCGGCGATCTCCAGCTGGACCTGACCGTTGAGTGCGTTCATCTTCGGACGGTCCAGACGGATCGTGGCGATCTGGTCGGCCACCTCGACGCTCACAAATTCACCCATGGTCCGAACCTAACAGCCGGGCTATCGCGCGGCGGACTTCACCTCGTCGACGGTCTTCTTGTTGCGCGACACGCGTACGAGGGCCGCCGACAGGCGGGCCAGCTCGTCGTTGGAGTGGGCCAGCTCGGCCAGCGGACCGGCCTGGCGCGGCAGCCCCAGCTTGCCCGCGCCGTCCAGCACCCGCTTGTCCAGGTGCGGCGCGACCTGCGGCCACACGGCCTGAACCTCGCGCAGGAAGATGTCCGCGCCCGTCGGCCCGATGCCGGGGAACTCCATCAGCAGGGACGCGATCCGGCGGTCGTCGCCCTTCGCCTCGTCGCGCAGCTTGCGCAGATCGCCCTTCCAGCGGTCGATGAGCAGCTCCGCGCCGTCGCCGAGCATGGTGGCGGTGCGTTCGTCGTAGCGGCGGTAGTGGCCGCGGCCCAGCGCGTCCACCCGGTCCTGCCAGGTCGCGTCCCGCATTCCTTTGGGACTGCCGTACCCGGCCTTGAACAGCTCTTTGGCGGCCGCCACCGCGATGTCGGCCGAGATCCGCGCGCTGAGCAGGGTGGCCAGGACGAGCAGCTGGTACAGCGGCTTCGGCTGGTCGGACAGCTTGATGCCGGCCTCGACGGCGAACGTACGGCCGTAGCGGTCGAGCAGGACGTCGAAGACGGTTTTGTCGGTCTCACCCATGCCGCTCCGCTACCCGGCGGGGGCTCTCGCATGCCCGCGTTTGGGCACCCGGCTGCGGGGGAGGCGGAGGTTCTCGATGGTGAAGGAGCTCGTTGTGCTGACACTGACTGACAACGCCGTTGAAGCGATCCGCGACCTCATGGTCGGCGAGGACGTGCCGTCCGACGCCGGTCTGCGCATCTCCGCGAAGGCCGACGACGCCGGTACGCTCGAACTGACCCTGGCCAGCACGCCGCACGCCGGCGACCAGGTGATCGAGAAGGAGGACGTGCGGGTCTTCGTCGCCGAGGACACCGCGCCGATCCTCGACGACAAGGCGCTCGACGCCCAGCCGGGCGCCCCGGGGCAGCCGACGTTCCGCCTGGACCGGCGTGCCTAGACCAAGCCTTAGCCCAGGTCGGACTCGCTGGCCTGGGCGCGCACGTCGCCGAGGCCGAACAGGCCGACCAGCGTGCCGTCCGCGTGAGTGACGACGACGTGGTCGACCTTGGCCCGGTCCATACGCTGGATCAGCGGTTCGAGCTGCTCGCTCGGCCGTACCGTGGTGATCCCGACGCGCATGACCTGCTCGGCGGTCCCGCTCATGTCGGCGCCCTTGAGCTCGCGCGACCCGACGACGCCCTGGACGACGTCGTCCTCGTCGACCACCACCGCGAGCCCGGCGGGGTCGGCCACGATGCGCTCGGTGAGGTCGTCCAGCGGGTCGTCAAGGGTGGCGGTCACGGGGTCGCGGCGCACGTTCTGCGACACCAGATGGGCCTCCCCCTCGAACGGCAGGTCGGCCGCGAGCCAGTCCATCTTGCCCGCCCCGTAGTCGTGCACCTCGCCGAACCCGAGGCGTTCGAGCCGGTGGGCGGCGCGCGGGCTCAGGTCGCAGAGCCAGTCGTGGCAGTAGACGATGACCGGCCGCGTCCGGTCCAGGGCCGAGGCGCGGTCGTCGAGGGCGCCGAGCGGCAGGTTCATCGCCCTGGGCAGGTGCGCCCACGCGTACTCCTCCTCCGGCAGCACCTCGACCAGCTGGGCCTGCCGGGCGGCGACCAGGTCCTGTACGGCTACGCGATCGATGATGTGCGTCATGAGGATCCCGTACCCCCAGATACCGGTCGCATGGGCTCATTCCTCGTGTCACGATGGCGGCGCGGTCCTATTCAGGGAGTGTCCGATGTGTGACGATCCGCTGCTTCCCGATCCCGTCGCCCGCGCGCTGGCCGACTACCGCTCCCTGCGCGACGCCCACGGGCCCTGCTGGGGCGAGCCGCCCCTGACGTACGTCGTCCAGGCCTGGGCCACGGTCTTCCTCGACCCCCGCTACGACTTCTGGACGACCGGGCTGCGCCAGCTCGCCGAGCGCCACCCCGGTCTGCCGGCCGCCGAGCTGGAGGACCACCTCGGCGAGGTGGACGTGGACCGGGTGGTGCGCGACGCGCTCGGCGGCGACGTACCGGACAACCTGCCCGCGCTGCGCCTCACCCCCGAGGGGTTCGCGCTGGAGGCCGACACGCGGGTCGTGCTGGACGACGGCCCCCTCCGTACGGCGTTGCTGCTGGACTCCAGCAGGGACGAGCCGGTCACGGTGGTCGTGGACGGCACGGCGTACGAGGTGCCGCCGCGCGGCGCCAAGGTGGTCGAGGTGGCGCGGGAGGTCAGCGTCGAGGGCCGGGCGGTCGATCTGTCCCCGCTGGCCAGGCAGGCGGCGGCGGCCGCGGTCCGGGTGCGGGCCGGGTTCCCGTGCCGGTGGAGCGTGACGGGCGCGAACGGGCAGGGCTGGTACCCCGAGGGCGTGCCGCACAAGGTGGACGCCCACCGCAAGTCGTACTTCCACGGCGACGAACTCGTCGTGACCGTTCCCGCCGAGCCGATCACGGTGACCGTGACCAGAGGGATGGAGTACACCTCCTCCGAGGTCGTCGTGACCCCTGAGGCGGGCGGGGAGACGCTGGTCGAGGTGACCCCCGAGCGGCTCTACGACGCGGCCGCCCGCGGCTGGTACGGCGGCGACCTGCACGTACACCTCAACTGGATGGGCGAGGAGCCCGCCGCGCCCGCGCTGGCCGCGGCCGCGCAGCACGGCGAGGACCTGCACGTGCTCAACCTCGTGGCGGGCAACGTCGCGAGCGAGCGGGTGTACGACATGGAGGCGCTGGCGCACTGGTCGGGCAAGGACCTGCCGTGGTCGGACGACAGGCACCTGGCCAGGGTCGGCGTCGAGTACCGGAACGACCTCATCGGTCACCTGACCGCGTTCGGCCTGCGCGATCTGCCCAGGCGGTACCACACGGGCTTCCTCGGCACGGTGGACTGGCCGCCCAACGCGGCCGCCCTCGAGGAGCTGCGGGCGCTGGGCGCGGTGACCGGTTACGGGCATCCGTTCCACACGCCGTTCACCGACGACGACCCGCCCGATGTGGTGCTCGGCCGCCGGCGCAACTGCTCTGCCAGGGAGATCGCCGCCGATGCCGCGCTCGGCCTGATCGACACCCTGGACGTGCTCAACCACTCCTCGATCGCCGCCACCGCCGCCGTCTACCGGCGCCTGATCGGCGCGGGCAACCGGCTCTCCGTGACCGCCGGCACCGACGCGGTGCTCTCCTTCTGCCGCCGCGGCACGGCCTCCAGCCCCCCGGGGTGGGAGCGGGTGTACGCGAACGTCGCCGGTCCGCTCACCGCCGAGTCCTACACGGAGGCGATCCTGCTCGGGCGCACGTTCGCCACCACCGGGCCGTGGCTGGAGATCGGCGTGAACGGGCACGGGCCCGGCGACACGCTGGAGCTGGCGCCCGGGCAGCGGGTGGAGATCGTGGCCGCCTCGATCGGGCCGGAGGTCGAGTCGCTGGAGATCCGCACCGCGGAGGGCGTGCTGGCGCAGGGGCCCCGGGGGCGGCTGGTGGCGTCGATGGTGGTGCGCGAGCCGACGTACGTGGTGGCCGTGGCCTCGGGCGGACCGCATCCGCGCACCTTCCACCGGCGCGGCGCGTACGCGCACACGAGCCCGGTGTACCTGGACGTCGCCGGTGAGCACGTGGCCAGGGAGTCGGACGTGCGGTGGTGCCTGGCGTGGCTGGACCGGCTGGAGGAGGTGCTGCGCGAGTTCGGCACGTTCGAGACCGAGGAGCAGCTCGGGGATCACCTGGAGCTGTACGAGCGGGCCAGGGCCGTCTACCGGAAGCGGCTGGCCGATTGAACGCGAGGCCGCCGGCAATTTCGGGTGCGTGCCCGCGGCGTCGATGCCGCGGCCACGCTGCGCGGATCGGACGAGGCGGCCGCGGCCTTGACCCGGGAGCCTCACAAGCGGAGAAGATCTCTTGTGTATCTGGCGATACGCTGACGTAACAAGCGACGTCAAGCGAGAGGCAGCTGACCTATGAGCGCGACGAGCCATCTCAGGGCGGACGCCCGGCGCAATCGAGAGTTGATCATCGACACGGCCAGGATCGTCCTCGCCGAGCAGGGGCCGGGCGCCACCATGGACGAGGTGGCACGGCTCGCCGGGGTGGGAGCGGGCACGCTCTACCGGCACTTTCCCGACCTCGACAACCTGATCCAGGCCGTGCTGGCGGACGCCCTGGAGCGGATGATCTCCCTGGCGGAGTCGGCGCGGAAGGAGGAGACCTGGGCGTTCGACGCGCTCAGCCGGTTCGTGCACGGCTGCGCCGAGCACCGGCTGGACCCGCTCTTCTCGGTCGCCGACGCCAAGGCCGAGGGCACGGCGGCCACGCCCGAGATCGACGACGGGCCCTTCCGGCTGCTGGACGCCCTCCAGCAGATGGTGGACGCCGCCCACCACGAGGGGGCGCTGCGTGAGGACGTGGGCGCCGGGGACGTCATGGGCGTCGTCGGGCTGCTGGTCAGGGGGCTTCCCACGCTGCCCGCGGACCTGGGCGGCGACCTGCGGGAGCGGGCGGTGCACCTGGTGCTCGCCGGCATGCGCGCCCACCCGGCGCCGTCCCCGCCCCGCACGGCGATGACCGCCGAGGAGCTACGCCACCGCCTCTCCGACCAACGACCCGGCTAGAGCCAGGGCCTTACGAGGAGCCGCCTGAGAGGCGCTCGACGCCGCGTAGCAGCGCGGAGTGGTCGAGCGCGCCGTCGCCGTTCGCGTTCGCCGCGGCCACGAGCTGGGCCACCAGCGCCCCCAGGGGCAGCGCGACGCCGGCCTCGCGGGCCGCGGATGTCACGATGCCCATGTCCTTGTGGTGCAGGGCGATGCGGAAGCCGGGCTCGAAGGAGTGGCCGAGCATGTTCGCGCGCTTCTGCGCCAGCACGGCGGAGCCGGCCAGGCCGCCGCCGAGCACGTCCAGCGCCGCTTCCAGGTCCACGCCGTACGCCCGCAGGAACACCACGGCCTCGGCCAGCGCCTCGATGTTGGCGGCCACGACGAGCTGGTTGGCCGCCTTGACCGTCTGGCCCGCGCCGCTCGGCCCGACGTGGACGACGGTCTTGCCGACCACGTCGAAGATCGGCCTGGCGGCCTCGAAGGCGTCGCTCTCCCCGCCCACCATGATGGAGAGGGCGGCGTTGCGCGCGCCGGCCTCGCCGCCCGATACGGGGGCGTCGAGGTGGCGCATGCCGCGCCTGCCCGCCTCCTCGGCCAGCTCGCGGGTGACGTCCGGGCGGATCGAGGAGAAGTCGATGATCAGCGTGCCGGGGCCGGCGTGGGCGAACACGCCGTCGGCGCCGGTCAGCACGTCCTGGACGTCGGTCGAGTCCGGGACCATGAGGGCGACGACCTCGGCGCCGGCCACGGCGTCGGCGATCGACATGGCCACCCGGCCGCCGGCCTCGGCGAGGGCCTTGGCCTTCTCGGGCGAGCGGTTGTAGCCGGTCACGCTGTGCCCGGCCCTGACCAGGTGCACGGCCATGGGGCTGCCCATGATGCCGAGGCCGATGAAGGCGATGGTGGTCACGTCGATCCTTCCGCGCGCTGCTCTCGTGGTAGCCAGTCGAAGGCGCCGGGGCCCTCGGAGCGGTATTCGAGCCCGACATATCCGTCATATCCGGCGGCGTACGCCTGGTCGATCCACTGCCGGATCGGCAGCCCGCCCGTCCCGGGCGCGCCCCTGCCGGGCGCGTCGGCGATCTGCACGTGGGCGATGCGATCGGCGTGCCGCTCGATGACGGCCGGTACGTCGTCGCCGTTGATCGCCAGGTGGTAGAAGTCGGCGAGCAGCCCCAGGCCGGGCACGTCGCCGAGCCGGTCGAGCACGGCCACGGCGTCGGCGGCGGTCAGCAGCGGGTAACGCGGCGCGCCGCTGACCGGCTCCAGCAGCACGGTGCCCTCGACGCCCCGTGCGCAGGCCGCCAGCATCTCGAGAGCCAGCTCGTCCTGCTGCTTCGCCTCGACGCCGTCGACGCGGTTGCCGTACAGGGCGTTGAACGCCCGGCAGCCGAGCCGCTCGCCGATGGCGGCCACCACCGGGATGTTGTCCAGCAGCTCCTTCGAGCGCCCCGGCCACGAGATCAGGCCGCGATCGCCGCCGGGCATGTCGCCGGCGAAGAAGTTGAGCCCGGTCAGCCGGACCCCCGCATCCTCGACGGCGCGCACGAACGCGTCCACATCGGGGTTGCCGGGAACCGCGACCGGCCACGGCCACCAGAACTCCACCGCCGCGAACCCGTCGGCCCCCGCGGCGGCCGGGCGCTCCAGCAGGGGCAGATCCGTGTAGAGGATCGAGCAGTTGACGGTCCATCTGGTCACGTGCGGGCTCCCTCCGACGCCCAAATGTCCGACAAGCATCTTAGCGAGCCCGTTGCGGCGGGTGACGGGGACATGTCGCCGTGCGCCCGCGACACGCCATCCGGAGAAGCGGCTTCGTAAAGCGGGGACGACACTATGATGTTGGAAAATAAAGCCGATCCGGTGTGCGGTTGCTGCTGGGCAAAGCGTTTTCGGAGGTGCGCATGCTGGTGTCGCGGTGGTCCCAGGAGACGTTCGGGCAGCGTGCGCCGGTGATCAGACAGGGGATCGCCGAGGCGCTGTCGGTGGCGCTGGACAACGCGCGTGACGCGCAGACGGCGGCGCAGACCGACCACACGCACCCGTTCGGGTTCACGCTCATGTCGCGCAAGTTCGAGGCGCTGGCCGAGGCGTTCGAGGACATGGGAGACGTGCGGATCGTCAAGCCGGCCGGCTCGCCGCACGAGCTCGTGGTGCTGGACGGCAAGCTGCTGTTCCCGTTCCGCTACGCCAGGGACCGCTCGATCAGCGTGATGAGCGCCCGCATCGGCGAGGGCCGGCCGTCGGCGCTGGTGCAGGCGCTGTTCAACAGGTTCGGGCCCGAGCCGGCGATGCGGCAGCTCGCGCTGCACGACGTGGCGCCGCACGCGGTGCCGGTGGCCGAGGCGCTGGGCGACCTGCCCGGCGACACCAGCCTGATCCTGATCGCGTACGCGTGCAACGCGCACGCCGGGCTGCTGGACGCCTGGTGGGGCGAGGCCGAGCTGCTGGATCGCACCGGGAGCCTGCGCTGGCACCACTGCGAGGAGATCCCGCTGGCCACGGAGGTCGGCGACGCGCAGACCTCGCTGCCGGCGGCCGCGTTCGACCAGGGCGCCATGCCCGCGCCGTCGCTCAACCCGCGCACCGGGGCGCAGCGGCTCACCACCCCTGAGGCCACACCGATCAGGGCAGAAGCCGCGAGCGGTGAATAGCTTCCGATCAGCCCCGCCGACCCCGCAAGCCGTCGCCGACGCCTTCGACGCCACCCGCCTCACCCAGGCCCGCCACCTGGCCGCGCTGACGAAGAAGGAGGTGGCCGAGCACCTCGGCGTCTCCCCCGCCGCGGTCGGCCAATACGAGTCGGGCGTCACCCGGCCGCGCCCCGATCTGATCCCGCTGCTGGCCGAGGTGCTGGCGGTGCCGATGGCGTTCTTCCTGCCAGGACGCCCGCACGGCAAGCTCGACGGCTCCATGGCGCACTTCCGCAGCCTGCGCTCCACCCGCGCCTACCAGCGGGCCAAGGCCGTCGCCTTCGTCGAGCAGGTGTGGGAGCTGACCTACGCCCTGGAGAGGCGGATCCAGCTCCCCGCCGTGGACCTGCCCGGCTTCGCCGGCGGCGAGATGCACTCAGCGCTGCCCCGCGACCCGGCCGGCGCCGCCCGGGCGCTGCGCGCCCACTGGGAGCTGGGCACCGGACCCATCAGCCACCTCGTACGCCGCATGGAGGCGCACGGCATCGTCGTGGCCTTCCCGCGGCACGACCCCGACGCGGTCACCGTCGACGCCTTCTCCACCTCCAGCCTGCCCCGGCCCATCGTCGTGCTGACCCCCAACAGATTCGACGACATCTACCGCCACCGCTTCACCGCCGCGCACGAGCTGGGTCACCTCGTCCTGCACGGCGACACCGCCGCCGGCGACACCCACCAGGAGCGCGAGGCCGACGCCTTCGCCGCCGAGTTCCTGACGCCGCGCGACAGCATCCTGCCCCACCTGCCGCTCCGCGCCGACCTGCGCAAGCTCGCCGAGCTGCGGCTGACGTGGGGGGTGTCGGTGGACTCGCTGCTCTACCGGTGCCGCGAGACCGGGCTGATCTCCGACTCCGCCGCGAGCCGCGCCTACCAGCGCCTGGCCGCGCTGCGCGACCAGCCGGGCTTCACCAACGAGCCGGTCTCCGGCTACCCCGGCGAGCAGCCGGTCCTGCTGGCCCACGCCTTCGACCTGGCCACCCGGGAGACCGGCCTGACCACCGCCACCCTGGCCAGGGAGCTGGCCTGGCCCATCGGCCGGGTACGCGAGCTCATCGGCCTGCCCGACCAGCGGCCTTCACTGAAGCTCGTCCTCTAGGCCGATTCGAGGCAGCGGGCACATGGCGCGGGCGGCCGACGGGAGCGTTATGGAGTGAAAAATTCCTTCGCAAAGATCTCGCCTGCGAAGGAAAATGTTGAGACGCTGAACTGCACTACGCCCCCAGCCCGAGGAGTGGTTCATGCGCAGACTACTGGCGATCTGCGTCGTCGCCCTGTTGCCTTTAACGAATGTGTCCGCCGCCCAGGCCCAAGAGCCCGCCGACCGGCAGCAGGCGTTCGCCGCGGCCGCCAAGGAGTTCCAGGTGCCCGAGAGCGTGCTGCTCGGAGTCTCCTACCTGGAGTCGCGGTGGGACGCGCACGCCGGCCAGCCCTCCAGCGACGCCGGGTTCGGGCCCATGCACCTGACCGACGCGGCCGCCTTCACCGGATCCAACCACCACAGCGACGGCGAGGAAGACGCCCGCGGCGACGACGGCCGGCCTCTCCCCGCGCCGAGCCCCCAGCCGGCGCCCACCGACATTCCGGCCTCGCTCCGCACCATGGAGCGGGCCGCCGAGCTCACCGGCGAGAGCCACGAGCGGCTGCGTACGGACGACGCCGCCAACATCCGGGGCGGCGCGGCGCTGCTGGCCGACTATCAGAAGGCGCTCGGTGCCCCGCTGAGCGACGACCCCGGCGAGTGGTACGGCGCCGTCGCCAGGTATTCAGGCGCCGAGGAGGCCGGAGCCGCCAGGTTCTTCGCCGACGAGGTGTTCGCCACGATCAAGGACGGCGCCGAGCGGACGACCGGCGACGGCGAGCGGGTCCGGCTGCCCGCCGTGCCGGACCTCCAGAAGATCGTGAAGTGGCTGGAGAAGCTCGGCCTGCGCCCGTCGCGCCCCGACGGCGTGGAGTGCCCGGCCTCGATCTCGTGCGAGTGGATCCCGGCGGCGTACCAGGAGCTGCCTCCTGACGACTACGGGCACTACGACCTGGCGAACCGGCCGTTCAGCCAGAAGGTCGACTACATCATCATTCACGACATGGAGGGATATTTCCTCCCGTCCATCCGACTCAACCAGGACCCGAAGTACGGCGCGAGCTGGCACTACTCCCTTCGCTCGTCCGACGGCCACATCGCCCAGCACATCAAGACCAAGGACGTCGGCTGGCAGGCCGGTAACTGGTACATCAACGCCAAGTCCATCGGCCTCGAGCACGAAGGCTTCCTGGCCGAGGGCGGCACCTGGTACACCGAGGCGATGTACCGCTCGTCCGCCCGCCTCGTCCGCTACCTGGCGCTCAAGCACGCCGTGCCGCTGGACCGCGCCCACATCCTGGGCCACGACAACGTCCCTGGCACGCTGCCGACGACCGTCAGGAACATGCACGAGGACCCGGGGCCGTTCTGGGACTGGGCGCACTACTTCCAGCTGATGGGCGCGCCGCTGCACCAGTTCGGCGGGCCGCGGGCCGGCTCTGTCATGATCAAGCCGGACTTCGCCACGAACAAGCCGTACTTCTACGGGTGCGACCGCAAGAACCCGTCGGCCGCCTGCCCGCCGCTCCCGGCCGGCACCGTCTGGCTGCGCACGGAGCCGCGCGCGGACGCGCCGCTGGTCAAGGACATCGGCAAGCACCCCACGGGCGAGTCCCTCTACAGCGTGTACGACCACAGCGCCCGCGCCAGCACCGGCCAGCGCTTCGCGGTGGCGGACCGCCAGGGCGACTGGACGGCCATCTGGTACCTCGGCCAGAAGGCCTGGTTCCACAACGCGGCCGCCGCGCCGACCGCCGTCCCGTCCATGGGCCTGGTCGTGACCCCCAAGCCGGGCAAGGCGACGGTCCCCGTGTACGGCAGGGCGTACCCGGAGCAGGAGGCGTACCCGGCGGGCATCCCCTACCAGGCCGTGACCCCGCTGCAGTACACCTTCTCGGCCGGCGAGAAGTACACGCTGGCGGGCCCGGCGGCCACCGAGTACTACCGGGCGGTCACCTTCAACCTGGAGGACCACAAGGTCGTCCGGGGCAAGACCAAATATCTGGAGATCCAGTTCGGCCACCGCGTGATGTTCGTCAAGGCTGACGACGTGCAGGTGACGTTCTCCGGGTGAACTCCTTGACGGCGCGCCTGGTGCTCGCGAGCGCCTCCTGAGAGGAGTCGAACGTGCGCTGGGCGACGCCGACGAACACGCAGTCGACGACGAGGAGCTGGCTGATCCGGCTGGCCAGGGCGCCGGGACGGAACTCCGTCTCGCGCCCGGCGGAGATCAGCACGTGTTCGGCCAGCTCCGCGATGGACGAGCGCGGGTTGTTGGTGATCGCGACCGTGGTCGCGCCCGCCTCCTTCGCCCGCGACAGCGGCTCGATCACGTCCGGGGTCTCCCCCGACGTGCTGATCCCGATCGCCACGTCGCCGGGTTTGAGCAGCACCGCGCTGGTCAGAGCCAGGTGCGCGTCCTGGAAGGCGTGGCTGGACAGGCCGATGCGCAGCAGCTTCTGCGCGACGTCCTCGGCCACCAGCCCGGAGGCGCCGACCCCGTACGCGTCGATCCGCCGGGCCCCGACGATGGCGTCCACGACCAGGCCGAGCCGCTCCGAGCGCAGCTGGGCCACCGTGTCGTTGATCGCCTCGGACTCGGCCCGCGCCACCTTCTGGATCACCTCCGACAGCGGGTCGTCGGGGGCCAGGTCGCCGGGCACGAGCCGGTCCGGCTGCGCGGCCGCCGCCGCCAGCGCCAGGCGCAGCTGCGGATAGCCGGCGAACCCGAGCAGCCGGGCGGTCCGCACGATCGTGGCCTCGCTGGTGCCCGAGGCGGCGGAGAGCTCCGTGATGGTGCTCCTCGCCACCGTCGCTGGGTCCTCCAGGATGAGCCGGGCGACGGTCTGGGCGGCGGGCGTCAGGGACGGCAGCACACCTCGGACCGTGGCCACCAGAGTGTCGGCCCGCAGGCCGTTGCCGCTGTCGTCCACGTCCTGATTATGCCGTCCGTTTAGCGCAATGTGACGTTCTGCGATGCGCCGTTCTAACGCAGGGTGCCGTTCGTCATCCCCGCGGGTTCCTCGGGTACGGCGATGAGCCCCAATTCCGCGGTGGTCGCGACGAGCGGGTGATGCGGGACGACACGCACGGTGTAGCCGAAAGCGCCCGTGCGATCGAGCGGCACCACACCCGTGAAATGGGCGCGCCCGTCGTCGTCCGCCGGCCCGGAGGTCAGCTTCGCGTACGCGGGATGCACCAGCTCGTCGTGCGGCCCGACCTTCCCGTACGCGGCCTCGACCAGCACGTCGCCGGGCTCCAGGTCGCCGAGCGCGATCGTGGCGTGCAGCTCGATGGCGGCCCCCACCTCAGGCGCGTCCCCCACGCCGGACGCCTCGACGTGCTCCACCCGGACCCCGGGCCACGCCCTGGCGACCCGGACCCGCCAGGCGGCGAACGCCTTCGCGCCCGCGTACGAGTCGGCCGACAGCGCGCGGGCGGCCTTCGCGGCCGGGGTGTACAGATCCACGACGTAGTCCCTGAGCATCCGCCCGGCCAGCACCTTCGGGCCGAGCGAGGCCAGGGTGTGCTTGACCATCTCCATCCACCGGCGCGGCAGCCCGTCGGCGGGACGGTCGTAGAACCGGTCGGAGACCTCGTGCTCGATCAGGTCGTACAGGGCGTTGGCCTCCAGCTCGTCGCGCCGGTCGGGGTCGCTCACCCCGTCGGCGGTGGGGATGGCCCAGCCGTTGGTGCCGTCGTACCACTCGTCCCACCAGCCGTCGCGGATCGACAGGTTGAGCCCGCCGTTCAGCGCGGACTTCATCCCGGACGTGCCGGACGCCTCCAGCGGGCGCAGCGGGTTGTTCAGCCAGACGTCGCAACCCTGGGTCATGAGCTGACCGAGCGCCATGTCGTAGTCGGGCAGGAACACGATGCGGTGCCGCACGTTCTGCTGGTCGGCGAACTTGACGATCTGCTGGATCAGCTTCTTGCCGCCCTCGTCGGCGGGATGCGCCTTGCCGGCGATCACGATCTGGACGGGCTTGTCGGGGTCGAGCAGCAGCGCGGTCAGCCGCTCGGGGTCGCGGAGCATGAGCGTGAGCCGCTTGTACGACGGCACGCGGCGGGCGAAGCCGATCGTCAGCACCTCGGGGTCGAGCGCGTCGTCGATCCACCCCAGCTCGGCGTCGGAGGCGCCGCGCTCGCGCCACGACCTGCGCAGGCGTACCCGTGCGCCCTCGACCAGGCGGCGCCGCAGCGTACCCCTGATCTTCCAGATGTCGGCGTCGGAGATCTTCTGGATGCCCTCCCAGCCGCGGGCCCGCTCCAGCAGCGAGGGCAGCTCGCGGCCGGCCAGCTCCATGAGCTCGCGCCCGACCCAGGTCGGCGCGTGGACGCCGTTCGTGATCGAGCCGATCGGCACCTGGTCCAGGTCAAATCCCGGCCAGAGATTCTTGAACATCTCCCGGCTGACCTGGCCGTGCAGCACGGAGACGCCGTTGACCCGCTGGGCCAGGCGCATGCCCATGACGGCCATGTTGAACCGGCCGGGGTCGGCCTCCGCGCCCAGAGCGAGGATCCGCTCGACGGGCACGGTCGGCCAGGCCGCCGTCCCGCCGAAGTGACGTTCGATCATGTCCCTCGGGAACCGGTCGATCCCCGCGGGAACGGGCGTGTGCGTGGTGAACACCGTGCCCGCCCGCACGACCTCCAGCGCCTCGTCGAAGGAGAGGCGGGCCTCGGTGAGCTCGCGGATGCGCTCCAGGCCGAGGAAGCCGGCGTGGCCCTCGTTGGTGTGGAACACCTCGGGCTCGGCGTGCCCGGTGATGCGGCAGTACGACCTGATCGCGCGCACGCCGCCGACGCCCAGCAGCAGCTCCTGCATGAGCCGGTGGTCGGTGCCGCCGCCGTAGAGGCGGTCGGTGATGTCGCGGGCGGCCGTGTCGTTGTCGGCCACGTCCGAGTCGAGCAGCAGCAGGGGCACCCGGCCCACCTGCGCCACCCACACCTGTGCGTGCAGCACCCGCTCGCCGGGCAGGGCGAGGCGGATCTTGACCGGCTCACCGCCGGCGTCCTTCAGCAGGCTCAGCGGCAGGCCGCCCGCGTCGAGCGAGGGGTAGTGCTCCAGCTGCCAGCCCTCGGGCGACAGCGACTGCGTGAAGTAGCCGTGCCGGTAGAGCAGGCCGACCGCGAGGATCGGCACGCCCAGGTCGCTGGCCGCCTTGAGGTGGTCCCCGGCCAGGATGCCGAGGCCGCCCGAGTACTGCGGCAGCGCGGCGGCGATGCCGAACTCCGGCGAGAAGTACGCGATGGCGCGCGCGCCGTCCGGCAGCGTCTGGTACCAGCGCGGAGAGGTCATGTATTCGCGCAGGTCGTCCGCTGCGTCGGCGAGGCGGCGCAGGAAACGGCGGTCGGCGGCCAGCTCGGTCAGCCTGGCCGGTGTGACGGCGCCGAGCAGGGCCACGGGGTCGTGCCCGACCTGCTCCCAGAGGTCCGCGTCGACCTCGGCGAAGAGGTCCATCGTCTCCGGGTGCCATGACCAGCGGAGATTGTGCACGAGCTCGCCGAGGGCGGCCAGCTCCGCGGGCAGGACGGTGCGGATGGTAAACCGGCGGATAGCTCTCACGATGTGCACCCTACGGGCTAGGAGGGACCAGTCACTCCTTCACCCCCATGAAGCCCGTTCAAACCCCTTCCGGGAACAAGCATGAAGAGGGACCATTGGGGCAACTTTCCCTATTGTTGGGCTCTCCCGGGACACACTCGGGAGGTCTATCCGTTGCTGTCCACAAATAACGTGCAAGGATCGATCCTGCACGGAAAGAACTCCGGCGGTGCCGAGCGCACCGCCGCAAACCCTTGAATGCGATGATCGGACGAATTCCCATCACGGACATCTCCCCCGTCGTCGACTGCGGGCAGTGGCCCGCGAAGGCGGTCGCCGGCGAGACCTTCCAGGTCTCGGCGACCGTGTTCAGAGAAGGCCACGACGCCGTGGCCGCGGGCGTGGTGCTGACCTCGCCCGATGGACAGCGTGATCGTTTGAAACCCATGCGCGAGCTCGCCCCGGGGACCGACCGCTGGGGCGTGGACGTCTGCCTGCCGGCCGAGGGCGACTGGCTGTTCCGTGTGGAGGCGTGGAGCGATCCGATCAGCACGTGGCTGCACGACGCGGAGATCAAGATCCCGCGCGGCATGGACGTCGATCTGATGTGCGCGGAGGGTGCCCGGCTGTTCGAGCGGGCGGCCAAGGTCGTACGGGTGCCGGACTGCCCCAACGGCTCCGCCAAGAACGGCTCCACGAAGGCCAGGAACGGGCAGCGGCGGCAGAGCGGGAACGGTGAGAGCACCTGCGGGCACCGGGCGGCCCTGCTGTCGATCTCCGCCACGCTGCGTGACGAGGACCTCGACCCCAGGGCCAGGCTGTCGATCGCGCAGTTGCCGGAGACGGCGGCGCTGCTGGAGGCGCATCCGTTCCGTGAGCTGGTGACCAGGTCCAAGTCCTACAAGCTCAGGGTCGACCGGCGCAGGGCGCTCTACGGCTCGTGGTACGAGTTCTTTCCCCGGTCGGAGGGGGCGATCGTCAGCAAGCAGGGCGTCTCCAAGTCCGGAACCTTCCAGACCGCCGCCAAGAGGCTCCCCGCCATCGCCAAGATGGGCTTCGACGTCGTCTACCTGCCGCCCGTCCACCCCATCGGCACGACGTTCCGCAAGGGGCGCAACAACACGCTGAGCCCGGAGCCCGACGAGCCCGGGTCGCCGTGGGCGATCGGGTCGGAGGACGGCGGCCACGACGCCTTGCACCCCGACCTGGGCACGATCGCCGACTTCGACGAGTTCGTGGCGCGCACGCGTGAGCTGGGCATGGAGCTCGCCCTCGACTTCGCGCTGCAGTGCTCCCCCGACCACCCGTGGGTCAAGGAGCATCCCGAGTGGTTCACGGTCCGGGCCGACGGCTCGATCGCGTACGCCGAGAACCCGCCGAAGAAATACCAGGACATCTACCCGATCAACTTCGACAAGGACCCCGAGGGGATCTACGCCGAGGTCAAGCGGGTGCTGCGGCACTGGATGGACCACGGGGTGCGGATCTTCCGGGTGGACAACCCGCACACCAAGCCGGTCTCGTTCTGGGAGCGGATGCTGGCCGACATCCACACGACCGATCCCGATGTGATCTTCCTGTCGGAGGCGTTCACCCGGCCGGCGATGCTGCGCATGCTCGCCAAGGCCGGCTTCCACCAGTCGTACACGTACTACACCTGGAAGAACTCCAAGCACGACGTGGAGACCTATCTCGCGGAGCTCGCCCACGAGACCTCCGCCTACCTGCGGCCGAACCTGTTCGTGAACACGCCGGACATCCTGCACGAGTACCTCCAGCACGGTGGGATCCCGGCGTTCAAGATCAGGGCGGTGCTGGCCGCGCTCGCGTCGCCCACCTGGGGCGTTTATTCGGGATACGAGCTCGGGGAGAATGTCCCGGTACGCCCCGGTAGCGAAGAATACCTAGATAGCGAGAAATATCAGTACAAACCCCGCGATTGGATTACGGCCGAACGAGAAGGACGTAGTCTGGCCCCGTTCATCACCCACCTGAATTTGTTCCGAAGAGCGCATCCGGCGCTGCAGGAATTGCGTAATCTACATTTCCACAGGGTCGACCAACCGGACATCGTCTGCTTCTCGAAGCGGCTACCGGGCGCCTATGACACGGCCACACGAAGGCACGGGCTGGGCGACGTCGTTCTGGCGGTCATCAACCTGGATCCGCGCCAAACCCACGAGGCAACCGTTGATCTCGACCTCCCCGCACTCGGCCTCGACTGGAACGCCGAGTTCGTCGTCGACGACGAGCTGTCCGGCGAGTCATACCGCTGGAGGCAGAGCAACTATGTACGTCTCGACCCTCACATCCAGCCTGCCCACATTCTCACCGTGCGGGCCGCGCCACGGTAGAACTGAATTCAGCGGGGAGTCTTCAACGTGTGTGATAGCGCCTCCCTCATGAGCCCCTCGCGGGGTGGCTCATGAGCTCCACCACACCCATTCCCAACACCTTCGACGAGGAAAAGCCGCGCGATCCCTACTGGTACAAGCACGCCGTCTTCTACGAGGTGCTGATCAGAGGTTTCGCCGACTCCAACGGCGACGGGACCGGAGACATCCGAGGTCTCATCAGCAAGCTCGACTACCTGCAGTGGCTGGGCGTCGACTGCCTCTGGCTGCTGCCGCTGTTCGAGTCACCACTGCGGGACGGCGGCTACGACATCGCCGACTTCATGAAGATCCTCCCCGAGTTTGGGGATCTGGGTGACTTCGTGAAACTGGTCGACGAGGCGCACAAACGCGGCATGCGGGTCATCGCCGACCTGGTCATGAACCACACCAGCGACGCGCACCCGTGGTTCCAGGCCTCGCGGCACGATCCCGAGGGGCCGTTCGGCGACTTCTACGTGTGGTCGTCGACGGATGAGCAGTACCAGGACGCCCGGATCATCTTCATCGACACCGAGACGTCCAACTGGACCTACGACCCGGTGCGCGGCCAGTACTACTGGCACCGCTTCTTCCACCACCAGCCGGACCTCAACTACGAGAACCCGGACGTGCAGGACGCGATGCTGGAGGTGCTGCGGTTCTGGCTCGACCTGGGCATCGACGGGTTCCGGCTGGACGCGGTGCCGTACCTCTTCGAGGAGGAGGGCACCAACTGCGAGAACCTGCCGAGGACGCATGAATACCTCAAGCGGATCCGTACCGAGGTGGACCGGATCTACCCGGACCGGGTGCTGCTCGCCGAGGCCAACCAGTGGCCGTCGGACGTGGTGGAGTACTTCGGCGACCCGGTGGGCGGCGGGGACGAGTGCCACATGGCCTTCCATTTCCCGCTGATGCCCCGCATCTTCATGGCCGTACGCCGGGAGTCCCGCTACCCCATTTCCGAAATTATGGCCCAAACGCCTAAAATTCCGGAAAATTGCCAGTGGGGGATCTTCCTCCGTAACCACGACGAGCTGACGCTCGAGATGGTCACGGACGAGGAACGCGACTACATGTACACCGAGTACGCCAAGGACCCCCGCATGCGGGCCAACGTCGGCATCCGCCGCCGCCTGGCCCCCCTGCTGGAGAACGACCGCAACCAGATCGAGCTGTTCACCGCGCTGCTCCTGTCGCTGCCCGGCTCCCCCGTGCTCTACTACGGCGACGAGATCGGCATGGGCGACAACATCTGGCTCGGCGACCGCGACGGCGTGCGCACGCCCATGCAGTGGGACCCCGACCGCAACGCCGGCTTCTCCGACTGCGATCCCGGGCGGCTCTACCTGCCAGTGATCATGGACCCGATCTACGGCTACCAGGCCATCAACGTCGAGGCCCAGCAGAAGAACGCGGGCTCGCTGCTGCACTGGACCAAGCGCATGATCGAGATCCGCAAGCGGCACCCGGTGTTCGGGCTGGGCGAGTATGCCGAGCTCAACTCCTCCAACCCCAGCGTGCTCGCGTTCGTCAGGGAACTGGGCGACGACCGGATGCTCTGCGTGAACAACCTGTCACGCTTCCCGCAGCCGGTCGAGCTCGACCTGCGCAGGTTCGTCGGCGTCTCCCCCGTTGAAACCATGGGGGGCGTACCATTCCCGGCAATTGGCGAACTTCCGTATCTTTTGACGCTTCCCGGGCATGGGTTCTATTGGTTCACACTCCCGCCGGCCGTCATCCAGGAGGAGTAGGACGTGCTTGCTGAGCTCCTTGCCGCATGGATCGGCCGCCAGCGTTGGTTCGGCGGCAAGGGGCGCCCGATCGACGAGCTGTTGATCGACTCGGACGTCGAGCTGACGCCCGGGCTGAGACACCTGATCGTCGCCATCTGGCAGGAGGGCTCGCGTGACCGCTACCAGGTCCTGCTGGGCGAGCGCACAGAGCTGCCCGACCGGCTGACCCACGCCTTGATCGCCACGATCGACGACACCTACCTGTACGACGCCGTCCACGACCCCGACCGCACCGCCTGGCTCCTCGACGGCATGGCCCACGACGAGACCCGCAGCGGCCTGCGCATGCGCCACGTCCCCGGAGCCGAGATCGACACCTCCCAGCGCAGCCTGGTGCTCGGGGCCGAGCAGTCCAACACCTCCCTCGTGTACGGGGACGCCTACATCTGCAAGCTCTTCCGCCGCCTCATCCCCGGGATCAACCCGGAGCTGGAGATCATCACCGCCCTGGCCGCCAGGAACGCCCCGCACATCGCGCAGCCGTACGGGTGGATCGAGACCGACCTCGACGGCACGGACACCACCCTGGCGATCATGCAGGAGTTCCTGGCCACCGCGAACGACGGCTGGGACCTGGCGCTGACCAGCGTGCGCGACCTGTACGGCAGCATGTCCGAGGTCACGGCCGCCGAGGCGGGCGGCGACTTCGCGGCCGAGTCGGAGCGGCTGGGCGTCGCCACCGCCCGCGTGCACCACGAGCTGGCCGCCGCCTTCCCCACCGAGGTCGTCGAGATCCACGAGATCAAACGGATGGCCGAGTCCTTCAGGCGGCGGCTCGGCCGGGCCGTGGCGGAGGTGCCCGAGCTGCGCCGGCATGTGACGACCGTTGAGGAGGCCTACCACCAGGTGGAGGTGCTCACCGGCGAGGTGCCCGTGCAGCGGGTTCACGGCGACTACCACCTCGGCCAGGTGATGCGCACGCCGACCGACTGGGTGGTGCTGGACTTCGAGGGCGAGCCCGGGCAGCCGCTGGCCGAGCGCAGGGCGCTGTCGTCGCCGCTGCGGGACGTGGCGGGGATGCTGCGCTCGTTCGACTACGCGGCCCGGCACCTGCTGGCCGGGCATCCCGAGGCGGCCGAGCTGGAGCCCAGGGCCCAGGAGTGGGCCGACCGCAACCGGGCCGCCTTCCTCGACGGGTACGTCGAGGGCGGCGGCGTGATCAACCGGGGGGACGCGGCGTTGCTGCGGGCGTTCGAGCTGTCCAAGGCGGTGTACGAGGTGGTCTACGAGGCCAGGAACCGGCCCACCTGGCTGCCCATCCCCCTGGCCGCCTTCCGCCCGCGTTAGCGTCCCTCGTTGTAGAGCTCCTCGATCAGGCCCGAAAGTCCCTCGTGGCCGAGCCCCCGGGCTGTGCGCTGGTCGATGACGGTCTTCATGGGCAGCAGCAGGTCCGGCTTGACGCCCTGCTCGCGGAAGGCGCTGACGAGGTTCTCCAAGCCCACCCTGTTGATCTCCAGGTTGGACACCTCCGTGTGGTGGTCGCCCGCCTCTATCTTCTCCGCCCAGGCCGGCTGGAGCGCGGCCGTGGCGTTGAGCCATGGGATCAACAAAGTCTCGGTGAACTCCTTCAACGGGTATTTCGCCGACGTGACCAGGGCCGCGGCCTCCAGGAAGCCGGCCATCTGGCCGTACATGCCGGTGAGCATGGCCAGGTCGAGCAGCGGCGCCATGCCCGGGTCCTCCCCCACGTACCGGGGCTCGGCCAGGTCGGCGAGCGCCTGCTCGTGGCGGTCGAACGCGGGCCGGGAGCCGCTGTAGAGGATGAGCGCGCCCGGCTTGGCGATCATGTGCGGCACGGCCATGATGCCGCCGTCCACGTAGTCTGCTCCGCGCTCGGCCACCCAGGACGCCGCCTCCCGCGCCTCGGCCGGCCTTCCTGTGGTGAGGTTGGCGATGACGCGGCCGGCCAGGGAGGTGTCCTGGAGGACCTGGTACACGGACGGGTAGTCGAGCAGACAGGCGATCACCAGCGGGCTCGCCTCGACGGCCTCCGCCGGGGTGGCGGCGCGGGTCGCGCCCTTGGCGACCAAGGGGTCGGCCTTGGACGGCGTGCGGTTCCAGACGGTGACGCGGTGTCCGGCGGTCAGGAGGGCGTCGGCCAGCGCGGATCCCATGAGACCGAGGCCAAGAACGGAGATATTTTCCGACATTTCAGTGTTCCCTTTGGATGGGGTGATGCTGTTGGTGGATGTGTTCACCCTGCCGGTGCGCGGTTATGGTCTGGTTCGGAGTTGGTTATGGGGGACGGATGCGGTTCGGGGTGCTGGGGCCGCTCACGGTGTGGACGGCGGACGGGGAGCCGGTCCGGGTGCTCGAGGTCAAGGTGCGGGCCCTCCTCGCCGGGCTGCTCATCCACGCCGGCCGGCCCGTCTCCGCCGACCGGCTGATCGACGACCTCTGGGGCGGCCGCCCGCCCGCGAACGCGCCGGCCGCGCTGCGGGTGAAGGTGTCGCAGCTGCGCCGGGTGCTCGGGGACCGGGAGCTGGTGGCATACCGTTCGCCCGGCTATGTGCTGCGCGTGGATCCGGGATCGGTGGACGCCGGCCGGTTCGAGACGCTGATCGGGCGCGCGCAGCACGCCGACGACCTGCGGGTACGGGTCTCGCTGCTGCGGGAGGCGCTTGACCTGTGGCGCGGGGGCGCCTATGCCGAGTTCGCCGACGAGCCGTTCGCGCAGGCCGCCGTGGCCCGGCTGGACGAGCAGCGGCTGGTGGCGGTGGAGTCGCTGGCCGAGGCGCGACTGGGGCTGGGGGAGCACGCGCTGGTGGCGGCCGAACTGACCGATCTGGTGGCCCGGCATCCGCTCCGTGAGCGGTTGCGGGCCGTCCACGTACGGGCCTTGTACCTCGCGGGGCGGCAGAGCGAGGCGCTGGCGGCGTACGGGGACCTGCGGCGGCGACTGGCCGACGAACTCGGCCTCGACCCCGGGCCGGAACTGGCGGCCCTGCACCAGGCGATCCTGCAGCAGGACCCGGCCCTGGGCGCGCAGCCGCGGCCCTCTACGAACCTGCCCGCGCCCTTGACGAGCCTGGTGGGACGAGAGGTGGCAGTGGCCGAGGTCAGCGCACTTCTCCGGGCCAACCGGCTCGTCACCCTGACAGGCCCAGGAGGCGTCGGCAAGACCCGCCTGGCCCTGGCAGCCGCCGCATCCTTGGACCCGGGACGGCGGCCGGGCAGCGTGGACGGGCTCGGCGCAGGCGTGTGGCCGGGAAGCGGAGGCGGCACCGGGGGCGGGTTTGGCG
>NZ_VCJS01000178.1 GCF_005893125.1 Nonomuraea basaltis | reverse complement strand
GGCGCGTAGCGGGGGCGGGCGACGGGGTGGCCGAGCACTTCCGGCAGTGCGAGGCGTTCGACGTCGGCGAGGTTCCTGGCCAGGGCGGCGGTCGCGGCGAGGATCGGCAGGCCGATGAACGCGACGGCGCCGCCGAGGCCGGCGGAGACGCCGATGACGACCACGGCGAACGACATGACGGCCATCGGCAGGCCGAGCAGGACGTAGCGGGTGTCGGTGGCGAGACGGCGCTGGAGGGTTCTCATACCGGAGACGCTAGAGCCGGGTCCCCTGCCGATCGACCCTGCCTGCGGCCATATGGAGGGTAGGGCCAGCCCTACGAGAAGCCGCGGCCGGCGCGGTCCTCGCGGAAGGCGTCCAGGCGGTCGAAGTCCACGTCGTGGACGGAAACGGGCGCGTCGGGCGGGCCGGGGCCGTCCCAGCGGGTGACGGAGAAGGCCGGCACGAGCATCGCGTCCAATCGCGGAAGACGACCGGCCGCGGGGTCATGCGCTCCTCGATCGTCGTGTGACGGCCTGCAGCAGGTCGTCCCAGAGGTCGTCGGCCGGCGTCGGGGCGCCCTCGACGAGGAGGCGGTTGCTCGCCATCACCAGGGCGACGTCCCGGCGGGGCACGAAGCCGATCGCGCACCCCACATGGCCGGGGTGGCCGAGCACGGTGACCGTCTCGCCCGCCAGGTCGAGGGCGTACCGGCGGAAGCCGAGCGCCTGCTCGGGATCGGGGCCGGGAGCGAAGAACGCCCGTACGACCTCGGGCCGCCACAGCCGGTCGTGCTCCTCGTACCGGGACAGCGCGGCGCAGTATTTGAGCAGGTCGGGTACGGTCGAGAACAGCCCGGCGTGCCCGGCGACGCCGTCGAAGGCGTGGTAAGCGTTGCCGTCGGCGACCTGCCCGAGCACCGGCTCGTGGCGCCAGCGGGCGAAGTCGGTGCTGCGGTAGGGGACCGGGTACGGGCGGCCGGAGTCGAGCATGGTCATCTCGATCCGGTCGTCCAGGGCGCTCATGGCGACCTCGGTGCCGGTGGGGCGGGCGTAGGTGGTCTGGGTGAGGCCGAGCGGCCTGGTGACCAGCTCGGCCACGGCCCGGTCCAGCCGGAGCCCGGTCGCGGCCTCGACGATCTGCCCGAGCAGGATGAAGCCGAGGTCGGAGTAGCGGCGTGCGCGGCCGGGGCGGTAGCGCGGCGGCGGCAGCTGCGGCTGGATGTAGAGCGGCCACCACTCCCACAGCCCGCCCCGGTGCAGGAGCAGGTCCCGCACGGTGATCGCCTCGTAGGACCGCGCCAGGTACGCGCTCAGCGGCGCGTCCAGGTCCACGAGCCGGTCCGACACCAGCCTGATGAGCGCCGTCGTGGTCGCGACGATCTTCGTGACCGAGGCGAGGTCGTGGTAGGTGTCCAGCGTCATGGGCGCCTCGCCGACCCGCTCGCCGTCCTCCCAGCGCACGGTCCGGTTGCCGGTGCACTCGGTCAGGTCGAACCAGGGCGTGCGGGCGGCCATGACCAGCCCGGCGGGCGCCTCCCCGCGGTCCTGCCCGTCCGGGGCGTTCCTGCGGGACTGCTCGTGCGGTGGCGTGTTCATGCGTGCCTCATCAGGTCAGCACCAGCGAGCGCGGCGATCCGGCGAGCGGGGCGGGCAGGACGAGTGGTCCAGCGCCCGGCGTCAGCGTGCCGAGGACGCGGGCCGCGCTCGCGCCCGTCCCTCCCGGCACGGTGCCCGGCAGGCCGTGCGCGGTCAGCCAGCCGATCAGGGCGAACGCGATCGCCTCCTTGTCGTCGGCGGGCGCGCCGTAGTCGTCGGACGGCGCCACGTCCACGCCGGGCAGGGCCGCCCGGAGTCCAGACATGATCACCGGATTGCGGCAGCCGCCGCCCGAGACGACCAGCGCGCTCACCCCGGCGGCACGCACGTCCTGCGCGACCGTCCGCACGGTCAGCTCGGTCAGCGTCGCCACCAGATCGGCGTCTGCGACCTGGGAACCCGCCCTGGCCAGAGCCGCCTCAACGTACCCCAGGTGGAACAGCTCCTTGCCGGTGCTCTTCGGGGCGGGCAGCCGGTAGTAGGGATCGTCGAGCAGCACCTCCAGCAGCCGCGCGTCGACCTGCCCCGACGCCGCGATCGCGCCGTCCTCGTCGAACCCCCGCACGTTCAGCCCCCTGCTCGTCACCACGGCGTCCATCAGCGCGTTCGCGGGCCCGATGTCGTAGGCGAACAGCTCGCCGTCGCGCACCACGGTCATGTTCGCGATCCCGCCCAGGTTGAGCGCCGCTGACCCGCCCTCGCACCCGCCCAGCAGCAGCCCGTCCAGCACCGACACCAGCGGAGCCCCCTGCCCGCCCGCCGTGATGTCCCTGATGCGCACGTCCGACAGCACCGGAACGCCGGTCCGCTCGGCGATCCACGCGGGCTGCCCGATCTGCAGCGTGCCCCGCGCGTGCGCGCCCTCCACCCAGTGGAACACCGTCTGCCCGTGCGACACGACCAGATCGACCGGCCCGCCCAGCGAGATCGCGGAGGCGGCGGCCGCCGCGAAGCTCTGCCCGATGAGCGTGTCCAGCACGCACACCTCGCCCAGCGTCGTCTCCGCCGGCGGCAGCGCCGCGACCAGCCGGGCCCGCAGCTCGTCCGGGTACGGAGTGCTCGCCGTGTACCCGACCCGCCCCTCCAGCACGTCCCCATCGAGCGAGAAGCCGACGGTGGCCACGTCGATTCCGTCGTGCGACGTGCCGGAGATCATCCCGAGAACCCTCATGACCGCCCTCCCAGCGCCGTCCGCGGCCGCCCGCTCGCGCCGGCCGGCCGCGCCGCCGAGCGGAACGCGCCACGAGACATGAGATCCCCCAGGACAGTGGTCATGAAATTACGCAGACCCTACCTTGTGGGTCTGGCAACATGTTCACAGGCCGGATTCACCTGGGGTTCACTGGCTGTCTCTATCTTGTAGGCCCATGAGCTGGAAGTACCGGGCCAATGCGACGCTTGAGGGCCTGACCGGATACACCTTGACGCGACGGCTGCGAACGGAGCCGCCCAAACCACCGCCGCCGCCGAAGCTCCCGCTGGAGCTGCAGCGGCTCCCCGACGACACGGCGCGGCCCCCCGTCGACCCGGTGCACGACCGGCTGCTGCGCGAGCCGGTCTTCCTGCTGTCGTCCGTACGATCGGGCTCCACGCTGCTGCGCGTGATGCTCAACAGCCATTCACAGGTGCACTCCCCGATCGAGACGCACTTCAGGCGGATGACCGTCGGCCTCGGCACAGATCCGGTACGGCAGGCCATGGAGCTGCTCGGCCACTCCCACAGCGACATCGAGCACATCGTCTGGGACCGGATGCTGCACCGGGAGCTGACCCGCAGCGGCAAGCCGATCCTGGTGGAGAAGACGCCGAGCAACGTGTTCGCCTGGCGGCGCATCGCCACCTGCTGGCCGGACGCGCGTTTCGTCTTCCTGCTGCGGCACCCGATGTCCATCGTGCAGTCCTGGCACGAGGCCGACCCGGAGAAGCGGCCCATGGAGGAGGCCGTGCCGCGGACGCTCAGCTACATGACGTACCTGGAGGAGGCCCGTACCCACCTGGAGGGGCTGACCATGCGGTACGAGGCCCTGGTCGCCGACCCGGAGGCCGAGCTGCGCCGGCTCTGCCTGTTCCTCGGCATCGAGTGGGAGCCGGGGATGCTCACGTACGGTGACAAGGATCACGGTGGCTTCGTCAAGGGCATCGGCGACTGGCGGGACAAGATCCGCACCGGCACCGTCGTCGCCGGCCGCCCGCTGCCGTCGCCCGACGAGGTGCCCGATGAGCTGCGGGAGGTCTGCCGGCAGTGGGACTACATGCCCTGACGGGGGTGGCCGCACGGCGACGGTTGCGGGTCTGTGACAGAGTTCGCCTGCGATTTGCCCGCCATTCGCCTTGGGCTCCGATATGTTGCCCTTCGTGATCAATGGGCCCTCGCGCCGCGCCTTACTGGCCGGAGCTTTCGCCGGCATTGCCATGCCCTCCGCCGCCCTGCCCTCCGCTGAGGCGGCCGCCGACAGTGGCGGCCTGCCTTCCCGCCCCAACATCGTCGTCATCCTGGCCGACGACCTGGGGTGGGGTGAGATAGGCAGCCAGGGACAGCGGCTGATCAGTACGCCGAACCTGGACCGGATGGCGGCCGAGGGGGTGCGCTTCGAGACCGCGTACTCGGGGGCGCCGCTCTGCGCCCCCTCGCGCTGCGCCCTGCTCACCGGGCTGCACGCCGGCCACAGCACGGTCCGCGACAACCCCGAGGGCGGGCCGCAGCTCTCCCTCACCGACGCCGACCTCACCTTCGGCGAGCTGCTGCAGCAGGCCGGCTACCGGACGGCCTGCATCGGCAAGTGGGGCTTCGGCCCCGAGGTGGCCGGCCAGGCCTCGCACCCGAACGTGCGCGGCTTCGACGAGTTCTTCGGCTACATCGGCCACCGCCACGCCCACCAGTACTTCCCCAAGTACCTGTGGCACAACGGGACCAAGGTCCAGCTCGACGGCAGGACGTACGCGCCGCACCTGTTCCGGCAGCGGGCGGTCGAGTTCATCCAGCAGGACGGCGACGAGCCCTTCCTGCTCTATTTCGCCAGCAACCTGCCGCACTCGCCGAGCGTCGTCCCCGGCGACGCGGGTCCGTACGAGGACCGGCCGTGGAGCGGCCCCAACCGGCGCCACGCCGCGCAGGTGGCGCGGCTCGACAACGACGTCGCCGCGCTGCTGCGCGCGCTGCGCGACGCGGACGTCGCCAAGCGCACGCTCGTGCTGTTCACCAGCGACAACGGCCCGCACCGGGAGAAGGGCGTGACACCGGAGCTGTTCGACTCCAACGGCCCCTTCCGCGCCGACAAGCGGGACGTGTACGAGGGCGGCATCCGGGTGCCGCTGATCGCCTGGTCGCCGGGCATCAGGCCGCGCGTCGTGAAGCAGCCGGTGGCGGCCTGGGACCTGCTGCCGACGCTGGCGGACCTGGCCGAGGCGCCGGTGCCGGCCAACCTCGACGGGTTATCGTTCCGCGGCCTGCTCACGGGCGGGTCCGCGCCCAAGCACGAGCACCTGGTCTGGAACCGGCCGCGCAAGGCCCAGGCGATCCGCCGCGGCCGGTGGAAGGCGATCAGGTTCGCGCCGAACATCGCCGGCGCCGGGCCGGAGGGCCGGATCGAGTTGTACGACCTGGCCACCGACCCGGGGGAGCAGCGCGACCTCTCCCTGGCCCGGCCGGAGCTGGCCGGCGAGCTGCTGGCCACGCTGGACGCGTCGATCGGGCCCGATCCGCGGATTCCGTACGGGCTGAAGACGGAGGTCACCGGCGAGGAGATCGTCGTGACGCTGCACAACGGGTCGTCCGAGCCGTGGCACCAGGTCAAGCTGGGGCTTGACGGGCCGCGCCGGGTCCGCGCGCACACGGTTGAGCGGGTGGATCCGGGGATGGCGATCTCGGTCGGCTTCCCGCGGCCCGCCACGCCCCGGGGCCGCCTCGTGGCGCGCGCCGACTTCGAGGCCGGCGGCCGCTCCCAGCTCTTCCGCAAGAAGCACCTCAGGAACGCCCTCACCCCCGACATCGTCCCCTGAGGCCGGCAGCCGGGGCCTTCGGCTGCGGCGTTGCGCGCCTGCGGGCCTCCTATGAAACCCTCACTCGAACGGCACGTGACTCTAGTCACGAACAGTAATGAAATCGCTACCCAAAGTTGACACTCTGGAAGTAGAAAGGCACCGATCAGGAGACGAACACATGAATGTGATCACCCGAGCGGAGTGGCAGGCGAAGAAGCCGGCCGCCGGCTACACCCGCCTGTCCTCCACCCGAGGAGTGAAGATCCATTACACCGGCGGCAAGGTCCCCGCGGACCTCGCCGAGTCCGGCAACCACGACCGCTGCGCCGACCTCGTCAGGGACATCCAGCGCATGCACATGTCGGGAGGCCGCGGCGAGCGGTACATCGACCTGGGCTACAACCTGGTGTGCTGCCCGCACGGGCGCACGTTCATGGGCCGCGGCCCGCACGCCCTCCCGGCCGCCAACGGCGCCGGGCTCAACTCCGGCCACTACGCGGTGCTCGCGCTCGTCGGCAGCTCTGGGTTGACCGAGCCGAACGACGACCTGCTCAATGCCCTCGTGGACGCGATCGAGTACCTGCGCGCGCACGGCGACGCCGGCCGCGAGGTCAAGGGGCACCGGGACGGCTACGACACCTCGTGCCCCGGCGACCCGCTCTACCGCTGGGTACGCCGGGGCGCCAAACGGCCGTGACCGTCAGGGCAGGCAGCCGACGTGCGCCAGGGCCTGCTTCAGCAGCACTCCCTGCCCGCCGGGCATGTCCTGCTGCACCATCGGGGACGCCGCCTCCTCGGGCGTGAACCACACCAGGTCCAGGGCGTCCTGCCGGGGCCGGCAGTCGCCCGCGACGGGGACGATGTAGGCCAGGGAAACGGCGTGCTGGCGCGGGTCGTGGTACGAGGTGACGCCGGGCGTGGGGAAATACTCGGCGACGGTGAACGGCTGCGGGGACACGGGGATGCGGGGGAGCGCCACGGGACCGAGGTCCTTCTCCAGGTGGCGCATGAGGGCGTCGCGGATCCGCTCGTGGAGCAGCACGCGTCCCGAGACGAGCGCCCGGCTGACCGTCCCGTCCGACGCGATGCGCAGCAGCAGGCCGACGCGGGTGACCTTGCCGGATTCGTCTACGCGTACCGGCACGGCGTCGATGTAGAGGATCGGCAGCTGGCCACGTACCGACTCCAGCTCTTCAGGGGCGAGCCAACCAGGCGTCGTTTCGGTCTTTTCGGTCATTTGCTGATCGTACGTCCCCTGGTCCTACCGCCGTACCGGGGCCGGGTCCGGAAGCGTACGGCCGGCCAGCCACGACGCCGTGCAGATGAACAGCACGATGCCGACGAACGGCAGATACTCGATGATCTTCCGGTTCATGTGAGGTCACGCTCCGCTCTCGATCTCGCCAGCCGCCTGCGCTGCGGCTGCACGGTGTACTTCGGGTCGTTCGCCGACTCCATCCCGGCCCGGAAGATCCCGAACCGGGTGCACGCCGAACCCGCCAGCAAGGCCGCTCCCGCCGCGGCGGCCGCGATCCTGCTGCGCGGGCCCAGGGTGATCCCGGCCAGCGCGCCCGCCAGCGACAGCGCCTCGCCCGCGCGCAGCAGCCTGCTGCGCTTGAGCGGCTCGGCCAGCGCGCCCAGCCGCCGCTCCATCCGGGTGGCGGCGGCGCACTCGACGGTGGCGCCCAGCAGCGCCATCCGGCGGGCCGGTCCGGCCTCGGAGAGGGGCGCGGCCAGCAGGCCGAGCCCGCCCGCCGCCGCGGCCGCCGAGCCGGCGAACAGGAACGGCATCTCCCGGTGGCCCTCGTGCCAGACGGGCACGGCGGTGTCGCAGATCAGCGCGGCGGTGTAGGTGGCCAGCGCGGGCCCGGCCAGCCCGGCCCCGACGGTGGCGGCCCGCCCCAGCCTGGGGAGGCGCCCGGTCACGTCGGTGGCCGCCGCGCAGCCTGCCTGGGGGCCGTACGCGGTGATGATCCAGGTGCCGACGCTCATCGGCGAGGTCACCTTGAACACTCGCAGCATGTTGAGGAACCGCTCGGGGCGGCCCAGGTCGTGGATCAGCGAGTAGAGTGACCCGCCCAGCGCGCACAGCGCCCCGGCCTTGCTCACCCTGGCCAGGCGCGGCCGGCCGGTCAGCTCGGCGGCGGCGGCCAGCGTGGAGGAGGCCCCGGCCAGGCCGCCGAGGAACAGGTAGCCGGCGATGTCGGGCGCCTGCCAGGTCGGCTCGTTCAGCACCGGCCGCCCGTAGTAGGAGCCGAAGTCCGCCTTCGGCACCAGGGGCCGCTCGCGCCTGGGACCGGCAGAGCCCGGCGTGGCCTCGCGCTCGGTCCGCAGCTCGGCCGAGCCGTCCAGCCGTACGTCGGTCTGGCTCATGATCTCCTCCGCCCCACGGCCGCCGCGCCCGGGCGGCCGGTCCACGCGGTCCACGCGGTCCACGCCAGCAGGGCGAGGGCCGCGACCCCGGCGTGCCGCCACATCGACGGCAGGTCCCTGGTGGTCACCACGGGGTCGGGCGGCAGGCCGTACACCTCGGGCTCGTCGAGCAGCAGGAAGAACGCGCCCATGCCGCCCACGCCGTCGCCTTCGTCGTGGCCGTACAGGCGGGCCGACGTGACTCCGGACGCGTGCACCTGCTCCAGCCGCCGCTCGGCGCGCTCACGCAGCTCATTCAGGTCGCCGAACTGGATGGAGTCCGTCGGGCACGTCTTGGCGCAGGCCGGCTCCTGCCCGGCGCCCAGCCGGTCGTAGCACATCGTGCACTTGGCCGCCGTGCCGCCGCCCTCCCGCTCCCGCTTGCCGATCACCCCGAACGGGCAGGCGGGCACGCAGTAGCCGCAGCCGTTGCAGACGTCCTCCTGCACCACCACGGTGCCGTACTCGGTGCGGAACAGCGACCCCGTCGGGCACACGTCCAGGCAGGCGGCGTGCGTGCAGTGCTTGCACACGTCGGAGGCCATCAGCCAGCGGAAGTCCATATCGCCGAGCCCGGGCTCCTGGTGGCCGAGCGGCCGCCGCTGCTCGACGAACGCCACGTGCCGCCAGGTGTCCGCGCCCAGCCCCACGGTGTTGTCGTAGGACATGCCGGTGAAGGTCAGGCCGTCCTCGGGGACGGCGTTCCACTCCTTGCACGCCACCTCGCACGCCTTGCACCCGATGCAGATGCTGGTGTCGGTGAAGAACCCCACCCGCCCGGCGCCGATCTGCTCGTCCAGGTCGAAGGCCATGGCTCACGCCTCCATTCCGGTGTCGCCGGTCACGCCGGCCCGCTCCCGGTAGGCCATCACCAGCTCCGGCAGCGCCGCGCCGCGCGGCCGCCGTCCCGGCCGGATGTCCGCCGACAGGGCCTTGACCTCTTGGATGTGCGAGTTCGGGTCCAGCGCGATCGCCGACAGCTCGTTGGCCGCGTCACCTCTGGCCAGGCCGTTGGGCCCGAAGTGGAACGGCAGCCCGATCTGGTGCAGCACCCGCCCGTCCAGGTGCAGCGGCGCGATCCGGTCGGTGACCAGCACCCGGGCCTCGATGGCGTTGCGCGCCGTGACGATCGTGGCCCAGTCGCCGTGCACGAGCCCGCGCTCGGCGGCCAGCTCGGGCGACACCTCGCAGAACATCTCCGGCTGCAGCTCCGCCAGGTACGGCGTGTGCCGGCTCATGCCGCCGGCCGTGAAGTGCTCGGTCAGCCGGTACGTCGTGACCACGTAGGGGTAGACCGAGGCGCCCGGCTCGTCCCCGCTCGGGTGGTAGCGGTTGTCCTCGTGCGGGTAGAGCTTGCGGGCCGGATTGCGCTGGTGCCCGTACAGCGGGTTGGCCACCGGCGAGTCCTGCGGCTCGTAGTGCGCCGGCAGCGGCCCGTCCACCACCCCGGCGGGGGCGAACAGCCAGCCCTTGCCGTCGGCCTGCATGATGAACGGGTCGGTCCCCGACAGCGCCGCCACGCCCTGCGCCCCCGGCGGCGGCCGGTAGTCCGGGCTCTTGCCCGCCTCGAAGTCGGGCACGTCGTGGCCGGTCCACCGGCCCTCGGCCGCATCCCACCAGACGAGCCTCTTGCGCTCGCTCCACGGACTGCCGTCCGGCCTGGCCGAGGCCCGGTTGTAGAGGATGCGCCGGTTGGCCGGCCACGCCCACGCCCACTCGGTGGCGATCCAGTCCTGCTCGGCGGCCGGCCTGCGGCGGGCGGCCTGGTTGACGCCGCCGGCCCGCACCCCGGAGTAGATCCAGCAGCCGCACGCGGTGGAGCCGTCGCTCTTGAGCTCGGTGTAGCCGGACAGCGGCCGCCGTTGCGCGTCCCAGCCGTTGATCTCGGCCTGCACCGCCTCCGCGTCCGGCTCTGCCGTCTCGCCCTCGACCGGGTAGTCCCAGGTGAGGTCGAGCACGGGCGCGTCCATCGGGTCCCGCGAGCCGGCCAGCTTCTCCCGGATGATCCGCCCCAGGTGGTACATGAACCACAGGTCGCTGCGGGCGTCCCCCTCCGGCTCGACGGCCTGGTGGTGCCACTGCAGCAGCCGGTTGGTGTTGGTGAAGCTGCCGCTCTTCTCCGTGTGCGCGGCCGCGGGCAGGAAGAACACCTCCGTGCCGATGTCCTCCGTGGCCAGCTCGCCCGTCTCGATCTCCGGGCCGTCCTTCCACCAGGTGGCGCTCTCGATCAGGTTGAGGTCGCGCACCACCAGCCAGTCCAGCTTCGCCATGCCCAGGCGCTGCATCCGGGCGTTCGCCGAGCCGACCGCCGGATTCTCGCCGAGCAGCAGGTAGCCCTTGCAGGTGCCGTCGAGCTGCGCCAGCACCGTGTCGTACGTGCTGTGCGACCCGGTCAGCCTGGGCAGGTAGCCGAACGCGAAGTCGTTGTCCGGCCGCGCCGCGTCGCCCCACCACGCCTTGAGCAGGCTCACCAGGTAGGCGGGCATGTTGGCCCAGAATCCCTTGTGCGGGGCGTCGGCCCGCAGGAAGTCCCGCAGCCGCTCGTTCTCGTGCGCGTACGGCATCGGGATGTAGCCGGGCAGCAGGTTGAACAGCGTCGGGACGTCGCTGGAGCCCTGGATGCTGGCGTGCCCGCGCAGCGCCTGGATGCCGCCGCCCGGCCGGCCGATGTTGCCCAGCAGCAGCTGCAGGATGCTCGCCGCCCTGATGAACTGCGAGCCGTCGCTGTGCTGCGTCCAGCCCACCGCGTACACGAACTCGGCCGTCTTGTCAGGACCGGAGTTCTCCGTCAGGTGCCTGCACACCTCCTCGAACAGCCGTCGTGGCACCCCGCACACCCGCTCCACCATCTCCGGCGAGTAGCGGGCGAAGTGGCGGCGCAGCACGTTGAGCACGCAGCGCGGATGCCGCAGCGTCTCGTCCCGCTGGGGGGTGCCGTCCATCGGTGCGCCGGTGCCGCCGTGCACCTCGGGGCGCCCCGGCGGCTCCCGGCCCGCCCGCCACTCGAAGCCCTCGTCCCCGGCGCCGGACACGGCGAGCGCCTCCATGCCCTCGTACTGCCAGGTGGCGCGGTCGTAGGTGTGGTCATCGGCGTTGAAGCCGGAGAACAGGCCGTCGAGGTCCTCGGCGTCCCGGTAGTCCTCGCGCAGGATGGTGGCCGCGTTGGTGTAGTTGACCACGTACTCGCGGAAGTACAGCTCGTTCTCCAGCACGTGGTTGATGATCGCGCCGAGGAAGGCCACGTCGGAGCCGGCCCGGATGGGCACGTGCAGGTCGGCCGGCGCGCTGGTGCGGGTGAAGCGCGGATCCACGTGGATGATCACCGCGCCGCGCGCCTTGGCCTCCATCACCCACTGGAAGCCCACCGGGTGCGCCTCGGCGAAGTTCGAGCCCTGGATGACCACGCAGTCGGAATGCTGCAGGTCCTGCATGAACGTGGTGGCGCCGCCCCGCCCGAACGACGCGCCCAGCCCCACCACGGTCGAGCTGTGGCACACCCGGGCCTGGTTCTCGATCTGCACCACGCCGAGCGCCGTCAGCAGCTTCTTGATGAGGTAGTTCTCCTCGTTGTCCAGCGTGGCGCCGCCCAGGCTGGCGATGCCCATGGTGCGGGAGGTGCGCCTGCCGTCGCGCTCCCACTCCCAGGTCTCGCGCCGGGTGGCGATGATCCGGTCGGCCACCATGTCCATGGCCCGGCCGAGGTCGATCTCCTGCCAGTCCGCCGCGCCCGGCGGCCGGTAGAGCGCCTTGCGCTGCCGGCCCGAGGCGGTGGTGAGCTGGAGGCTGGCCGCGCCCTTCGGGCACAGCCGCCCCCGGCTGACGGGGGAGTCGGGGTCGCCTTCGATCTGGACGACCTTCTCATCCCGTACGTAGACGTTCTGGGCGCAGCCCACGGCGCAGTACGGGCACACCGACTTGACCACGCGGCCGGCGGCGGCCGTACGGGCCCGCAGCTCCCCGGTCCTCGCGGACTTCACCGCAGGCCCCCGGCCGAACCGGTCTCTCTGCGTCAACTGCCGCAGCAGCGGCCACGCGAATTCCATGAAGCCCCCCATGCCTCTGGCCCGACTCTTGCCCTGCTCGAACGGGCCGAAAACCGAAGCCCAGGTCAACGAAGGGCAGGTCGAAGAGGGTAAGAAGACGCGGGGAGGCGGGGTCAGAAGACGCGGGAGGCGGCCTCCGACCACGCGGCGGCGTCGCCGGAGGGCTCGTAGCGGCGCAGCGGCTCGGCCGCGGCGACCAGCGAGCGCATCTCCGCCAGATCGGAGACCAGCCCCGCCGCGCGGGCCTGCACCAGCACGTTGCCGAACGTGGTCGCCTCCGCCGGCCCGGCCACCACCGGCAGCCCGCAGGCGTCCGCGGTGAGCCGGCACAGCAGCTCGTTGCGCGACCCGCCGCCCACCAGGTGGACGACCTCGACGTCGCGCCCCGACAGCTCCATCGCCTGCCGCACGGCCAGCCGGTGCCCGAGCGCCAGGCTCTCCAGCACGCACCGCACGTACGCCGCCGGGGTCGAGGGGGGAAGCTGCCCGGTGCGGCGGCACTCGGCCGCGATCCTGGCCGGCATGTCGCCCGGCGGCAGGAACAGCGGCTCGTCCGGGTTCACCACGGCGGCGAACGGCCGCTCGCCCGCCGCGGCCTTCAGCAGCTCGCCCAGGTCGGAGCCCGGCCAGGCGCGCAGGCACTCCTGCAGCAGCCACAGGCCCATGACGTTGCGCAGGTAGCGGACGGTGCCGTCGATGCCGGCCTCGTTGGTGAAGTTCGCGGCGCGGCTCTCCGGCGTCAGCACCGGACCCGGCAGCTCCACCCCGGCCAGCGACCAGGTGCCGCAGGAGACGTAGGCGAAGGCCGGCCCGGAGGCGGGCACCGCGGCCACGGCGGAGGCGGTGTCGTGCGAGGCCACCGCCCTGACGGGCGCCGACCAGCCGATCTCGGCGGCCACGTCGCGCCGCAGCCCGCCGACCGCCTCGCCGGGCTGCCGCAGCGGCGGGAACAGCCCGGACGGCAGGCCCAGCCGCTCGATCAGGGGCAGGGCCCACGACCTGGTACGCACGTCCAGCAGCCCCGTCGTCGAGGCGTTGGTCACCTCCGCGCCCAGCTCGCCGGTGAGCCAGTAGCCGATCAGGTCGGGGATCAGCAGCATCGTGGCCGCCTGGTCCAGCCGGTCGGCCAGCAGCTGGTAGATCGTGTTGAACGGCAGCACCTGGAGCCCGGACGCCTCGTACAGCGTCTCGGCGCCGACCTCCTCGGCCACCCGCTCGGCCACGCCCCGCGTGCGCTCGTCGCGGTAGTGGACCGGGTTGCCCAGCAGCGCGCCCGACTCGTCCAGCAGCCCGTAGTCGACCGCCCACGAGTCCACGCCGATCGACGAGACCGGCCCCGCTTCGCGCAGGCCCGTCAGGATCTCGCGGTAGAGGCCGAGGACGTCCCAGTAGAGGCGGCCGGCCACGCGTACCGGGCCGTTGGGGAAGCGGTGCGCCTCGGTCAGCTCCAGCCCGTCGGTCAGGTCGGCCAGCATCACCCGGCCGCTGGAGGCGCCGAGGTCCACGGCGGCGAAACGGCGGCTCATTGCGTCGACTCCCTGGCGACCAGCTCCGGCTGGAACATGATGTGCTGGTGGGCGTGCGTCTCCGGATTGTCGCACTCGTCCAGCAACAGCTCGGTGGCGATGCGGCCGAGCTGGTAGGTGGGCTGGCGCATCGAGCTCAGCGACACCGTCGAGGCGGCGGCGAAGTCGATGTCGTCGTAGCCCATCAGCGCCACGTCCTCGGGCACCCGCACGCCGGACCGCAGCAGCGCCCGCAGCACGCCGAGCGCGAGCAGGTCGTTGGCGCAGAAGACGGCCTCGGGCAGGGTGCCGGAGATCAGGTCGGCGGCCGCCTTCTCGCCCGCGCGGGCCGTCATCGTCGCCGTCTCCACCACCCGCAGGTCGTCGGGGTCGAGCCCGACGGCCCGCATCGCCATCTTGGCGCCCTCCCGGCGCTCCACGCACTGCCTGATCGTCAGCGGACCCGTGATGTAGGCGACGCTGCGCGCGCCCTTGGACAGCAGGTGCGCCACCGCGGCCCGGCCGCCCGCCACGTCGTCCACCGCGACCGCGCACTGGTCGGGCCGGTGCGCCGGGTGGTCCACCAGCACCACGCTGATGCCGTGCTCACGGAGCAGGTCCAGCCTGGCCGGGTCCTCGCCGGACGGGGTGATCAGCACGCCGCGCACCCGGTGCTCCGACAGCACCCGCAGGTTGCGCTCCTCCTTGTCCAGGGAGCCCGCCGAGTTGCCCAGGATGACGGCGTAGCCCAGCTCACTGGCCACGTCCTCGACCCCGGCCGCGACCTCCGTGAAGAACGGGTTGCCGATGTCGATCACGCTCAGGCCGATCGTCCTGCTGTGCCCGGCGCGCAGCGTCGAGGCCGAGCCGTGCCGGACGAACCCCAGCTCGCTGATGGCCGCCTCCACGCGCTCCCGCGTGGAAGGGGCGACTTTGCCGGGCCGGTTCAGTACGTTGGAGACCGTGCCTGGGGAGACGCCGGCGTGCGCGGCGACCTCCTTGATGCTGACCATGGCCATGGGGCCCAATTAAAACGTACTAACAGAGCGTGCGCCAGTCGCGGTACCGGTCGGCAGGCCATACGCGTCGACACTGGTGCGGAGCCGTCCCTGGACTAGCGGCGCGATAGTAAAACGTTCTATTGCCGGATAGCCCGTGATCCCGGGCTGCCATCGTGCTCCACAGCGTGCACCAGACAGACCTGAAGCTGTCCGCGCCCGGCGACTGGACGGAGATCCAGGCCATGGCGGCGCCGCTTGACCGGCCGATCGAGACCGAGGACGTTCCCAGCAGTCACGCCACCCCGCTCGGCCGCTGCTCGACGCCTACGAGCGGGGGCGGGCACCCGCCGGCCGGCGGGCGATGGAGTTCGTGTTGAACGTCGGCGTTGAAACATTCGTCGAGACCACCGCGACTTCATAACATTCCGATCACAACAGCCGCATCTGTCGCACGTCAACCCGCGGTCAAGCGTCAATTTCCCGCCGCTGACCTGGCCAAACCCTCACGCGGGAGGGGGCAAGGACTTGTGCGCCCGGTCTGAGGAACGTTTTAATCCCCCGTAAACGCTGGCGTAACGAGCGGTGAGCGCTAACAGCTATTCGAAAGGCAGGCTCATGCCGGATGTCATCGCCTACGGCGGCGACTGGAATCCCGAGCAGTGGCCCGAGGAGACGTGGGAGCAGGACGTCGCGCTGATGCGCGAGGCCGGCGTCAACAGGGTCAGCGTCGGGATCTTCTCCTGGTCGATGCTGGAGCCCGTCGAGGGGGTGTTCGACTTCGACTGGTTCGACCGCGTGATGGACCTGCTGGCCGCGAACGGCATCCAGGCCAACCTGGCCACCCCGACCGCGTCGCCGCCACCCTGGTTCTCCGACACCTACCCCGAGGCGCTGCCGGTGGACGCCGACGGGCGGCGGCTCTACCACGGCAGCAGGCAGGGCTTCTGCCCCAGCTCGCCGATCTACCGCGAGAAGGCACTGCGGATCGCCGAGCAGGTCGCCACCCGCTACCGGGACCATCCTGCGCTGGCGTTGTGGCACGTGCACAACGAGTACGGCTGCCACAACGCTCGCTGCTACTGCGACACCTCGGCCGCGGCCTTCCGCGCCTGGCTGCGTGCCCGCTACGCCTCGCTCGACGAGCTCAACGACGCGTGGGGAACGGCCTTCTGGTCTCAGCGCTACGGCGACTGGGCCCAGATCCTGCCGCCCCGCGCCACCCTCAGCTTCCCCAACCCCGGCCAGCAGCTCGACTTCCGCCGGTTCAGCTCCGACGCGCTCGTCGAGCTCTACGTCGCCGAACGCGACCTGCTGAAGACGATCACCCCGGAGGTGCCCGCCACCACCAACCTCATGGCCGGCGCCCACTGGGACATGGACTGCTGGGCCTTCGCCGCCGAGCTCGACGTCGTCTCCACCGACCACTACCTGGTCGGCGCCCGTGCGGAGCCGCACATCGACCTGGCCTTCGCCGCCGACTACGCACGCTCGCTGAACGGCGGGCGGCCCTGGCTGCTCATGGAGCACTCGACCAGCGCCGTCAACTGGCAGCCGCGCAACCTCGCCAAGGCGCCCGGCGAGCTGCGCCGCAACTCCCTGCAGCACCTGGCCAGGGGCGCGGACGGGATCATGTTCTTCCAGTGGCGGGCCTCTCGCGCCGGGGCCGAGAAGTGGCACTCGGCGATGCTGCCGCACGCCGGGACGAACACCAAGATCTTCCGCGAGGTCGCCGCGCTCGGCGCCGAGCTGGCCGGGCTCTCCGACGTGGTGGGCAGCACGGTCAAGGCCGACGTCGCGATCCTGCTCGACCACTCCAGCGTGTGGGCCCAGGACCATCCCGCCCAGCCCACGACGGACCTGGACCCGGTGGAGGAGGTCAAGCGCTGGCACGCCGCGCTCTGGCGGGCCGGGGTCACCTGCGACCTGGCCCACCCGGAGGGCGACCTGACCGGCTACCGCCTGGTCCTGGTGCCCGCGCTCTACCTGGTGAGCGAGGCGGGCGCGGCCAACCTGGAGGGCTTCGTCCGCCGGGGCGGGGTCACGCTCGTCGGCCCGTACAGCGGGATCGTGGACGACCACGACCGGGTGCGGCTGGGCGGCTACCCCGGGGCGTGGCGGGACCTGCTCGGCGTGACCGTCGAGGAGTTCTTCCCGCTGGACGGGCCGATCCGGCTCGACTCGGGGGCGACGGGGACCGTCTGGAGCGAGCTCGCGCACGCCACCGGGGCGAAGGTCCTCGACACGTACGTCACCGGGGAGCCCGCCTGGACCCGCAACGAGTGGGGCGACGGGGCCGCGCACTACCTGACCACCCGGTTGGACGACGGGGCACTCGCCGGCGTCGTGACGGCCGTCTGCGCCGAGGCCGGCGTGGAGCCTGCCGCCGGGGCCGGGCCGGGAGTGGAGGTGGTACGACGCTCACACGCCGACGGCCGCTCGTTCCTGTTCGCCATCAACCACACTGAGGCGGACGCGGTGGTGACGACCCGCGCGGGCGACCAGCTCACCGTCCCGGCGCGCGACGCCCGCATCATCCCCGACTGACGCCCAACGGACGGGCGCCGATGACCCGCGCACCCACGACCCCGCGGCCCCGTGCGCAGGCCCGCGAGGGCGGCACGGTGGCACCCGTGCCGGCCGAGCCGGGGTCGCGAGTGCCTGCTCGGCCGGGGTCGCGGAGGCGTCCGGGGCTTGTCATGCCCATCGGGAAAGCGCTTCCCGGAGAAGCCGTTCCACCGATCACCCCCACGGGCGCGATCTCAAGAGCGCCCCTTACGCACGGAGGTGCACCCCCCAATGTCCGGAATATCGCGACGTGATGCGTTAAAGGGCATGGCCGTGGCCGGAGCGGCCGTGCCGCTCGCCTCGATGCTGGAGTCGCCCGCCCTGGCGGCCCTGGCCATCCCCGACGTCAACCTGAGCTGGCTGGAGGGCAAGCCCGCCGAGACCCCCGGCACCACCTGGGGCGTCCCCTGGCCCAAGGGCGCGGTGCCGAAGGAGCAGGCGTTCGCGCTGACCGCCGCCGACGGCGCCGCCGTGCCCGTGCAGACGTGGCCGCTGGCGTACTGGCCGGACGGCACGCTCAAATGGACGGCCCATGCCGTGGGCCCGGACGCCCCGATCGCCGAGACGTACACGCTGCGCCCCGGCACCCCCGCCTCCCCCGCCAAGCAGGTCAAGGTCGACGACCAGAAGCAGTACGTGGACGTGGACACCGGCGTGATCCGCGTCCGCGTACGCAAGAGCGGCAGCGAGCTGATCGGCCAGATCTGGCGCGGCGAGACCGAGATCGCCCGCAAGGGCCAGCTCGTGAGCCTCAGACAGGGCAAGATCGACGACGGCGACGACCGGACGACAGAGGTCGACTCCTACCTCAGCGACATCGCCAAGGTCGAGGTCGAGCAGTCCGGCCCGGTACGCGCGGTGGTCCGGATCGAGGGCCGCCACACGTCCAAGAAGGGCAAGTCCTGGCTGCCGTTCACGATCAGGCTCTACTTCTACGCAGGAGCGGAGAGCGTGCGCATGACGCACACGTTCGTGTTCGACCGCGACGGCCAGCACGACTTCATCGCCGGGCTGGGCGTGCGCTTCCGCGTCCCGATGCGGGACGCGGCGTACAACCGGCACGTCCGCTTCGTCGGCGACGGGCACGGCCTGCTCACCGAGGCGGTCAAGGGGATCACGGGCCTGCGCCGCGACCCCGGCCTGGCAGTGCGCAAGGCCCAGGTCGCCGGGCAGAAGCTGCCGGACATCGCCACGTGGGACACCCGCGTGAGCAGCCGGATCCACCTCATCCCCGACTGGGGCGACTACACCCTCGCCCAGCCGTCCTCCGAGGGCTTCACGCTGAAGAAGCGCACCAAGAAGGGGTACGGCTGGGTCGCCGTCGACCAGGGCAAGCGCGCCTCCGGGTTCGGCTACGTGGGCGGAGTGAGCGGCGGTTTCGCGTTCGGCATGCGCGACTTCTGGCAGCGACACCCTGCCCAGCTCGACATCCGCGGCGCCGCCTCCGAGGAGGCCGAGGTCACGGTCTGGCTCTGGTCGCCGGAGGCCGGGCCGATGGACACCCGCTTCTACCACGACGGACTCGGCCAGGACACCTACCCCGAGCAGATCGAGGGCCTCAACATCACCTACGAGGACTACGAGCCCGGGTTCGGCACGCCGCTGGGCATCGCGCGGACGACCGAGCTGACGTTCTGGGCGCTGGCCGCCACCCCCGACGCCGCGCGGCTCGGCGCGATGGCCGACGCCGTGCGCACGCCGCCGCTGATCGTCGCCCCGCCCGCGCACCTGGCCGCGGCCAAGGTGTTCGGCGGCCTGTTCAGCCCGGTCGACCGGTCCACGCCGGGGAAGAAGACGATCGAGGACCGGCTCGACTTCCTCTTCGACTACTACAAGAAGCAGGTCGAGCAGCGCCACTGGTACGGCTTCTGGGACTACGGCGACATCATGCACACGTTCGACGAGGACCGGCACGTGTGGCGCTACGACATCGGCGGCTACGCATGGGACAACTCCGAGCTGTCGCCCGACCTGTGGCTCTGGTACGCCTACCTGCGCTCCGGCCGGTCAGACGTCTTCCGCTTCGCCGAGGCGATGACCCGGCACACCGGCGAGGTCGACGTCTACCACCTGGGCCCGTGGGCCGGGCTCGGCACCCGGCACAACGTCCAGCACTGGGGTGACAGCGCCAAGCAGCAGCGCATCTCGACCGCCGTCTACCGGCGCATCTTCTACTTCCTGACCGCCGACGAGCGCACCGGCGACCTGATGCGGGCCCTGGTCGACTCCGACAAGACGTTCCTGGCGATCGACCCGCTGCGCAAGATCCGTACGGAGCCGTACACGCCGGACCCCGAGGCCCTGGCCATCGGCCTGGGCACCGACTGGAGCGGCCTGGCCGCCGCCTGGCTCACCGAGTGGGAGCGCGGCGGCGACCCGATCGCCGAGAAGAAGCTCAAGGCCACGATGCGGACCATCGCCGCGATGCCCAACGGCTTCGTCACGGGCGAAGGCCTCTACAACATCAACACCGGCGAGTTCGCCCCGGCCGAGAAGAAGGTGTCGGTGTCCCATCTGTCGGCCATGTTCGGGCAGGTCGAGATCTGCGCCGAGCTGATCGACCTGGTGGACATGCCGGACTTCGAGAAGGCGTGGCTGCAGTACTGCCGGCTGTACAACGGGACCAGGGCGGAGCAGGCCGCCGAGACCGGGGCCCACTTCGGCAACCGCACACTCAAGCAAGGGCATGCGCGGCTCACGGCGTACGCGGCGGTCCGGCTCAAGCGCGACGACCTCGCCGCCCGGGCCTGGACGGAGTTCGCCACCGGCGACGGGTACGCCCCGAACCTGCCGTGGAAGTCCGAGAAGATCACCGCCACGCTCAACCCGACCGACGAGGCGGCCTGGGTGTCCACCAACACCACCGCGCTGTACGGCCTCGCCGCCATCCAGAACCTCGCCCTCGTCGGCGACAAGCTCACCACATGACCAGGGGCACCACCGGCACACCGGAGGCGGCCCCGGCCTCCGCGGCTGAGCACGCCGGAAGGGCCGGTCACCTGCGGGTTCGACGGCGCGCCAGGGGTTTGGCGGAGGCTGCCGAGCGCGATTAAAACGTATCACCGCCCCCACGCGATCTCCCGGTCGAAGTGGGGGCGGGGATCGCATTGACAGCGAGCACCTGGAATCATAGTTTCCTGGGCTAAGGATTAAAACGTTTTGAAGGGGGTGCCAGTGCAACGCGTCTGCTTCCTGCTGAAAGTACGCCCAGAGCGGCTGGCGGAGTACCGCGAACGCCACCGGGACGTCTGGCCGGAGATGCGAGAGGCGCTCACGCGCACCGGCTGGCACAACTACTCGCTCTTCCTCAGGGACGACGGCCTGCTCGTGGGCTACCTGGAGACCGACGACTTCGAGGCCGCCAAGAAGGCCATGGCCGAGACCGAGGTCAACGCTCGCTGGCAGGCCGAGATGGGGCCGTTCTTCGAGGCCCTCGACGGCCGCCCCGACGAGGGCATGGCGCCGCTGACCGAAGTGTTCCACCTGGATTGATCGGGGAAGTAATGACTGACATCAAGGCCGTGCTGCGCGCGCAGCACATAGAGACGCCGTCGTGGGCCTTCGGCAACAGCGGCACGCGGTTCAAGGTGTTCGCGCAGCAGGGCGTGCCGCGCGACCCGTACGAGAAGCTGGCCGACGCCGCCCAGGTGCACGCCTACACGGGAGTGGCGCCCACGGTCGCCCTGCACATCCCGTGGGACAAGGTGGACGACTACGCCGACCTGGCCCGGCACGCCCGTGAGGTGGGCGTCGGCATCGGAGCGATCAACTCCAACGTCTTCCAGGACGACGACTACATGCTCGGCAGCGTCACCCACCCGTCCGCGCGGGTGCGCCGCAAGGCGACCGACCACCTGCTCGAGTGCGTGGACATCATGGACGCCACCGGCTCCGACACGCTGAAGCTGTGGTTCTCCGACGGCATCAACTACCCGGGCCAGGACGACATCCGCGCCCGCCAGGACCGCCTGGCCGAGTCCCTGGCCCAGGTGTACGAGCGCCTCGGCGACGGGCAGCGGTTCCTGCTGGAGTACAAGCTGTTCGAGCCCGCCTTCTACGCCACCGACGTGCCGGACTGGGGCACCGCGTACGCCCACTGCGTCAAGCTCGGCCCCAAGGCGCAGGTGGTCGTGGACACCGGGCACCACGCGCCGGGCACCAACATCGAGTTCATCGTGGCGTTCCTGCTGCGCGAGGGGAAGCTCGGCGGGTTCGACTTCAACTCCCGCTTCTACGCCGACGACGACCTCATGGTCGGGGCGGCGGACCCGTTCCAGCTCTTCCGCATCATGTTCGAAGTCGTCCAAGGCGGAGCCTTGGACGACGGGAAAGAGGTGCGAAGCACCACGCAGTTCGGGGGGAGTGCGGGGGGCGAAGCCCCCCGCAGGGTGGCGTTCATGCTCGACCAGTGCCACAACATCGAGCCCAAGATCCCGGGCCAGATCCGCTCCGTCATGAACGTCCAGGAGGCCACCGCCAAGGCCCTGCTGGTCGACCGTGAGGCCCTGGCCGCCGCGCAGACCGAGGGCGACGTGCTCGGCGCGAACGCCGTGTTCATGGACGCCTACAACACCGACGTGCGGCCGCTGCTCGCCGAGCTGCGGGAGGAGACGGGCCTGGCGCCCGACCCGATGGCCGCGTACGCCAAGTCCGGATATTTCGAGAAAATCGCCGCCGAGCGCGTCGGCGGCACACAGGCCGGCTGGGGGGCCTGAAGCACCATGGACGTCATCAACGAACTACTGGAACGCTCTCATCGCCTGGGGGGCGACCCGCGCAACACCAACTTCGCCGGCGGCAACACCTCGGCCAAGGCCACCGCGCCCGACCCGGTGACCGGCGAGGACGTCGAGCTGCTCTGGGTCAAGGGCTCCGGCGGCGACCTGGGCACGCTGAAGGAGTCCGGGCTGGCCGTGCTCCGCCTCGACCGGCTGCGCGCGCTCAAGGGCGTCTACCCGGGCGTCGAGCGCGAGGACGAGATGGTCACCGCGTTCGACTACTGCCTGCACGGCAAGGGCGGCGCCGCGCCGTCGATCGACACGGCCATGCACGGCCTGGTCGAGGCGGGCCACGTCGACCACCTGCACCCCGACGCGGGCATCGCCATCGCCACCGCGGCCGACGGCGAGGAGCTGACCGGGCGCGTCTTCGGTGACCGGGTCGTGTGGGTGCCGTGGCGGCGGCCCGGCTTCCAGCTCGGCCTGGACATCGCCGCCATCAAGGATGCCAACCCGCAGGCCATCGGCTGTGTCCTCGGCGGCCACGGCATCACCGCCTGGGGCGCCACCTCCGCGGAGTGCGAGGCCCGCTCGCTCGAGATCATCCGCACCGCGGAGGCGTACCTGGCCGAGCACGGCCTCCCGGACCCGTTCGGCTCGGTGATCCACGAGACGCTGCCGGAGGCCGAGCGGCATGCCCGCGCCGCGGCGCTGTTCCCGGTCATCCGCGGCCTGGCCTCCACCGACGTGCGCACGGTCGGCCACTACACCGACACCCCCGAGGTGCTGGACTTCGTCTCCCGCTCCGAGCACCCGAGGCTGGCCGCCCTGGGCACGTCCTGCCCGGACCACTTCCTGCGCACGAAGGTCGCCCCGCTGGTGCTGGACCTGCCGCCGGACGCGCCGCTGGAGCAGGCGGTCGAGCGGCTGCGCGAGCTGCACGCGGAATACCGCGCGGACTACACCGCCTACTACGACCGGCACGCCACCCCGGACTCGCCGCCGATGCGCGGCGCGGACCCGGCGATCGTGCTGGTGCCGGGCGTCGGCATGTTCTCCTTCGGCAAGGACAAGCAGACCGCGCGCGTGGCCGGCGAGTTCTACGTCAACGCGATCAACGTCATGCGGGGCGCCGAGTCCGTCTCCACGTACGCGCCCATTCCCGAGTCGGAGAAGTTCCGCATCGAGTACTGGGAGCTGGAGGAGGCCAAGCTCCGCCGCATGCCCAAGCCCAAGCCCCTGGCCACGCGGGTGGCGCTGGTCACCGGCGGCGGCTCGGGCATCGGCGCGGCCACCGCCCGCCGCCTGGCCGCCGAGGGCGCCTGCGTGGTGATCGCCGACCGCGACCTGGGCGCCGCCGAGAAGGTGGCCGCCGAGATCGGCGCCGCCGCGTACCGCGTCTCGGACGTGGCCGTGGCCGTCGGCGTGGACGTCACCTCGGAGGAGCAGGTCGTCGCGGCGGTACGCGCCGGCGTGCTCGCCTTCGGCGGCGTGGACCTGGTCGTCAACAACGCCGGCCTGTCGCTGTCGCGGGCGCTGCTGGAGACCACCCTCGCGGACTGGGACCTGCAGCACGACGTCATGGCGCGCGGCTCGTTCCTGGTCTCCCGCGAGACCGCCCGGGTGATGATCGACCAGGCCATGGGCGGCGACATCGTCTACATCTCCTCCAAGAACGCCGTCTTCGCCGGCCCGAACAACGTCGCCTATGGCGCGGCCAAGGCCGACCAGGCGCACCAGGTCCGGCTGCTGGCGGCCGAGCTGGGCGGGCACGGCATCCGCGTCAACGGCATCAACCCCGACGGCGTGGTACGCGGCTCCGGCATCTTCGCCTCCGGCTGGGGCGCCAACCGCGCCGCGGTGTACGGGGTCGAGGAGGACAGGCTCGGCGAGTTCTACGCGCAGCGCACCCTGCTCAAGCGCGAGGTGCTGCCCGAGCACGTGGCCGCCGCGGTCTTCGCCCTCACCGGCAGCGACCTCACCCACACCACGGGCCTGCACGTCCCGGTGGACGCGGGCGTGGCCGCCGCCTTCCTGCGCTGAGGGCTCAGGAGTAGGCCGCCACCAGCCCCACCACCATCAGCACGCCACCGGCCGCCGTGACCAGGAAACCCCCGGCCACGGCGGCTCGGCGTCCCCTGCGCGCGCCGAGCCAGTACATGATCACGTAAGGCAGGAACCCCAGCCCGCCGAACCCGACCGCGGGCAGCGTCATGGCGGCCAGCACGCCCTTCGTCCCGGCCGGAGCAGCGCGGTCCCCCTCGGGCGTGAGCTGCGCCCGCAGCACGTCCCCCGCCTCGGAGTCCGGCGAGGCGTCCACCGGCACCGCGGCGCCGCCGGAGTCCGGCGTGAAGCTGCCTTTGCAGTCGTATCGGCCTTCGCCCAGCGCCTCGCACGAGACGACCCGCAGCGTCCCCGGCGTCCCGATCCGTCCCGTGGCGAGCTCGAAGTCCCGCACCGCGAACACCGCCGGCATCAGGCAGAGCCCCAGCCAGAGCAGTACGAGGACGACCCGCCCAATCGGGCCCGGACCCTTCCCGGCGGGGGTGACGAACTGGAGATCGGGCAAGTACTCGCTCATGGACCTCATCATCCTGGGCCCCACTTGGAGTTCACCTGGAGAGGGCTGAAGATGCACTGGTCTCACGATGTGGGCGCCGGCGTCTTACCGGCTTGCATCTTCATCTTCTGGCGTGCAGTATCTTCAAGGTAGCAAGGTCATGAGTTTGAATGCATGAATATGCAGGGGGGGTTACATGAGGGCAGCGATCGCGGGAGCCAGCGGCTACGCGGGCGGGGAGCTGCTACGCCTCCTGCTCGGCCATCCCGAGCTGGAGATCGGCACGCTCACCGCGGCCTCGAGCGCGGGCAGCCGACTAGGCGCCCACCAGCCGCACCTGCCGCAGCTCGCCGACCGCGTCATCGAAGACACCACCGCCGACGCGCTCGCCGGGCACGACGTCGTCTTCCTGGCGCTGCCGCACGGCCACTCGGCCGCCGTGGCCGCCCAGCTCGGCGTGGAGACGATCGTGGTCGACTGCGGCGCCGACCACCGGCTCGCCGATCCGGCCGCCTGGCAGGAGTTCTACGGTGGCCAGCATGCCGGCGCCTGGCCGTACGGGCTGCCCGAGCTGCCCGGACAGCGCGCGGTGCTGCGCGAGGCCACCCGCATCGCGGTCCCCGGCTGCTACCCGACCTCCGTCCTGCTCGCCCTGTCGCCCGCGTTCGCGGCCGGCCTGGCCAGGCCCGACGTGGTCGTGGTGGCCGCCAGCGGCACCAGCGGCGCCGGCCGGTCCCTCAAGCCGAACCTGCTCGGCAGCGAGGTCATGGGCTCGGTCAGCGCGTACGGCGTGGGCGGCGTCCACCGGCACACCCCCGAGATGGAGCAGGGCCTGTCGGCCGTCGCGGGCACTCCGGTCCGCGTGTCGTTCACCCCGATGCTGGCCCCCATGAGCCGCGGCATCCTCGCCACCTGCACCGCCCCCGCAGCGCCCGGCCTCACCAAGGCGTCGCTCAGGACCGCGTACGAGGTCGCGCTGAAGGACGAGCCCTTCGTCCGGCTGCTGCCCGAGGGCGTCTGGCCGGCCACCTCCATGACCTACGGCGCCAACACCGCCGCACTGCAGGTGACGCTCGACGAGCGCGCGGGCCGCGTGGTCGCCGTCATCGCCATCGACAACCTCACCAAGGGCACGGCCGGAGGCGCCATCCAGAGCGTCAACCTCGCCCTCGGCCTGCCGGAAGAGCTCGGCCTCCCCCTGACAGGAGTCGCACCTTGAGCGTTACTGCACCTCTAGGTTTCAGAGCCGCGGGCGTCGCCGCCGGGATCAAATCCGGCGGCTCCCGCGACCTGGCCCTCGTCGTCAACGACGGGCCCAGCCGCGCCGCCGCCGGCGTCTTCACCGCCAACCGCGTGAAGGCGGCCCCCGTGCTGTGGTCGCAGCAGGTCCTGACGGGCGGCCGCCTGCGAGCGGTGGTGCTCAACTCCGGCGGCGCCAACGCCTGCACCGGCCCCGAGGGCTTCCAGGACACCCACGCCACCGCCGAGAAGGTCGCCGAGGTGCTCCAGGACTCGGCGGGCGAGGTGGCGGTCTGCTCCACCGGCCTGATCGGCGAGCGGCTGCCGATGGACGAGCTGCTGTCCGGCGTCGAGACCGCCGCCGCCCAGCTCTCCCGGGACGGCGGCCTGGCCGCGGCCGACGCCATCCGCACCACCGACACCGTCTCCAAGATCTCGTTCCGGCGCGGCGGCGCAGCCGCCGCACAGGGAGACGCCTCTTCCACGCCTTTCGGGGGGGTCGCGGGGGGCGGAGC
>NZ_VCJS01000177.1 GCF_005893125.1 Nonomuraea basaltis | reverse complement strand
CCGCCCCAGGTCCCCGCCGACCCCGTCGAAGACGACGGTCACGGAGCCGAACGCCTCGCGTACCAGCTTGTCCCAGCCCGGCTGCCGGTAGTCCACGGCCAGGTCCGCCCCCAGCTCCTCGACCCGCCGCACCTTCGCGGGCCCGCCGGCCGCCCCGGCCACCCGGGCACCGGCGCGGCGCGCGTACTGCACGAGCAGCGTCCCGATGCCCCCGGCCGCGGCCGTGGCCAGCACCACGTCGGACGCGCTCAGGGGCGCGAGCTCCAGCAGCCCGAACGTGGTGGCGCCGGTGGTGTTCATGGCGACCGCCGTGCCGAAGTCCACGTGACCGGGCAGCTCGGCCAGCGAGGAGGCGGGGGCCACGGCGCGGGAGGCGTACCCGCCGGAGGTCACCTCGCCCGTCACCACGCGGCGTCCCACGAGGTCGGCGGGCACCCCCTCGCCCACGGACTCCACCACCCCCGCGACCTCCGAGCCGAGGACGACAGGGAGCGGCGGCGCGGGGTGCGGCCCGACAGGCCGCCCCTGGCGGAGCAGGGTCTCGATGAAGTGCAGCCCGGCCGCGTGCACGGCGATGCGCACCTGCCCGGCCCCGGGCACCGGATCGGGCACGGTCTCAAGGCGGAGGTTCGCGGCCGGTCCGTATGCGTGCAATCTGATCGCTTCCATGGCACCCACCCTGCTACCTCAAGCTTGGTTGAGGTCAAGCGTGCCCCATGATGGAGTCCATGGACGAGATGCTGCTGCTCCGGCACGGTGAGACCGAATGGAGCAAGGCGGGCAAGCACACGGGACGCACGGACCTGCCTTTGACGGAGCACGGCGAGGACCAAGCCAGGGCGCTGGCGCCGCTGGTCAAGGAGCAGGTGTTCGACCTGGTGCTGGTCTCCCCCGCCCAGCGGGCCCGGCGCACGGCGGACCTGGCGGGGCTGACCGGCTACCAGGTGGACGCCGACCTGTGGGAGTGGGACTACGGCGGCTACGAGGGGATCACCACGCCGAAGATCCGCGAGACCCGGCCCGGCTGGTACCTGTGGCGCGACGGCGTGATCCCCGGCGACGCGGAGCACCCGGGCGAGAGCGCCGCCGCGGTGGGTGCCCGCGCCGACCGGGTGATCGAGCGGGCCAGGGCGGCCGAGGGGCGGGTGGCACTGGTGGCGCACGGGCATTTCCTGCGCGTCCTGGCCGCCCGCTGGCTGGGCCTGGGGCCCGCGGAGGGCAGGCTGCTCAAGCTGGACACCGGCACCTACTCGCGACTCGGCTTCGAACACGCCGAGCCGGTGCTCATGGCCTGGAACGCGCCCGTCAGCTGACCCTGGACCGCAGGGCCGACTGGTGCAGCGCCCTGCTGACCAGCCAGCCGCGCAGCGAGCCGAGGCTCGGGTCGTACGACAGGGGCTGCTCCCACAGGGTGACGAACACGCTCTGGGTGATCTCCTCGGCCTGCGCCCGGCTGCCGGTGATCTTGACCGCGACGCCGTACACGTACGAGCCGTGCTCGTCGTAGGCGGCGGCCAGCGCGTCGAGGTCGCCGGCCGTGAGGCGCGCGCACAGCTCCATGTCGCTCATCAGTCGCACCCCAGCGTCGCGGCGGCATGAACGAGATCGCGGGCCAGGGCGGGATCGCCCTCGGCGGCGTACGGGAACGTGCCGGGCGGCCACCGGTTGGCCAGCAGCCGGCAGAAGTCCACCGCGTCGGCCGAGATGAACACCGCGACGTGGTCGGAGGCGGGCGAGAGCGGGATCGTCCAGGTGCCGCCGCCCGGCCCGGTCAGCATCACGGTCGCCGAGACGTCGCGGCGCGGCCCCTTCAGCGCGCGCGGCAGCAGCGCCAGGCCGAACTCGGCGATCATGTGTACGTGCTCGTCGCGCGGCGCGGCCCTGGAGCGGTCGGTGGCCGCCCTGATGTCGTCGGCGTGCGTCCAGGTCTCGAAGGTGCGCTGGACCATGGCCTGGCGCAGCGGCGCGCGGGCAGGCCGCGGGCCCGCCAGTGACACCTCGACGCCGAGCAGCACCTCGCTGCCGGCGGAGACGCGTTCGAGCAGATTGCCCGCCTGCTCGCGCCAGCGCCGGTGCACGGCCGGCTCGCCGGCGGCCGGCACGCCCATGAAGCCCGCGATGGCGGCGTCGTTGGCCGCCAGGTGCTCCACCAGGCCCTTGACCGAGCCGTGCTTGGCGACGGGGGCGTCCCACTGGGCCAGGCTGAGGTCGCTCAGCAGGTCGTCCATGAGCGCGACCTGCTCGGCGTACGGCACCGCCACGGACGCCACGCCCACCAGGGCCGGGCTGCGGCGGCGGCGCGCCATGGACAGCACCGCCTCGCGCAGCGTGGGCGGCGGCCGCACCGCCGTGTCCGGCTGGTCGAGGAGCGCGAGGACCGCGCTGCAGTCGGGGCACGAGGCGACGTGATCGTCGGGGCTCTGCCCGTTGTAGAGGTACGGGTCCGTCATGGCCACCTCCGCAGCCGTCGCTAACCCCGCTGGCCTCCCAGTGCCAGGCGGCTGCCGGGGAAAGGTGCCAGAAGCGTCTCACGCCACGGGCCTTCGAGATAGTCGCGAGCCCGTTTTCCCCAGTCGAGCAGCCGGGAATCGGGCGGCACCTCGTCGTCGAGGCCCAGGGCGGCGTCGCGGGCGCGCTGGGTCGCCAGGTGGTCGTCGAGCGAGACGGCCCAGACGGTGACCGCCTCGGTGTCGCAGAACAGCACTTCGTACAGGCCGGCCAGGGTGTGGCCGTGCTCGGCGAGCAGCGGCGCGCGCTCGGCGCGCACCGCGGCCAGGTAGTCGAGCGCGGCTCCGGGGCGGACCCGGGCGCTCTCGAAGAGGTAGAGCTCGGCGGCGGGGGCCTGCGCCAGCGGCGGGCAGCCCGGCGCGGCCCCTAGTGGCCGGGAGAACGCGGAGAAGCGCAGGTCGTCGATGTCGGACAGGAACAGCCGCTCGTCGACGCCCTGGTAGATCTCCATCATCTGCCGCCAGCCGCCGTCCCAGCCGCCGTGGCAGTCCCAGAGCGTGACGACCTTGAACTGCGGATGGCCGGTGATGCCGACGGCGTAGAAGGCTCCGACGAGGTCGATCTCGCGGGACCTGATGGACATTCCGGAGGTGAGCGAGGGCGCGGTGCGGGTCTCGTCCTCGCGTTTGTAGCGGGTCAGCCAGGTCAGATACTCCAGCGGCCGCCTGGAGTTCATCGGCCTGAAGTCGACCTCCTCGAGCAGGTGGATCGCGCGCCGCACCAGGCCTCCTCTACCAAGCGGTTGCTTGGCTTGAGGATAGCGATCAGGTCAGCGCTTGGGAAGGTTGCGGTCCGCGGCCCGTGAGCCACTCCAGGACCCTTCGGTGCCCGGAGGTCGCGTCCTCGAAGTGTCCCCAGTGCCAGTAACGCGGCTGGTCCCGGATGCCGGTCACCCACGTCCGGTAGGAGACGGAGGCGCCCGTCGTTGCGGGCGCCACGCCATAAGTGCGAATCACGACCTTGCCGCCCGGCGCGAACAGCACGTCGTCGGCGATCGGATACAGGGTCATCTGGTCGAGCATGAGCTGATCCTGTCCGGACCACGAGGCCGGGCGGTTACGCCTCCGGCGCGACCCCGTTAAGCGGGCGCGCCGGAGGTTAACACGTTGTTAAACGAGCAGGCCGTCGAACTCTCCGTCCTTTACCCCGAGCACCAGGGCCCGGATCTCGTCGCGGGTATAGATGAGTGCAGGGCCGTCAGGGAAGCGCGAGTTACGCACCGCGATCCCCCCGTCGGGAAGCTTCGCGAGCTCAACGCAGTTGCCCTGCGAGTTGCTGTAGCGGCTCTTGCGCCACGCGACCTGCGTCAAATCGGCCGCAGGCATGCCGTTGTAGGTCTGGTTCATCTACATCTTTCTGAGAAGACCGCCGATGAGCTCGACGGTGCCCCCTGGCGTGGTGCTCTCCACGCACAACTGCTCCATGGCGGTGAGGTACGGGTCGACGTCCTCACGCTTATCCAGGTACAGGGCACCCCAGAGCTGCTCGACATAGACAACGTCCGACAAGTCGGACTCGGGAAACCGCAAGATGCTGAACGCGCCCCCTTCAGCGGCGTGCTTGCCGAACCTGAAGGGCATCACCTGAATGGTGATGTTGGGAAGGGCAGCGACCTCCACCAGATGCTGGAGCTGTTCGCACATGACCTCCCGCCCGCCGATGGTCCGCATGAGCGCCGCCTCGTCGATGACGGCCCACAGCCGGGGTCCGTCCTTCTGGGTGAAGCGCTCCTGCCGTTGCATGCGCATATGCACACGGCGTTCGATTTTCTCCGGACTGGCATCGGGGTGGCCCAGCTGGAAGACCGATCGCGCGTACGAGGCCGTCTGCAGCAGGCCTGGCACGAACTGCACCTCATAGGTACGGATCACGCTCGCGGCCTCCTCCAGGCCCACGTACGTCGTGAACCACGAGGGCAGCTCGGCCGAGTACTTGTGCCACCACCCGGGGGTGTTGGCCTCGCGAACCATCTCCAGAAGGGCACGGCGCTCGGCATCGTCGATGACGCCGTACAGGGTGAGCAGGTCTTCCACGTCACGTGTCTTGAATCCGACGCGGCCGAGCTCCATGCGGCTGATCTTGGACTCGGACGCCCGGATGTGGAATCCGGCCTGCGCCCGGTCGAGTCCGCTGGCCTCACGCAGGCGCCTGAGACTCGCCCCCAGCATGATGCGCCGAACGGTCGAACCGGAACCGGGCGGATCAATGGACACGTGCTGCTCCTTGGTCGTTTCCTTGCGACACAGTCTGTCACTTCACGGCCGAAAGATCATGGGCCGCGGACAAGATCCCCTTTCCCCCATATTGACCATTTGATGGCAACCGTAGCGCCTGCACAGGTTGTCTGCACGTGCATTCGCTCTTGCACCTGCACGAGAGTTTGCCGCAGAATGATCTACGTGCAATCCACCACGGCGCCCAGCCAGTGGACCAGGTTCGATTGGTGGCCCCCGGTCGGCTGGTGGCCGGACGCGGCTTCCGATCTACTGGTCCCCGGCCCGTCCTCGAGCGCCACGTTCGTGCTCCCGCCCACCCCCGCCTCGGTCCACTCCGCCCGCAGCTTCACGGCGGGCGCCCTGACGGGATGGGGCCTCGCCGAGCTGATCGAGAACATGGAGCTGGTGGTCTCGGAGCTGGCGACCAACGCGCTGCGCCACGGCCTGCACCTGGCCGAGCGGCGCCGCGAGTGCCCGGTCCACATGTCCCTCGTCCGCCGGGGATCTCTCGTGACGAGCGCGTTCACCGATCCAGGCACATCGGTGCCGGTGCTGCGATACCCTGGCCCCCTTGACACCGGCGGCCTCGGACTCCACATCGTCGAATCGCTCAGTCTCCGCTGGGGCTGGTCCGCACTCGCGCCCCACGGAAAGATCGTCTGGGCAGTCCTCTCCTGACCGGGGGTGATCTGCATTACCGTGGATGCTCATGGCTCACGGTGAGTCCCGCGCGCGACCCCATGAGAGTGCTGACAGATGGAAGATCACCTGCTCGGCTGGCTGCGAACACTAGACGAAGACAGGCTTGCCCGCATCCTGGCGAACAGGCCCGACGCCATCGCCGCGCCCTGGCCGCGCCGGCTCGACACGCTCGCCCAGCGGCTGGGCAACGGCTTCGCCGTGATGGAGACGCTGCAGCGGCTTCCGCTGCCCTGCCTGCAGCTGGCGGAGGCGGCGCTGGCCATGAGCGCTCCCACGCCCGAACGGCTGGCGGCCTTCCTCGACATGCGGGCCGACGACGTGACCCCCTGGCTCGAGCATCTCCATGACCACGCATTGGCCTGGCCTGGCGACGACGGTGTGATCCATCTCGCGGAGGGCGTCTCGCGCTGGTGGGCCGCGCCGCTCGGCCTGGGCGAGCCGCTCGACCACTATCTGAACTCCTGGACGATCAGCCACGACGCCCTGCGCACGCTCGCCCGCAACCTCGGCCTGCCCACCCAGGGCCACAAGCGCCGCATGATCACCCGCGTGGCCGAGACACTCGGCGACGCCGGGCGGATCAAGGCGCTGATGCGCGACGCCCCCGACGGCACCGTCCCCTTGCTGGACCGGTTCGCCTGGGACGGCCCCGCGCTGCCCGTGGACGGCGGCAGCTTCGTCACCCCCGGCACGCCGGAGAAGTGGTGCGCCGACCACGGCCTGCTCTTCCGGCCGAGCTGGCACATGGCGGAGATCCCCCGCGAGGTGGCGATCTGCCTGCGCGGCCCCGGCTACCACCCGCCGTTCATGCCCGCGGCGCCCGAGGTGGCCACGATCCCGGTCGATCCCGAGGAGGTCGACCACCTGATGACGCTGGCCGCGCCGCACGTGGTGGAGCGGTGCGCGGCCCTGCTCGACAACGCCTCCAAGGCGCCGCTGCCGCTGCTCAAGACCGGCGGCGTGGGCGTGCGCGAGGTGCGCAGGGTGGCCAAGGAGACCGGCTGCGACGAGGACGAGACGCGCCTGCTGCTGGAGATCTGCGCGGTGGCCAGGCTGCTGGCCTGGGACGAGCCGTCGGGCGGCCTGGTCCCCACCGAGCGCTTCGACCGGTGGCGGCTGGACGAGGGCTCGTCCCGGCTGCGCGTGCTGCTGTCGGCGTGGTGGCGCATGGAGCGCTCGTCGCTGCGCAAGATCGACGGCAAGTACGGCACCGTCCTGGGCGACGACCCGGCGGGCAGCGCCGTGGCCCGGGTGCGGCGGTCGGTGCTGCCGGCGCTGACCCACCTGCCCGCCGGCACCGCGTTCGCCGACCGCGACAGCCTCGTCCGCAACGTCCAGTGGCACGCGCCGCTGATCGACCGGCAGCTGCTGCTGGACTGCGCGCCCGCGGTGCTCGACGAGGCCAGGCTGCTCGGGCTGCTGGCCAACGACGCGCTCACCGACCTCGGCCGGGCGCTGGCGGGCCTCACCGCCAAGCCGGGGGACGAGAACGACGACTCCGTGCCCATGGTCGAGCACGATCCGATCCTGGTCGAGGCGTCCACGAGGGCGCTGGCGAGCGTGCGCAGGAGCGCGCTGTTCGGTCCCGACCTGACCGCGGTCGTGACCGGGCCGCCCTCGGCGGAGCTGGCCGCGCTGCTCGACCGGGTCGCCGAGCGCGAGTCGCGGGGCGCGGCGTCGGTGTGGCGCTTCACCAACGAGAGCGTGCGCCGCGCGCTCGACCGCGGCTACGACACCGACGAGCTGCTCGACGAACTGGCCGCGGTGGGCGCCATCCCGCAGCCGCTCGAATACCTGGTGCGCGACACCGCGCGCCGGCACGGCGAGGTGACGGTCACCACGGTCGGGTGCGTCATCCAGGCCGGCGACCCGGCCCTGCTCACCGAGATCGCCGCCCACCGGCGGCTGGGCCGGCTGGGCATGCGCTTGCTCGCTCCCACGGTGCTGGTGAGCGCGGCCGGAGCCGAACGCACGCTGTCCGCGCTGCGCGAGGTCGGCTACTCTCCGGTGCCCGTCTCCGACACCGGCGAGATCACCATCCGCCGGGCCAGGGCCGCGGAGCTCTCCGAGAGCGAGGAGCCGAACAACGGCAAGCTGATCCTGCTGCCCGGCGGTCAGGTGGCCGAGCTGTCGGAGTTCCCGGACCTCGCGGAGCTGGAGGCGCCGCCCCACCTGCTGGCCGAGCCGGCGCCCGACCCGCGCGAGCACGCCCGGCGGCTGATCAGCGCCAGCCGGGCCGAGGCCGGCAACAGCGGCCGCACCTGGGCGATCATCGGCAGGATGGCGACCAGGCTGCCGACGGCACAGCAGTCGCTGCTGGGCTTCGTGGTGGACCGGGGCGTGCGGGCCGGCATCACGCTGACCGACGGGCTGACCGCCACGATCAGCCACGGCGAGCTCAGGGGCGCCGCGCTCGACGCCTGGTGCGAGGAGGCAGGCGACTACCTGGAGTTCCCCCTCGCCGAGATCGTCGAGGTCAGGGGAGCTTTTTAGCCTGCTTCATGTTGGCCACGAGCGCCTCGAGGAAGTCCGCGTACCCCTGGTAGCTGTAGGGCGCCTCGGCGTTCCACGGGTAGAGCTGGCCGGCCTTGACCGCGGGGAGCTTGGCGAAGGTGGGCTTCTTCAGCATCTCCTCGGGCTTGAGCGCCTGGGTGCGGGTGTCGTAGAGGATCACGTCGGCGTCGTACGTGTCCGCGTTCTCCCAGCTCAGCGTCTGGAAGAAGCCGCCCTCGTCCACCTTGGACGGCGTGACGACGTCGAGTCCCGCGTCCATGAGGTGCACGATGTCCGGGTACTCCGGCGGGTTGACCACCCACATCTGGTCCGCGCCGCCGGACATCATGAGGACCTTGAGGTCCTTGAACTGCGCGAGCTCCTTGGTGGCGGCCTCCATGCGGGCCTTGGCCTCGGGCACGCCCTGCATGTCGGCGCCGAGGGACTTGGCCAGCTCCTCGTACTTGCCGATCACCTGGGTGGCGCTGCGGCCGGTGAGCATGATGCCGGCGGTGGGGGCGATCTGCTCGATGGTGTCCTTGGACTTCTCGGGGACGTACCAGAGGGTGCCCTTGATGTACATGCTGCTGACCAGGAGGTCCGGCTGGAGCGAGATGTACTTCTCGACGTTGAACTCGTCCCACACGTTGCCCAGGCCCTCGACCTTGGTGATGTCGACGTTGCCGACCTGCGGGTCCTTGCTGCCGTCCTTGAGCTTGTGCGGGCCGAAAACCGCGATGGGGCGCACGCCGAAGTCCCACAGGGCGGCGGCCGCGCCGACCTGGGCGACGATCCTGGCAGGGACCTTGGGCTGGGCGAGCTTCTTGTCGCGGTCGTCGGTGAACGTCCAGCTCTGGGCCGCGGGGGCGGAGGAGCCCGCCGGGGCGGAGGAGGCCGGCTCGGTGCCGCTGCCGCACGCCGCGAGTGTCAGGGCCGCCGCGAGTCCCGCCGTGGCCGACAGGAAGCCCCTACGCGTCAGTACCGGTCCCGACATGTACATCTCCTAAGGTTAGGCTTGCCTTGTTACTAGCTCATTAGATTAGCCTTGCCTAAGTTTGACCGCGATGAGAGGGGGTCGGGTGCGCCCGGCTGAGGACACGGCGGGGACCGCTGTCAGGGTGGCGGAGGCCGTGAGAAGGCCGGTGTGGGCGCGTCCCACGGTGCTGATCACCGGACTGGTGGTCGCGCTGGCGGTGCTGGCTTTGATGGCGATGGCGAGCGTGGCGCTGGGGGCGCGGTCCGTGCCGTTCTCCACGGTGATCGACGCCTTTCTCGCGCCGGACGGCTCCAACGACCACACGGTCATCCGGGAGCTGCGCGTCCCGCGTACGCTGCTCGGTCTCGGCGTGGGCGCCACCCTGGGGCTGGCCGGCGCGCTCATGCAGAGCCTGACCCGCAACCCGCTGGCCGATCCCGGACTGCTGGGCATCAACGAGGGCGCCGCGCTGGGCGTCACGCTGGCGCTGGGCGTGTTCGGGCTCACCGATCCCGCGATCTACGTGTGGTTCGCGTTCGGCGGGGCAGCGCTGGCCTCCGTCGCCGTCTACGCGCTCGCCTCGTCGGGCCGCTCCGGCTCCAGCCCGGTACGCCTCACGCTCGCGGGCGTCGCGCTCGGCATGGTCGCCACGGCGGTGGCCTCGGCGATCCTGCGCATGGACTCCCAGACCTTCGACCGGATGCGTTTCTGGCTGACCGGCTCGCTGGCCGGGCAGACCGCCGACACGCTGGTGCGGCTGGCGCCGTTCATGATCGCGGGTCTGGTGCTCGGGCTGCTGCTGGCCAGGCCGCTCAACATGCTGGCGCTCGGCGACGACGCGGGCAAGGCGCTGGGCGTGGCCGTCAACCGCACGAGGGTGCTCACCGGGGTGGCCGTCACGCTGCTGTGCGGCGCGGCCACCGCCGCGGCCGGGCCGCTGTGGTTCGTCGGGCTGATCGTGCCGCACGCCGTGCGCGCCCTGGTCGGGCCCGACCAGCGGTGGGTGCTGCCCTACTCGGCGGTGGCCGCGCCGGTGCTGCTGCTGGGGGCCGACGTGGTGGGCCGGCTCATCGCCCGGCCGGGAGAGGTGCAGGTGGGGATCGTGTGGGCGGTGATCGGCGCGCCGATCTTCATCATGCTGGCCAGGCGGAGGCGGGTGGCGGCGCTGTGACCATTCGTGTCGGCCCCTGGTCCGTACGGCTGGCGCCGCGCGCGCTGCTCATCGGCCTCGCCCTCGTCCTGGTCGCGTGCGCGGTGGCCGTGGCGGCCATCTCGACGGGCGAGTTCACCGTGCCCGTGCCCGACATCGTCACCGCGCTCTTCGGCCAGGGCACGCCGGTCGCCGAGCTGATCGTGAGCAAGCTCCGGGCGCCCCGGGTGGTGACGGGGCTGCTGGTCGGCGCGGCGTTCGGGTTGAGCGGCGCGATCTTCCAGAGTCTCACCAGGAACCCCCTGGGCAGCCCCGACTTCATCGGCTTCACCGCCGGCGCCTCGACGGGCGGCATCATGGTCGTGATCGCGGGCGGCTCCGCCATGATGATCGCCGGTGGCGCGCTGGCCGGGTGCGTGATCACCGCCGCGCTCGTGTACGCGCTGGCCTTCCGGGGCGGCGTGCAGGGCTACCGGCTGGTCCTGGTCGGCATCGGGGCGAACGCACTGCTGCTGGCGGTCAACTCGTACCTGCTGACCAGGGCGAACATCAATGACGCGGCCACCGCGGGCGCCTGGCTCACCGGCAGCCTCGGCGGACGCGGCTGGGAGCACGCGAACCCGGTCGGGCTGGCGCTGGCCGTGCTGGTGCCGGTGTGCGCGTTCATCGCGCGGCCGCTGCGGATGATCGAGATGGGCGACGACTCGGCCCGGGCCATGGGCATCAGGGTCGAGCCCGTGCGCGCGGTGGCCATCACGGCCGGCGTGCTCCTGGCCGGCGTGGCCACGGCCGCGGCGGGCCCGGTCATCTTCGTCGCGCTCGCCGCGCCCCAGCTCGCCCGGCGGCTCACCCGCTCCCCCGGGGTCACGATGGGCGCGTCCGCGCTGATGGGCGCCGTCCTGCTGACCGGCGCCGATCTGGCGGCGCAGCGGCTGCTCGCGCCCACCCAGTTGCCCGTCGGCGTGCTGACCGCCGCCATCGGCGGCACGTACCTCGCCCTGCTCCTGCGGAAGGAGCGCCATTGACGATCGCCCGCCCTCCGGAAGAACCGCCCCTGACGGCCGCCCGTCCCCTGCCAGAACCGCCACTGATGGCCCCGCGAAAGGACCACCGCTGATGGCCGACGTACGCCTGTCCGGCACCAGCCTGACCCTCGCCTACGACCAGCGCGTCGTGGCCACGGACCTGAACGTGGCGATTCCCGACGAGTCCTTCACCGTGATCATCGGGCCGAACGCCTGCGGCAAGTCCACCCTGCTGCGGGCCCTGGCCAGGATGCTCAAGCCCAAGACCGGCGCCGTCCACCTGGACGGGAGCGTCATCACCGCGCTGCCGTCGAAGGAGGTGGCGCGGCGGCTCGGCCTGCTGCCGCAGAGCTCGATCGTGCCGGACGGGATCACCGTCGCGGACCTGGTGGCCCGGGGCCGCTACCCGCACCAGCGGCTCATGCGGCAGTGGTCGCGGGCCGACGAGGCGGCCGTGGCCGAGGCCATGCGGGCCACCGACGTGGTGGAGCTGGCCGATCGGATCGTGGACGAGCTGTCCGGCGGGCAGCGGCAGCGGGTGTGGCTGGCCATGGCGCTGGCGCAGGAGACGCCGATCCTGCTGCTGGACGAGCCGACCACGTTCCTGGACATCTCCCACCAGATCGAGGTCCTGGACCTCTGCGCCGACCTGCACGAGGCCGGGCGGACCATGGTGGCCGTGCTGCACGACCTGAACCAGGCGTGCAGGTACGCGACCCACCTGATCGTGATGCGGGCCGGGGAGATCGTGGCCGAGGGCGACCCGACCGAGATCGTCACTCCCGAGCTGGTGCGCGAGGTGTTCGACCTGCGCTGCGAGATCATCCCCGACCCGCAGACCGGCACGCCGCTCATCGTCCCGGAGGCCCGCCGGCGCGTCCCCACCGCCTCCGCCTGACCGCACACCGCGCCGCTCATCACCACTTGACCACGCCTCCCACCGAGTCGGCCCCTGCCCATCGGTGACCCGCCGTGGAAACCGGACGATGGGTGCGAGCCGAGGGCTTCAGGTGGGGGTGGTCAGGGCCTGCGCCAGGGTCGTGATGCCGTCGACGGCGCGGTCCTGGCCGTATTCGTCCCTCAAAACCCCCGCCGCCTCCGCGCCCAGGGCGGCGAGCAGCGCGTGCGACAGGACGTCGGCGTCGGCGCCTGGGCGGGCCTCGGCGAGGAGGATCGCCACGTGCCGGTGCCAGAACCGGTACGCCCCGATGCGGTAGCGGGCGCCCGGGCTGGCGGTCTCCGACATGCGGACCAGGTCCAGATGGTCGAAGAGATACCGCAGGTAGGCGGCGACGAAGGCGGTCAGCCGCTCGGGGGCGGAGGCGCCGGGCCCCAGCGGCGGCGGCCCGGACAGGATGCGCTGCTGGAGGTCGCGTTCGCGGGCGTCCAGGAGCGCCACGGCCAGCCCTGATTTGTCGCCGAACCTGCGGAACAGAGTCCCCTTGCCCACCCCCGCCTCCGCCGCGATCGCGTCCATGGAGACCGCCTCGACGCCCTTCTCCGCGAAGAGCCCGGCCGCGGCGGCGAGCACCTTCTCCCTGTTGCGCGCGGCGTCGGCGCGCTCTTTGGGCGGGCGGGCACGCAGCAGTTCCAGAGTCTCCCTTGACGAACCGGACCGCAGTCCGGTAATTTCCAGGTCATCCACAAAACGGACTGTAGTCCATTTTCATCGGAGGACGCAATGAACATCATCACCCGCGACGAGCTGAACGCCGCACTGGGCAGCGTGACGGTGGTCGACACGCTGGGCGGCGACTACTACGCCCAGCAGCACCTGCCGGGCGCGATCTCGCTGGTCGAGAGCGAGGTCGCGGAGCGCGCCGCCGCCCTGCTCCCCGACAAGGACGCCCCCATCATCACGTACTGCACCAACCCGTCCTGCTCCAACAGCAAGGCGGTCGCGGCCCGGCTGACGGCACTCGGCTACACGGACGTCCGCAGGTACGTCGAGGGAATCCAGGACTGGGTCGAGGCCGGCCTGCCGGTCGAGTCGAAGGCGGCCGTCTGACAGAAGTCCCCGGGTCACGGTGCTCGACCGTGACACGCCGATCAGAGTGCTCCGCAGCGGCGCACAGCGAGCAGTGCCAGTGCCCGCGTGACCGCGCGCAGCTCGCCCAGGTCGACCTGCTCCCTGGGGGCGTGCGCGAACCGTACGTCCCCGGGGCCGTAGTGCAGCGTCGGGATCCCGCCCGCCGTGTACAGCCGCAGGTCGCTCCCGTAGGGCGCCGCCGACTCGGCCGGAACTCCGCCGGTGGTGTCGATGATCGCGCGGCCGACCTCGTCGAGCAGCCCGTGCCCGGCGGGCAGCCGGCCGCTGGCGTACTGGCCGCCCGGCCACGTCACCACGGGCGGGTGGGCGCGCAGCCAGGGATGCGCGACGTCCGCGACCGCCTCCTCGAACGCGGCCCGCGCGGCGGCCGGGTCCTCCTCCAGCCGCACCCCGAGCCGCCCCTCGGCGACCAGCAGGTCGGGCACGGTGCTGGCCCAGTCCCCCGCCCGAACGGTGCCGACCTCGATCGGGTACGGCATCGCGTTCCCGCGGAAGAGGCCGGGGACGTCCCGGTTGCGCTCGGCCTCCAGGCGCCTGATCGCCTCGAACACCGGCCAGAACATCTCGATCGCGTTGACGCCCTCGTACCGGGTGGCGCCGTGCGCGGCCCGCCCGGCGATCTCCAGCCGGAACGTCAGCGCCCCCGCGTTGGCCGTGATGACCGCGCCGCTGGTGGGCTCACTGATGACCGCCGCCTCCGCGGTGTGCCCCCTGGCCAGCGTGGCGAACGCGCCGAGCCCGCCGTCCTCCTCGCTGATCACGCAGTGCACGGCCAGCGGCCTGGCCAGCCGCACCCCGGCCCGCTTGATCGCCCTGGCCACGGCCAGGTTGGCGGCGAGGCCGGCCTTCATGTCGCAGGCGCCCCTGCCGTACAGCACGTCGCCGGAGATCCGCGCCGCGAACGGGTCGCTGCCCTCCCACTTGGCCAGGTCGCCGGTCGGGACGACGTCCACGTGGCCCTGGAGCGCCAGCGCGGGCGGGCCCTCGCCGCCGGTCACGGCCGCGACACCGTACCCCTCGGTCCTCGGGGCCTCGGTGCCGGGGAAGCCGGGGCGGCCGGTCAGGCCGGCGAGGTCGAGCTTCCAGACGTCCACGTCCATGCCGGCCTCGGTGAGGAGGCCGGCCAGACGGTGCTGGAGCTCGGACTCGGCGTCGGTGCCGGTGACGCTGGGCACCCTCACGGTCTCGGCCAGCAGGTTCACGGTTTCGGACTCGTCGATGGCGTTCAGGACCCTGGCTTCCACATCGCGCATGGAGCACACCTTTTCATGGTGTGAACCCAGGTCGGGACTTGTGGCGATACAGGGCGTGCGGACATGGATGAGCTGGATCGTGGTGGCGCCTTTCGCCCTGTGGGCGGCGGTGCGGCTGAGCGGGTTCGAGCCGGACTGGCCGTGGGTGCCGGTGGTGGCGTACACGCCGTACGCGGCGCTGGCGACGGTGGTGAGCGGGCTGCTGGCCTTGCTGCTGCGGCGGCGGGCGGCGGGCACCGTCGCGCTCGTCGCGGTGCTGGCACTGGCGCCGGTCCTGCTGCCACGGACCCTCGCCGACGGCAATCCGGCCGCCAAGGGGCCGGTGCTGCGGGTGCTGGCGGCCAACCTGCTGGTGGGCCGGGCCGACACGGCGGAACTGATGGGGCTGGTCACCCGGCTGAAGCCGGACGTGCTGGCGCTGCAGGAGTTCACGCCGGACGCCATGCGGCGGCTGGACGACGCGGGACTGCGTACGGTGCTGCCGCACGCCGTCACCCGGCCCTTGGCGGGGGTCGGCGGGTCCGCCGTGTACGCACGGCACCCGCTCACAGCCGGGCAAATGATCAAGATCGGCGGGTTCGGGCAGGCCAGGGCCTGGCTGAAGCATCCCGGCGGGGCGCGGATCGAGATCGTCTCGGTGCATCCGTGCGCGCCCAAGCGGATCGGGCGGCAGCCGTGCTGGCAGTCGGGGCTGGAGGCGCTGCCGCGCGGGGACGGGGCGCTGCGGGTGCTGGCGGGCGACTTCAACGCCACGCTCGACCATCTGCCGATGCGCGACCTGCTGGCGGCCGGCTATCGGGACGCGGCCGACGTCATGGGACGCGGGTACGTGACCACCTGGCCGCAGAACGGGTCCGTGACCACCTGGCCGCCGAGCGGCTCCCTGGTGAAGCTGCCCGGGGTGGCGATCGACCACGTGCTGGCGGACTCGCGGATGGCCGTGCGCGCGTTCGAGGTGCTGTCGCTGGACGACACCGACCACCGGCCGGTGTTCGCCGAGCTCAGGCTGCCGTGATCACGACGTCGGCGAAGGCCGTGAGATTCCGCGGTCTCGGCGTACCGGGGATCCCGAGGTGCCGGTGCTCGTAAACTTGTGCTTGTGGAACAGCCCAAGTTCGAGATTCAGATGCTGCACGACCGGGTCATGATCAGGCTCGAGCAGGAGGCGGAGGAGCGGCGCAGTGGCTCCGGCATCGTCATCCCCGCGACGGTCAAGATGGCCAACCGGCTGGCCTGGGGCGAGGTGTACGGCGTCGGCACGAACGTGCGCTCGGTCAAGGTGGGCGACAAGGTGCTGTTCAACCCGGAGGACCAGTTCGAGGTGGAGGTGCACGCGCGGACCTACCTGGTGATGCGCGAGCGCGACCTGCACGCGGTGGCCACGCAGGAGACCGACCACGGCACCGGCCTCTATCTATGACGTACGGGTGAAGGAGAGCCACAGGTCCCCGGCCCATGTCTTGGCGGGCACGCCGGCGAGCACGCGCGTCACCTTCCCCTTGAGGTCGACGACCGACAGGCGGTAGGCGCCCTGGTGCGCCATGACCGCGATGACGTGGCTCTCGTCCCACCAGCCGAACAGGGCCTCGGGCCGTACGTTCACCCGCTGGGCGATCTTGCCGGCGAGGGGGTCGACCAGGCAGAGTTGCTCCGTGAAGCGCGTCGGGCACCACGTGGCCAGGCGCTTGCCCGACGGCGAGAACGCATCCTCCGGGCCGGTCGGCAAACCGACGTCCGCCAGCGTGCGCATGACCGCGCCGTCCGAGGGCCGATGGAGGCGCAGGCCGGTGCCGTGCCTCGTCACGAGGTTGCCGTCGGGGCTCCACCAGAAGCCGGCGTCCGCGCTCAGGCCGGGGATCCGGACCGTGCGCGCGGCCTTCGCGACCACGTCCACGACGGTGAAGCCGAGCACGCGCCATTTGCCGCTCACCTTCTGCTCGACGGTGAGCGCGACCTTCGTGCCGTCGCGGGACCAGGAGGCGTAGGAGGCGGTCAGCGGCTTCTTGACGGTGCGGATCCTGCCGGCCTCGCCGGTGGTGCGGTCGGTGACGAGGAGGGAGTCGTAGCCGGACCGGTACGCCGCCGGCACGCCTGCCGCCAGCCGGCCGCCGGGCGCGACGGACACCTCGGTGAGGCTCTTCTCCCGGGCGAAGGCGTTGCCGGTGCGGGCTCTGAGATAGGTCTGCTTGGTGCCGAGGCCGTACGCGGTGAGCCGTACGGGATCGTCGGCTTTTTCGCCATATTTCATGCCACCGGTGCCTGGGAGCGTCAGGTCCGCCTGGGTGGAAGGAGCTACGGCGGGGGCGGAAACCGTCAGGGAGAGCGCGACGGCGATTTCGGCGATCACGCCCCGCAGACTAGACAGCGATCCGCCGGATTCCGCAGGGCCATAACGACCGGGTCTAGATGTAGCGGGTCGCCATCTGGAGCACGTCGAAGCCGAGCGTCCGCAGGCCGAAGTAGACGATCACGGCGGCGGCGGCCAGGGTCACGACGAGCACGATGATGCGGACGGTCCAGCCCTGCCGTTTGTACCACTGCGTCCAGGCATGCAGCGTTCGCTTGCCGAACTCCAGCAGCTTGTGCGCCCAGTGGAACTCCGTCGCCAGAACCGCCAGGCCGGCGAACACCACCAGCCACCCGGGCCCGGGGAACGGCACCATGATCAGTCCGCCCACCACCATGATGGCCCCGATCACGCCGACCACGATCTTCAGCGTGAGCGCGCCCGTCCGCGTGGACCTGATGCCGTCGAGCCACCCGTGGAGGCCCGTACGGCGTTCGGGCATGCTGGACCGGTCGGCGGCCTCGTCCTTGATCACGTCGGCGTCGCCGGTGTCAGAGTTTTGAATCGCCACATTTGCCCCCGGCAGTCGGTGTGCCCCCCAGGATACGACCCCACCATCCGTGCCCACTTGCACTCCGCTAGCAAACCACCAAACCGCCCAGATCGTAAAATTTCCTCCCTGAGCAGGCTTCTTACGGCAAACATCGGTTAATGTCTGCTATGCCCGAGGTCTTGCTTCGTACCGTCACCGGCCCTGTACGCGCGGCCGCCATCAGCGGCGCCGTTCTCCCCCATGAGCACCTGCGTACCGACATGCGCTGGGCGATCGGCATCGACTCCGACCCGTACCGCTGGCTCGACGAGGAGGCGGCCGTCACCGCCGAGCTGCGGGAGCTGCGCCAGTCCGGCGACCTCGGCCTGGTGGTGGACCTGACCTGCATGGGCATGGGCCGCGACGCCGCCGCCCTGGCCCGCGCCGCCGCGGGCAGCCGGGTGCCGGTGATCGCGTCGACCGGGCTGTTCGCCGAGCCGTTCACGGACGTCGGGGACGAGGACGCGGACGCGCTCACCAGGCGGCTGATGGAGGAGATCTCCAGCGGCGTGGACGGCACGGGGGTGTTCCCGGGCGTGATCGGCGAGGTCGGCTGCTGGGGCGCCGAGCCGACGCCGCGCGAGGAACGCTGCCTGATCGCCGCCGCCCGCGCCTCCCTGCAGTCGCGCCTGCCCGTCGCCACGCACGGCAGGAACGCGCTGGCCTTGCTGGAGATCCTGCTCGGCGAGAACCTGCCGGGCTCCCGGGTCGCCGTCGGGTACGCGGGGACCGACCCGGCCGCCGCCCGCAAGATCGCCGAGGCGGGGGCGTACGTCAGCCTGGGCGTGCTGGGCCTGGGCGCCGAACAGGCGGCCAGGATCGCGCTCGGTCTCATCGAGGACGGCCACGCCGACCGCCTGCTGATCAGCACCGGGCTGAGCCGGATCGCGCAGGTGCGCAAGTACGGCGGGCCCGGGTACGCCCACCTCTTCCACGCCCTGGTGCCCCGCCTGCGCGAGGCGGGGACCGGCGAGGACACGATCCGCCTCCTCACCCGCGACAACCCGCTGCGGTGGCTGATCTCCGGCTCCGATTGACCTCGACCATGCTTGAGGTTGCATCCTGAACTCATGACCTTCACACAGGAAGAGCTGGACTACCTGGCCACGCAGCGCCTCGGCCGCCTGGCGACCGTCTCCCCCGACGGCCAGGTCCAGAACAGCCCGACCGGCTTCTTCGTCAACGCCGAGGCGGGCACGATCGACATCGGCGGGCACGCGCTGGGCAAGTCCAAGAAGTTTAGGAATGTCCAGGCGGGCAGCACGGTGGCGTTCGTCGTGGACGATCTCGCCTCGGTGAACCCGTGGACGGTGCGGGGCGTCGAGATCCGGGGCACGGCGCAGGCGCTGACCGGGCAGGAGCCGCCGCTCCGCGGCTTCTCCGGGGAGCTCATCAGAATCACCCCAAACAAGATCATTTCTTGGGGTCTGACCGGGCCGATGTCAAACCGGAAGGTGTGAAACTCGCTAGGATCGGGCTAATTCGAGCCTTGGCCGGGTGGGGGATGGTGACGGAGCACACGCACAGGGGCGGCCGCCTGCGCAGGCCGCTCGCCGCCCTGTCACGCCTCAGCCGGTTAGGTGACGTACCGGTCGTGGTCATGCTGGCGTGGGCGGGCTGGCTGGCCGTCCCGTGGTCGTTCAGCGGCCTCGCCCAGGCGCGCGCCGCCGCGGCGGCGGCCGCGGACACCGAGCCGCCGCAGCTCCAGATCTCCGCCGAATTCCAGGACGGCGAGCCGGGGCGGCAGCTCGCGACGTCCGCGGCAGCACGGCACGGCGCCGCGAACCAGGTGGCATGGGGCATTCCCGCCGCCCGCACCGCTCAGCTGAAGACCGTGCGCCCGCCGGCCCGCGAAGGCACGCTCTACGGCACCCCACCGGCGACGAACGATTCGGCTCTCGCCGGGCCCAGGGCCGAGGCGGACGCGCTGGCGTTGGAGCGGGCCAGGATCGCCGGGGAGGTGCACGACGCCGCCGGGCACGGGCTGGCGGCCATCGCCATGCAGGCCGGGCTCGCGCTCGTCACTCTCGACGACGATCCCGAGCAGGCGCGGGCCTCGCTGCGGGCGATCAGGGAGACGAGCACGACGGCGCTGGCCCAGCTTCGGGCCGCGCTCGACGGGATCGACCCGCCCGGTGGCGATCTGACGGGCCTGATCGACGGCATGCGGGCCGCGGGCCTGCTGGTGGACGTCGAGCCTCCCGGCTTCTCCGTGCCCGCTCATCTTCAGGGCACCGTCTACCGGGTGGTGCGCGAGTCGCTGACCAATGTGCTGCGCCACGCGGGCCCGAACCGGGCGCTCGTCCGGGTGAGCGACGATCCGCACGAGTTCGTGCTGGAAGTCGCCGACCGGGGCCTGGGCTGGGCGGGCTCGGGTGAGGGGCGCGGGCTCGCCGGGATGCGCGCCAGGGTCGCCGAGGCAGGCGGCCGGTTCACCGCCGGTCCGCGGGAGGGCGGCGGCTTCCAGGTGGTGGCCAGGTTTCCCGCAGGTCTCGGTGTGACCGGGCGGCCTGGTGGGTGACGGAGCACCCGCATTCGATGCGGACGGCGCCGGCGACGGGATCGGTCACGAGACGTCCGCCGGCGGCGAGGTGGGGCGCGGAGCGATCCGGGTGGCCATCGCCGACGATCAGGCGGTGGTGCGGATGGGGTTGCGGGCGTTGCTGGAGCGGGAGCCCGGCATGGAGTGCGTCGGCGAGGCGGCGGACGGGGCGGCGGCGCTGGCGCTGATGCGGCGCACGCGACCCGACGTCCTGCTGCTCGACATCCGCATGCCCGGCATGGACGGCCTGGCCACGCTGCGGGCGATCGCCGACGACCCGGACTTGCGGGGCGCGAGGATCGTGGTGGTGACCACGTTCGCCATGGACGACTACGTCTTCGCCGCCCTCCAGGCCGGGGCCAGCGGCTTCCTGCTCAAGGACAGCGCCCCCGACGAGCTGGTCAACGCGGTGCGCGTGGTCGCCGCCGGGGAGGCGCTGCTGTCACCGGCGATCACCAGGAAGGTCATCGGCCTCTTCGGCCGGCACGGGACGGAGCCGGTCGAGGGGATCGAGACGCTCACGCCCCGGGAGCGGGAGATGGTGGCGTGGGTGGCCACCGGCAGGTCGAACGAGGAGATCGCCAAGGAGCTGGTGATCAGTCCCGACACCGTGCGGACGCACGTCAGCCGGGCCATGGTGAAGCTGCGCGCCAGGGATCGGGCGCAGCTCGTGGTGTTCGCCATGCGGGCCGGCCTGGCCCTGCCCGCGTGAGGTCTATTTGAGGAAGCCCTCGTAGTTGCGCTGCTGGAGCTGCGCCTCGATCTGCTTGATCGTGTCGAGGCCGACCCCGACCATGATGAGCACGCTCGTCCCGCCGAACGGGAAGTTCTGCTGCGTCTCCGGGTCCTTCAGGATCGCGAACGCCACCAGCGGCAGCAGCGCCAGCACCCCCAGGTACGCCGCCCCGGGCGCGGTCATCCTGGACAGCACGAACGCCAGGTACTCGGCGGTGGGCCGCCCGGGCCGGAGACCGGGCACGAACCCGCCGAAGCGCCGCATGTTGTCGGCCACCTCCACGGGGTTGAAGGTGATCGACACGTAGAAGTAGGCGAACGCCACGATCAGCAGCACGTACACGGCCATGTAGAGCGGATTCGTCCCCGAGGTCAGGTTGCGCTGCACCCACGCCCCGGCCTCGGCACCGAGCATCGGCGCCGCCAGTGTCGGCAGGTAGAGCAGGGACGTGGTGAAGATGACCGGCACGATGCCCGCCTGGTTGACCTTCATCGGGATGTACGTGCTGCTCCCGCCGTACATGCGCCTGCCGACCATGCGCTTGGCGTACTGCACGGGCACCCGTCGCTGCGCCTGCTCCACGAACACCACGGCCGCCACCAGGAACAGTCCCGCCACCGTCATCACCACGGCGCCGACCGGCGTCAGGACGAAGATCTTCGACATGTAGCCCGGGAAGACGGCCACGACCTGGGTGAACATCAGGAGGGACATGCCGTTCCCGATCCCCCGGTCGGTGATCAGCTCGCCCAGCCACATGACCATGCACGCGCCCGCCACCATGGTCAGCACGATCACGGTCACGGTGAGCAGGCCGTCGTCCCGCAGGAGTGGCCGGGCGCATCCGGGCAGCAGTTGCCCGGTGCGGGCCAGCGCGACGACGGTGCCCGCGTTCAGCAGGGAGAGCCCGACGGTCAGGTACCGCGTGTACTGCGTGATCTTCGCCTGCCCCCGCTGGCCCTCCTTCCTGAGCGCGTCCAGGCGGGGCACCAGCACGGCGAACAGCTGCATGACGATGCTGGCGGTGATGTACGGCATGACGCCGAGCGCGAACACCGACAGCTGCAGCATCGCGCCCCCGCTGAGCATCTGCGCCAGGTCGAAGAGCCCGCCACTGGCCGACCCCACGCACTCCCGCACCGCCACCACGTCGACCCCCGGCGAGGGCAGGACCTGGCCGAGCCGGAACAGCCCGATGAGGGCGAGCGTGAACAGCAACTTCTTGCGCAGCTCCGGCACCCGGAACGCCCTCGTCAACACGGTCAGCATGAGCAAGGAGTCTGATCGCCCCGCCTGGACGCGTCGTCCGCCGAGACGAGGCACCCGCGTACGCAAATCCGCGTAGGTTGGCCTTAGCGTTGATCGCATGAGCACTGTCTGGGTGATCAGCGGGCCGCCGGGCGCGGGCAAGTCCACGGTCGCGGCCGAGCTGCTCGCCCGCCTCTCCCCCGTGCCCGCCCTGCTCGACAAGGACACCGCGTACGGCGGCTTCGTGGCCGAGGTCCTGAGAGCCCACGGCAGGCCGGACGGAGAGCGCGAGGGCCCCTGGTACGACCGGCACATCAAGCGCCATGAATACGCGGGCCTGACCAGGCTCGCCAGGCAGATCCGCGGCCACGGCTGCCCGGTGCTGCTCGACGGCCCGTTCACCACCCAGGTCCACGACGCCGCCAGGTGGGCGGAGTGGGTGGCGGAGCTGGGCGGGACACCGGTGCGCCTGCTGTGGGTCCGCTCCGACGGCCCGGCCCTGCGCGAGCGGCTGACCGCCAGGGGGTACGCGCGGGACGCGGGCAAGCTGGCGGCGTTCGAGGACTACCTGAGGAACATCCGGGTGGACGAGCCGCCGGTCGTACCGCATCTGGAGATCGACAACCGGTGCGGCGCGCCGCCGGTCGGCGAGCAGCTCACGGCGGCGGGCATCCCGCCTCAGGCCCGGTAGTCCTCGTCGCGGACGTCCATGATCGCCATGTGGCCCGGCAGGTGGCCGATCGCGTACTCGACGCCGCTGGCCATGATCGCCGCCTGCGGCGTCACCCCGCACGCCCAGAACAGCGGCACCTCGCCGGCGCGCACCTCCACCGGGTCGCCGAAGTCCGGCCGGGCCAGGTCGCGGATCCCGATCGCGGCCGGGTCGCCGACGTGCACCGGCGCCCCGTGCACCCGCGGGTACCGGCCGCTCACCTCGACCGCGGTCTTCACCAGCTCGGCGGGCACCGGCCGCATCGACACGACCAGCGGCCCCGACAGGCTGCCTGAGGACTCGCAGGGGACGCTGGTGACGTACATCGGCACGTTCGTCCCCAGCTCCAGGTGCCGCACCGGCACCCCGGCCGCGAGCAGCGCGCGCTCGAAGGTGAAGCTGCAGCCGATGAGGAACGGCACGAGGTCCGGGCGCCACTCGTCCACCACGTCGTCGAGGTCGGCGACCGGGGCGCCGTCCCGGTAGAGGCGGTAGCCCGGCAGGTCCGTGCGCAGATCGCCGGCGAACAGCGCGGTCGACCAGACCCCCGGCTCGCCGACGTCGAGCACGGGACACGCCTGGGGGTTGTGATGGGCGAACAGCAGCAGCTCGTAGCGCAGCCGCGCGGGCACGGCGATCAGGTTGGCCTGCGTCCAGCCCCGGCACCAGCCCGCGGTGGGCACCCGCTCTCCGGCGCGGAAGCGCTCCCGTGCCTGCGCGGGGCTCAGGTCGGCGACGTCCACTCCTTGACAGTATGGCGAGGAGCGCTCAGCGGTCCACCACAGCTCCTTGACGGTATGACCAGCCACGTTCGGCGGTCCACCACGGCCGGCCGGGCTCGCCGCGTGATGTTGTGATTCTCCGGGGTAGCGGGCACTCCGTGCGGCTTGACGTGAACCTCCTCGACTACCTGCTCGTCGCCATCTATTTCGCCACCGTGCTCGCCATCGGGTTCGCCGCCCGCCGGCGGATCACCTCCAGCCTGGACTTCTTCCTGGCCGGCCGCGGGCTTCCCGCGTGGGTCACCGGCCTGGCGTTCGTGTCGGCGAACCTGGGCGCGATCGAGATCCTCGGCATGGCGGCCAACGGCGCCCAGTACGGCGCGATGACCGTGCACTATTACTGGATCGGCGCGGTCCCGGCGATGGTGTTCCTCGGCATCGTGATGATGCCCTTCTACTACGGCTCGAAGGTCCGCAGTGTGCCCGAGTTCCTGCGCAGGCGCTTCAACGGGGCCACGCAGCTGCTGAACGCGATCACGTTCGCGGTGGCGCAGATCCTCATCGCCGGTGTGAACCTGTACGCGCTGGCGCTGGTCCTGGAGGCGCTGCTGGGCTGGCCGCTGCCGGTGTCGGTGGTGATCTCGGCGGCGATCGTGCTGTCGTACATCACGCTCGGCGGGCTCTCCTCGGCGATCTACAACGAGGTCCTGCAGTTCTTCGTGATCCTCGCCGGCCTGATCCCGCTGACCGTGCTCGGGCTCATGAAGGTGGGCGGGATCTCCGGCTTGTTCGAGCGGGTACGGCAGAGCGCGCTCGGCGAGGGCGGCCTGCACACATGGACGGACACCGCGGGCCAGAACCCGATGCAGGCGCACTGGATCGGCATCGTGTTCGGGCTGGGCTTCGTGCTGTCGTTCGGCTACTGGACGACGAACTTCGCCGAGGTGCAGCGGGCCCTGTCGGCCAGGAACACGAACGCGTCCCGGCTCACGCCGATCGTCGCCGCGTACCCGAAGCTGTTCATCCCGCTGGTGACGGTGCTGCCCGGCATGATCGCGCTGGTGCTCTTCAGCGACCTGGGCAAGGGGCAGCCGTACAACTACGCGATCCCGCTGCTGATGCGGGACCTGCTGCCGAACGGCGTGCTGGGGATCGCGGTGACCGGGCTGCTGGCGTCGTTCATGGCGGGGATGGCGGCGAACATCAGCGGGTTCAACACGGTGTTCACCAACGACATCTGGCAGTCGCACCTGCGGCCGGGCCGCGAGGACGGCTACTACGTGCGGGTGGGCCGGATCGCGACCGTGGCGGGCGTGGCTATGGGGGTCGGCACGGCGTTCATCGCGGCCGGCTACTCCAACATCATGAACTACCTGCAGGCGCTCTTCTCGTTCTTCAACGCGCCGCTTTTCGCGACGTTCATCATCGGCCTGTTCTGGCGGCGGATGACGCCGTGGGCCGGTTTCTGGGGGCTGCTCGCCGGTACGCTCGCCGCTTTCGCGTCGTACTTCTCCTACAAGGCCGGGCTGGTGAACTTCGGCACCGAGCTGAACGCCAGCTTCTGGGGTGCCGGCCTGGCGTTCGCCGTGGACGTGGTGGTGTCCGTGGCGGTCACGCTGGTCACCACCCAGAAGCGGGAGGAGGAGCTGCGCGGGCTCGTGTACGGGCTCAGCGCCGTTGACCTGGAGGACGACGCGCTGGCCGGGGACGCGAAGTGGTACCGCTCGCCCGCGCTGCTGGGCGCGGGCGCCCTCGTCCTGGCCGCCGCGTTGTACGGAGTGATCCTATGAGCGACATCAGAATGGTGATCGGCGGGCTTTTCCTGGTGTACGGCGTGATCCTGATCATCGCCGGCGTCCTGGGGAGCGCCGTGAACCTGTGGACCGGCCTGGTCATGGCCGTGTTCGGCGGCTCGTTCGTGGCGTGGGCGCGGGTCAACCGGATCTGATCGGTTCTTCGGCTCCACATGCCGAGGACCGGCCCGCGCGTGAACCGGGTGTTCCCGCTGGCCGAGGCCCCGGGTCGGCAAGCTCGTGCTGGAGGTTTGACATCCCGCTCGCGTCAACCTATGTTGACCCATGAGGTCAATCAAAGTTGACGCGAGGGGGCTTTTCGTGGACGCGTTGTCCGTGGCCGTGGCGGCGAACCTGCCGGTCATCCTGTGGGGATCGCCGGGCACCGGGAAGACGTCGGCCGTGCTGGCGCTCGGCCGGCGGCTCGGGCTGCCGGTCGAGGTCGTGGTGGGCTCGATCAGGGAGCCGAGCGACTTCGCCGGGCTGCCGGTGCTGCGCGACGGGAGCACCTGGTTCGCGCCGCCGCGCTGGGCGGAGCGGCTGGCCGCGTCCGGGTCGGGGATCCTGTTCCTGGACGAGCTGACCACCGCGCCGCCCGCCGTTCAGGCCGCGATGCTGCGAGTGGTGCTGGAGCGGGCCGTCGGGGATCTGGCGCTGCCCGCGTCGGTGCGGATCGTGGCCGCGGCCAACCCGCCCGAGCAGGCGGCGGACGGCTGGGATCTGTCGGCGCCGCTGGCGAACCGGCTGATCCACCTGGACTGGAAGATCAGCGCGGCCTCGGTGGCCGAGGGGTTCGCGGGCGGGTTCCCGGTGCCGGATCCGGCCGGGTGGTCGGAGCCGTCCGCCGTCGCGGTGGGGCGGGCTCGGGCGCTGGTGGGGGCGTTCCTGCGGGTGCGGCCCGAGCTGGTGCTCGCCGTACCGGACGGACCGGCCCGCGCCTGGCCGAGCCCGCGTACATGGGAACTCGCCGCGACCGCCCTGGCCTGCACCTCCGGTACGGCGCCCGCCCGGCCGCGCGCACCTGGCGCTGCCACCGGCGAGCGGCCCTCCACCGGCGAAACGTCTGCCGACCGCCTTACGGCTGAGGCGACGGACGCCGCCGGACCCGCGGCCGGGGCCGGGGCCGGGGCCGAACAGGAGCGGATGCGAGCCGAGCCGGCGGCGGGGGGCGAGTGGG
>NZ_VCJS01000176.1 GCF_005893125.1 Nonomuraea basaltis | reverse complement strand
CGGACGATGTCGAGCGCCTTCTGCAGGTCCTGCGGGTAGTCGGTGCTGAACGACATCCACTCGCCCGTCGACGGGTGCTCGAAGCCGAGCGCGACCGCGTGCAGCCACTGCCGGGTGATCCCCACCGCCCACCAGGGAGGAGCCCAGGACGCCTGACGGCGAGAGGAAGAGGCCCACCGAGGAGCCGACGCCGGAGAAGTCCAAGAAGGAGAAGAAGACCCCGTCCGAGGACCCGTCCGAGACCCCGGGCGAGGTCGAGGGCTCGGACAACAGCAGGGCGTCGGACTCGGAGAAGAAGAAGCCCAGGAAGCGCCGCTGAGCTGGGAGCTGATCGTCGACGACGACGGCTCGGCGGACCGCACGCTCTCCGTGGCGGCGCCGCCGGCGCCGAGCCGGGCGTGCGCGTCCTCCCGCCGTGCGGGAGGACGCCTGGGCTCAGGACTCGTCGCGGACGATGTCGAGCGCCTTCTGCAGGTCCTGCGGGTAGTCGGTGCTGAACGACATCCACTCGCCCGTCGACGGGTGCTCGAAGCCGAGCGCGACCGCGTGCAGCCACTGCCGGGTGATCCCCAGCCGGGCGGAGAGCGTCGGGTCGGCGCCGTAGAGCAGGTCGCCGACGCACGGGTGGCGCAGCGCCGCCATGTGCACCCTGATCTGGTGCGTACGCCCGGTCTCCAGCTTGATGTCCAGCAGCGACGCCGCCCGGAACGCCTCGACGGTGTCGTAGTGGGTGACGGACGGCTTGCCGCCGGCCACCACCGCGAACCTGCCGTCGCCCGACGGGTGCCGGTCGATGGGCGCGTCGACCGTGCCCCTGAACGGGTCGGGATGCCCCTGGACCAGCGCGTGGTAGCGCTTGTCGACGGTGCGTTCCTTGAAGGCGCGCTTGAGCCACGAGTAGGCGTGCTCGCTCTTGGCCACCACCATCGCGCCCGTGGTGTTGGCGTCCAGGCGGTGCACGATGCCCTGGCGCTCGGCGGCTCCGCTGGTGGCGATCGTGTGCCCGGCCCCGAGCAGCCCGCCGATCACGGTGGGGCCCGTCCAGCCGACGGTCGGGTGGGCGGCCACCCCGATGGGCTTGTTGACGACGATGATGTCGTCGTCCTCGTACACGATGGTCATGCCGGGCACCGGCTCGGCCACTGGCATGGGCGTGGTGAGGGGCGGCGGCATGGTCACGTCGAGCCACGCGCCCGCGTGGACCCGGTCGGACTTGGCCGGCTGCCGGCCGTCGACCAGCACCTCACCCGCGACGATCAGCTCGGCCGCGCGCGTGCGGGAGAAGCCGAACAGCCGCGCGAGCGCGGCGTCGAGCCGCTCGCCCTCCAGCCCGTCGGGCACGGGCAGACTTCGCTGCTCACTCACCCTTCGCCACCTCCTTCGACCCGTCGATCTGCACGTTGCGCCAGGCCAGGAGCACCGCCAGGATGCCGCCGCAGACGATCGCGGAGTCGGCGATGTTGAAGATGGGGAAGTAGTCGATGATGGGGAAATGCCCGGGGAGCACCTCGATGAAGTCCACGACGTGCCCCTGGAGCTGCGTGGAGCGGCCGATCCCCGACGGGTAGCGCAGCAGCCGGTCGGTGAGGTTGCCGAGCGCCCCGCCGAGGAGCAGGCCGAGCGTGATCGCCCACGCGCGGCTGCCGAGCTTGCGCGCGGTGCGCACGATGGCCACGACCACCGCCGCCGCGATGAGGGTGAGGACGAGGGTCATCCCGGTGCCGATGCTGAACGCGGCGCCGGAGTTGAAGATCACCCGGAACTGCAACACGTTCTCGATGACGACCAGCGGCGGCTTGTCCTCAAGCGACCGCAGCACCACCGTCTTGGTGATGAGGTCGGCCGCGTAGATGACGGCCGCCAGCACGATGAGGACGGCGATCAGGCGACCCCGGGGTCTGCCTACCGGCGCTCCTCCCTCTGCTTGCAGGCCACGCACAGCGTCGCCCTCGGGAACGCCTGAAGGCGTTCCTTGCCGATCGGCTTGTGGCACGATTCGCACACTCCATAGGTCCCTGCGTCGATCCTGGCGATCGCACGTTCATTCTGCGCGACCAGATCGCGCGCATTCAGGGTAAGGGCGATCTCGCGTTCGCGCTCATATGTCTTGGCGCCGGCGTCCGCCTGGTCGTCGCCGGCTCCTTGGGTGACGTCTCCAGAGGCTATTTCCGTCTCGTGGCGGAGGATGTCCGCCTCGAGCTCGTCGATCTCGGCCTGGAGCATGCCGCGTACCTCGGCCAGCTCCTGTTGCGACCACATCGACGGTGTAGCGGTCTGCGTGACTGCCGCCATGGCGTGCCTCCATTGCTGATCAAGGCCGTTGAGGTGCGGGCAGTTTAGGATCCTGATAACGGAACGGCAAACGACCCGCCGGACGGTTTACCTCCCCCGTACTATCCCGCCTCGCGCATTCAACTCCTTCTCAGGGGCGTCCATTCCCACAACTTTGTGGGCGTTTACGGCTTCCGTACCGACGTTGTGGCCGCCGCGGGGCGCCACCAGGGAAACCGGGAAGCCTTGACCTCCACTCTGCGTTATGGTTTGAGACTGCAAGGCGTTGATGGGGCCCGACTGTGAGGGATATCACCCCGGAGCCGCCGGAAGAACGGCTCTCCCGAGCTCATTAGAACCGGCCGCAGACCAGATGAAGAGGGCCTCGCCCCGTGCGAGGTCAAGAAGGGTGGTACCGCGGAGCCGTACGGCTTCGTCCCTTCACGCTCGTCCAATTGGCCGATCAAGCGTGGAGGTCACGCCCGAAATGTCTTCCCCATCCTTCCGTCCTCTTCCCGCGCAGGTCGACCTGCCCGCGCTCGAGCGCGAGGTCCTGGACCGCTGGCGGGACGGGAAGATCTTCGAGCGTTCCGTGGAGCAGAACGCGGGTCACCCGTCCTGGGTGTTCTACGAGGGCCCGCCCACCGCCAACGGCCTGCCGGGCGTGCACCACGTCGAGGCGCGCGTGTTCAAGGACCTGTTCCCGCGCTACAAGTCCATGCGCGGCTTCAGCGTCCCGCGCAAGGCCGGCTGGGACTGCCACGGCCTGCCCGTCGAGGTGGGCGTCGAGCGCGAGCTCGGCCTGTCCGGCAAGAAGGACATCGAGACGTACGGCATCGCCGAGTTCAACGCCAAGTGCCGTGAGTCGGTGCTGCGGAACGTGGACGCGTTCGAGCAGATGACCGAGCGGATGGGCTACTGGATCGACCTGTCGCAGGCGTACCGGACCATGGACCCCTCCTACGTCGAGTCGGTGTGGTGGTCGCTGAAGGTCATCTTCGACAAGGGGCTGCTGTTCCGCGACTTCCGGATCACGCCCTACTGCCCGCGCTGCGGCACCGGCCTCTCCGACCACGAGCTGGGCCAGCCCGGCGGCTACGAGAACGTGTCCAGCCCGTCGGTCTACGTCCGCATGCCGGTGACCTCGGGGCCGCTGGCGGAGCTGGGCGCCGCGCTGCTGGTGTGGACGACGACGCCGTGGACGCTCGTGTCGAACACCGCGGTCGCCGTGCATCCCGACGTGACCTACGTCGCGGCCCGCACCGTGGACGGCGAGGTGCTCGTGGTCGCCGAGCCGCTCCTGTCCGTCCTGGGCGAGAGGGTCACCGAGGTGGCCCGCTACAGCGGCCGCGACCTGGAGAACACCTCCTACGCGCGCCCGTTCGAGCTGGTCGACATCCCGGGCGCGCACTACGTCGTGCTCGGCGACTACGTCACCGTCGAGGACGGCACCGGCCTGGTCCACCAGGCGCCGGCCTTCGGCGCCGATGACCTGGCCGTGATCAGGCAGTACGACATGCCGGTGGTCAACCCGATCGGCCCCGACGGCCGCTTCCTCGGCGACGTGCCCATGGTCGGCGGCCGGTTCTTCAAGGACGCCGACGAGGAGCTGACCGAGGACCTGCGCGCCCGCGGCCTGCTGTTCCGCGGCGGGCACTTCGAGCACGCCTATCCGCACTGCTGGCGCTGCCACACGCCGCTGCTCTACTACGCGCTCCCGTCCTGGTACATCCGGACCACCGCGGTCAAGGACCAGCTGCTGCACGAGAACGCGAACACCAACTGGTACCCGGAGACGATCAAGTGGGGCCGGTTCGGCGAGTGGCTGCGCAACAACGTCGACTGGTCGCTGTCGCGCTCGCGCTACTGGGGCACGCCGCTGCCGCTGTGGGTGTGCTCGGCGGACGAGTCCCACGTGACGTGCGTCGGGTCCATGGAGGAGCTGGGCTCCCTGGCCGGCCAGGACGTCTCGGCGCTCGACCCGCACCGCCCCTACGTCGACGACGTGACCTTCGCCTGCCCGTCCTGCGGCGCCGAGTCCAGCCGGGTGCCCGATGTCATCGACGCCTGGTACGACTCCGGCTCGATGCCGTTCGCGCAGTGGGGCGAGCGCGGCAAGCCCGAGGGCGTCTACCCGGCGCAGTTCATCTGCGAGGCCACCGACCAGACCCGCGGCTGGTTCTACTCGCTGATGGCCGTCGGCACCCTCGTCTTCGGCCAGTCCTCCTACGAGAACGTGCTCTGCCTCGGCCTCATCCTGGCCGAGGACGGCCGCAAGATGAGCAAGCACCTGGGCAACATCCTCGAGCCGATGCCGCTGATGGATGAGCACGGGGCCGACGCGCTGCGCTGGTTCATGGCCTGCTCGGGCTCGCCGTGGGCGGCCCGCCGGGTGGGTCACAACGTGCTGGAGGAGATCGTCCGCAAGGTCCTGCTGACGCTCTGGAACACCTCGTCGTTCTTCACCCTCTACGCCAACGCCGAGTCGTGGTCGCCGTCCAGGCTGGCGGAGGCCACCCCGGCGGCCGAGCGCTCGCTGCTGGACCGCTGGGCGCTGGCCGAGCTGCACCGGACGGTCGCCGAGGTCACGGCGTCGCTGGACGAGTACGACACCCAGCGCGCCGGGCGCCGGCTCGCCGACTTCCTCGACGACCTGTCCAACTGGTACGTACGCCGCTCGCGCCGCCGGTTCTGGCAGGGTTCGGAGGACGCCTTCGCGACCCTGTACGAGTGCCTGGAGACGGTGCTCAGGCTGATGGCGCCCATCGCCCCGTTCGTCACCGACTACCTCTGGGACGTCCTGCGTTCGGCGGAGGCGCCCTCATCGGTGCACCTGGCCTCCTGGCCGGAGGTGCGCAGAGACCTGCTGAACCCGATGTTGTCCGACCAGATGGCGCTGGTCCGGCGCCTGGTGGAGCTGGGCCGCTCGGCCCGCGCCTCGTCGGGCGTCAAGACGCGGCAGCCGCTCAGGCGGGCCCTGGTGGGCGCGCACGGCTGGCAGTCGCTGCCGGGCGAGCTGCGCGGGCTGGTGGCGGAGGAGCTCAACGTCCACTCCCTGGAGGACATGTCCGGATTCAGCGCTGACCTCGTGTCGTACACGGTCAAGCCCAACTTCCGGTCCCTGGGCAAGCGGTTCGGCTCCCAGACCAAGATCGTGGCCGCCGCGGTGGCCGCGGCCGACCCGATCCGGGTGGCCCGCGCCCTTCGCTCCGGCGGCACGGTCATGGTGGAGGCGGACGAGCTGGGCGAGATCATGCTCGGCCCCGACGACGTGATCGTCAACGAGCAGCCCCGCTCCGGCTGGGCGGTGGAGACGGGCGCGATCGGCACGGGCACGGGCGAGACGGTGGCCCTGGACCTGGAGCTCACCGACGAGCTGCGCCGCGCGGGGCTCCTGCGCGAGGTCATCCGCCTGGTCCAGGAGGCCCGCAAGGCGACCGGCCTGTCGATCACGGACCGCATCGAGCTCTGGTGGGCCACCTCGTCGCCGGACCTCGCCGCGGCCCTGCGGTCGGAGCCGCACGTCGTGGCGGAGGAGGTCCTGGCGACCACGGTCACGGAGGGCACGGCGGAGGACCTGCCGTCCCACGCGGACGAGGACCTGGGCCTGGCCTTCCAGCTCCGCCGGGCCTGACACCCGGAGGCATGGAGGGGCGCGCCCGGCATCGGGCGCGCCCTTCGACGCGGTCACCACCCGCTGACCGCCAGAGCGACTCGGCGTCCGCGGGCGGCTGTCCCTCGGGCTCCCACCAGAAACCCGCCCTGCGCGATGGCCAGCCACCCGGCTTACCGGGGCGCGCTCCGGCTGCGAGCGTCGAAGCATGAAATCTCGCATCATTCACGACCAGCCCCCACCTGTCCCCGGACGATCCGGCTTCAGGGATTGGGTGCGCCGCCACCGTCTCCCGTCCTTCTTCGTCCTGGCGTTCGCGCTGTCGTGGTGGGCCTGGCCGCTGCAGGCGCTCGGCATCAGCCAGGAGCCCGGGTTCGTGCCCGCGGGACCGGTCCTGTCCGCGGTGATCGTCCTCGCCGTGACCGAGGGCCGGGCCGGCCTGCGCGAGCTCGGCGGGCGGCTGCTGCGCTGGCGGGTCGGCTGGGTCTGGTACGCCGCCGCCCTCGGCCTGCCCCTCGCGGTGATCACCACCACGACCTGGGCGAACGTCGCCCTGTTCGGCGCGCCCGCCCCCGACCTGGCCGCGCTGTCGTGGTCGAGCGTCGCGCTGCTGTTCGCGATCCGGCTGGTCAATCCGATGGACGGGCCCGTGGGCGAGGAGCCCGCGTGGCGGGCCTACGCCGTCCCGCGGCTGCAGGCCACGCGGTCGCCGCTGGTCAGCGCGGCGATCCTGGGCGTGCTGGTCGCGCTCTGGCACCTGCCGACCATGGTGATCCCGGGCGAGTCGCTGATCGGGCTGCCGACGACGTTCCTGATCACCTTCGTCTACGTCTGGCTGTTCAACCGCAGCGGCGGCAGCCTGCTGCTCGTGCTGCTCTTCCACGTGACCCAGGGCACGATCACGCTCGGCAACATCGGCTTCACCGGCGCCGACGTGGTGCGCATGGAATGGCTCGGCTTCGCCGCCTGGACCCTCGTGGCCGCCGCTGTGCTGCTGTTCGACCGGAAGGCCTGGCTGGCGGCACCTGGCGGGCAGCGATGACGACGTTCGCCGAATGGCTCAACGACCTGGCGCCGTGGATCTGGGATCGGCACCACAACGTCCTCAGCTGGTACATCAGGCCGCTGTTCCTGCTGCCGTTCTGCTGGTTCGCCCACCGGCGCAGCCTGACCGGCATCGTGCTGACGCTGGTCGCGCTGGTCACCAGCATGGCCTGGTTCCCCGCGCCCGAGGACCCGGATCCCGCCGTACTCGGCATGCTCGCCGCCGAGCGCGCCTACCTGCTCGGCGACTGGACCCTGTGGAAGGTCGCGATCGCCCTGCTGGTGCCGCTGGTGTTCACCGGGCTGGCTCTCGCCCTCTGGCGGGGCTCGCTCGCCTGGACGCTCGTCGTCATCAACGGCGCCGTGCTGTTCAAGATCGTGTGGACGTTCGCGTTCGGCGACGTCTCCGGCGCGCTCGCCCACCTGCCTCCCGCGCTGCTCGGGCTGGCCGTGATCAATCCGATCGTCATCCTCGCGGCGCGCCGGCTGCGCCGCCGCGTCATCCTGACAGGAGTCCAGGCGTCATGACTGTACAGACGGGCCTGCTCGGCGGCCGCTTCTCCTACGTCCGGCTCGGGGACGGCCGGGCGACGCTCATGGTGCTGCCCGGCATGGCGCTGGACAACGGCACACGCGGCGGCCTGGTCGCCCGCTCCTACGGCTACGCGTTCAGGCGGCTGGCGCGGCACTACACGGTGTACGTGGTGCAGCGCCCCCGCCACCTGACCGCGGGCATGAGCACCCGGGACCTGGCCGCCGGCTACGCCGGTCTCCTGCGCGCCGAACTCGGGCCGGTCAAGCTCGTCGGCCTGTCGACCGGCGGCGCCATCGCCCAGCACCTCGCGCTCGACCATCCCAGCCTGGTGGAGCGGCTCGCGCTGGTGGTCGCCGGTTCCCGGCTCTCGGAAGAGGGACGTCGGATCTGCGAGCGGTGGCGCGCGCTCGCCGAGGCGCGGAGCTGGCGGCGGCGGCCGTCGACGGGGCGGCCGCGCAGCGTGCGGCCCGCGTGTTCGGGCGGCTCACCGGCGGCAGTCCTCCGGAGAGCGCCGACAGCGGCGACTTCGCCATCACGATCCAGGCGATGCTGGCCCACGACACGACGGCCGATCTGTCCGGCCTCGGCGTGCCCACGCTGGTCATCGGAGGAGGTCAGGACCCGTTCTACCCCGAATCCGCGCTGCGCGAGACCGCGGGTGCGATGCCATCGGCGAGTCTGCGGGTCGTCGAGGGCAGCGGGCACGGGCTGCCCAAGCATCAGGCCGCCTGGCTCCAGGAGGAGCTGATCGCGTTCTTCGGGGATTGACGGCATGATCTCGCATCCGCATCGGCGGCTCCCGGTCGATGACCACGCTTCGTCCCGGTCGTTCGCGCGGCACGCTCCTCGGCGGCCTTGAAGTGGTCGCGGAAGCGGCATGGAATGAGCGCGATCGACGGCGTAGCGTGAGCGGGACGCCTCCCTTCATTCCGCGAGGGTCGGAAAGGGGGAGCGGATGGCGGCGATCCCGGCCAGGTCGGGTCACCTCAGCGTACGCGCCCCGACCCCTGTCTTCGTGGCCATGGCCGCCGTGCTGGTGTTCGGCATCACCGGTGCGATCACCCTCGCGGTGGCCGGCGGCACGGACCTCCTCCACGCGGGCCTGGTCTGCTGGATCTCGTTGTCGTACGCCGTCAGCGGCCTGGTCGCGTGGTGGCGTCGGCCCGCCAACAGGATCGGCCCGCTGATGATCGTCACGGGGTTCTGCTCGTTGGCGTCGGCGCTGAACTGGTCCGGCAACGGGGCCGCACATGCGATCGGGCAAATGTTTGACCTGTTACCCCTGGTGCTGATCGTCCACGTGTTCCTGGCGTTCCCGACCGGCCGGCTGCGCCTGCGCTTCGAGCGGGTGCTCGTCGCCGTCGGCTACGTCGCGGCGACCGGGGTGCAGGCGGCCGTCTTGGCCATGGGCGGTCTCGATCCGGGCGGGCCGGGACAGTCCGTCGCGGCGCTCCTCCACGGCGTCGAACTCGTCGTGATCAGCGCGGTCGCGTTGGCGGGCGTCGTCCTGCTCGCCGTCCGGCGGCTGGCCGGCGGGCGTCCGCTGCGACGATCGCTCTCCCTGCTGGTCGACTCGTTCGCCCTGGGACTGGTGATGATCGCCGTCCTGCTGCTGGTGGGCGTGTTCGGCGGTCCTCCGTTCCCGACGATCCAGTGGATCAGTCTTCTGGTGATCGGACTCGCCCCGATCACCTTCCTGGCTGGACTGCTCCAGGCCCGGCTGGCCAGGACGGCCGTCGGCGATCTCGTCATGGAGCTGCGGATGGGGCCGGCGGATCTGCGCCCTCCGCTCGCCCGGGCGCTACGTGATCCGTCGTTGTCGCTGGTGTACTGGCTGCCGCATTTCGGCAGCTGGGTCGACCAGGACGGCAAGCCGGTCGGCCTGCCTGCCGACCGGGCCCGGGTGACGCCGATCCAGCGCGACGGAGAGGACATCGCGGCCCTCGTCCACGACCCGGCGCTCAACGACGAGCCCGAACTCCTCGACGCGGTCGCCGCGGTGGCCGCCATCGCACTGGAGACCGGCCGGCTCCAGGCGGAGCTGCGGGCCAGCGTCGACGAGCTACGCGGATCCCGCGCACGGGTCATCGAAGCCGGTCAGAAGGAGCGCCAGCGACTGGAACGCGACCTCCACGACGGCGCGCAACAGCGACTCGTCGCGCTCTCCCTGGACCTGAGCCTGCTGCAGACCAGGCTCGGCGGTGACGCCGGCGCCAAGGCGCTGCTCGCTCAGGCGAGGGGCGAGATCTCCGTCTCCCTGGCGGAGCTGCGCGACGTCGCGCGCGGCCTGCATCCGGCGGTGCTCACCTCGCACGGGCTGGCCGTGGCGCTCGAATCGCTGGCCGCGCGGGCGCCGGTACCAGCTCTCCTGAGCGTCGAGATGGACGGCCGGGTCGCCGAGCCCGTCGAGGTCGCGGCGTACTACGTGGTCAGCGAAAGCCTGACCAACATCGGCAAGCACGCCCAGGCCACGTCGGCCACCGTGCACGTCACCCGCGTGGACGGCCAGGTGGTGGTCGAGGTCGTCGACGACGGAACCGGCGGCGCCGACACCGAACGCGGCTCCGGCCTGCGCGGGCTGGCAGACCGCGTCGAGGCACTCGGCGGGCGCCTGCGGGTATGGAGCCCGCGCGGAGGCGGCACCCGGGTGAGAGCGGAGCTGCCATGCGAGTAGCGATCGCCGAGGACAGCGTCCTGCTCCGCGAGGGCCTCGCACGGCTGCTCGGCGACGCCGGGTTCGACGTGGTGGCCCGCTGCCGGCCATGAAACTGCTCGCCGACTCGGCCGAGGGCGTCGGCCACCTGCTCAAGGATCGCATCAGTGACGTCCCCGACTTCCTCCAGTCGGTCCGGCGCATGCTGGCCGTCCTGCTGTTCCTGCGTACCTGAGCACACGCGGCCGAACCACCAGAAAACCGGCCACTCCAACGGCCAGCGGCCCGGCTTACCCCGCCCGGCCGCGGCTGCGAGCGTAGCTAGAGGGCAATCAGCCCTTCCACCAGGGAGTGACCATGACGACGACACCCATCGCACCCGCCGCCGAGACCGCGCCGCCCGAACGCCGCTCCTGGAGCGGAGCCCGCACCCTCCTGCTCGTCCTCGGCGTCCTCCTCGCCCTGACCGGCGCCGGTTCGCTGGCCGGCGGCGGGGTGGCGCTGTGGGCGGACGGGCAACGCGACGACGACGGGTACCTCAGCGCCGGGCCGGGGCGCTTCGCCACCGACACCTACGCGATCAGCGCATCGTCGCTGCACATCCACGTGGACGGGCTGGACGACGTCTTCGGCGACGACCTGCTGGGCCAGGTCCGGGTCCAGCTACGGCCCACGGACGCCAGCGCGTCGCTGTTCGTCGGCATCGGCCCGGCGGACGACGTGGCCGCCTACCTCGAGCGGGTCAGCCACGACGAGGTCGGGGACCTCGACGCGGCGCCGGCCGGCGTCACCTACATCCGGCGCGCGGGCGACCGGCCCGCCGCCGCGCCGGCCGCACAGACGTTCTGGGCCGCGTCCGACTCGGGCCCCGGGCCCCGGACGCTGACCTGGCCGGTGGCCGCCGGCGACTGGGCCGTCGTCATCATGAACACCGACGCCTCGGCAGGCGTTCAGGCCGACATCGACGCCGGCGCCAGAGTGCCGATCCTGGGCGCGGTCTCCGTCATCGCGTTCGTCACGGGCGGTCTGTTCCTGGCCGCCGGAATCGCGATGATCGTCGCGCCCGTCGTCACCTGCGGACGACGGCGGCAACCGCTGAGTGCCGGCACCGCCTGACCCTTCGACAAGGAGCCCTTCCATGATCCGAAACACCCAGGTGACCGTGGTCGGCGGTGGGATCGGCGGCCTTACCGCCGCCCTGCTGCTGGCCAGGGCCGGCGCCGGCGTCACCCTGCTGGAGAGGGCGCCGGAACCCCGCGAGGCCGGGGCCGGCCTCCTCCTGCAGCCCAACGGCCTCGCGGTGCTCGACGGCCTGTCCCTGGCCGCGGACCTCGAACGACACGGACACCCCCTCACCCGCGCGGTCGTGCGGACCTCTACCGGCCTGCCCATCGTCGATGCCACCGTGGCCGGCTTCGGAACCGGTCTGGATCACGTCCTGGCCGTCCGGCGCGGCCGCCTCCTCGCCGGCCTGCTCCGTGCGGTCCGGGCCGTACCGGCGATCGAGACCCGCTTCGGCTGCGAGGTCCTCGCCGCCCACGCCGACGGCACGATCGAGTACGACGGCCACCGCGTACGCGCCGACCTGGTGGTGGGCGCCGACGGCACCCATTCGATCATCCGCACCGCCGGCGACTTCGGCGCGGTGGCCCGCGACACCGGCACCACGTATGTGCGTTGCCTGGTCGACGGCGGCGACCTCGGGCTGGAGGGCGAATACTGGACCGCGCTCGGCCTGTTCGGCGGCGCTCCGATCGGCGACGGCAGCACCTACTTCTACGCCGCCGCGCACGCCGCGCCCATCGCCGAGGCCCTCGCGCGACGCGACCTTACCGCCTTCCGGCACCACTGGACGCGCGCCCTGCCCCTCAGCGCCGCCGTGCTCGACCGCGTGGCGGGCTTCGACGACCTGCTGGTCAACGACGTCACCCGAATCGACTGCGCCCGATGGGCGGACGGCCGTCTCGTGCTGCTCGGGGACGCCGCCCATGCCATGGCGCCGACTCTCGGCCAGGGCGCCAACAGCGCCATCGTCGACGCCGCCGTGCTCTCGATCGAGATGGCCGCCGGCCGGCCGCTCGCCGAGGCGCTGCGGCGCTACGCGGACCGCCGGCGTCCCAGGGTGCGCAAGGTCCAGGACACCGCCGACCGGCTCGCCCGCCTCAGCGCTGTGACCGGTCCCGTGCCGCGGGCCGTACGGGATCGCGGGCTGCGCCTGCTCGATCGTCTGGGCCCGCTGGCGGCACGGCAGGCCCGCATCGCGCAACAGGAGGACCCCCGGACCCTTCGCGCCGCCGTCGCCGCCCTGTCCCAGACCCGCATCGCCGCGGCCGGGCTCACGACCGGGAAGAAGCCGCGGACATGAACCCGCTCAGGACAGCCGCTGCGTCCTGGCCGTCGCCGTACCCGGCGGGATCGGCGCCGTGTGGCAGGCGATCGCGAGCTGTCGCGACCGCGAACTCCATCCGCCGCCCGGCCGGCTGGCCGACGTGGGCGGGCACCGCCTGCACCTTCAGGTGATGGGTGAGCCGGACGGGCTTCAGCCCACCGTCTCGCGGTCGTGCTGGCAGACCGAGCAACTCGTCAATCCGGCAGCCTCGGCCGCGGCGATCGTCATCGTCTCCACGCCGGTCTCCCCCGCGCCCCTGATCAACGGGCAGGCGGTGCTGTGGTAGCGGCGGGTGCCGACGATGACCTTCACGGTGCGTGGCCGCTCGCCCTTGGCCGCCGCGCCGGCGGACTTGGACCCGACGGCGTCTTCGCCGCTCTTCGAGCCGGTGGCCTCGGTCTTGGACCCCGAGGTCTGCGGCTTCGCGGGCGTGCCGGAGGCCTGGGACCCGGGCGCCGCCGAGGCAGGTGCGCTCTTCGACGTCGCGCCTCCTCCAGGCGCCCCCGGCTTCGGAGCATCGGCCTTGGGGGCTTCCGTCTTGGAGACGCCGGCCGTCGATCCCGTGCCGGCCACTCCGGGCTTGCCGGGAGTCCCCGGCCTGGAGCCGGTGCCCGCACCGGACGGGCGCTCCCCCGAGGGCCTGCCGGGGGCGCCGGGGCCCGTGGGCAGCGGCCCTCTGGGCTTGGCCTCCGATTCGGCCGAGGAGGCGGGCCGCTCCGGCGGCACCGCGTCCTTCTCCGGCTCCGCCGAGGCGAACGTCCTGGAACTCCCCGAAGGCCGCTGAGACGGCCCGGCGGACGCTCCCGACGTTCCTGGACGGGCCGGTGTCGCGGAGGAAGGCACGCGCGGCTGTGGAGCCGTGTCCGGTCCCGAGGAATCGTCCTGCCCGGCCGCGCCCTCAGAACGTCCAGACCTGCCCCCGGCCTCTCCGGGCTTGCTGCCGGACGAGCCGGGCTTGCCCCCAGTCGCGCCGGGCTTGCCGGATTTGCCAGGTGATGCGCCAGGCTCACCAGCGGACGCCACGGCCTTGCCGGTGCCCTGTCCGGGCCGGGCCACGGAGGGATCGGTCTCCTCCCCGGACGTCCCGGCCTTGCCCGCGGACGTCCCGGGCGCACCTGGGGGCCGCGAAGGCTCACCGCCAGGGCGCGAGGGCTTGTCAGACGACTCGGAAGTCTTGCCGGCCGACGGCCGGCCCGGTGCGCCCGAAGGCTGCGACTCGGACCTGAGCGCGAACGGCGGCGGCCGGAAAATGGAGGTCTCCGTCTCCGCCTGCTCGTCCTCCGGTTCGGCGGCGGCGGAGGGGGCCTTGGCCTGGCCCGCTGGTGCGGCGGCAGGCCGGCCGAACCACCCGGCGGCGCCGTCGTCGTGGGCGGCGGCGGGCTCTGGGCTGGGGGTGGAAGCCTTCGTGTCAGGCTTCGGCGGGGCGACCGGCGGACGAAGGTCGCGGGTCTCCGCGGAGGTCTCGGCCCGGCTCTCCACGGCGAACGCGGAGCCGGGTGCGGCAGCGGGCTCGGGGTCGGCGGCAGGCGGCAGCTGCCGTCCACCGAGCGCTGCGTCGGGCAGGCACGTCGTGCAGGGCGTGAAGCCCTCCTCGCGTGCCTCCTCGTAGGTGAGCTCCTCGCGCTCCCGCCCGGCCAGCTGCTTGCAGCCGGCCACGTGGTAGCGCTTGCGTCCGGGGATCACCAGCACGATCGCGTCCGGCGAGAGGCCGCCGGCCGCGGGCCGGCGCGGGGCGGAGGCCGGTACGGCCACCGTCCGCTGCGGCGGCTGCGGATGCGTCTGAGGGGGCGGCTGGTGAGCCACAGGACCGGTCTGGTTGTACGGCGGCAAGCCGGGCGGCATGAGCCCTGCCGGAGGGGTGGCCGGCGCAGCGGCCCGCCCACCACCGGGGAACAGCTCGTGACGCCGCAGGAACGCCCCGATCACCAGGAACAGCGCGGACAGCACGCTGACCACGATGGACCACATGATCAGAAACGGCTTCGCCAGCACGAAGCCCGCGATCAGCAGCACGACTGCCGCGAGCACCAAACCAGCACTGATAAGGATCACAGAGGGCTCTTTCGAGTGACAGGTCCTAGTGACCCGTTACTTTACCGGCGGTCGTTGTGCGGACCGTCACCGCCGGGGAAGGCGCCCTGCGGAGCCTCGCCGCCGAAGGGGTTGGGACCACCCGGAAGAGGCTGCTGGCCACCACCCTGCGGCACGGCGTGCGACATGGCGGGAGCCTGACCCTGCGGACCACCGGACATGACCGGGAACCCACCGCTGCCCTCGGCGGAGACGTTGAGCTCGGCGAGCTGGTTCTCCAGGTAGAGCTTGAGCCTGCTGCGGTATTCGCGCTCGAAGCTGCGCAGCTCCTCGACCTTGCGCTCGAGCTCGTCGCGGGTCTGCACCAGCGAACCCATCGCCTGGCGGTGGCGCTCCTGCGCGTCGCGCTCGAGCGTCTCGGCGCGGGCGCGGGCGTCGCCGATGACCTGCTCGGCCTGGCGGCGGGCCTTGGTGAGGATCTCGTCGGCCTCGCGGCGGGCGCGGGTGACCGTCTCGTCCGCCTCCCGGCGGGCGTCGGAGATCGCCTGGTCGGCGGTCTGCTGGGCGAGCGCGAGCACGCGGGCCGCGGTGTCCATGTTGTCCTCGGGGGGAGGCATGTTCATGGCCACGGGGACCGGCTGCTGCTGCTGCATCGGCGGCGGCTCGGGGGCCCGCATGGGCTCCGGCTGCTGCGGCGCCATCATCTCGGGCTTGGGCTGCTCCTGGACCGGGGCGGAGGCCATGGGCATGTTCATGCCGCCCGGCACCTTTCCGCGCAGGCACTCGGCCAGTTTGGCGCGGAGCTCCTCGTTCTCTTGGATCAGGCGGTCGAGCTCAGCCTCCACCTCGTCGAGGAAGGCGTCGACCTCTTCCTCGTCGTAGCCCGGTCGGAGCCGGGTGGTACTGAACTGCTTGTTCCGCACATCAGCGGGCGTCAGCGGCATTTTTTTGGTCTCCTTGGCGCGCTTGGAGTCTGTCCGGAGGGACGGTAACCCGAATCACTTCAGCGCGGACACGAGTTGGATCACGACCGGGTGCCACACCGGCCCCGTCATCGAAGCGCCCCCGCGATCTGGATCAAGATCAGGACGACGATGAAGAGGACAGTGAAGCTTAGGTCAAAGGCCACCGTACCCAACCGGAGCGGAGGAATGAAACGGCGGAGGAACTTGAGTGGTGGGTCTGTTGCGGTGTACGTGGCCTCGGCCAGCACCAGCACGACGCCGGACGGACGCCACTGGCGGGCGAAGGCCTGCACCGTTTCGAAGATCATCCTGCCGATGAGCAGCACCAAATAGAGAGACAGGACAACGACCAAGATCTGACTGACGATCCCCACGGCCTGGCCGCGCCTCCACTTCTGATGTGCCCTCCCGGTCTCGGCGAGACCTGGTTGGGTGCGATAGACATACAGAGACTCTAACTCTGATTGAAGAACCCGCGTTCCGCGATTCGGGCCTTGTCCTCGGCGGTCACCTCGACATTGGCAGGGGACAACAGGAACACCTTGTTGGTAACACGTTCGATGCTGCCGTGTAGGCCAAAGACAAGACCTGCCGCGAAATCGACGAGCCGCTTTGCGTCACTGTCAACCATCTCGGTCAGATTCATGATGACCGGAGTGCCGTCCCGGAAGTGCTCCCCGATCGTCCGCGCCTCGTTGTACGTCCGGGGGTGGAGCGTCGTGATGCGGGCCAGATCCGTCGTGCGGCGCTCCAGGATCGTCGTAGCGGGCCTGGGCGCGGGCACCCCGGGTTCGGCCTCGTCGTCGCGGTCCTGTACCGCCACGGGCCGTTCCTCGCCGGTTCGCTGCACCTCGTCCTCGTAGGCGTACTCGTCCGTGTAGGTCTCGTACCTCTCGTAGCGGTCGTCCTCCACGAGACCGAGGTAGACCGCCATCTTGCGCATCGCGCCGGCCATCGCTACGTCGTCCTCCTGCTCATGGTCGCCCTCGCTCGGCTCCCGTCGCCGGGTTCCGAGGCGGTAGCCGTACCCCCTTGAAGCTCACCGCTGATCGACCTCTACCTGATCACGGGCCTGGAGACCCACTTGAGGGGACATTACCTGACGAAGGGCTTGCGACGACCGAGCAACGCCGTACCGACCCGCACGTGTGTCGCGCCGAAGGCGATGGCCTCGGCGAGGTCCTCGCTCATTCCCGCGGAGACCATCGTGGCGCGCGGGTGCTGCTCCTGTACGCGGGTCGCCAGATCGCGCAGCCTGGCGAACGCCTTGGCCGGGTCCTCCCCCAGCGGCGCCACCGCCATGACGCCGCCCAGCCACAGGCCCTCGGCGAGCGTAACCTCGTCGGCGAGCTCCAGAACGTCGGCCGGCCGCGCGCCGCCCCTGGCCGGGTCGTCGTCGAGGGCGATCTGCACCAGGCAGCCGATCCTGCGGCCCTGGCGGACCGCCTCCCTGCTGATCGCCTCCACCAGCCTGACGCGGTCGACGGAGTGGATCACGTCGGCGTACTCGACGACGGAGCGGACCTTGTTGGTCTGGAGCTGCCCGACGAAGTGCCAGGTCAGCGAGAGCCCGGCGAGCTCGCGGGCCTTCTGCGCGGCTTCCTGGTCGCGGTTCTCGCCTATGTCGCGCACGCCCAGCTCGGCGAGGATCCGCACGTCCTCGGCCGGCCGGGTCTTGGTGACGGCGATCAGCGTGACCTCACCGCGGTCGCGCCCCACCGCGCGGCAGGCAGCCGCGATGCGCGCGTCGACCTCGGCGAGCCCGGCCGCGATCTCGTCCCTTCTCACGTGCCTCTCCCTCTCGATACCGGGGTTCTGCCCGGCAGCCCTGGCGAACATGACGGCGCCGCTCCCGAATCCCTGCGGGGAGCGGCGTTGGATGTCCGGACTACTTGAGGAAGTCGGGAACGTCGAGCTCCTCTTCCTGCTCCTCGAAGATCACGCGCGGACGTTTGACCGGCTCCGACATGCGGGAGGTGATGGGCGTGGGCGGGTTGGCGGGCTCGGGCGCGGGCCGGGGGATGGAGACGGGGCCGGACGGCTCGTCGGCCACCGCGCCATCGTCGTCCGGCCCGGCGGCGCGCACCGGCTCCATGGGGCGCACCGGCTCGGGGCGGGGCTCGGGCCTGAACTCGGCCCGGGGCTCGGGACGGAAGTCCGCACGCGGCTCTGGACGGGGCTCGGGACGCGGCTCGGGACGGAAGTCCGGGCGCGGCTCCGAACGCACCTCAGCGCGCGGCTCAGAGCGCGGCGCGGGCGGCTCGGACTTCACGCTGGGGGACGAGACGCTCGGCCGCACCGGCGAGGACACCGGCGGCGCGGGCGGCGGCGACGCGGCGGGACGGCCGGCCGGCCGTGGCACCTGCTTCTCCGTCGGCCCCGGCACGTCGTCGAAGCCGGCCGCGATCACCGTCACGCGCACCTCGTCGCCGAGCGCGTCGTCGATGACCGTGCCGAAGATGATGTTGGCGTCGGGCGCGGCCGCCATGGACACCAGCTGGGCCGCCTCGTTGATCTCGAACAGGCCCAGGTCGGACCCGCCCGCGATCGACAGCAGGACGCCGTGGGCGCCGTCGATGCTGGCCTCCAGCAGCGGGCTGGAGACCGCCATCTCGGCGGCCGCCACCGAGCGGTCGTCGCCGCGGGCGTGGCCGATGCCCATGAGCGCCGAGCCGGCGCCGGACATGACGGACTTGACGTCGGCGAAGTCCAGGTTGATCAGACCCGGGGTGGTGATGAGGTCGGTGATGCCCTGGACACCGGACAGCAGCACCTGGTCGGCCGCCTTGAAGGCGTCGAGCACGCTCACCTGCCGGTCGGAGATCGACAGCAGCCGGTCGTTGGGGATCACGATCAGCGTGTCGACCTCGTCGCGCAGCGTCTCGATGCCCGCCTCGGCCTGGGAAGCCCTGCGCCGTCCCTCAAAGCTGAACGGCCGGGTGACGACCCCTATCGTGAGTGCGCCAAGTGACCTGGCGATGTTGGCCACGACGGGCGCGCCGCCGGTGCCGGTGCCGCCGCCCTCGCCCGCCGTGACGAAGACCATGTCGGCCCCCTTGAGGACCTCCTCGATCTCTTCACGATGGTCCTCGGCGGCCTTGCGCCCGACATCGGGGTTGGCGCCCGCGCCCAGTCCACGCGTGAGCTCGCGGCCCACGTCGAGTTTCACATCGGCGTCACTCATCAGCAGCGCCTGAGCGTCGGTGTTGATGGCGATGAACTCGACGCCCTTGAGTCCCTCCTCGATCATCCGGTTGACGGCGTTCACTCCGCCGCCGCCGATGCCGACGACCTTGATGACCGCGAGGTAGTTCTGCGGTGCTGCCACGACGAGGGGCCTTTCCGCTCGTTGACTTGCCATTTCGGTGCGGATCGTCTCCGCTTTTTGTCAGTTCGGGTAACTCTCAACCTCAAGTTGAGATTTAGATTTATGTCAACCTGAGGATTGATACGGACAGTAGGAGTCCCCTACCAGGCGGGTCAACTAACCGCGCCGCAAGCACGTCCGGCGTGTCGCGGGCTGTCCGTTTCGCTCCGAAGTCGCGCCTGGTCGGGGCCCTCCTCTGCCCAACGTCCGTTTTACAGGCTCTCACGTCGCGGCCCCCACCTCGCACAGGCTCGGCGATGCCCTTGCCGCTGACTTGCCAGACCCTGACACTCTTGATCACTTCAGGGTCACCACGTCCGGCGAGCTGACGTCGTAGACGGTGGCCTTCTCGCGCTTGAGCAGCGAGGCGAGGAGGCGGGCCTTCTCCTCGGGACGGTCGGGACCGCCCCAGACGACGGTACGCCCGTCGGACAGGATCAGGGTCACGCCCTCTGCCGTTCCCGCGCGTACCTGCCTGACCTTCGGCGCCACCTCGTCCGGGACCGCCTGGATGACCTGCAGCGCCGCCATCATGGCCGGGTCGCCCGCGGCGGGACGGTCCACCTTGAGCAGCGGCAGCAGGGGCGGCACCGCGGACTTGAGCTCGATCACCACGCCCTGCCCGTCCACGATCGCCACCTGGTCGCCGGCGGGGATGGCGGCGACGGGCTCCCGCTCGACCACCTCGATCTTGAGCGTGCCCGGCCAGATCCTGTCGACCTTCGCGGTGGCGAGCCGCCTGATGCCGAGCACGCGGCTCTCGACGTCGTCGAGGTTCACCGTGGCGAGCGGGTGGAGGTCCGCCACCCCGGCCTGCTGCTTGATCCGCTCGCTCGGCACTGTGACATTTCCCACGATCTCGATGGAACGCACGCCCAGCACGGGCGAGAGGAACACCAGCCAGGCGGCGGTGCCCACCACTCCCGCCGTGAGCAGCACCAGGAACGCCGTCCGCGCCTTCATCGCCCTCCCCGCATCGCACAGAACCTACGCCTGCGTACGGCGCGACACCGTTCGCCACGCCCGGACGGCGCACAGCTCCGATCGATTCACCAGCCGCCTGCCGCGCGAGCAGCCCCTCCTCCGCACAGCGCGACCCCCTTCCCCGCAAGGGACCTCACCTCGGACGGCGGGATGGGCGCTCCCGCCATCCGGTGTCGCGGCCCTTCAGGGGCCGGCCGGGGTCTTCAGGACAGGTGGGCCACGATCTGCGGGCCGAGCTCCGTGACGTCGCCCGCCCCCATCGTGAGCACGATGTCGCCGGGCCGCGCCCGCTCGGCCACCAGCGCGGGCACCGCGGCCCGGTCGGGGGCGTACGCGACCCGCTCCGGCGGCAGCGGCACCCGCCCGGCCACCATCGCACCCGACACACCCGGCTCGGGGTCCTCGCGGGCGCCGTAGACGTCGAGCACGATGGCCTCGTCGGCCAGCCCGAGCGCCGCGCCGAAGCCGTCGGCGAAGAACCGGGTGCGCGAGTAGAGGTGCGGCTGGAAGACCGCGATGACCCGGCCGCTGCCGGAGTAGGAGGCGACCACGTCGCGGGCGGCCTTCAGGTCCGCGGCCAGCTCGGTCGGGTGGTGGGCGTAGCTGTCGAACACCGCGACGCCGCCCGCCTCGCCCTTGGCCTCGAAGCGCCGCTTGGTCCCGGTGAAGGCCCCCAGCCCCGCTCTGATCTCCTCGAACGGCAGCCCCAGCTCGTCGGCCACGGCGAGCGCCGCGGTGGCGTTGAGCGCGTTGTGCGCCCCGGGCACGGCCAGCCGCACGTCGCCCCGCCCCGCGATCTCGAACACGGTGCCGAACCCGTCGGGCCGGACGCCGCTCACGCGGTAGTCCTCGCCCTCCAGCCCGTACGTCTTGACGCGCAGCCCCCGCGCCCGCGCCGTGCGGGCCACCTCGGCCGCGCCGGGGTCGTCGGCGCACACGATGAGCAGCGAGCCGACCCGGTCGGCGAACCTGGCGAAGCTGTCGTGCACGGCCCGCGGGTCGCCGTAGTTGTCGAGGTGGTCGGCCTCGACGTTGGTCACCACGGCGATGTCGGGGGCGAGCATGAGGAAGGACCCGTCGCTCTCGTCGGCCTCGGCCACGAACACCGTGCCCTCGCCGTCGTCGGCGCCGAGCCCGGTGGTGACGAGCTGGCCGCCCACGCAGTAGGACGGGTCGGCGCCGCACTTCTGCAGCGCCACGGTCAGCATCGAGGTCGTGGTGGTCTTGCCGTGGGTGCCCGCGATGGCGACGGCGGTGCGCCCGGCCATGACGGAGGCCAGCGCGGCCGCCCGCGGGATGATCCGCAGCCCCTGCTTGAGCGCCTCGCCCAGCTCGGGATTGGAGTCGCGGATGGCGGTCGAGACCACCACGGTGTCGACGTCCCTGATGTGGGAGGCGGCGTGGCCGATGTGGACCGTGGCGCCGAGCTCGCGCAGCTCGGTGACCAGCTCGGAACTGCGCGCGTCGCTGCCCGACACCCGCACGCCGCGCTTGAGCAGGATGCGGGCGATGCCGGACATGCCCGCGCCGCCGATGCCGATGAAGTGCACGCGTCCCAGATCTTCGACGCGAACGGGATCGACCAGCTTGACGAGGCTCATCGGGCTATCTCCATCACTTTCCTGGCAAGCATGATATCGGCGTCCTTGCGCCCCAGCCGGGAGGCGGCCTCCGACATGGCGGCGACCCGCTCGGGGTCGTGCAGGATGGGCAGCACGTTCTGGATGATCCAATCGGGTGACAGGTCGGAATCGTCGATCACCAGGCCGCCGCCGCCCCGGGCGACGCGCTCGGCGTTGATGCGCTGCTCGCCGTTGCCGTGCGGCAGCGGCACATATGCGGCCGGCAGCCCGACCGCGGTCAGCTCCGCGCAGGTCAGCGCGCCGCTGCGGCACAGCACCATGTCGGCGGCCGCGTAGGCGAGGTCCATGCGGTCGACGTAGGGCAGCAGGACGTATTGCGGGTCGCCGGGCGGGGGCTCCCGGTCGACGGTGTTCTTCGGGCCGAGCACGTGCAGCACCTGCACGCCCGCCCGGCGCAGGATGGGCGCCGCGGCCAGCGCGGCCTGGTTGATCGACCTGGCCCCCTGCGAGCCGCCGAACACCAGCAGCGTCGGCCGGTCGTTCTCCAGCCCGAACCAGGACCGGGCCTTGTCGCCCATGGACAGCCGGTCGAGGTTGACGATCTCGCGGCGCAGCGGGGTGCCGATGAACTCGGCCTTGGGCAGCGCGGAGTCGGGGAAGCCGGTGAACACGTGCTCGGTGAGCCGGGCGCCCAGCCGGTTGGCCAGCCCGGGCCGCGGGTTGGCCTCGTGGACGACGATCGGCAGGCCGCGCCGCTTGGCCGCCAGATAGGCGGGCGTCGCCACGTAGCCGCCGAAGCCGACCAGGATGTCGGCCTGGACGCGGTCGAGTATGGCCGCCGTGGCGTTGATCGCCCCGGCGAGCCTGCCCGGCACGGTGAGCAGGCTCGGAGTGATCGCCCTCGGCAGCGGCACGGCCGGCACCAGCTCCAGGTCGTAGCCCCTGGCAGGCACCAGTCGCGTCTCCAAGCCGCGCTCGGTGCCCACGCAGGTGATGCCGATGCCCCGGTCAAGATGACGCAGCGCGTCCGCAAGGGCGAGCGCGGGCTCGATGTGCCCGGCCGTCCCCCCACCGGCGAGGACCACCCTCATCTCGGTCACTCCCTAACGTGTCACTCGGCCTTTGGTCGTACCTCCCAGGCCAAGCCAGCTTAGGCCCCGGGCGACGGGTCCGGGGCCACGGGCGGCCAAGGCCTCCCGCGCTCCCGGCTCGCGCTTGGCGAACGACAGCAGCATGCCGAGCGCGGCGAGCGTGGGAAGCAACGCGGAGCCGCCGTACGAGACCAGCGGCAGGGGGATGCCGGTGATCGGCAGCACGCTGAGCACGGCGCCCATGTTGACCATGGCCTGCCCCACGATCCAGGCCACCATGGCGGCGGCCGACAGCCTGATGAAGGGGTCGTTGACCCGCACGGCCACACGCAGTCCCGCGTAGCCGAGGAGCCCGAACAGCGCCACCACCATCAGCGTGCCCATGAGCCCGAGCTCCTCGCCGAGGATGGCGAAGATGAAGTCGCTCTCACCGTGCGGCAGCCAGCTCCACTTCTGACGGCTGCTGCCCAGCCCGAGCCCGAACCAGCCACCGGTGCCCATCGCGATCTGCCCCTGCACGGCCTGGTATCCGGCGCCCTGGGCGTCGGCCCACGGGTCGAAGAAGGAAGAGATGCGCGCCATCCGGTACGGCTCCACCTTGATCATGATGGCCGCGGCCAGCACCGCCAGCGCCAGGATGCCGCCGAACAGCTTGATCGGCGCCCCCACCACCCACAACAGCGCCAGGAAGATCATGAACAGCACGAGCGTGGTGCCCAGGTCGCTGCCCAGCATCACCATGACGGCCAGGATCGCGGTGCCCGGCATGAGCGGGATCAGCATCTGCCGCCACTCGATCCTGCCCTGCCGCACCCGTCTGGCCAGCAGGTCGGCGCCCCACAGCACGAGGCCGAGCTTGGCCGGCTCCGACGGCTGGATGGTGAGCGGGCCGATGTAGATCCACCGCTGCGCGCCCAGCTCGGACGAGCCGATGAACAGCACCATGACCAGCGCGATGATCGACAGCGCCATGAGCGGGTAGCCGGCCCAGCGGAAGAACTTGACCGGCAGGCGCGAGCAGGCGTACATGACCGGCACGCCCACCGCGGCCGACAGCGACTGCTTGATGAACCACGAGAACGGGCTGCCGGTCTTCTGCAGCGCCTCGATGCTGGAGGCCGACAGCACCATCATCAGCCCGAGCGCGAGGAGCAGCGCGCTGCACATGATGATCAGATAGTAGGTGGTCAGCGGCTTGCCGAGCAGCTCCCTCAGCGCGCCGAGCTGCTCCCGGAACCAGGTCGCCGGCCCCTCTGTGGCACTCGGTCGCGCGCGTTCCTCAGCGGTCGTGCTCACGTCGCCGCCTCAGCGCTCGTACGGCATGCGCGAAGGCCTCCCCCCGCGCTGGATAGCCGGCGAACATGTCGAGGGAGGCCCCCGCCGGGGAGAGCAGCACGGTGTCTCCTGGCGAGGCCAGCCGGGCGGCTTCGGTGACGACTCTGTCCATCGCACCAGTCTCCCGATCGGCGATGTCCACCACGGGGACATTCGGGGCGTGTCGCGCGATGGCTTCGGCGATCCTGCCGCGATCGACGCCGAGCAGCACCACGCCGCGCAGCCGTGGGGCGGCCTGGCGTACCAGGTCGTCGACGTCGGCGCCCTTGAGCTGCCCGCCCGCCACCCACACGATCGACGGGTACGACGCCAGCGCCGCGGCGGCGGCGTGCGGGTTGGTCGCCTTGGAGTCGTCGACGTAGTCCACCTCGCCGACCCGGTCGACGTGGGCCAGGCGGTGCGGGTCGGGCACGAAGTCCCGCAGGCCCTGGCGCACCGCCTCGGAGGGCACGCCGAGCGAGCGGGCCAGGGCGGCGGCGGCCAGCGCGTTGGCCACGTTGTGCGGCGCGAAGGGCCGCACGTCCTCCAGCGTCGCCAGCTCCTCGGCCGCCTCCACCGGGTCGGCCACGAACGCCCGGTCGACCAGCAGGTCCTCGACGACGCCGATCTCACCGCCGCGCGGGACCCTGAGGGTGAACCCGACGGCCCCCGGGTAGGGCGCGGCCAGCCGGGTCGCCTCCGGGTCGTCGGCGTTGAAGATCACGGTTCCGGCGCGCTCGTAGATGCGGCCCTTGGCGGCGGTGTACTCCTCCATGGAGCCATGCCAGTCGAGGTGGTCGGGCGCCACGTTGAGGATGGCCGCGGCGCGCGGGGCCAGCGTGCTCGACCAGTGCAGCTGGAAGCTGGACAGCTCGACGGCCAGCACGTCGTACGGCTCCGCGACGGCGCGTACCACGGGGACGCCCACGTTGCCCACGGCCAGCGCCTTGTGCCCGGCGGCCAGCAGGATCGAGGTGAGCATGCGCACGGCGGTGGTCTTGCCGTTGGTGCCGGTCAGCGCCAGCCACGGGGCGGCCTGGGCCGGGCGCAGCCGCCAGGCCAGCTCCACCTCGCCCACGACCTCGACGCCGGCGCCGAGAGCGGCGGCGATCAGCGGGTGGTGCGGCGCCCAGCCCGTGGTGACGAGCCGGGTGACGCCTTCGGGCAGCGCCATCTGCCCGAACCGGGTCTGGACGCCGAGCCGGGCCAGCTCCGCGGCGGCGGCGAGCTGGCGCTCCCCCTCGGCCGCCTCCACGACCACGACCCGCTCGCCGCGCTCGGCCAGCACCCTGGCCACGGCGGTGCCGGACACCCCGAGCCCGGCGACACAGGTGAGGGTCATGCCTAGGGCATCCATTCGACGTAGAACAGTCCGATCCCGAGCGCCGCGCAGAGCATCGCGATCAGCCAGAAGCGGACCACGATCGTGGTCTCCGCCCAGCCTTTCAGCTCGAAGTGGTGCTGCAGCGGCGCCATCCTGAACACCCGTTTGCCGGTCATCTTGAAGAACCCGACCTGGATCATCACCGACGCCGTGATGATCACGCACAGGCCGGCGAGGATGATCAGCAGGAGCTGGGTACGGGTGGTGATGGCCAGCCCGGCCAGCACGCCGCCGAGCGCCAGCGACCCGGTGTCGCCCATGAAGATCTTGGCGGGCGGCGCGTTCCACCACAGGAACCCGATCAGCGCCCCGAGCACGGCTGCGGCGACCACGGCCAGGTCGAGCGGGTCTCGTACCCAGTAGCAGTTGGGGCCGAGCTGGTCGATGCAGTTGTTGCGCAGCTGCCAGTTGCCGATCAGCACGTACGCGCCCAGCACCACCCCGGTCGCGCCGCTGGCCAGGCCGTCGAGCCCGTCGGTGAGGTTCACCGCGTTGGAGAACCCGACGATCAGGATGAGCACCCAGATGGTGAACCCGGCGAGGCCGATCGACGGGCCGAGGTCGCGCAGGAACGAAAGGCGGGTCTCGGCGGGGGTGATGCCGTAGACGTTCGGCTGGCGTACCACCAGGATCGCGAAGACGGCGCCGACGATGAGCTGGCCGAGCGCCTTGGCACCGCTCCGCAGGCCGAGGCTGCGCTGCTTGTAGATCTTGATGAAGTCGTCGAGGAACCCGACCGCGCCGAGCCCCGTCATCAGGAACAGCACCAGCATGCCCGACACGGTCGGCGGGGTGATGGTGGCCAGGTGGGAGGCCCCGTAGGCGAGCAGAGCGGCCAGCACGAACACCGTGCCGCCCATGGTGGGGGTGCCCCGCTTGCCGTGGTGGCCCGACGGGCCTTCCTCGCGGATCTCCTGGCCGTAGCCGCGCCGCGAGAACAGCCTGATCGCCAGCGGGGTGCCCAGCATCGAGAGGATCAGGCCCACCGCGCCGGCGATGATGATATTGGTCACTGGGCGGCACCTCCGAGCAGGAGCTCGGCCGTCCGCTCCAGGCCCATCGCCCTCGGGCCCTTGATCAGCACCGCGTCACCCGGCCGCAGCCACCCGGCCAGCTCGGCCGCCGCCGCCGCGGCATCGGGCACGTGCACGATCCGCGTGCCCTGCCCCTTTCTCTGTAACCAGGCTTCCCGCGG
>NZ_VCJS01000175.1 GCF_005893125.1 Nonomuraea basaltis | reverse complement strand
CGTTGTCTTAGGGTCTCGTGGGCTCGGAGATGTGTATAAGAGGCAGTCGGGGAGCAGGGCGAGGTATGGCTGCGCTCGCCCGCCGGGACCCGTGCGTACTACCGGGACCGGCGGCTGACCGACGACATCTTCCGCGACGGCTGGGTGCGCATGGGCGACGTCGGCTACCTCGACCGGGACGGCTACCTCTACCTCGTCGACCGCGAGAGCGACGTCATCAAGTCCGGCGCGCATAAGGTGTCCACGCTCCAGGTGGAGGCCGCGCTGTACGAACATCCGTCGGTCGCCGAGGCCGCTGTGGTCGGCGTTCGCCACCCGGTGCTCGACCGGGTCATCGCGGCCGCCGTCGTCACCCGGTCCCCGGTCACCGCCGCCGACCTGCGGATGTTCCTGATGGACCGGCTCGCCAGGCACGAGCTGCCGAGCCGGTTGCTGTTCGTAGCCGAACTGCCGAAGAACCACCTCGGCAAGGTGATGAAGTCGCGGCTCCGTGACCTGCTCGAGCGACCGGCGGACGGCTCCACGTAAACACACAGAAAGTGTGAACGCACAGAAAGAACGCACATGACGCACCGCCAGGAAAGCACTCAGGCTTCGTTCACTCAGCAGAGCATGTGGATCGGCGAACGCATGGGCGCGGGGCTGACGTACCACATGCCGCTCGCCCTGCGGTTCGACGGCGAGCTCGACGTGGCCGCGCTGCTCGCCGCGTGCGCCGATGTGATCGCGCGGCATCCGGTGCTCGCCACCGCCTTCGCGGAGAGCGGCGACGGGCTTCGCGTGGTACCCGCCGCCGAGCCGTCCGTGACGCTCGCCAGCGTGCCCGATCCTTCGCCCGACACCCTCGAACGGCTGATCAGGGAGGAGGTCACCCGCGGGTTCGACCTGGAGAAGGGGCCGCTGGCCAGGTTCACGATCGCGCCCGCGGGGCCGGGGCGGCATCTGCTGCTGTTCGTCGCCCACCATCTCGTCTTCGATGGCATGTCCAAGGACATCCTGGTACGTGACCTCGCCCGGTTCTACGGAGCCGGTTCACGCGGGGCCGGTTCACGCGGGGCCGGTTCACGCGGGGCCGGTTCACGCGGGGCCGGTTCACGCGGGGCCGGTTCGCGCGGGGCCGGTTCACGCGGGGCCGGTTCACGCGGGGCGGTGGAGCCGCTGTCGTTCGGCGGACACGAGCCGGGGCCGGGCGTCCTGACCGCTGCGCGGGAGTTCTGGGCCGGACGCTGGGCGGAGCCCGCCGAGATCGTGCTGCCGGGTCAGCGGCGCACCGGCAGACGGTACGGGCCGGGTGAGCAGATCGACGCCGGGCTCGATCACGAGCTGAGCCGCGACGCCGCGAAGGTGGCCGGGGCGACCGGCGCGTCGACCTTCGAGGTGCTGCTCGCCGGGGTGCACGCGCTGCTGTTCAGGTACGGCACGGAGAACGTGGCGGTCGCGATCGACGTGACCACGCGCGGTCCCGGGACGCGTGACCATGTCGGTCCGTACGTCAGCGAGCTGCCCGTGTTCTCGCGTCCCGAGCCTGGTCAGGCATTCCGCGAGTTCGTGCGGGATCTGCGTGGCGAGCTGCGTGAGGTGTACAGGTTCCGGGAGGTGCCGCCCGGACGGGCGCTGGGTATGGCGCCGCGTGGCGCCGGCGTACCCGTGTCGATCAGTTACCGCAGGCGGGAGGCCGATCCGGTCTTCCCCGGCCTGTACGTCACCGTGGACCGCATGATGTTCGGCGGTGGCGCGCGGAACCCGCTGCATCTGCAGGTCGTGGACGGTGCTGACGGGCTCGCGCTGTGCGTGCGGTACGACCCGGCGGCCGTGGACCGGGACGTCGCGGCCCGGTTCGCCGAGGGCCTGCGCGCCCTGCTGCGTCACGCCGCCGAGGACCCCGATGTCCGCCTGGCCGACCTGGACGTCATGCCCGCGGCGGAGTTGCGGCGGATGCTCATTGAGTGGAACGACACCGCGGTCGCGTATCCCGCGGGGGAGACGTTGCCCGGTCTGTTCGCCGAGCAGGTGCGGGCCCGTCCTGACGCGTGCGCCGTCACGTTCGAGGGGCGCTCGCTCACCTATGCGGAGCTGGACGCCGCGGCCGAGCGGCTGGCCCGCAGGGTGCGGCAGGCCGGTGCCGGGCCCGGGGACCTGGTCGCCGTGCACCTGCGGCGTTCCGACCTGCTGCTGGTCTGCCTGCTCGCCGTGCACAAAGCAGGGGCCGCCTACCTGCCGCTCGATCCTGACCACCCCGCGGAACGGCTCGCCATGATCGTGGCCGACGCCCGGCCCGGGCTGCTGCTGTGCGAGACCGCCGCGCCGGTCGGGCTACCGGGACCTGTGCTCTTGGTGGACGAGGAACCGGGCTCCGGCCCGGTGCCGGAGGAGCCGGCGCGGCCGCCGTCGCCCGGGGAGATCGCCTACGTGATCTACACCTCGGGTTCGACGGGGCGGCCGAAGGGGGTCGAGGTCGATCACCGAAGCCTGGCCAACCTGCTGCTCGCCATGCGTGACCGGCTCGGCGCCGGGTCCGGTGACACCTGGCTCGCGCTCACCTCGCCCGCGTTCGACATTAGCGCCCTTGAGCTGTACCTGCCGCTGATCGTCGGTGGCCGGGTCGTCGTCGCACCCCACGGCGCGGTGCGGAGGCCGGAGGCGCTGGCCCGGCTGGTCGCGGAGCAGGGTGTCACGCACGTACAGGCCACCCCGTCGGTGTGGCGGCTGCTGCTGCCCGGCGGCCTGGCCGGAGTGACCGCGCTGACCGGGGGAGAGGCGCTGCCGCCCCGGCTCGCGGAGGAGTTATGCGCCCGCTGCGATCGCGTCATCAACGTGTACGGTCCGACCGAGACGACCATCTGGAGCACGTTCGGCGAGCCGGGCGAACCCGGTGTGCCGATCACGATCGGCCGTCCCCTCGCCAACACCCGGATCTACCTGCTCGACGCGTCGATGCGTCCGGTGCCTCCGGGCGTCGTCGGCGAACTGTGCATCGGCGGAGCCGGGGTGGCGCGGGGCTACCGGGGCAGGCCGGGGCGTACGGCCGAACGGTTCGTTCCCGACCCTTACGGCCCTCCCGGAGCGCGGCTGTACCGCACCGGCGACCAGGCCCGCTACCGTGCCGACGGCGAGATCGAGTTCCTCGGCCGCCAGGACGGGCAGGTCAAGCTGCTGGGCCACCGGGTTGAGCTCGGCGAGATCGAGACGCGGTTGCTGGAGCACCCCCAAGTCGGCGAGACGGCGGTGATCGTCCGCGGCGGGGACACGGACGATCACCGCCTGATCGCGTACATCGTCCCCGCGCCCGGCGCGGCCACCCCCGATGCCGGAACGCTGGCCGCCCACCTGGCCAGGACCCTGCCGCCGGCCACGACGCCGAGCGCCTACGTCGTGCTGGACGCCCTTCCGCTGAACCCCATCGGCAAGCTGGACCGCGCGGCGCTCCCCGAGCCTGCCGAATCGGCGGCGGGGTCGTCGGACAGCGTTGTCGCCGGCTCCGGCTCGGACGGCGGCGCGGTGCTGGTCGAGGAGGTGCGGCGGATTTGGTGTGAGGTGCTGGCACTGGACGACGTCGGTGCCGATGACGACCTGTTCGACCTCGGCGGGCACTCGCTCACCATCACGCAGATCACGGCTCGGATTTGGGAGAGCGTCGGTGTGGACGTGTCGCTGGACGCCTTCTTCGAAGATCCCACCATCGGCGGCGTCGTCGCGGAGATCGTCCGGCTACGTGAGAAGCAGGCCACGGCGGACGAAGGGGACGGCTTGCCGATGGAGGTGCCGCCCCGACCGGAGGGGGTCGACCCGCCGTTGTCGTTCGCGCAGGAGCGCCTGTGGTTCCTGCAGCGGTTCGATCCGGGCGACGCCTCGTACAACATGTACCTCGTGTTGCGGCTGCGTGGCGAGTTGGACACCGGTGCGCTCGGCGAGGCGCTGGACGCGGTGGTGGCCCGGCACGAGAGCCTGCGCACGTCGTTCGCCGACGTCGACGGCGAGCCGATCACGGTCATTCATCCGCCCGGCCCCGTTTCCGTCGAACACCTTGACCTGGAGGGTTCGGCCGGCGCGGAGGAGGAGGCCCGGCGGCTGGTCGCCGACCGTACCAACGCGCCGTTCGACCTCGCGGGGGCGCCGCCGCTGCGAATCAGCCTGCTCAGGCTCGGGCCTGGCGACCACGTGCTGTGCTTCGTGCTGCACCACATCATCGCGGACGGGTCGTCGCTCGGGATCCTGTTCGACGACCTATTCGCTCTCTACCTGGCCCGGGTGGAGGACGAGGAGCCGGATCTCGCGCCGCTTCGGGTGCAGTACGGCGACATCGCGCTGTGGCAGCGGGAGCAGGACTCCGGCGAGGCCGCCGAGGAGTCGCTGGCGTACTGGCGCAGGCAACTCGCCGACCCGCCCATGCTGGAACTGCCTGCCGACCTGCCCGGTGGGGAGCGGCCCGAGGGCGCCTTCCACCCGTTCCGGGTGCCCGCGGAGGTGGTGGCAGGGCTGGAACGGCTGGCGCAGGAGCACAACGCGTCCCTGTTCATGGTGCTGGTCGCCGCCTACCAGGTGTTGCTGGGCCGGCACACGGGGCAGGACGACATCCTGGTAGGCACGCCGTGGGCGACCCGGGACCGGGTGGAGCTGGAACCGGTCATCGGATACCTCACCGACACGCTGGTCCTGCGCGGCGATCTCACGGGGGACGCGGCCTTCTCCGACCTGCTCGGCGCGACCCGCCGTACCCTGCTCGACGCACACGCCCACCGAACCGTGCCGTTCGAACGGCTCATCGGTGGGCTGGGCGTGCCGCGCGACATCCGCCACAATCCGCTGCTGGCAACCATGATCATCCTGCACAGTCAGGCCGGTGACGGGACCCCGCCCGAGCGGGTCGGAGACCTGGGGGTGGAGCTGTTCGACGGCGGGTATCGCCAGGCCAAGTTCGACCTGGCCCTGGAGACCTGGCGCAACGAGCAGGGCCTGCTCGCCGTGTTCGGCTACGACGCCACCCTGTATCGCGCGGCCACCGTCGAGGGGCTGGCGGCGCGGTTGCAGGTCCTTCTGCGGGGCATCGCGGACGCCCCCGGCACCCCGATCTCGCGGCTGCCGATGCTCACGGACGCCGACGCCGCCGTCCTGACGGGCTCCGACGTGGGCGTCCTGACGGGCTCCGGCACAGCCGTCTTGGCGCGGGATGACGTGGATGACCGTCGCGGCGACGCGGAGACGGTGCCCGCGCTCATCGAACGGGCGGTCGCCGCCACTCCTGATGCCACGGCGCTGCTGTGGGGTGACGAGCAGATGAGCTACGCGCAGCTCGATGCCAGGGTGGCGCGGCTCGCGGCGGCCCTGCGGCGGCGCGGCGTCACCGACGGGTGCGTGGTGGGTGTGTGCCTGGGACGATCGGCCGAGGCGGTCGTGGCGTTGCTGGCCGTGTGGCGGGCCGGTGGCGCGTACCTGCCGCTCGATCCGGACTATCCCGACGAACGGCTCGCCTTCCTGATCACGGACAGTGCCGCACGCCTGGTGGTGACCGATGCCGGGCTCGCGCGGAGACTGCCGCGGGAAACGGTCGTGCTCGTGACCGCCGCCGAGTCCGGGCACGGCGGCCACGGGCAGCTCGGCGGCTGGGACCCGGTCGAGCCCGGCGACCCGGCGTACGTGATCTACACGTCCGGATCGACGGGCAGGCCCAAGGGTGTGCTGGTCGAGCATGGCAGCCTGGCCGGGCGGGTGCGCTGGATGCGGGAGGCGTACGGCATCGGGCCGGACGACCGGGTCGTGCAGTTCGCGTCGCTCAGCTTCGACGCCCATGCCGAGGAGCTGTACCCGGCGCTGACGGCGGGTGCGGGCGTGCTGCTGCTGCCCGACGGTGCCGCGGCGCTGCCGGACGTGCTGCGTACCGCGGCCGGTCGGCGGGTCACCGTGCTGGATCTGCCCACCGCTTACTGGCACCGGCTCACCGAGGCGCTCGACGACGTGACCTGGCCGGAGTCGCTGCGGCTGGTGATACTCGGCGGGGAGCAGGTGCACGCGGCGGCGGTGGCCAGGTGGCGGGACTGGTTCGGCGACCGGGTGCGGCTGGTCAACACGTACGGGCCGACGGAGGCCACCGTCATCGCCACGGCGGCCGATCTCGGCGAGGCGGACACCGGTCGCCGCCCGCCCATCGGCAGGCCGATCGGCGGCACGGCGGCGTACGTCCTCGGCCGGTACGGCGAACCGGTGCCGCCGGGCTTCCCCGGCGAGCTGTGCCTGGGCGGCGAAGGGCTGGCGCGGGGCTACCTGGGACGCCCAGCGCTGACGGCCGACCGGTTCGTCCCCGACCCGTACGGCCCACCAGGATCCAGACTGTATCGGACGGGCGACCGGGTAAGGCGGCGGCCGGACGGAACCCTGGAGTTCCTGGGCCGCTTCGACGCCCAGGTGAAGGTACGCGGCTTCCGGGTGGAGCCGGGTGAGGTGGAGGCCGCCCTGCTGACCCATCCGGGTGTCCATCAGGCGGTGGTGACGGCGGACGGGGAACGGCTGACCGCGTACGTGGTCGGACCGGCCGAGCCGGACGAACTGCGCCTGCACCTGGCCGCGGCTCTGCCGGCCCACCTGGTGCCCACGGCCTGGGTGAGGTTGGCGGCGCTGCCGCTCACGATCACCGGCAAGGTCGACGCGGCGGCCCTGCCCGCGCCGGGACCCGCCCCCGCCGCGGAGTTCGTGCCGCCGCGCACGGACGCCGAGGCGCTGGTGGCCGGGGTCTGGGGCGAGCTGCTGAGCGTCGAGGCGGTCGGCGTCGACGACGACTTCTTCGCCCTTGGCGGGCATTCCTTGCTGGCGACTCGGGTCGCGGCCCTGCTGCGCAACGCGCTCGACACGGAGGTGCCGATCCGCACGGTGTTCGACCACCCGACCGTCGCCGGGCTCGCGACCGCGGTCGAGAAGCTGCTGATAGAGCACCTGTCCACGCTCTCCGACGCGGAGGCGGCCGGCCTGCTGGACCTGGAGGTGGGCAGGTGACCGACTCGGAGGCCCTGTCGGCGACCAAGCAGGCGTTGCTGGCGCAGCGGCTGCGGCGCGGAGCGGCCGCGGTGCCGCAGCGTACGATTCCCGCGCGGCCCGGCGGGGAGCCGCCGCCGCTGTCGCACGCGCAGGAGCGGCTGTGGTTCCTGGAACAGTTCACGCCGGGCACCGCCCAGCTCACCATCCCGATCAGGTTGCGGTTACGCGGCCCGCTGGACGCCGGCGCGCTGGCCGCCGCGCTCGACGCCGTGGTGGCCGGGCACGACGCGCTGCGCATGCGCTTCCCCGGCACCGAGGACGGACGGCCGCGCGTGGTGCTCGCCCACGACGCCACGCTACCGCTCACCGTACGCGACGCGCCGGGCGAGGCCGCCGCCAAGGCGCTGGTGGAGCAGTTCCTGGCGGTGCCGTTCGACCTGGCGGCGGGGCCGGTGGCGCGGGCGCTGCTGCTCCGGCTGGGCGACGAGGATCACGTACTGGTGGTCGCGGTGCACCACATCGCCGCCGACGGCTGGTCGGCCGACGTGCTGATGCGCGAGGTCTTCGCCCGCTACGACGGCGTCACGCCGCCATACCCGCAGGTGGGGTACGGCGACTACGCGGCCTGGCAGCGCGGCCTGGAACCCTCCCGGCGCGACCTGGACTTCTGGCGGGACCGGCTGGCCGGTCTGGAACCGCTGGACCTGCCGACCGACCGGCCCCGCCCGCCGGAACGCACCTACACCGGCGCCGCGCACATGTTTTCGCTGAATCCAGAGGTGGCCGCCGGGCTGGCGCGGCTCGGCCGCGAGCACCGGGCCACGCCCTACATGGTCATGCTGGCCGCGCTCGCCGCGCTGCTCGGCCGGTACGCGGGCGCCTCCGACGTCGCCGTGGGATCGCCGGTGGCCGGCCGCCAGGTTCCGGAGTTGGACGGCGTGATCGGGTGCTTCGTGAACATGCTGACCATGCGGGTGGACCTGACGGGCGATCCGACGTTCGCGGAGCTGCTCGACCGGGTGCGGAACGTCACCCTGGACGCCTTCGCCCACCAGGAACTGCCGTTCGAGCAGCTCGTCTCGGAGCTGGACCTGCCGCGCGACGTGTCCCGGTCGCCGCTGTTCGGCGTCATGCTCGCGATGCAGAACTACCGGAACGAGGCCATCGACCCGCCCGCCGGGCTGACCATGGCCGACTTCCCCGTGGACGCCTGGGCGACCCGGTACGACCTGGAGCTCTACGTCGGCGACGACTCGGGCGGGATGTTCATCTACAACACCGACCTGTTCGAGCCGGACACCATCGAGCGCCTGGCCGGTCACCTGCGCACGCTGCTGGAACAGGTCGTCGCCCGGCCGGACTCGCGGCTGACGCGGATCGACCTGCTCAGCGAGGACGAACGCCGCCTGGTCGTGGACGAATGGAACGACACCGCCGCCGACTTCCCCGGCGAGGCCACGCTGCACGGCCCCGTTGAGGCGCAGGCGGCGCGTACGCCCGACGCGGTCGCGGTGCGCTTCGAAGGGCGTTCACTGTCGTACGGCGAGCTGGACGCGGCGGCGGACCGGGTCGCGCACACGCTGCGCGGTCTCGGCGTGGGCCCCGGGTCGGTGGTCGCTGTGTGCGCCGAGCGCTCGCTGGAACTGCTGCCCGGCCTGCTCGGCGTGCTCAAGGCGGGTGCGGCGTACCTGCCGATCGACCCCGACTATCCTCCGGACCGGGTGGCGTTCATGCTGGCAGACGCCGCACCGGTCGCGTTGCTCACCCAGAGCAGGATCCGCCCGGCGCTGCCGCACACCACCGCGATCACCCTCGACCTGGACGACCCGGACGCCTGGACCGGCGCCCCCGGCCCGCTGCCCGACGTGCGGCCCGACGTGCGCCCCGACGACGTCGCCTATGTGATCTACACCTCCGGCTCCACCGGGCGGCCCAAGGGCGTGCCGAACACCCACGGCGGCATCGCCAACCGGCTCGCCTGGATGCAGGAACGGTTCCGGCTGGACGACGCGGACGTCGTGGCGCAGAAGACGCCGCTGAGCTTCGACGTGTCGGTGTGGGAGCTGTTCTGGCCGCTGCGCCACGGCGCGAGGCTGGTGCTCGCGACGCCGGGCGGCCACAAGGACACCGCGTACCTGCGCAAACTGATCGTCACCGAAGGCGTGACCACCGCCCATTTCGTCCCGTCGATGCTGGCCGTGTTCCTCGCCGAGGACGGCGCCGCGGGCTGCGGCTCGCTGCGCCGGGTGATCTGCTCAGGTGAGGAGTTACCCGCCGACCTGGCCCGCCGCTGCGTCGTGACGCTCCCCGCCGCCGAACTCCACAACCTGTACGGCCCCACCGAGGCGGCCGTGGACGTGTCCGCCTGGCACTGCCTCCCCGGCACGCTCACCTCGGTGGCCCGCGTCCCGATCGGCACCCCCATCGCCAACACCACCCTGTACGTCCTGGACGCCGCCATGTCCCCGGTGCCGATCGGCGTGCCGGGCGAGTTGTTCATCGGCGGCGCGGGCCTGGCCAGGGGCTACCTGAACCGTCCCGCGCTCACCGCCGAGCGATTCGTGCCGGACCCGTTCGGCCCGCCGGGATCGCGGCTCTACCGCACCGGCGACCTTGCCAGACGCCGCCCCGACGGCGCCCTGGAGTTCCTCGGTCGACTGGACAGCCAGGTCAAGCTGCGCGGCCTGCGCATCGAACCCGGCGAGATCGAAGCGGCCCTGCGCGCCCTGCACGCTGTCAGGGACGCGGCCGTGATCGTCCGCGAGGACCGCCTGGTCGCCTACGTCACGCCGGGCGACGAGCAGGCCCCGCCCGCCGACGGCGTGGAACGGGTGCTCGACCATGCCGCTCTGCGGGCCGAGCTGAAGAAGACGCTCCCCGACTACATGGTGCCCGCGAGCTACGTCACCCTCGCCGCCCTGCCGCTGAGCCCCAACGGCAAGCTGGACCGCCGCCGGCTCCCCGCACCCGTCGCCACCCGGGACGCCGCGGTCGAGCTCATCGCACCGGACACGCCCACAGAACGGGCGTTGGCCGCGATCTGGGGCGAGCTGCTCGGCGTCGAGGCGGTCGGCGTCGACGACGACTTCTTCGACCTCGGCGGGCATTCCCTGCTCGCGACCCAGGTGGTGGCCCGGCTGCGCCAGCAGACCGGCGCCGAGGTCAGCGTCATGGACGTGTTCAAACATCGCACCATCCGCGAGCTGGCCGCACTCGCTGACACCCCGGCGGACCGGCGCGGGCCCCGTTCGCTGCTGCACCGGCTGACCGCCGCCCGCAGCATGACGCCGGTCCTGAGCTACGTGTGCGTCCCGTACGGCGGCGGCAGCGCCGTCGTCTACCAGCCGCTCGCCGACGCCCTGCCGGACGGGCACGCGCTGTGGTCGGTGGCGATCCCCGGCCACGACGTGGGCGTCGCCGAGGACAGACTGCCGTTCGACGAGCTCGCCGCCGGATGCGTGCGCGAGATCCTGGAGAAGGTCGAGGGCCCGATCGCCCTGTACGGCCACTGCGGCGTCGGCTCGGCCCTGACCGTGGAGATCGCCCGCCGGTTGGAGGCCGCGGGAAGGGACCTCGCCGGCGTCTACATCGGTGGCATCTTCCCTTTCGCCCGGCCGCGCGGCGCCGTGATGTCGCGGATCGCCAGGTTCGCCGAGGCCGAGCGGCTCCGCAGCGACCAGCGCTACGTCAACTGGCTGATCTCGCAGGGCGTGGACATGGGCGACCTCGATCCCGCGCAGGCGCGCCGCATCGTACGGAACATGCGCCGCGACTCGCGGGAGGCCGAGGAGTACTACACCCGCCTGTTCGAGTCGGGCACAGACCGGCTGCGCGCTCCCGTGATCTGCGTGGTGGGCACCGAGGACCCGGCGACGGACTACTACCAGGAACGCTTCCGCGAATGGCATTTCCTGACCTCGACATCGGCCGTGATCGTGCTCGCGCAGGCGGGACACTTCTTCCTGAAATACCGGGCGGAAGAGCTGGCCGAGATCGTCACCACCGTCCACCGCGACCTGGCCGAGCCACCCGCCCGCCGCCCTGACGGCACCTGGTGGCTGCACGACGTGTCCCACTCCGACACGCTGCCCGCTCCCGCCGGGGCGCAGCCCGGTATTCCGCGCTTCCTCGCCGTCGCGATGAGCCAGCTCGTGTCCGTCACGGGGTCGGCGCTGACCGAGTTCGCCGTACCCCTGTGGATCTACATCACGACCGGGTCGGTGGCGAAGTTCGCCCTGATGGCGGTCGTGGGACTGGTGCCGGGGCTGCTGACCGCGCCGGTCGCCGGGGCGATCATCGACAGGACGAGCCGGCGTCGGGTGATGCTGGCCGGTGACGGCGCGGCGTTCGCGATCCAGCTCGCGTTCGGCGTGCTGCTGTGGACCGGGAACCTGTCCGAGGGGATGATCTATCCGCTGCTGGGCTGCCTGTCGGTCGCGCTCACGTTCCAGCGGCTCGCATACTTCTCCGCCGTGCCGCAGCTCGTGCCCAAGCACTATCTCGGGCACGCCGTCGGCATCACCCAGCTCGGCACCGGCACCGCCCAGCTCCTGGTGCCCATCTTCGCCGTCGGCCTGATGGCCACCATCGGGCTCGGCGGCATCCTCCTCCTCGACGTCGCCAGCTACGCGGTCGCGATCGTCGTCCTGCTGCTGGTGCGGTTCCCGGCCACCATGCCCTGGCGGCGCCGGGAGTCGATCAAGGACGAGATCCTGGGCGGGCTGCGGTACTCGCTCGGGCATCGCGGGTTCGTCGGCATGTTGCTGTTCTTCGTCGTGCTGAACGTGTTCCTCGCGCCGCTGCTGCTGATGTTCTCGCCGCTGGTGCTCGCCTTCGCCGAACTCGCCGACGTCGGCAGGATCTCCTTCCTGGCCGGGGTCGGGACGTTCGCGGGCGCGCTCGTCATGATCATCTGGGGCGGCCCGCGCCGCCTGCGGCTGCGTGGGGTGCTGCTGTGCAGCCTCGTCCTGGGCTGCTTCTGCCTCATCACCGGCCTGCGCGCCGACCTGACCGTGATCGCCGTCGGCGTGTGCGGCATCACCGCCTGGGTCACGCTGCTGAACGGGATCTACACCACGATCGTGCAGGTCAAGGTGCCGCAGCGGTTCCACGGCCGGGTGTTCGCGATGAACACGCTCATCGCCTGGTCGACGCTGCCGATCGGCTTCGGGCTCGTCGCCCCGTACGCCGCCTCGCTGCTCGACCCGCTGCTGCTGGACGGCGGCGCGCTGGCCGCCACGGTCGGTGCGCTCATCGGCACCGGCCCCGGCCGCGGCATCGGCTTCATGTACGTGCTCTTCGGCCTCGTCATCGTGGCGATCACGCTGGTCGCCATGCGTGTCCCAGCGCTGGCCCGCTTCGACCACGAGGTGCCCGACGCCGTCGCCGACGACCTGGTCGGCGTACGAGCCCTGCGACCCACGGAGGAATGACATGACCGAACGACACCAGGTGGTCGTCAACGACGAGAACCAGTACTCGCTGCTGCCCCTCGACCGGCGGCCCCCTGACGGCTGGCGGGCCACGGGCTTCACCGGCGGCCGGCAGGAGTGCCTGGACCACATCGACGAGATCTGGAGGGACATGCGGTCCCGCAGTGTACGGCTGCGCCAGGACGCCGACGGGGGTGCGCGGTGACGCCGGCGCCGAGGGACCTGGAGCGGATGCTCGCGGACATGGTCGCCGACGTGTCCGGCGGCGAGATCAGTGCCGAGGAGGCGCTCGCGGGCGATCACTCGCTGCCGGCGCTGGGCCTGACCTCGCTGGCGTGGATCCGGCTCGTCGACGCGATCGAGGACGCCTTCGGGGTAGACGTCGATCTCGGCGGCGACCTGTCCGCCTTCGAGCACGTCGACGCCCTCGCCGCCCACCTCTCGGGCCTGTTGGACTCACGATGACCGGGAACGCCTCGGTGGCGTTCAGCGGGACGCGGGGCGGCGAGGCGGCGCTGACCTGGGGACAGCGGCTGATGTGGCGGGCCGTCCACCTGATGGGGCCCAGCCAGTCCTTTCTCAACTGCCCGTGGGTGCTGCCGGTCCACGGAAAGCGCGACCTCACCACCGTGCTGGGCGCGCTGCGCGGGATGCTCGAACGCCACGAGAGCCTGCGCACCACCTTCGCCGACACCCCGGACGGGCCGGTGCAGCGGGTGGCGCGCAACGGTGAGCTGAGCGTGGAGCTGCTGGAGACAGGCCAGGAGGGGCCGTTGGGCACTGCCGAGCGGATCGCCGGCGAACTGGCCAGGACGGTCTTCGCACACGGCGAGGACCTGCCGCTGCGCTGCGCCATCGTACTCCGCGACGGCAGTCCGAGGGCCCTGGCGTTCGCCTTCTCCCACCTGGCGGTGGACTACCACGCGCTGAGCCTGCTCTCCACCGAGTGGCGGGCGCTGCTCCGAGGCGACGACCTGCCGCCGCCCGCGTGGCAGCCGATGGACCAGGCGGCACTGGAGCGCGAGGAGCCGTTCCTGGCGCGCTCGCAGCGGTCGATCCGTTACTGGCGCTCGGTGCTCGAAGAGGTCCCGCTGGAGGTGTTCGACCTTCCACCTGGGGAGGCGGAGGAGCCGCGGTTCATTGAGGTCGGCATGGAGTCGGTGGCGCTCGCGGCGGCGGCCGTGCGGCTGGCCGAGCGGTTGACGATCAGCACGACGAGTGTGGTCATCGCCGCCTGCGCCACCGTACTGGCCGTGGTGAGCGGCCGGCCGAGGGCGGTCATGCAGCTCGTCCACAGCAACCGGCGCGATCCTCGCACCCGTCCGCTGGTCGGCACCGTGGGCCAGGACGGCCTGCTCGTGCTCGACCTGCCCGCCACCGGCTTCGCCGACACGTGCGTCGCCGCGCACCGCAGCGCCCTCGTGGCCTATCACAACGCCCATTACGACCCCTTCGACATGCAGGCCATGCGCGAGGAGATCGGCCGCGTCCGGGGCAGGGAACCGGACCTGGACGCCTTCTTCAACGACAGGCGGGCCGACGGAACCTGGCCGAACCTGCCCCGCCTCGCACCCGGCGATAACCTGGCCCCGCTCACCGAGAAGACCCGTACGTACGTCACGAACGCCTGGCCCGGTGTCCGGTTCAAGGTGTTCTTCACCCTGGGCACCGCCCCCGACACCGGTCAGCTCAGCCTCATCGTCGACACCGCGTTCCTGTGCAGGGACACGGCGAGGGCCATGCTGCTCGGCGTCGAGACCCTGCTGGTCCGGAGCCTCACCGAGGACGTCCCCATCGCCCGCCGTCAGGGGAAGCGCCGGCCTGACGCCTCAGCCCTGTTGGGAAGGTCTTTCTGGACCTCGGAGAGGTAGATGATCGCGAGGGTCGAATCGTGGTGCCCTGGGTGAGCCGGATGTGGCCGCGTGCAGCAGCCGGCTCAGGAGGATGCGAGCCGGTCGGCGATCCCGGCCGGTCCCGTCCGTGCTGTTGTCGTCGACGATGAGAACCTGGGCGGCGGGCCTTGTAGGCCTTGGCGTCCGCTTTCGCCTCGGCGACCAGCGCCTGCAGCGTTGTCTCCCCGCCCGGGACGGCCCTCGGAGTGTGGAGGAACGGATACCCGCTCCGTGATGTGGGAGCGGGTACGCGCCGCCCACTCGCACTGAGAACACGAACTCAGATCATTCGGTCAACGATCTTTACCAGCTCGGATGCCTGCGGTGTTCAGGCGTGCTGACGCTCCTCCCACCGCTGGAGCAGTTCCTCGACCGCGCTCGGCAGAGTCGTCTCGAAGTGGATCAGCTTCACCCACGTCGGGGTCACGACGGAAGCGGACGCCCGGTCGATGCCCAAAACGAGCAGCATCGCCGGCGTCCGATGCTTCGAAAGTGCGGACTTCCGCTTATTTCTCGATCTCGTAGCGCAGAAGTACCACGCCGTTTTCGAACGGGGTGGCCTCGATCAGTTTCAGGTCTTGCCGATCCTCGAAAATGCGCGTTCCCTTGCCGCGTGACACCGGGCAGACGAGCAGGGTGATCTCGTCGACGACGCCGGCGTCCAGCAGGAATCTGAACGGCTGTAGTCCAAACCGTGCACATCAAGATGACGGGCTGCAGGTCAGCGCCTGTCCCTTTCGCCACCTTCATGTGGGCGCGGTAGTCGCGGGAGGCCCAGTCGCGGGCGGTCGGCTCGGACAGGGGGTCGCCGTCGAGCGCGGCCTGGTCGAGCCAGAGAAGATACTGGCGGACGCGGGAGAGGTAGTTGCTGACGGTGTCGCCGTCGAGCGGCGTGGAGCAGCGCGAGGCTCGGCGCCGGTCGGGTGCGTCGCGCTGGCCGAGTTCATCCGTGAGCTCATCGTCGCGGGCACACGCGACGGCCTGGCCGCCGCGCGTGCCCGCGGCCGCACCGGCGGCCGGCCCACCGTCATCACCCCCGAGTTGCTGCGCGCGGCCCGCGACATGCTGCCCAACCCGGAGAACTCGATCACCTCGATCGCCAAACTGCTCGGTGTCAGCCCGGGCACGCTGTACAACCACATCCCGGACCTGCAGCACCTTCGCGAAAGCGGTAAGCGCGCCGACCTCACCAGCAAGTTGAGAGAGCACCAGCATGGGAGACCGCGCTCCCGAGCGATGGCTACCCGCGCGCCGATAGATTGGCTTGCGCAGCCTGGTCACAGGATGATCTACGCTCGGTTTCCGGCCGCCTCGTAGGCGCCAGCCCGGTTGTTACGGGATTGCAGGTGTCGGGGGGTCGACGCCCTGACTCGAACGCGCCAGGGACAAGGACCGCGTCACACCGTGCAATAGGGCACAGACCCGCATGTGGCCCCGCGCGATGGTGCGGAGATGAGGGAGCGTTCTCCCCGAAGAGCGGGAAGAAACTCACGCCCCCACCCTTTCAGAAGGGTTTCCTTGAAGATCCCACCAGCGCACACCACGACCATGTCCCGGCGAGCCATCGCCATGACCCTCATCGCGATGCTGGCCACCGCCTTCATGACGGTGCTGGCGAGCCCGTCTTCGGCCGACGTCCCCGACTTGGAGTTCGTCTCCGTCACCGGCGTCAGCAACTCGGACAACAAGGGGCTCAGCGTCACCTGTCCCGGCAACAAGCGGGTGGTCGGCGTGGGAGCCGACCTCGACGGCGCGCGGGGCAAGGTCGTCCTCGACGAGGTGGTACCGAGCCTGAACAGCGTCAGCGCGCACGCCTACGAATACGGCTCGCGGTACAACAACGACAACAGCGGCACTCAGGACGACTGGCGCATCCGGGTGTGGGCCTACTGCGCCAACCCGCACGGCGCCGTGGTGACCAGTTCCAGGGAGAGCGTCAACTCCAGCAACAACAAGTCCGTGACCGTCAACTGCCCCAGCGGCTACGACGTGATCGGCAGTGGAGCCGAGCTCACGGGCGCCCTCGGCGAGGTGGTCATCGACGAGATAATCCCGACGGCCACCAGCGTCACGGTACGTGGGCTCGAGGACGACACCGGCTTGGCCGCCGACTGGAAGATCCGGGCCTACGCCATCTGCGCCCAGGACCGCCCCGCCGGGCTGGAGATCATCTCCCGCGACAGCTCCACCGGCTCCGACGACACGGGCACCTACGCCCACTGTCCCGGCAAGCGGGCCTTGAGCGGCGGCTTCGACATCGCCGGCGGGGCGGGCGAGACCGGCATCGAGGACCTCATCCCGGGAACCGACACGTTCGTAGCCTTCGCAGCCGAAGAGTGGGACGGAAGTGATGGAAACGGCAGAGACTGGTTCGTCCGCACCTACGTAATCTGCGCAACCCAGTAGCTCTGGATCCCGAGCTACCCTTCGCGATGGCAGGGCTAGGGCCGCTAGCGTTCGCGGTTGCTCCAGGTCGCGGAGGTGTTCTCCTGAACTGGCACCCGCGAGTTTCGACCGGATAAGGGCTCACTATCTGCGATAGAGGAAAGCGGGTGGGGTGGGCCAGACATCGGCATCGCGCGTCTCCTGTACCTCACCCCTTCGACTCGCAGGAGCGTCAGCGTGGACGTGCAGCAGATACGGGACAAGGCCGAAAAGGCGCTCGCGCATGTCGGGTTCACCGTCCGGGAAAACGATGATGAGCCCGCCACGGATCCCCAGCCCGGTGGTGCGTGTCTGTTCGTTCAGCAGGGCAGGGTCCGTCTGTACCTGACGCCCGCCGAGCCGAGCTGGGAAGCGGCAGACGTTGCGGCACGAACTCTTGCCGGCGCGAACCTGCGCGTTGTTCCGGTTGGCGCGGATCCCGCCGAATCGGAGGTGAGGTCCGCGTACGTGCTGCTCTGCGGCACCGGCGAGATCGTCGAAGGTTACGAACCCCGCCTCGGGCCGCTCGGTGAGGGCTGGCGGGACCAGTATCAGCGGATGCTGCGCAGCCACGTCCGCCTCGTGGAGGCCGCCTCGGGAGCCATGAGCGGAGGGTCTGACGAAGCTCGCGACCGTCTGTTCCACTTCTTCCAAGACGCCTACCACCTCAAGGACTGGCTGAAGAACGACGACGATCCGCGCATACCGCCCAACGGCGACGTGGAGGCGCTCTTCACCAACCCGCAGCGGAGTATCCCGGTTCTTCGCTTGGCCGCCGACCTCTGCAATGGCGTCAAGCACCGCAAGCTGAGGGCCGGGACCAGCAAGACCGGCGATGACAGCACCAGGATCAGCAACCAGAGCGTCTCGGTCTTCCTGGGTTCCCCTGTCATCGCGGAACACCAGTGGTATGTGACCTCGGGGGGTCAGAAGTACGACGTCATCGAGTTGGCCGACGACATCGTGGAGGCATGGAACGCCTGGTTGACGGCACGGAATCTGCTGTGAGTGGTGCACGTGGATCGGTGGAAGGCTGGCTGGACCGGGGCTGGGAGGGGGCTTCGGCGGGTCAGTTGGTCGGGCGGCCCGCCATCATGGAGGGGACGGCTACCAGCGCAGGAGACTGACGCCCCCTCACTCCCTCCCAAGGTGCCCGCATGCCACAAGGGCGTCCCCCGATCTCCGCCCAACTGAAGCGTGACCTGCTGGTCGAGGCCGGTCACCGGTGCGCCATCCCGACCTGCCGTGCTGCAGAACCGCTGGAGTTCGAGCACATCGACGACTGGGCGAAGGTCAAGAAGCACGAGTTCGCCAACATGATCGTCCTGTGCAGGAACTGTCACGGCCGCAAGGGCAGCCGGCCAGGTCAGATCGATCGCAAGGCGCTCATGCAGTACAAGGCGAATCTCGCCGTGGTCAACGGACGCTACGGGGAACTGGAGCTCCGCATCCTTGATGCTGTTGCCAGGAAGCCGCTCCAGACGGAATTCGTCCTGCCCGCCTACATGGGCCTCATGGTCTCTTATCTGATCAAGGATGGCCTGCTGAGAAGACACGAAACCATGCAGGACTACAAGGTCAGGACCGAAGGAATCTTCGCCCTCGATCTGTCGGTCGCGCAGTGGTACGAGATCACCGAGAAAGGGATCGACTTCATCGAGCGATGGAAGAGCGCCCGACCACTCGACTAGCTGTTACTCGATCCTGGCGCCCCCTGGCCGACCAGCCGGGTGTTCCGCGCCTTGCTGGACTGTCCCGCAAACGACGTTATCGGGACGGCCCTCACGCGCCTCAAACGACCTTGAAAAAGAGGAACCCCCGGTTTGCAGGGCTCCTGGAGACCGCCATACATTGACTGTGGGACGACCATAGCCAATACTGCAGCACGTGGGTTCCGACGGGCGGCGTGAGACTCGTGCTTACCGGTCGAGCCGGCGCGAGGCGCAGGCTCGGCTCACGCGTAGGCGTGTCCTTGACGCCGCCAGGGTGATGTTCCTCGAGCGCGGGTTCGCCGGCTCCCCCATGCGCATGATCGCCGGCCGCGCGGGCGTGTCGGTGCCGACAGTGGAGTTGCTGTTCGGCACAAAGGGGCGGCTGCTCAAAGCGGCGATCGACGTCGCCATCGCCGGTGACGACGAGCCTGTGCCTGTTCTCGATCGGGGCTGGACCGAAGCGGCGGTCAAGGCGAGCACCGTCGAAGAGTTCCTCGTCCTCGTGGCGAGCGTGTTGGGGCCGGCCCAGCAGCGATCAGCGGGCCTGGTCCTGGCGGTGTTCGAAGCGGCGTCCACCGACCCCGAGCTCGCCGAGCTGGCCGAGCAGATGACCGCTCAGCGGGCCACCACCGCTGAATGGATCATCGACCAGCTGACCCGCAGGGCACTCCTGCGTGAGGAGTGCAGCAGGCAGGAGGCCATCGACACGGTGTGGATCCTCATGGATCCCGCGGTTTTCGATCGGCTCACTCGCCGGCGGGACTGGACCCTTCAACAGTACGAACGCTGGTTCGCCGACTCGGCCGGCCGACTGTTGATCGCCGGCACAACGTCCCCCGAATCCGCCGCGATCGCCAAGAGGAGCCCTACATGAACCGGAACGACAACCCCCCGCCGCACGGCCAGATCGGGTACCTGCAACTGCCTGCGGTGGACGTCGCACGCTCGGCGGCCTTCTATGAGTCGGTCTTCGGATGGTCGGCCGACCTCACCCACGGCAGCTTCGAAGCACCCGGGATGATCGGCCAGTGGACGATCGACCGGCCGCCGGCCACCACGGGCGGGCCGGTGGTGTGGATCTGCGCCGACGACCTCTTCCCCACGCTGAACCGCGTGGTCGCCGGCGGCGGTACGGTCCGGGAGCGGCCGCACCTGGATAACGGCGAACGCTGGCTCGCCGAGATCGACGACCCCGCCGGCAACCGGGTGGGCATCGTCGTGCCGGTCCGCCCCGCCCAGCCGCAACCCATGATCGCAGTACGCGACGTCGAAGCCTCCAGCCGCTGGTATCAGCGGCTCCTCGGCTTGCAGAGCGGCCACGGCGGCCCAGAGTACGAACGGCTGCTCGCCGACGGGGTTCTGGTCCTGCAGCTCCATCACCGCGACGTCGGACACCACCACGGGCGGATCGGTGACCCGGACCGCGAGGTCGGCAACGGCGTCCTGCTGTGGTTCGGTGACGTCGCCGACTTCGACGACGCCGTGAGACGCGCCGAGCAGCTCGCCGCCCCCATCGTGCGACCACCTCATCGGAACCCGCCCGAAGGCGAAGGCAACGGTCCGGGACACCGCGAGGTCTGGATCAAGGACCCCGACGGATACACCGTCGTCATCGCCAGCCCCGACGGTGAGGCGTACGAGCCGTGACAAGGCCATGGTGGAGGTGGTCCGGCTGATCACGCCGACATGGACCGTCGACCGACCCGTCATTCGCCGGCAGGTCCTTGCGGGTGGCGCTCCTCAGCCTGACCGGTCTTCCTTTGTCACCGACCTGGCTCGACTGGGTTGGACCCCCATCGGCTCCCCCGGCATCTTCGGGGGGCCATTGGTGGGTGCGCTGCGCTATCCAGCGCTTATGCAGGTGGGCTGACAAGCGCAAATCGAAGGTTATCTGGCGAGTCCGTGACCGAGCTGGAGCGCGCCGTGCGAGTCCGCGCCCACATCACCCGAGGGCCGGCGCCGCGCGCTGATCGCGGTGCTCGACCGCGCCCCCGAGGAAGAGCCGAGCGCCGCAGCCGACTTCTGGCACCGGGACACCGTGTTCCACATCGAGCAGCAGGACATCCACGGCACAGGCGGGTCCGTCGACCTCGATGAGGTCCAGCACAAGTTTATGAGCTACCTTCACATTGGGCCGCACGACCGAGTGCAGCCGCACGGTCAGGCACCCCAAGCGTCCGCCTGGCCATGCGGCCTCTGGGTAGCTCCCTCCTCCACCCCTCATAGTCTCAGCTAGTGCTGGCCTTCGCCTTCGACGTCGGGGAGACCATCCTCCGCGACGACCGCGTCATGGCCCACGTCCAGCACGGTGACCACGTTCGCCGGTCGGGGTGGTCACGCGGCGGCAGCGGGTCGGAGGGAGTGCCGGAGAACCACGGGGCGGTGTAGGCGAGCAGCCTCCCGTTTTTCTCCACCAGTTCTCCGGTGCGAGCACCGCTAGCTTGCGCTGGGAGCCGTTCGGTCGCGCCAGCCGGGTGGTCACCATGGTCTTGTGCGCTTCGGCGGCCAGCTTGCCGGCGCTCAGGTGCCGCTGGGCGGCGTCGGGGGGTGATACGTGCGATGAGGTGGTCGCGCAGGTCCTCCGGCAGGGCGTTGTAGGTGCCGTCCTGCAGGAGTTCCTTGGTCCGGTCGAGCGTGGCCTGGGCGGTGGGCGGGCTGCCGCCGAACTCGCTTTCCGGGGTGTCGATCGACACCATCCGGATCGACATCTCGATCGTCGGGGTGTCGCCGTCGGTCACCTTGACGAAGCGGTAATCCTGAGCCGGACGGCTGGGGCCGACAAAACCAAGATCCACCATCACAGCACTCCCGCACTCTCGAAGCGAAGGCCTGCAGCATCAACATCGCCGTTGATCAGCTTTCCGTTGCTGTTGACACGCCGGTGCGCTGAGGACGCTGGGTACACCGGCCCGGGGGAGAGTCATAAGATTTTCGGGATGGGTGCACTGCTCGTGGTCCGCCGCCATGTCGTCGATGGCATAGAAGACGTCAAGTGGCTGATGGTGGGTGTGAAACGGCTGAGGCTGGATAGGTTTCTGCAGATCAGTGGGGCATAGGCGTCACCCGACGCGCTCGTCCGGCCGCTGCCGGTAGGCCGCGGGCTACACCAAGCGGTTCACATGAATCGGCCGACGTGCACTGCCCGGGTCAGCCGGCCTGCTGCTCGGTCGTCTGACGGCCACGGCCGCTGACCGCAGTCGTAGGTGTCGGGCTGCGATCCGAACGCCCGGCAGCTCACTGGCACAGGTTTGTTCGACGGGGGATGACATGCGGTTGCCGGGCGTACTTTCCACTGCTGGCACGCTGCTCAAGATGCTCCCCCAACCAGTCCGGGGAGCCCTGTCGTGCCCGCGCCAGGTACGGACGTGCCCGGGCGGGGCGCGCATCGAGTTGCGGAAGGTCGGCGGGCCGGACAGCGAGGACACCGCCCGCGCGCTCGAGGAGCGCCTACTGTGCGCGGGGGTGGACCGGGCGGAGGTGAACGGCGCGCTCGGCTTCGTGTTCGTCGGCTGCGACGTGGACACGGTCGATATGGACAAGCTCGTGGCGATCGTGGAGGACTTCGACGAGGACGCGGAGGCTTCGGACGGTGGAAGCCGGGCCTTCGACGGCGTGGAGCAGCAGGCGCGCGCTGCGGTGAATCTTGGTCTGCACCTGGCCGGCACCGCGGTCGCGCTGGTCGGTCAGGTTGCCCGCATCCCCAAGCTGCCGGCAACGGTGCCCGCCGTACTGGCGCTGGCCGAGCACACCCCATGGGTAGGGCGCGAGTTGGCGGAACGCGTCGGCCAGCCCGCGGCGGACGTGGTGGTGACCTCGACTCGGATCATCTCCCAGGCGCTCGCGCAGCGGCCCGTCTCCCTGCTGGTCGACTCCGTCGCGGCGGCAGGCCGGTACATCGGCTCATGCGCCGGCCGACGGGCGTGGGAGCTGCGCGAGCAGGAGTTCGCCATCGAGGAGGGGGCCTACCGCCATATCCGGACGTCGGTGGCGCCGCGTCCGGTGAAGTTGCCGCCTGGCCCCGTCGAGAGGTACGCCGCCGCAGCGACTCCCGGCGCACTGGCCGCGTACGGGATCACTGCGGCCATCGGCCGTGATCACCAGCGCGGGCTCTCCGTGCTCACCACGACGACTCCCAAAGCCGCGCGGCTGGGCAGGGACGTCTTCGTCAGTGCTGTCCTGCATGCCCTCGCGGGGCGTGACACCGTCGTGCTCGACCGCCATGCGCTGCACCGGATGGATCGCATCGACACGGTGCTCCTCGACGCCGGTGTGCTGACCACGGGCGCGTGGACGGTCCACAGCGTCGCGCTACTCGAACCCGGTACCGATGTGGACGAGGTGCACACCAGGCTGTATTCGCTCCTCGATCTCACCGACCCATGGGCGCGCCGCGAACGCGGCGGGTGGAGCGTCGAACCGTTCACGGCGCAACCCGAGCCGGAGCAAGTGTCCCAGTGGCGCGAGCACGGTGTGCACCCGGCCGCCCTCGTCCGCGGCGGGAGCATCGTCGCCCTGGTCGGCCTGGCACCGGAGCTCCAGCCCCTGGCCGAGGCAGTGGTGGCCGCGCCCAAAGACGCCTGCGCGGTGGTGCTGGCCGGAGGAGACACCGCTCTGGCACGGCGGCTCGGCGTCGACCGGGTCGTCGGAGGCGGGACGCGACTGGCGGCATCGGTGCGGACATTGCAGGCCGAGGGGCACGGCGTAGCGGTGATCTCGCAGCGGTCGCGGCGCGGGCTGAGCCAAGCCGACCTGGGCATCGGCGTCCTGGGCGGCCCGCGGCGGCGGGCCCCATGGGACGCCGACGTGATCGGCGGGCTCGACGGTGTCCACCTGCTGCTGCGCTGCCTGCCGCACGCCAGGAAGGCCAGCAGCCGCAGTGTGCGGGTGGCCGCCACGGGAGCGGCCATCGGGACCGGGCTGGCGGCCATCGGCCCCGGGCGGGGCGCGCTGCAACGGGCCCACCTGCTGGCCAACTGCACAGCGGTCGCCGCGCTCATCACAGGAGAGTGGACGGGACAACGCGCCAGGAGGGAAGCGCCCCCTGTGCCCGCCGATCCCACACCCTGGCACGCGATGTCCACTGGCGACGTCCTGGCCAGGCTCCGTACCTCGCCCCAAGGGCTGACCGAGGCGCAAGCCCGAGACCGCAGGACGGCGTCGGTCGCATCGCCCACCGGGCACCAGTCGTTCGCCCGTGCTTGCCTCAGCGAACTGATCAATCCGCTGACCCCGGTGCTCGCCGCGGGCGCGGGCGTGTCGGCCGCCGTCGGCTCGGTGCTGGATGCCGGGCTGATCAGTGGCGTGATCGGCGTGGGCGGGCTGCTCGGCGGCGCCCAACGGTGGGCCGCCGACCGGACCTTGCACCGCCTCACCAACATCACCGCTGTACGGGTTCGGGTGCGCCGACCCGACGGCGTCGTGACAGGTCTCGCCGGCGACCTGGTGCGTGGCGATGTCGTGGAACTGCGCGCGGGCGATACCGTGCCGGCCGACGGCAGGCTGATCAAAGCGGTGGGCCTCGAAGTGGACGAGTCCCCCCTCACCGGTGAGTCCCAGCTCGTTTCCAAAGCCGCCGCCCCGACCGCGTCGGAGGCGATCGCCGAACGCACGTCCATGGTGTACGAGGGCACCTCGGTCGCGGCCGGGAGAGGCCTCGCCGTGGTCGTTGCCACCGGAGAGGCGACCGAAGCGGGCAGGACCGCCGCGTTGACCGCATCGGGCCCGCCCGCGAGCGGAGTGGAGCTGCGGCTGCGCGCGCTGAGCCGCCAGATCCTCCCGCTCGCCATCGGATCCGGGCTCATCCTCATGGTCACCGAGCTGCTGCGCGGCTCTCGGCTGGCCACCGCGGTCGGTCCGGCGGTGAGCCTGGCAGTGGCGGCGGTCCCCGAGGGACTGCCGTTCATCGCCACCGTCGCTGAGCTGGCCTCGGCCAAGCGGCTGTCGGCCCGTGACGCGCTGGTCCGTAACCCGTCCACGATCGAGGCCCTCGGCAGGGTGGACGTGCTCTGCTTCGACAAGACAGGAACCCTGACCGAAGGCCGCATCAGCCTTGGCAAGGTTTCCGACGGCCGGATCGAGCAAGCGGTTGAGGCGTTGATGCCGGAGCTGAGGGCGATCGTCGCCGCCGCTGTCAGGGCATGCCCACCGTACGAAGGCGGACGTGCTCTCACCCACCCGACAGACCGCGCCGTCGTGGAGGGTGCCACCAAGCTGGGTGTCACTCCCGGGGATGGGCTGAAGGATTGGCAGCGGGTCGACGAGCTCCCGTTCGAGCCCGGGCGGGGTTACCACGCCGTTCTCGGCCTGACCGAGTCGGGACATCTGCTGAGCGTCAAGGGCGCCCCCGAGGTGGTGCTCACCCGCTGCGTCAGTCTGGCCCGCGGCACGCAGACCGTCCCACTGGACGACAAGGCCAGAGGCGAACTGGAGGAGGAGGTGGACCGGCTTGCCCTGCAGGGATACCGCGTGCTCGCGGTGGCGGAGCGGGCCGCCTCCAGCCGCGCCGACCTGGACGAGGCGCGGATCGATGGCCTGCGCTTCCTCGGCTTCCTCGGCCTGGCCGATCCCGTGCGCGCGACAGCCAAGCGCAGCGTGGAGGGGTTGATGCGGGCGGGCGTCCGGGTAATCATGATCACCGGTGACCATCCGAGCACGGCCGAGGCCATCGCGGCCGAGATCAACGCGTTGAACGGCCTGAAGGTCATGACCGGTCCCGAGATCGACGGTCTCGACGACGATGCCCTGGTCGAGGCGCTGCCGAGCGCGGCGGTCTTCGCACGCATGACGCCCGAACACAAGGCGCGGATCGTCGCCGGACTGCGGCGGGCGGGCAAGGTCGTGGCCGTCACCGGCGACGGAGCCAACGACGTCCCGGCGATCCGGCTCGCCGACGTGGGCGTAGCGCTCGGACCGCAGGCCACGCCCGCCGCGAGGGCTGCCGCCGACATCGTCGTGATCGACGACCGCATCGAAACGATCATCGAAGCAGTCGTCGAGGGGAGGGCCATGTGGGGGTCCGTCCGCGACTCCCTGAGCATGCTGCTCGGCGGCAACATCGGCGAGATCGCCTTCACCCTTGGCTCCAGCCTGCTGACGGGTCGATGCGCGCTGAACACGCGTCAGCTGCTGCTGGTGAACCTGCTCACGGACATGCTGCCCGCGTTGGCCGTAGCCGTACGACCGCCGCGCGCCGTCAGCCCCGAAAAGCTGCTCGCCGAAGGTCCCGAGGCGTCGTTGGGAGCGGCGTTGACCCGGGACATCTACCTGCGTGCGGCCACCACGGCCGCGGCAGCGGGCCTGGCGTGGCTCCTGGCCCGGATGAGCGGCACCCGCAGCCGCGCGGACACGGTCGGGCTCATCGGTCTGGTGGGGGCACAGCTCGTGCAGACCCTGACGATGGGAGGGCGGGACCGTCTGGTGCTCCTCGCCTCGCTGTCATCGCTGGCCGCGCTTGGTGTGATCATCTCGGTCCCGGGACTCAGCCAGCTCTTCGGCTGCCGCCCGATCGGTCCCCTCGGCTGGGGCATCGGCCTCGGCTGCGCTGCCGCAGCAGTACTCGCCAACGGCCTCATCGAAGCAGCGAGAGCAACGCCAGCAGTCGCGCTGAAGTCTTCGGCATGATCCCCATATTGCCTCGAGAAGCGCGTCCCGGGCTGCGCGGTCGCGATGCGGGAGATCGTGATCTCGATGGTCCGCCCGCGCGGGGCGCGGTAGTCCAGCGGCACCCGCAGAGTCGCGCACTGCTGGCGAGGATCGCCCGGGACGCCGGATTCCACCGGCGGGCACTCGCCCCAGACCGGGGCCGCCGCTCCCTTGGCCGGCCCGGCGGCTTCGGCCACCGCCTCCGTCGTGCCGATCCGGGCTTCGGCCGACGTGGCCGCGCCTGCCGTCGTGGTGGTCACCATCGCCGCGGCGACGAACATTGACAGCGTTGATCGCAGACTTAATCGCACTGACACTCCTTGTTCTTAGCCTGGATCCACGGCTGAGAATCTGACAGAAGAACAGTGAAATAGGGCGAGGTGCCCTTTGACCTGGGATGATGGGAGTTCTCTACGCTTCCAGCAGCCCAGTCGGAAGGACACCCCGTAAGTGCAATTCTTCCACGACTCGGCCAAGACCGACGCGATCTTCGATGACGAGCACGTGATCGCATACGGCGGGCTGGCCCCGGCGATGCGGCTGGCCGAGCGGTGCGGCCTGGAGGCCTTGGT
>NZ_VCJS01000174.1 GCF_005893125.1 Nonomuraea basaltis | reverse complement strand
CCGTCACCGGCACCCTCAACGGCCGACCGTTCCGGGTAAACGTCCCCGGATACTGACCCGCCCCACCCCTGTGGGGCGCTCGCGGCCCCGAGCGCCCCACAGGGTCCCGATGGCGGCACAGCTAGCCCTGTTTTCCGCACGTTGAGGTAGTTGAGGATCAAGCGGATGCTGGTGTTGATCTCGGCTGGTCGGCGCGGTATGACCTTGGGCTCGTGAGACAACGTGCGCAGTGGGGTCAGGCCAGTATCGAGAAGATGCTCGGGGCGTTACCGGTGGTGGCCGGGTTCTGCTCCCGGTTGCGGATCCGGGAGCTGGTCGATGCGGCCTGTCCGGTGCGGGATGTGGCCGAGTTGACCCATGGCCAGGTGATCGAGGTGCTGGTGGCCAACCGGCTGACCTCGCCGGCCCCGCTGGTGCACGTGCAAGAGTGGGCGCGGGCGTGGGCGGTGGGTGAGGCCTTCGGGGTGGAGCCGGAGCTGCTCAACGATGACCGGATCGGCCGGGCGCTGGACGCGATCGCGCCGCATCTGGACCACCTGGCCGGATCGGTCGGACTGGCCGCGATCGAGGCGTTCGGCATCGACGTGAGGCGCCTGCACTGGGACTTGACCTCGATCTCGTTGCATGGCGACTACCAGCAGGCCGACCCCGCCGCGCCCGCGCCGAAGTTCGGCCATCCCAAGGATCGCCGGCCGGATCTCAAACAGATTCAGGCCGGCCTCGCCGTGGCCGCCGACGGCGCTGTCCCGGTCTTCCACCGCGCCTACGACGGCGGAGCCGGCGAGGTGAGTCAGGTCATTCCGGCGATGCAGGCGCTGCAGAAGCTGGCCGGCCCGCAACCGATGCTGATGATCGGTGACTCCAAGCTGATCTCGTATGCGAATCTGGCCGCGATGAGCGCCGAGCACGTCGCTTTCATCGCTCCGGCCTCCAAAACCTACGTCCCCGCCGAGGTGCTGGCCGGCCTCGACTTGGCTGATGCGACCAAGGTGGACTATGCCGCCGCCCGCGATGCGGGTCAGCCAGCCGGGCAACGCGGTGTCTGGCATGTGGCCGAAGACGTCATGACACTGGCCGGGCCGCGCAAGAAGGACCCCGTCCTGGACTTACGCAGGGTCTTCGTGCATTCCTCGGCCCGCGCTCAGGCGGCCGCCACCGCCCGGGCCAAGAAGCTGGAGCGCGCCCGCGAGGATCTGGCCCGGCTGGAACGCGGTCTGGGCAGCCGCCACTACCCCGATCAGCAGGCGGTCGCCGACCGTGTCACCGCCATCGGCCGCGCCCGGCGCGTGAGCGCCTATCTGACCGCGGTCACCGGCACCGACGCGGTCACCGGCAAACCCACCCTGGCCTGGCACTTCGACCAGGCCGCGCTTGACGCCGAAGCCGCCACCGACGGCTGGTACGCCCTGCTGACCAACCTGCCCGCCCAGAGCGCCGACGCCGAACAGGTCCTGCGTCACTACAAAGGCCAAGAAGCCGTCGAACGCCGCCACGCCGCGTTCAAAGGACCGCTGGCCGTCACCAACCTGTATCTGAAGAACAATCGCCGCATCAACGCGCTGATCACCGTCATCTGCCTGGCCCTGCTCATCTTCTGCCTGATCGAACGCCAGGTCCGCCAGGCTCTGGACGCACGAGGCGCGACCAAAGTCGCAGGTCTGTACGCAGGCCGACCCGCCATCCCCACCGGCATGCTCATCCTCGACGCCCTGGCCGGTATCCGGCTCATCCCGGGCACCGGCCAGTCACCCCCGACCATCCCGCAACCCTCAGACCTCCAACTCCGCCTCCTGGATCTCCTCGACATCGACCCACGAGATCTCCGCTGAAGATCACTCACGTGCGGAAACGGGGCTAGCTGTCGACGATCACACCTCCGATCGCAGTGCGGCCGGCCGGGGTGGCGACGAGCTCGACCGTGATGGTGTCGCGCAAGTGCGCTCCGAGGACGTCGGCGACGGAGTCGGTGACAGTTCGCACGAGCTTAGCAACGAGCTCGCCGCTGTCGGGACGGGTGAACGCCGCCTCGCTGATACCGAACATGATCGCGGGTGAGGCCTCGTCGACCGGCTTGCCCCGCAGGCCCCACCGTCCGGCGGGTACGCCGTCGAGGTGGATGACCGCGATGTCGCGCGCCCACTCGCCGTATACGTCGACCACCGCGTCGGTCAGCGCGGCGATGAGGGCCGATTCGTTGCCCTGGAGCTGCGGCTCCAGGACTCGGACCGTCAGATGTGGCATCGTAGATCTCCTGTTTGTTCTCAAATTAGCTTTGATGTCAAAGGTAATTGGCGAGGTGCCAGATGGTCAACAACGCGGACGGCATGACCACCGACCAGGCGGTGCGATCCATGCTGCTGCTGATGCCCAGGATCGTCGGGCGAGCCAAGCGGCTGCCCGTCCCGGAGGCGCTGCGGACGCTCGATCTCGCACCCCGCCACCTGTCACTGCTGGCCTACCTGCAGTACGACGGTTCTCTCACGGTGAGCCAGCTGGCGGAGCGGCTGGAGATCGCTCCGACGACCGTCAGTCTCATGGTGGGTGACCTGTCTCGCCGCGGTGTCCTGACGCGGGAAGAGGACGATGTCGACCGGCGACGGCGGGTCGTCGCGATCGCACCGCAGTACGTCGAGCCGATCCGCGAGTGGCTGGCGGGCAGCGCGCTGACGTGGGCCGAGGTCCTGGCCGACCTCACGCCGGCCGAACGCGCCACGATCGTGCGGACGATGCGTGCCTTCGAGACCGCCTTGGGCAAGCGGATGCACGGCTTGAGCTGAAGATCACGTATGTGCGGAAAAACGGGGCTAGCCGCGGAGCCATCTCGGCACCTCGGCACCGGACTGTCGATCCCCGTGAGATCTGGGCGTTCGACACGCTCGGCTTCACGGTACTGCGCGACGAGTCGATCCCGACCGGACGGTAGATCGAGCTCGTACCCGGCGGCGACAACGTCGTCGTCACGCTGGAGCAGGCCACCGAAGACGTCACCCGCGGCCCCACCACTATCCGGTTCACCACCGACGACGCAACGGCCGCGCACGCGGCCCTCAACGCCGCCGGCGTTGATATCAATGAGATCCTTCAATGGCCCGGCGTACCATCGATGTTTGCCTTCCGCGACCCCGACGGCAACGCTTTCTCCATCACCGGGACGTGACAGCCGCCGACATGGCCCCCTGCTCGGGTCGCTGTCACCAGGGGCAAAGTAGCTCTGCGTGACCGGCGCGCTCCTGAGGGCCTTCCTGTCAGGCTGCTTCCACAAAGCCGCCCCCCTCTGTGCTCCCGATGAGTCGGTGTCGTGGGTGGTGGTCGATGCGGACATCGGGCTGCATATCGAGGCGTCGGCGTATCTGGCGGCAGGCTGAACAGGGTGGCGCCTTCGTGATGACGCCGCCGGATACACCACAGCCCCAACGACCGGCTCGTGCTGCGTTCCTCAAAGCGTGTGGGACTGCCCCTGGTCAATCGGGTTGGCTTGGGGTGAGCTCGTGTGGTGGAACCGGGGCCACCCCCAGGCCTAGCTTCTTCGTGCGATGAACGACCGCGGGCCCCGCAGAGGTCGGCGGCGATACTGAATAGTCGGACGCGTGCTGATTGCCGATGCTGTTGATCGTCTTGGTGATCGAGTGCGCGATGGTAGATCTGCCGCATGACGCGGTCGGCGGCGTCGGCCGAACCGAGCATGAGGTGGCAGAACAGTCGCAGCTGTGCGTGAAGCTCCTCGTTGTGCTGGGTGATGTTTCTCGAACAACCTCAGCGCCATCACGCCATGCGTGGCGGTACCGCCCGCACACACCGCCGCGGCGACCATCGCGACACGCTGTCGTCGCGGAACAACCTCGCCGGCGCCTACCAGTCGGCGGGGGACCTGGGCCGCGCGATCCCGCTGTATGAGCAGACGCCGGCGGATCGGCAGCGAGTGCTCGCCGAGCAGGCCGAATTCTGGCTTTATGAAGACGAGTACGACACGTCGTTGCAGATACGTCTCTGGGACATCCCATCGACTGGCTAGGAGGCGATCTCTACCGCGCCGCCCTCCGATGATCCGGCCCGCCTCACCTACCCGATCGTGTTGTCCGCCGCCAACATCGACCCACGAACGTGATCACGCTTGCCGGCAACATCGTCCGCGGCAGCCTCCACCGCAAGCTCGAGGCCCGACGTCACGACACCCCATCCCCGCGCTAGAGCAGCTCGTCATGGCGTCCAAACCGCTCCGGGACCGAGTCACCTCGGCGGCGACGGAGAACTCGTGGTGGCGCCCCATCTCGCTGCCCTGATCCCAGGTGAGGGAGCGCTTGAGATGGACGGGTAGCGTGGCCATGGTCTCCACCAGGGCATCGCGCATGCGCTCGGCACTGCGGTCGATCGGCAGGTGGACGAGCATCACGTAGCGGGTGCTGCGCTCGACCAGGGCACCGATGGCCGAGTTGCCGTTCTTTCCGAGCGGGCGGTCGGTGCGAGCCCTCCGGAGGCCAAAGTGCGTGTCGCTCCTCGGCCACGACCAGTACACCCTCCGATGCCAGCCGAATCTGCCGGCACCGTTGGTGTTCGGGTCACGCGCCGGCGCGGACCAGGCCGCACTCGTAGGAGAAGATCACGGCCTGCACCCGGTCCCGGAGGGCGAGCTTTGCCAGGATGCGGCTGACGTGGCCCTTCACGGTCCCCTCAGTGAGGAAGAGGCGGCCGGCGATCTCGGCGTTCGAGAGGCCCCGGGCGATCAGTTCGAGCACCTCGCGTTCCCGGTCGGTGAGGACGCGCAGCTCGGCTTCGGTGCGAGGCAGCGGGTCGCCGGACGTGGCGATGTGGCGTTCGATCAGTCGCCGGGTGACCGGGGGGGCGACGATCGCGTCGCCCTTCGCCACCACGCGGATCGCGGACAATAGGTCGGCGGCGAGGGTGTCCTTGAGCAGGAAGCCGCTGGCGCCCGCCCGCAGTGCGGAGTACACGTACTCGTCGAGATCGAAGGTGGTGAGGATCAGGATGCGCGGTCCGTCCGGGAGCGCCGCGCGGATGCGGCGGGTGGCCTCAAGACCGTCCACCTCGGGCATCCGGATGTCCATCAGCACGACGTCCGGCGTCGTTTGAACCGCCAGGTCGGTGGCCGTGGCGCCGTCGTCGGCCTCTCCGACGACGTCCATGTCCTCGGCGTTCTCGAGGATCATCCGCAGGCCGGCACGGAGCAGAACCTGATCGTCGACCAGCAGAACCCGGATCATGCGCTCGCTCCTCCCGGATCGAGGGGGATGCGGGCCCGTATCGCATAACCGCCGTCCGACCCGGGGCCGGCGGCCACCTCGCCGCCCAGCAGGGCTGCGCGTTCCCGCATGCCCCGCAGTCCATTGCCGGCCTTGTCGGCTGCCGGCTCGCCGGTGCCGTTGTCGCTGACCTCGAGCCTCAGCTCGTCGCTTCCGTAGGACACCACTACCTGGACGCAGGCGCCCGGCCCGGCATGTTTCATGGTGTTGGTCAGCGCCTCCTGGACGATCCGGTACGACGAGACGTCTACACCGGCTGGCAGCGGTCGCGGCGATCCGTCGATGTGGAACTGGACCGGGGTGCCCGCCTGCCGGACCTGCTCGATGAGGCGGGGCAGCTGCGCCAGCCCCGGCACCGGCCGCGCATCGCCGTCGATCTGCCCGGACGATGACAGCACGTGCCGCATGTCGGCTAGCGAGGCGCGCCCGGTCGCCACGATGGTGTCCAGCGCGGCCAGCGTGTCGGCGGGCCGGTTGGCGAACGCCGCGGCGCCGCCCTGCGCCTGCATCACGATGACGGCCAGGCCGTGCGCCACCACGTCGTGCAACTCGCGGGTGATCCTGGCCCGTTCGGTGGCCACGGCCAGCGCGGCCTGCTGGTCGCGCTCGCGCTCCAGGTCCCGGGCCCGCGCCGTGAGCTCGCCGAGGTAGGCGCGGCGGCTCTGCAGGCCCCACCCGATCGCCCAGGCGACGAGCAGCAGGGAGCCGAGGACGGGGATCCCGCCCCAGTCCGTCGGGCCGAACGCCGTGGGTTCGTCGTCGCGCGGCAGTGCAGCGTCGCCCGTTGCCGACCGCGGTGGTGGCACGGCGACTCCCGGCGGGCGTTCGTCTCCGCCGGTGCGGGGGCCTCCGTAGAGCCAGCCGTCGGCCTTGCCGTCGAGGGACACGAACACCGACCATGCCGTCGCCACCGCCAGGGCGGCGCCGAGCAGTGCGAGCGACACCTGGCGCCGCCGTCCCGCGGCGATCGTGTACAGAGTGACCGGAACGGCCAGGTCGGCGGGTGTCGGTCCTGCCGCCAGTGCCATCTGCGCCACGGCGGCGAGCGATGCCGCGGCGAGCGCCGGGACCGGCCACCTGCGGCGCACCGCCACGGCGGCGATACAGACCCCGATCAAGGCCCACCGGACCGGCGGCTCCTGCAACCACGGCACTTCGGCGAACCAGCCGTTGCTCACCTCAGTCGCGGCGCTACCCGTCCACACCCACGTGCCCGTCAGCAGCAGTGCGGCAAGGACGGCATCCTGGAAGCTCGATCTGCGCAAGGCGCGCCACAGCGTCGCCGTGTAAGTTTTCATACTAACCAGCACCTTAGGCTTCGGCGCCGCCGGCCAGAACCCGTCGAAAGTCAGGTTCAGAACATGACCAGGGACAGGTGCGCGGTCAACCCGGCACCGCGCAGCCTATGACGCATGACGAACAACTCCGGTACTGCCGACGGCCGTTCGCGCCACCACCGCGTGCTGAGGACACCACTTCTGCTGCTGGCCGCTCTGGGCCTGGTGCTGGCCGGCTGCAGCACCCCCGAGGCCACCACCGCCAAGGCCATGGAGTCGGACCGGGTCGTGCCCGCAGCCGGCTGCAACTGCGCTGACGGCAGCGAGTTCGCCTTCTGGGAACGGCGGGCCGATACGACCAAGGTCGTGCTCTTCCTGAACGGCGGCGGCGTCTGCTGGGACGCGAAGAGCTGTGAGTTCACGTCCACGCCAGGGGAAGAGGAAGGCGAGAGCGACTTCTACGACTGGAACCTTCAGGGGACGAACCCGGAGAACCGGAGCGGAATGTTCGACGTCACCCGGGCGGACAACCCGTTCACCGACTACTCGTTCCTCTACGTGAGTTCCTGCACCGGTGACGCGCATCTGGGCAACGTTTCCCAGAAGTACTCGGACACGTTGACCGTCGAACACAACGGCTACGTCAACGGCACCGCCGCCCTGGACCACCTCGCCAAGACCTACCCGGACGCCACCCAGGTCGTCGTCATCGGCAAAACCGCCGGGTCGATTGCCGCCCCCATCTACGGCGGACTGGTCGCCGATCGGCTCCCGGACGCCCAGGTCACAGTGTTCGGCGGCCAGTCCGGCGCCTGGCCCAACAGCCCCGACTTCAACACCGACGTCCTCGACGCAGCATGGGGCGCCTACGACACCATGCCCGACTGGGCCGTCCAAGGACTCACCGCCCGCCAATGGGGCGTCCCCAGGTTCTGGACCCAAGCCGGCCTGCACAACCCCGACCTCGTGTTGTCCCGATTCGACTACGCCTACGACCCGCACGCCGCCGTGGAGATCACCGGATGGGAGCACGGCGACTCACCGAGCATCGACCCCGTGCCGGGCTTCGACGAGCTGGCCGTCATCGACGCCAACGAAAAGGCCATCGAAGCCGCCGGAGCGAACCTGCACAGCTACACCGCACCCGGTGACGGCCACGGACTCTTCGAGTTCGAAGACTTCTACCAGATCAAGGTCAACGGCACCCGGCTGGTCGACTGGCTCGACACGCTGGTCACCGACGACCCGCCCGCCGACGTCCATTGCACCAAGTGCGATCCGTAGAACCGGTCCTCGACAAACGACTACTGATCGCGGCGGAACGGGCGGTGTGTGAGCACGCGTTCGCGCACCTGAAGAACTGGCGCGTGCCGACCAAGCTCCGCCTCGACGTGAAGTGGGCCACCCGGCTCGTCCGGGCGCTGATGATCCTCAACCACCACGAGATCACCCGCTGACAGACGATCTTCACACCAGACAGTCCCCGACAACCAGCACCAGCACGGCATCACCCGCCCACGCCACCCCTGTGACCTGCACGGTCAGTGTGACCTGCTCGGTCAGGATGAACACGACTCACTGTGCCCATCGCCGCAGCACCAGTATTCCGGCTGTTTCGTGGGCGCAGCGGCTGTCTCGAAAGCATGCTTTCGAGACGCGGCCCGGGTACCGCCGCAGCGGAGACGTCCCCGCAGGTCGGCCAGTCTCATAAGTTGGTCTCGAAAGTGGTTCTCGTAACCCTTGTTACGGCGTCAGCTTTCGATACCGTGAGGTTCGTGGACTACGGCTACGCCCGGGTCAGCACCACCGCTCAACATCTCACCCGGCAGATCGACACCCTCAAGGCCGCCGGCATCCCCGAAGAGCTCATCTGGTCCGATCGGCGTACCGGGGCCACGATGGCCCGCGACGGCCTGGAGGATCTGCTGCGCCGCGTGCCGCCGCACGCCGGTCACCGGATCACTGTCGTGACCCTGGACCGGCTTGGGCGCAACATGCGCGAGTGCCTCAACCTGGCCCACGAGCTGACCGAGCGCGGCATCGGCCTGCGCACACTCCAGGACCAGATCCCGGTGGACACCAGCGTGCCCTGCCCGGCCGCCGACATGGCCATCGCGTTGCTGGCGATGTTCGCGCAGATGGAGCGGATCTACATGCTGGAGCGGGTGGCCAGCGCCCGGGCGGCCAAGGAAGCCCGCGGCCTGCCTACCGGGCGGCCGTCCAAGATGACCGCCCAGCAGCGCGCGGCAGCCGCCGCGATGATCGCCTCTGGTATCAAGGTTGTGGACGTCGCCGCCGGGTTCGGTGTCGGTCTTTCCACTTTGTACCGGGCGTTGAGTAAGCAGCGTGAGGAGACTCAAGCCGCGCTGCTCGCCGGCGACCTGCCCGAGGACGGGGAAGCACCAGAAGGGGTCGGCTGACCACTCCCCGGCTGGCCTGGTCCCGGTTAGCGTGAAGCCATGACCGGGCCCGGTGCGGGGGCGAAGCCGTCGCCGCCGCTGGCGCGGCTGACCGTGACCGCGCGAGAGGAGGCCGTGCGGCGATTCGGGATCTTGCAGCCGCACCTGGAAGACGCCGTCGCGTTGTCCGAGGTCGCCCACACAGGCAAGATCTCGGTACGGACGGCCCGGCGGTGGACGGCGCGCTACCGCCGGGGTGGCCTGGCCGCTCTGGCTCCCCGCCCCCGCGAGGACATCGGCCGCCGGCGCATGCCCGAGCCGCTGCAACGGGTGATCGAGGCCTTGGCCCTGCGCACGCCGCGACTCAGCGCGGCCGCCGTGCACCGCCGCATCCAGGAACTGGCTCCCGAGCACGGCTGGCCGGTCCCCAGCTATCGCACGGTGGTCAACGTGATCGCGGCCCTCGACCCGGCACTCAAGTGCCTGGCCCACGAGGGCCGCAAGCGCTACGCCGACGCCTTCGAGCTGATCGGCCGCCGAGAAGTGGACGCGCCGAACGCCAGCTGGCAGGCCGACCACACCGAGCTGGACTTCTACATCCTGACCGAGGACGGCACCCCGGCCCGGCCCTGGCTCACGCTGATCATCGACGAATACTCCCGGGCGATCGCCGCCCACAGGCTGAGCCTGGAGGCACCCAGCGCCATCGGCACCGCCTTGACGCTGCGGCGGGCGATCTGGCGCAAGGGCGACCCGCGCTGGCAGATCTGCGGGATCCCCACGGTCTTCTACACCGACCACGGCTCCGACTTCACCTCAGAGCACCTGGAACAGGTCGCCGCCGACCTGAAGATCCGCCTGGTGTTCTCCCTGCCCGGTCAACCCCGCGGCCGCGGAAAAATCGAGCGACTGTTCGCCACCGTGCACCAGATGTGCCTGTCGACGCTGCCCGGCTACGCGCCCGCCGGCCTGCCCGACCGCGCCGGCCAGGCCCGGCTGAGCCTGACCCAGCTCGATGAAGCCCTGAACGCCTGGATCGTCAGCGACTACCACCGGCGCATCCACCCCGAAACCGCCCAGCCACCGGCCGCTCGCTGGGCGCAGGGCGGATTCCTGCCGCAGATGCCCGACTCCGTGGAACAGCTGGACCTGCTGCTGCTCACCGTGGCCAAGCCCCGCAAAGTCCATCCCGACGGCATCCACGCGTTCGGCCTGCGCTACCTGGACTCCACGCTGGCCGCGTTCGTCGGGGAAAGCGTCGTCATCCGGTACGACCCACGCGACCTGGCCGAACTACGGATCTTCCACCGCGGCGTCTTCATCTGCCGGGCGATCTGCGCCGAGCTGGCCTGCACCACCATCAGCATGCGGGAGATCATCGCGGCCCGCCGCGCCCGCCGCCGCCAGCTCACCCAGGATCTGGCCGAACGCACCAGCCTTGTCGACCAGCTGCTGGCCCACCGGACCGGCCTTCCCGCGCCCGCCCACGAGCTCGCCCCACCGGCACCCACGCAGCGCCGGTTGAAGATCTACGCCGAGGAGTAGAGGAGCATGGCCCGTGACCAAACGCTCCAACCCCAACCGGAGAGGCGTGCGGCGCGGGCCACGCCCCACCCCGCCGATGCCGAACCTGATCTCCACCAAGGAGCACCGCAGGTTCTGCGAGTTCGCCGACACCGTGCGCGGCTCCCGCTACATCGGCCTGTGCTACGGCCCCGCCGGCGTCGGCAAGACCTTGTCGGCCCACTCCTACGCGCGCTGGCCGGAACAACGCCCACTGCTGGAGATGCCCCACGCTCTAGCCGATTGGTTCCACGCCGGCGCCAACCGGCCCGACTGGCACACCGTGCTCTACACGCCTCTGATCAACACCCCGCCCGGCCGGGCCCTCACGGACCTGACCGACCTGACCAACCGTCACGCCATGGTCCGCGCCCGCGACATCGACGACCCCAAGCGCGAGACCAACCTCCACGGCGCCAGCCTCTACACCGAACTGGTCATCATCGATGAGTCCGAACGGCTCACCACCCGCGCCATTGAGCAGGTCCGCGACTTCTATGACCGCAGCAGCCTGGGGCTGATCCTCATCGGCATGCCCGGCATCGAAAAGCGCCTGGCCCGCTACCCCCAGCTCTACAGCCGCATCGGCTTCGTCCACCACTACCGCACCCTGGCCGCCGACGAACTCGCCACCGTCCTGACCACAGCCTTCGCCCACCTTGGCCTGGACATCACCGACGCCACCACTACCGAGGCCATCGCCGCGATCAACCGCACCACCGCGGGCAACTTCCGACTGGTCACCCGGCTCCTGGAACAAGCCGAGCGGGTGATGAAACTCAACGACGGCGTCGACCGGATCACCACCGAGGTCATCGATGCCGCCCGCGATGCTCTGGTCATCGGGATCAGCTGACCACCCCGCTGCTGTCCGTGACGTACGCGGACAAATAATGTTGCAGATTTCCGGCCAAGGCTGCGTTGCAGGTCACAGCTGGAACGGCAAGACCCAGCCGGAGTACGTGCGCCGGTACTACCGGATGCCTGCCTACCGGGGCGACCGGGTGATCGTTTACGGTAGGCAAGCGCGCCGTCACTTGTTCCAAGCCACCAGGAACTCCGCCAACGAGATGCGCCCGTCCACGTCCCCATCGTGCTCGTCCGAGACCTTGAAGATCGAGTCGAGCTCGGCGGCGGTGACCTCCTCGCCGTGCGCGTTCATGGCGAGCGTGAACTCCTCGCGCGTGATGTATCCGTCCCCGTCGCGGTCGAACTTCTGGAACGTGGCCGTCGGGTCGTCAAGATCCGGCATGGGTGACCTCTCATTGTGCGATTCATGCGAAGTACGGAGAAAGCAACATCGAAGCACGAGCTTGTACCTCATGCGAGGGATGACGCGCCGAAAGACGCCGGTCGCGGCGCCCATCCCGGATCCGCCACGGCAGGAACCCAATCGAGCCAACCGCCAGCGTCTACTGGGCCTCCTCGCGGGACGACGCCGGCTTCATCGCCCACGCGCATCTGGCACGCACCGACATCGAGGTCCACGCCGTGCACCTCTGGCACCGCCGCGTGACCGTCACCGACCTTTGCCCCCAACAACGACAAGGACATCTGATGGACATCGGCCGAAGCCTTCGGCGTGCAGAGCATTAGTCTCGGGCTTTCGCGGCGAATGGGCATGGACGAGCCTCCGTCTGGCGTTCCAGCAGATCTAGGCGCGGATGAAGCCGTTGACGACCAGGGGCAGGGTGGCGTCGAGCCCGGCCACGTTCAGCACGCCCTCATCCCGGGGGTCGCCGATAGTGTGGCCGCTCAGGGCCAGACTCGCACCACCTCTCGTCATCGATCGGAATCAGCCCTTGTAGTTGAAGACCTGCCGCAGCGTGTGTTGAACGGTGACGAGGTCTTTCTGGTCCTCCATGACCTGGTCGATCGACTTGTACGCCTCCGGATGCTCGTCCACCAGGGCTCCTGCACGGTCGGCGTTCCAGGTGCGGTCGCCCATCGCTTCGGTGAGCGAGGCCGCAGTGAGCTTCTTACGGGCCTCGGTGCGGGACATGCGCCGTCCTGCGCCGTGAGAACAGGAGTTGTAGGAAGCGGCGCTGCCCAGGCCGGTCACGATGTAGGAGCGGGTGCCCATCGAGCCGGGGATGATGCCCTCGTCTCCGGTGTCGGCTTTGATGGCTCCCTTGCGGGTGATCCACATGTCCCGGCCGTGGTGGCGCTCCATCTGCGTGAAGTTGTGGTGGGCGTTGATGGTACGCAGCGCGGAACCGTGGCCGACGATCTGAAAGAGCGAGGCGGCCAACACCTCGGCCATGCGGGCGCGCGAGGCCATGGCGTAGCGCTGTGCCCACAGCATGTCCTCGATGTAGGCGGTGAACTGCGGGGTTCCCTGGACGAGGTAGGCCAGGTCCGGGTCTTCCAGCTTGATGAAGTACTGTGCCATCAGCTTCTTGGCCTCGCCGATGTGCTTGGTGGCGAGCTGGTTGCCGATGCCGCGCGAGCCGGAGTGCAGCACCGTCCATACCCGGTCGCGCTCGTCCAGGCAGACCTCGACGAAGTGGTTGCCGGAGCCGAGCGTCCCGAACTGGGTGATGACCGTGCGCTCCTGCTTGCTCGTCAGTGCGGTGTGGGGCGTGCCGACCGTGTCGAGCGAGACGTCGGTGTGCGGGTCGTCATGGCCTTGGCCGACGCCGGCGGGGATGCGCTGCTCAATGAGCGGCATGAGCGCGGCCAGGGTGTCAGGCAGGTCGGCGGCGGTCAGGCCGGTTTCGGTGGCGACCATGCCGCAGCCGATGTCCACGCCCACGGCCGAGGGGATGATCGCGCCCCGGGTGGGGATGACGGAGCCGACGGTGGCGCCCATGCCGATGTGCGCGTCGGGCATCAGGGCGACGTGGCTGGGGACGAAGGGCAGGCGGGCGGCGCGCGCGGCTTGTTCGATGGTGCCCGGCTCGATGTCGCTCGCCCAGGAGATGAGGCCGGGTGCTACCTGCTGCGGCATGACGGGCCGCCCTTCTGCTCGATGATCTCGTGGCAGCGTATGCGACTGGAAGGTGGTGATCGCTACTGGTTTGTTCGTGGAGTGTGGGCTTGAGGAAGCAGCTCGTGCCGGTGCTCCTCCAGCCGGTCGAGGAAGGTGTCGATGTCGGCGCGGCGCTGGGCGACGTCCTACACGATGCGGATGACGCCGTGCAGGACGTGGCCCCGCTCCTGGCCCAGGCCGATGAACCCGGCCTTGCGGAGCCGGGGATGCTGTTGGCGTAGGCGCGGCGGGAGGCGTCGTCGGCGTCGTCGGGGGCAGCGGTGGGTAGAGGCGTTCCTCCACCTGTTCGGCGCTGATCTGGAGGCGTTCGGCGTGCGCGGCGAGTGCCGGGCCATAGTGGTTGATCAGTGCCTCATTGAGCACGTGGAACAGGGCGAGCAACTCGTCGGTGAGCTGCTGCAGGTCCTCGCCTTCGGCCCGGTCGGCGAGGTCGGCCAGGCGGAGGACGGCGTTCGCGAAGGTGCGGTGTTGCCACAGCAGGGCCGGGAACGTCTCGCCGGCCGCTACCACGGCGCACGCCGCGATACGGGCCTCCGCGCGGCGCGCTGGCCATGGCAGGACGTCTTCCGGTCGATCATGCCCGACTGGGTGCGCCAAGCCCTCGGCATCGCGAGCCCCAGCACGGTCTTCGCCCAGATCGGCCAGTTCACGATGCTCGGCATGGCCCAGGGCATGCAGGCTACGGCCCGCACGGTGCTGGCCACCGCCTCACGCATCGCCGGGGACCTGGAGCGGTCGTTCCGGCCGGAGCTGACCGCGAACATCGGCTCGACCGGCCGCGCCGTCACCGGCGCGGGCCCAGGGCGGACGGGCGGGGTGAACATCCAGGTCACCACGATCAACCCGGCCGCCGAGACCACCAGCGAGACCGTCAACCGTGGCCTCGCCTACGCCGGAATGCTGGGGGTGCTCTAGTTGAAGCAGTCTTGCTTGTTGAGCGCGATGCCGTACTCGGTGACCTTGCCGCGGGTGACGCCGAAGCTGTAGTAGGCCTTCTTGTTGCCGGGGACCTTGATCACGTAGTAGCCGTGGAAGTCCTTCTTGATGTGCGGGTAGGCCGCCTTCAACTGTTTGGTGGTGGAGCCGAGCATGATGCCTTCGGGAGTCTTCATGCCCTTCGCGGCGAAGATGGCGGCCAGTCCCACGCGCGGCGAGATGTAGATGCCGACCGAGTCCTTCGGAGTCGGGAACTTCTTCAGGTCCCAGCCGGAGCAGCCGCCGCCGCCCGGCATCTTCTTGACCACGTCCCCCGTCGCCTTGGCCTGCTTGACGGTCATGCCGAGCTTGACGGCACCGTAACCGTTGGGACCGAGTGTCGGCTTCGTCTGGGCGACCGCCGCGGTGGCGCCGGAGACCAGCAGCGCGCCGGCGAGGAGCGAGGCCCCGATCATCGTCTTCATCATGTCTGCTTTGACTGCGAAGCGCCGGTAAAGGTTCTGGGTCACGATCAACAGTGTGATCGCTGCCAACTCCACGGCCACGCTCATGCCTTCACTGCTGGTGATGGAGACGAACACGAGAACGTGGACGGTGTACCACACGATGGTCGGGTGTCAGCCGGTCTCTGACCATCACTCTCGTAGGTTCTCCTTATGGAATGGGGGAGCAATGCCGACGTACCTACTCGACGGGGTCGCTCTGGACCATCCGGCCGGGTGCTGGAAGTTGAAGAAGGGCACCAAGCGCAGGCCCTTGCCTGGTCTGCGGCAGGTCCAGGTCAAGGTGCCCGGCCGCGCCGGGGAGCTGCCCATCGTCGGCCTCGACCATGAGACGACGACGATGCCGCTCGTGCTGACCGTGTACGGCCGCACCCCCTCGGGCGCGGCCGGCGGGTACGAGCAGATGGAGCACAACCTCGAAGCCCTCACGGCGTTGCTTGGCGTCAAACACCGGCTGATGACGCTCACCTTCATCGCGGGGACGGTCGTCCGCCAGGCCGACGTCATCCTCGACGGGATCAGCGAGCCGGAGATCAACACCGACGCGGCGATGGCCCGGCTGACGGCTGTGATGCGCATCCCGGGCGTGTACTGGCGCGACGAGATCGAGACCACGTGGCAGGGGTCGGCGAACGCCGCCGACCAGCCCGTGAGCACGCTCGCGGGCTCGACCGGGCCGATCATCGACGCACTGGTGCGCTTCACCGGCCCGGCCGTCAACCCTGCCCTGACCGACGTGGCCACCGCAGGCACGGTCTCCCGCTCGTCAGGGCTGCTCGCGGGAGAGAGGCTCCTGATCGACTGCGGGCAGATGCGGGCCCGCCTGGTGACCAGCGACACGTGGGACACGGCGGCCGGGACGGACGTGACTGGGCAGATCGCCGCGACCGGCCCCGGCTCGGCGTTCCGCTGGCTCCACCTGACACCCGCTGTGGGCGTGCTCGACCCCTTCTCCCGGGTCGTGCTCGTCACCACCACGGCGACCTCCGCCGCGGCGGCCTCCAAGATTGAGGTTCGCGCCCGCCGCTCCTATGGCGGCTCGTGTGCGTTCTATCCCCGGCAATGAGACCGCCGAATCAGCAGTGATTCGACAACGACATGCCCTTGATCAGCGGGTACAGGCTGGGGTCGAACCGGCCCTTCGCAAACCACCGGTACGTCCGCACCTCAACCGGGATGTTCTTGACGAACTTCGTGCTGGTGCTGCCGGCCACCCGAATTTCGTCGAGCACGGCGCCGTTCTCGTCCTTGAGATGAGCCCACATCAGCCAGGCGTCGTCATCGGACGTACTGAAGACCCTGGCGTCGAACTCGGCCGTGCCGTTCGGATACAGGGTCCATTTTGCGCCGCCGTACATCCAGCAGTCGCCCGCTCTCATGCTCTTGTTCCAGGTGTACTGCTTGTAGGCGGTGGACGCGTTGGCCGTCCCGGTGGCCGGGAGCGTCAGGCCAACGGAGATGACGCCAATGGTCGCGACCATGGCCATGATTCTGCGGATGCCTTGCATAACACTTCCTCTCGTTGTGGGCCGATGCCGCTGAGAGGAGGATCTACCGCCCGCGTGGCGTGCGCCTGAGTAGGCGCCTACTCAAATGTCTGGGTCGTGCCGATCGGGCTCCAAGGAGTATCGGTACGGAATCAGCGGTAGGGCCACGGCATCGCCGTGTCCGGCGGTGGCATCTGGGACCGCCATGGGTCGAGCCTCGTCATGGTGAAGGGAGGCGCAGGTGGACCTACGGCTTGTCGTCTGCGCGCCCAACGGGGCCGCTCTGGGGGTGTTGCCGACCCCGTTGAGCGTGGAGATCGCGTGCCCTTTCCTGGACGTGCCCGCGCTGAAGCTGTCCTACAGCACGCGCGCGGTGAACGCGGAGCTGCTCGGCGGGCCGGTCGAGGTCGCGGTCGAATGGAGCGAGGACGGCCAGACGTGGGCCGAGCCTAGCGACGGCAGGTTCCTGCTGATCCGGCGGCGTGCCGACCAGGTTGATGAGACCGGGCTGGCCACGTGTGAGCTGCCCGGGTATGTGTGGATGCTGCGCAAGGTGATCCTCTACCCAGGCGTTTTGCCGCTGGTGGACGGTAAGCGTCCGTTCTTGTCGGCAATGCCGGGGGCGATCCTGCAAACTTTCCTGGCCGAGGGACAGGCGCGCGGCGCGCTGCCTGCGCTCGACTGGGACTTCACCCCGACGCACGACAGCGCAGGGCAGCCGTGGGCGAAGATCTTGACGATCTACTACCGGCCCGGCCTCGACGCCCTCACCACGCTCATCAACCTCGCCGAGCAGGGCGTCTGCGACTTCCGCATGAACGTGCGGACGCTGCAGGTGTTCAACCCGGACACCGAGCTCGCCCGTGACCTGGCGGCCGGGCCCGCGCCGGTGGATGTGCGGTTCGGCCGCGATGTGGTGCAGGCGCCTGACGTCGGCACGTTCGAGGACCTCGCGTCAGCGGCGCTGGTGGTGGGGGAGGACGGGTTTCGCGCGTCGTTCCACAACGGTGGCGCGGCCGAGCCCTGGGGGCGATGGGAAACCTACATCGGGCAGGGAGGCGTCTCCGATCCGGGCACGGCGCACCTGCTCGCCGAAGCGGTGCTGCTGCGCGCCGGGCACGAGCGGGTCCAGCGCACCCGCCAGATCACCCCGTACACCGCGCGGTGGCTGCCGTGGCGCGACTACCGGCCTGGGGATCGCATCCTCGCGCCGTCCGAGGCCGGGGCGATGGAGTCGCTGCGGGTCCGGCAGCTCACCGTGACCAGGGACAAGGACGGCGTCATCGGCGGCAACCTGGTCCTGAATGACCGGCTGCTGGAACGGGACCTGCGGTTGGCCCGCCGCACGGCCGGCATCGTCGGCGGCTCGACCGCTGAGGGCGGGTCGGGGGCGCGGCCCGCGCCGGAGTCTCCGGCCCCGCGCACTCCAGCTGCGCCGTCCGGCCTGATCGTGAACCCGGTCGCGTACGTCGATGAGCATGGGATGCCGCGCGGGCAGGTGACCGCCACGTGGGGCGCTGTCACCACCGACGTGGCGGGGGTCGCGCTCAACGTCGGCGGTTATGAGCTGTTCATGCGCATCAACGAGGTGGGCGCCCCGTGGTTCCTCGCCGCGGCAACGCAGGCTGGCGACACCAACGCCACCTTCAGCCCGCTGGTGGTGGGGCAGCAGTACCAGTTCAAGGTCCGCGCGGTGAACCTCGGCGCGCGGGGCCTGTTCTCGTCGTCGGTGGCTGTGACCATCCCGGACGACGTGGACGCGCCGCCAGTTCCGACCGCTCCAGTGCTGGAGAGCAGGCTCGGCGTCGTGCACGTCAGCTGGGACGGACTGGGGACTGGGGCGGCGCCGATGCCACCTGATCTGCTGCGGGTGCTGGTGTGGATGCAGGACCCCCTCAACCCCGGCTGGGAGGAGATCGGGTATCTCGACGCGGCGGGCTCGCTCGTGGTGCCGGGTCTGCCGTACGGGCAGGATCGGGAGTTCTCGTTCACGGCGGTCGACCGGTCCGGCAACAGCTCTGCGCGGAGCTCGTCGGCGCCCATCGCCGCGGTGCAGCTCGTCCAGGGCGACGCCGCCAACGACTCCATCACTACCGGTGCGATCGTGGCGAACGCGGTCACCTCGGCGAAGATCGCCGCCGGGCAGATCCTCGCCGGGCACATCGCCGCCGAGCAGGTGACGGCGGCCAAGCTGGAGGCGGTGCTGACCCTCTCCACCAGGATCGTGGCCGACGCTCCGGACGGGGCCAGAGTGGAGCTGAACGCCAGCGGGCTGGAGGCGTACAACGCCTCCTCCGTGCAGACCGTGGCCATCTCCTCGGCGTCCGGCGCAGTCAGCATCGTGGGCCAGCTGGCGACCGGTGTGACGGGCCGCCGGATCATCGTCAACCCTGCGGGCGCGACTGATCCGGAGATCAGGTTCATGCCGGGGACCGGCACCAACTACGCCCGCATCTGGACCGACGCCAATGCCGCGATTCGCCTGTACTCCGGCAACAGCCCGGACGGCACCCGCCGCAGCGAGGTGATCCAGCGCGGCGACGAGTGGCGCATGCACATGGTGCAAACCGCTGACGGCCTGGCCGGTGGTGGCTACATGTTCGCGCAGCCGTCCCAGCTTGAGGTGGGCTACAACGACATCTCGGGCCGCCTGAACCGGTGGCTGTTCGCTGGCGGCGGCGGGTCCGCGACCGGGTACACGACGTTCCGAGGCACGTTCTCCTTCGAGTCCGCTGCGGGACTGGTCATGTTCGCGCGGAGCCTGCCAGAGTCCGGCGTGGCCGCGGCGTCGTACTTCGTGGCTTTCGCGGTCACGCTGCAGTCAACCCCGCGCATCAACATCACGGCCGACAGCCCGATCCCGAACCGGCTGGCGTTCCACATCGCGAATCCGGGCACGGGTGGGTTCACGCTGCGGTCCAGCGAGTCGAGCCTGGGCACCCCAACGACCTTCAACGTGCTGGTCCACGTGTGGGCCTGGCGACAGCATGGAGTGACCTGATGGCAGTAGCCCGTTGGCGGATCACGAGTGTGACCGAAGGCTCGGAGACGTGGCTGATCCACTACGAGCCCGTCGACGGCGGCGGGGAGGCGTTCGCGGCCTCGTTCCCCAAGGAAGCGTTCGAGATCCGCATGGCCGAACACGGCCTCGACTCCCTCGACGAGGCGATCGAGGTCCTGCTGTATACGCCGCTGCTGCACGCGATGCACGCGGACGGTCACCCCGGCGTGCTGCCGGTACTGGAGGGCGACGCGGCCAGCGCGCGTGCCCGGGTACTCGACCAGGTGGCCGCGTGCAAGGAGCAGTACGGCGAGGTGACCACCGCCCCCGCGAATGGCCTGGCCCGCGCCGCTGACCCGCTCCAGGTGCTGCGCGAGCGCGTCCGGGTTGACCCGGTGCGGGTGGCCACGATTCGGCTGGAGATCGACGGACTGTTGGCGCGAGAGAGCACAGGGGGTGGCTCGGGTGGATGACCTGCACGTGGATCCAGGTGCCGTGGTGGCGGTCCTACGCAGGCGGATCGATGAGCTGACGTACGAGAACGCCGTCTTGGCCGTCGCCGTGGACCAGCTCCAGGCGCAACTCAAGCAGCGAGAGGGGACAGCACATGCAGGTGATCGTTCCGGGTGAGCCGATGCGGTATGGGCTGCGGCTGGTCGCCTACGCCCCCAACGGGCCCCGTCTCGGCGTGCTCGGGCAGCATCTCGGGTTCGAGGTCGGAATGCCGCTCAACGACGTGCCGTCGCTGCGGCTGACGTACTCGACGCACGCGGCCGGCGCGCAGTGGCTCGCGCAGCCGTGCGAGATCGCGGTCGAGTGGTCGGCGGGCGGCGCGTGGACGGAACCGCAGGGGGGCCGGTTCCTGCGCATCAAGCGCGCCTCGGATGCGACCGATCACGCTGGGCCGCTGTCGTTCGACGCGCCGGGTTGGTCGTGCCAGCTGCGCAAGCTGGTGCTGTATCCGAACGGTGCCCTGGTCGACGGGAAGCGGCCGTTCAACGCGGCCACGCCGGGCGCGATCCTGCGGACGGTGGTCGACGAGGGGCAGGAGCGGGGGGCGCTGCCCGGCCTGGCGGTGGACTTCACCCTGACGCACGACTCGGCCGGACAGCCGTGGGACAAGCTGCTGACGATCGGGCTGGACCCGGGCGCGGACTTGCTCACCCTGCTGATCAACCTCGCCGAGCAGGGGGTGGTGGATTGGACGATGCAGGGCCGGGTGCTGCGGGCCTTCAACGAGGGCACGACGCTGGCCCGGGACTTCGCGACGGGGCCCGCTCCGGTGGACCTGAGGATGGGCCGGGACATCGACGATGCTCCCGACGACGCGACCCTGGAGGACGCCTCCAGCGCGATCCTGATCGTCGGGGAGAACGGCCTGCAGGTCGAGGTGACCAACCCGTCCGCGACCGCTCCGTGGGGCCGGTGGGAGACGTACCAGTCGCAGTCCGGCGTGTCCGACGAGGGGACCGCGCGGCTGCTGGCGCAGTACGCGCTTGATCGGGCGTCGGGGGAGCGGGTGCAGCACACGCGGCAGATCCGGCCGTACGCGGCCCGCTGGCTCCCGTTGAAGGACTACCGGCCGGGGGACACGGTGCTCGCGCCCGGGGACCAGGGCGTGATGCAGGGCCTTCGGGTCCGGCAGATCACCCTGTCGTGCGACGCCGACAGCGTGATCGGCGGCAACCTCGTGCTCAACGATCGTTTCCTGGAGCGGGACATCAGATTGGCTCGCCGCAGCCTGGGCATCCTGGACGGCGGCATCAGCTCCGGAGGCGGCGGCGGAGTGCCAGCACCCGACACCGATGGCCGTGTTCCGGCCGCTCCGGGCGGTCTGCTCGTGGAGCCTGCCGCGTACCTGGACGAGCACGGCTACCCGCACGGGCAGGCCACGCTCACGTGGGGCGCGGTCACCTCCGACGTGAACGGCGTCGAGCTGTCGATCGACGGCTACGAGGTGTACGCCCGCCGCAACGAGGCGAACGTGCCGTGGGTGCTGATCGCGCAGACCGACTCGAGTGATCGCACGGCGACGATCTCTCCGCTGGTCGTCGGCTGGGAGTACGCGTTCAAGGTGCGGGCGACGAACGACGGCACCAAGGGCGTGTTCTCGCCGCAGTTCGTGGTGCTCATCCCGGACGACTCGACTCCGCCGCCGGTCCCGTCGACGCCCGTCGTGGCAGCGCGGCTCGGTGTGATCCATGTGGAGTGGAACGGCAAGGGCAGCGCCGGCGAGGCGATGCCGATCGACCTCGACCGGGTCCACGTCTGGATGCGTGACCCGCTGAACCCGGCCGACACCGGCGCCCGCGTCGGCTACCTGACCGGGGCCGGGACGGAGGTGATCCCGGCCCAGCCGTACAACGCCGATCGGGAAATTTGGCTTACCGCAACGGATCGGTCGGGAAACGAGTCGGGCCAGTCGGGGCACCTGACCGTGGCAGTGACGCCGCTGGTGGACACGGACCTGATCGGCGAGGTCATCGACGGCGCGGACCACATCATCACCGGCAGCATCCCTGCCGAGGCAAAGATCGTGGCCGGGTCGATCACAGGAGCGCTGATCCAGGCTCTGGAGATCAAGGCCGGACACATCGCCGCCAACGCGATCGAGGCGGACAAGATCAAGGCCGGGGCGATCCAGGCCGCGCACATCTCGGCGAACGCGATCGAGGCCGACAAGATCGCCGCGAACGCGATCACCGCGGCGAAAATCGCTGCAGACGCGATCACCGGCAAGACGATCACCGGCAGCGTCGTGCGCTCGGCAGCGACCGGACAGCGGTTCATCCTCGACTCCGCCACACTGGACCTGCGGTTCTACCCGGCTGGGAACTCGAACTACTCGCGTTTCTACGCCGTCGATGGCCTCTATCCGGGTGAGACGACGACCTTCATCACGTCCGGCACGAACAGCGGCGGAACGGCCCGCGCCGAGCTCCAGGTCGCTGCGGGCCTCGTGCGGCTGGGCATCCGCAACGCGGCGAACTCCAACCGTCGTGGCGGCGGCCTCGACGTCGCCGAGGGGTATGGCCGGTTCGGCTACGACGACGGCTTCTCCTCCTCGCAGTCCTACATCCACTGCAACAGCTCAGGCCGCTGGTATCTGCGCGGCCGTGTGTGGGACACCAACACCGCCGACCCGTACGACACCATCCACGCCGGGTCGGGCACCGTCCCCCCGGACAGCGGCGGCGTGACCATCAACTACGGCCCCAGCATGGCCTCGAACATGGGGCCGGTCGCCGTTGTCAGGGACGGCGCCGCGAACCCCAACTTCTACTGGTGCCTCGATTTGTCCAACCAGTCCAGCTTCTCCTTCGGCTGGTCACAGGGCGGCGGCGTCTGGTCAGGCAAAGGCTTCTACTGGTGGTCCCACCGCCACTGATCAACAAGAGAGGGGGCCATCCATGGCCGACATCTGGACTGTTTGGGACGCCGAGCTCGGCTACAGCCCCACGAGCCTGTTGCAGGCCGGAGGCGCACAGGCTGAGCAGCCGGTCAGTCACGACGGAGCCGAACCGATCTGGGGAATCGCGTGCGTGCGACCGGACGGCGTGCCGCACATGATGATCGTCCCCCACTCGACGTGGGAATGGCGCTGCGCCGAGTACGGCGTCGACCCCGACGACATGGACACACTGCTGGACATCGTGCTGCACGAGCCGTGGATCCCGGACCCCAACGACGCGCTGGCCCGGCTGAATCCCGCAGTGGCTGCGCAGTTGAAGGCCACGCACGGATTGCCGACGTGCTGGACGCCCAGCGTGCCTGATGTCGAGCGGCTGGCCGCGCACCGGGCGCGGATCGACGCGGTCAAGCAGCACCGGGTGCAGGTGATGCCTGAGAACCAGCGGTTCCGGCAGGACGTGCTCGACTACATCGGCCTGCAGGTGACCGCGCCGCAGGATCCGCTGGATCCGATCAAGACCGGCACCCGGCTGGACCCCGCCCGGGTGCAGGCGCGCCGCCTGGTGGTGGACTGGTACCGCAACAACCGGGCCGCGCCGGTCGCGCCGACGTACGAGGTCAAGCCGCCGGCGACCTGGATGGGCCGCAAGCCGTGGACGGTGTCGGGTGGATGAGACTCCGAACCTGGCCCTGGCGCTGGCCGAGCTGCGCGGCGCGGTCGAGCTCGGGTTCGAGCGGACCAACAGCAGCACCGCGCTCATCTTGCTGCGGCTCGACCAGCTCGACGACAAGCACGCTGAGCTGGCCAAGCACGTCGAGCAGCTTCAGACCCGGCTGGCCGAGGTCGAGAAGACAGCCGTGACGACCACGCAGCTCACCGAGCGCACCCGGCAGATCATCGCGATCGTCGGCGTCCTGGTGACGCTCGCGGGTGCGGTGGTCGCGCTTATCCAGCTCACGCGAGGCTGAACCGGCGCCTTGTCCTCCCCTCCCGTCGGCACGGTGTTCCCGTGCCAGGACGGCGTGCTGCTCGTGCCCGCCGTCCTCCCGATCCACATTCCCGCCGATGCGTTCGGCCTGACCGTGGCCGAATGGCTCAACCTCCAACCCTCACGAGAGGTGACTCCTTGAAGCAGGTTTCACGTGCCGCCTGGAACGCCGCGCCCCCGACCGGCGACTACACGCGCGTCTCCTCCACACGCGGCGTGAAGATCCACTACACCGGCGGGCCCGTGCCCGCCGACATCGCCGGGCCGAAGAAGCACAGGCTGTGCGTGCAGCTGGTCCACCAGATCCAGCAGATGCACATGTCGGGAGGCCGAGGCGAGAAGTACATCGACATCGGCTACAACCTGATCTGCTGTCCGCACTCGTACGTGTTCATCGGCCGGGGCGCGCACCGCGTGCCGGCCGCGAACGGCCCCGGCCTGAACAGCGGGCATTACGCGGTGCTGGCGCTCGTCGGCGACTCTGGCTACACCAAGCCGAACGACGCCATGCTGCACGCCCTCAGGGACGCGATCGAGTACCTGCGGGAGAAGGGCGGCGCCGGGGACGAGATCAAGGGGCACCGCGACGGCTACGCCACCTCCTGTCCCGGTGGTCCGCTGTACGCGTGGGTCCGGGCCGGAGCTCCGCGCCCCGACAAGCCGGTGGAGAAGCCGGTCAAGGTCGTCTACAAGGACGGCATCCCCCTCTGGCCCGGCCGGGTGATCCGGCTCGACGACCCCTACATGCAGGGCAACGACGTGCACGCCTGGCAGTACAAGCTGCGCAAGCGCGGCTGGACGATCGACGTCGACGGCATCTACGGCCCCAAGTCGAAGGCCGTGTGCGCAAGCTACCAGGAGAAGGTCGGGGTAAAGCCGACCGGCGTCATCGATGAGGACACGTGGGACATCACCTGGTCATGGAAACCGCTCGCATGACCGGCGAGTGCGTGTCCGCCTAGTCAGTGATTGGCTAGGAGGCGAGCAGGTCGAAGTGGAAGCCGATCAGAAGCAGGGTGAGGGCGACCCAGCGCATGATGGTCGCCCGCTGAGGACTCATCAGCCAGTGATACATGATGACCAGGAACCACACGCCCATCATCGCGATCACCCACCCGGCTAAGTTGGCAAGAAGGCTGGGCGCGTCGAAGGTGAGCGGCGGAGTCAGGAGCCCTGCGATCAAGCCAGCAGCAAACACCACTACCGGAACCCGCCACACGCTGATGTCTAGTATGCGCTCTAACCGCTTCCCATAGCGCATGAACGTCTCCGGACTGACGAGCTCGACGACGATCGCGGCGCCACTCATAAAGGAAAGGATCTTCCCCGCCCGCCCCCACCAGATCATCGGCAGGCCAAGCAGATCGTTTCCGAGCGTGGACCTGCCGTCCAGCCACATGCCCCACGCCTCGAAGTAGCTGATGTCCGCCATGATCGGAGCGTAGAAGCGGCACAGGTCGCTGCCTAGTGGGTTCCGTGACGCCGTTCCGGCCCTCGCCCAGGACACCGAGCGGGTCGGCCGCACGCTGTGGCAACCCCCGGCTCCCTCGACGGCCGTGAACCCGCTGGATCGACGAGAGCAACTAACCGAACCGACACCACGGCGTCTGCCCAGCTTGGGCGGGCGCTTTCGCATGTCCGCACCCTTGTTGGAGGGAAACCCATGCACGGAGAGCCCATCAGCTACGGCAAACCCAAGATCGAGCGGAAGGTCACCGCGTCCGCCGCGGGCTCCTACCTCAGCCTGCTCGCGGTCCTGACCGTCCTGCAGGCGATCAACGCCGACCTGGACCTGATCGCGTTCCTGCCCGACTGGCTGGAGTCGCTCGCGGTCCCGCTGCTGCCGGGACTGATCGCGTACGTGTCCGGCTACGTGGCCAAGCACACCGCCCGGCCTGACCTGCCGCCCGACCAGCGCTGATGTTCCGCGATCAACCGCCCCACCATCCCCCGACCGGGATGGTGGGGGCCTTTTCGCTTGAGGAGATGCCCCTATGAAGCCACCTCTCCATGCTGATCTCGCCGCGGTCATGAACCGCTTCAGCCGATGCCTCCATCACCTTCACGCTGGTCTGGCTGATCTCGCCGTGTCCATGAGACGGTTCAGCCGCAGTCTCCGGAAACTCCCCCCGGCAGGCGTTCTCGATACGCTCTCCGCGATGTGACCGGAGCGCTGTTCCCGATCTGACAGTGTTCAGCGGCAAGGACGTCGACAAGATCGCCGACGCCCTTGCCGTGCGGGCTCAAGAAGCGGCCCGCCTCGAAGTTCCCCGTCAACGCCGCCGGGAGTGGGTATTGCTCATCATCGGCGTCATCGCGGGTGCTCTCGTGTCCATCCCGATCGGAACCTGGGTCAGCGCCATCAGCTAAGCCCCGCGTGCAGCGTGTCTATTCGGCCGAGGGGCTCTTGCGGGAGCGGCTCCGCGATATGACTTTCACCCAGCGCTTCCGTAGCCACTCCACACCTGCGTAGAAGGCCACTACGGAGGGGATGTTGAAGAATGCCGAGCTCCAGCCCTGCTGCGATCAGCAGGGGTTGTTGCTCTTGCCCAGATAGATTGCGCGGAGGTGCCGAATGGACGTGGTGTTGCTCAACCTTGTCCCGGCCGACAGACACCTTTCGTCCGTCCACCAATCAACGTATTCCTTTAGGAATACTCGGTGATTGCGGCGATTGTACAGAGAGTAGAACCAGGGCAGCCCATAGCGATCCAGATCCTGCCAGTAGCCCTCGTCCCTGAATTGATAGCGGTTGCCCTTGTAGCTGGTACCGGCCCAGAGGCAGAACCAGCCGGCGGGGCAGTCGTTGAGCGCAGTGGTCGAGATCTCCTCTGCGGCCGTCACCGTGACGATGACGGCGCCGTTGTCGTAGGAGATTTGTCGGTCGTTGATGATCTGGCCGCCGGGCGCTCGCCGCAACTGTTCGGCAATCTGCTGCTCAAGAGCCGTCTTGGCCGGGGGGGGGGG
>NZ_VCJS01000173.1 GCF_005893125.1 Nonomuraea basaltis | reverse complement strand
TGCAGTCGGAGTACTCGCTGTGGACCCGCGACCAGGAACCGCAGGTGCTGCCGCTGCTGCGCGAGCTGGGCATCGGGTTCGTCGCCTACTCCCCCCTCGGCCACGGCTTCCTGACCGGGAAGATCCGATCGGAGAGCGACTTCGGCCCGGACGACTTCCGGGCCACCAACCCCCGCTTCACCGGCGAGAACCTCCAGCGCAACCTGGCCCTCGCCGACGAGGTGCAGGCGATCGCCGCCGAGGCCGGCGCCACGCCCGCGCAGGTCGCGATCGCCTGGCTGCTCAGCAAGGGCGACGACATCGCCCCCATCCCGGGCACCAAGCGGGTCTCGCGTCTGGAGGAGAACGTCGCCGCCGACGACCTCGTTCTGACCGTCGAGCAGATCGCCAAGCTCGACAGCCTGCCCCCGGCCGCCGGCGGGCACCACAACGAGGCGCAGATGCAGATGATCGAACGCTGACCGTTCGATTCGCGACGAGGAAGGACGTCCGATGCGGACGGTCACCCTGAACAACGGCGTCGAGATGCCGATCTTCGGCTTCGGCGTCTATCAGATGCCGCCCGGGCAGACCGAGCAGGCGGTCACCGATGCCTTGCAGGCCGGCTATCGGCTGCTGGACACCGCGGCCGCCTACCGCAACGAGGAGGCCCGTCGGCCGCGCGATCAAGAGCAGCGGCATCCCGCGTCAGGAGCTGTTCGTCCCCACCAAGCTGTGGATCTTTGACGCCGGCGAGGAGAACGCCAAGCGTGCCTTCGACACCTCGCTGGCCAAGCTCGGCCTGGACTACTCGACCTGTAGCTGATCCGGCAGCCCTTTACGTGGCAGGCCGAGCTGTTCGGGGGAGCCGTGTGCGGGTGCCCCTTCGCACCGCGGAACGGCACACCCTCCATTGATAAGGTTTGCCTAACCTGATTAGTACGCTACAGTTTCGTACTATGCAATCCACAGCGCGGATCAGAGAACGCGAGCGCCACATTCTCGCCGTGGCCGTCGAGCTGCTCAGCGAGGTCGGCTTCGACCGGCTGACCTTCGATGCCATGGCGGCCAGGGCGGGCGTGTCCAAGACGACCCTCTACCGACGCTGGCCGGGCAAGCACGAACTGGTCATCGAGGCTGTACGCCGCCGGGTGGGCTTTTCCTTCACCGTGCCGGACCAGGGGAGTTTCCGCGCCGAGGTGCTGGAGGCCCTGAGGCTGGTCAGTGATTGGTTGAGGCGGGACGCGGCGATGCTGCGCACCCTGGTGGACGCCGGCCGTCGTGACGCGGACCTGCGCGAGGCGACCGAACGTCAGCTCGCCCGGCCTCTCGACGGCATGTGGGAAGAGGTCATCGACAGGGCTCAAGGCCGCGGTGAGCTGCGCTCCGACGTGGACCTGTCCTGGCTCAGCGAGCTGGCGCAGGGTGTCTTGACCAACCGGATTCTTGTGGCGGACGTCCCCGTCACCGACGCGTTCGTCGAACGCCTGGCGGACGAAGTCATCGTCCCTACCTTCGCACGCCGCGTCTGATCCCCCACCATCGGAGAAGCCGTCATGCCCCGACACAAGTCGCCGACGCGGCGCAGGATGCTCCGCGCCGCGGTCTCCCGCACCGAATGCACCAGCCCGAGCTTCGTCACCCTCACTGTCCAGGGGCCCGACCTGGCGGACTTCGACCCCATGGGTTTCGACCAGGCATGTCGGCTGTTCTTCCGCCGCGACGGCCAGCGGGAACTCGCCATGCCGACCGCGTCGCACAACGGCTGGCTGGCCCAGTTCATGCTCATGCGGTCGGCCACCCGGCCCTGGGTCCGCCTCTACACCGTGCGCGCGTTTCGCCCCGAAGAATGCGAACTGGACATTGAGTTCGTCCTGCACGGCGACGCAGGTCCCGCCTCGGCGTTCGCCTCCCGCGCCCGCCCGGGAGATCCGGTGGGACTGTTCCCTGAAGGAATCGGCTACGTCCCCACACCCACGGCCCAGTCGCAACTGCTGGTCGCCGACGAAAGCGCCGTACCGGCCCTCCTCTCCATCCTCGAACAGGCGCCTGCGGACCTCACCGGCGACGCCTACCTGGAAGTGCCGACCGGCGACGACATCCGACCGGTTCCGGCACCCGCCGGAGTCACCGTCCACTGGCTGCCCCGCGACGACCACAGCGCCATCCCGGGACGACTTGCCCTGCAGACGCTCACGTCCTCCTGGAAACTCCCCCCGGAACAGCGCATCTACTGTTGGGTGGCGGGAGAAAGCGGCCTCGCCACAGGTCTGCGGCGACACCTGGTCAAGGAACAGGGTGTCCCGAAGTCCGATGTCTCTTTCCTCGGCTACTGGAAGCACGGCAAGAGCAGTCCCGGCTGAGTGGCATCACCCCCCTTCGCGAGCCCGTATGGCAGCCGTCCGAATGATGGGGGGTGTCCGCCGCCCGTGGGCGGCGGACGGAGTGCCGGTGTGAGTCAGCCGGTGAAGACGGCTTCGGGTTGGTCGCGGTGCTCGTGCAGGTCCCAGTACAGGGGTGCGATCTGTTCGGGGGTGGCTGCGGGGATGCCTTCGGGGCCGTTGTCGCCGATCCAGGTGCTGATCGCCACGTGCGCGGCGTACACGCCGCTCCCCGCCAGTTCGTTGTGCAGGTTGAGCACCCAGTTGCGCAATGCTCCGGCCGCGGCGTTGACGTTGCCGAACATGGGGACGGGGTTGATGGAGCCGCCGCCGGTGGTGAACAGCAGGGTCCCGGCTCCGGCCTCCCGCATGGCGGGCAGCACACTGCGGGCGGCGGTGACGGCTCCGTAGAAGGTGTACTCGATCTGCGGCTGCAGGTTTTCCACCGTGACCCCGCTCGGGGTGACCATGGTGAGGCCGGGCACGGGTGAGTGCGGCGCCGGGGAGTACTCCAGCACGTCGATGCTGCCGAAGCGGGCCGCGACCGCGTCGAGGGCGGTGGTGAGAGAAGGGCGGTCCAGCACGTCGGCGGGGAACGCGGCGGCCGTGATGCCCTCCTGGGCGAGCTGGTCGACGAGGGCGTTCAGCTTTTCCTCGGTACGGGCGATCAGGGCGACGTCGAAGCCGCGCTTGCCGAAGGTGCGGGCGATGGCCAGGCCCATGCCGGGGCCGGCGCCGACGATGGCGAGTGTGGGCATGATCAGATCTCTTTCGTCAGTGGGGGCGGGAGGAGTCAGGAGCAGGTGAGGGCGAGCCTGTCCTTCGACGGGCCGGAGCCGGTGTGGAAGCGAGTTTCCCGCCCGGCCGCGACAGGCCCGTGAGCTGTGCGTCGTCGCTGGCCAGGTGCACCATCGCGTCGAGGCCGCCGGGGGTGAGCGCACGCACTTGGTCATCCAGGTCGCCGGTGAAGTCGATCAGGTGCACCTCGGCGGAGCCGTCGATGCGCGTCCGACGCCGGATCCGCCGCCGGTGACGGTGACGGGCGTGTCGGAGAGAACCGGTGGATCAGGTGGGTGGTTTCATGGTGCTTCCTCTTGGGTTAGGGGAGTGCGGTTTGGTGCCGGTGGGGCGAGGGCCGTCCGGATCCCACCGGCCGAGGTATGTGTTCGGTCTCAGGTGTGGCCGCTGTGTGTCATGAGGTCACGCGGCGTGCGCGTCGCTCAGCGTCTTCGACCATTCCTGGCGGGTGGCGACCGCGGATCGCCAGGCGCGGAGCGTCTTTGGTGGCATGCCGACCGACAGGGCGCCTGTCAGGCGGTCGCCCTTGCGGTAGGCGGCGATGAAGCGGCGGGTCTCGGGGTCGCCGTCAACGATCACGGCTTCGTCGTGGCCGCGCAGAAAGCCGTACGCCTGGATCTTCATGTCGTACTGGTCCGACCAGAAGTACGGCACGGGGGCGAACGGCCGGGGATGCTCCGGGTTCAGCAGGTTGCGGGCGACCGCCATGCCCTGCTCGGCTGCGTTCGTGCGGTGCTCGATCCGCATGGTCGTCTCGAACAGCGGGTTGTACCAGCGGGCCACGTCGCCCACCCCGTACACGCCGGGCGCCGCCTGGCAGAACCCGTCGCACACCAGGCCGTCGTCCAGCCGCAGCCCGCTGCCTTGAAGCCATTCGACGTTCGGGTGCGAGCCGATGCCCACCACCACGTCATCCGCCGGGACGACGATCCCGTCGGCCAGGCCGACGCCGGTGACCCGGCCGTCGTACGAAAGGATCTCGCCGGCCGTGACCCCGGTGCTGAGGTCGACGCCGTGATCGAGGTGGAGCCGGGTCAGGGCCCGGCCCACGACTTCGCCGACGGCATGCGCCAGCGGCACGGGCGCCGGCTCGATCATCGACACGTCGGCGCCGAGCCCGCGGGCGGACGCGGCGGCCTCGGCGCCGATGAAACCGGCGCCGACGACGACCAGGCGCCGCCCGGGAGCCAGCCGTGCCTTCAGTGCCGTCGCGTCCTCCAGGGTGCGCAGCACATGCACCCCGGATACGCCCGTGCTGCTCGGAAGGCGCCGCGGCCGGACCCCGGTGGCGACCACCAGGGCGTCGTAGGGCACAGTGCTGCCGTCCGACAGCACCACGGTCTGCTCCTCGCGGTCCACACCGGTGGCCGCCCAGCCCAGCCGTAGGTCGATGCCCAGTGCGTCGATCTCCGCCGGTGGGCGCAGCCTGAGCCGCTCGGGCTGCCATAGCCCGCTGAGGAACTGCTTGGACAGCGGTGGACGGTCGTACGGCAGGTGTGGCTCGTCGCCGATCAGGGTGACTGTTCCCCGGTAGCCCTGTCCGCGCAGTGCTTCGGCCGTGGCCAGGCCGCCCGCGGACGCGCCGACGATCACGACGCGGTCCGGGAGGCCAGGGGAGCGCAGGGGGCGCCCGGCGATACTCACGACTCCACCAGTCGGATCGCGGCGGCCGGACAGACCAGCGCCGCCTCACGGACGTTGTCGTGCAGTTCGGGCGCCGGGGTCTCGTCGAGCAGGACGACCATGCCGTCGTCGTCCCGTTGGTCGAAGACCTCCGGGGCGAGCAGCACGCACTGTCCGGCGGCGACGCACTTGGGGACGTCTACTTCCACCTTCATGTTCATGGGGGTTGTGCTCCGCTGGGCTCGAGGATGTTGTTCGACTCGGTGGAGAGGGTCCGAGCCGAGTGGTGACGGGGTCGGCAGAGTGAGGGCAGGTTCGGGCCGCGTAGGGCGGCTCGTTCACCAGGTCACGGGCAGTTCACTGACTCCGTAGACGGCCGTTTCCTGCTTGAAAGCGAGGTCTTCAAGGGGTGCGTCGAGCCGTAGCCCGGGGAGCCGCCGGAAGAGTTCGGGCAGGGCGATCTGGAGTTCGGCGCGGGCCAGAGGCTGGCCGAGGCACTGGTGGATGCCGTATCCGAACGCCACGTGCTGGCGCGCGTTGGCCCGGCCGAGGTCCAGGCGGTCGGGGTCGGTGAAAACCTCCGGATCGCGGTTGGCCAGATGGATGGGGACGATCACGCCGTCCCCGGCGGAGATGGTGATACCACCGATCGTGACGTCCTGGAGAGCACGGCGGCGCAGTCCCATGTGAACGATGGACAGATAACGCAGCAGCTCCTCCACCGCCTGCGCGGTCTCGGCCGGCCCCGCGAGCAGCCGGGGTATCTGGCCGGGGTTCTGCAGCAGGGCGACGGTGCCGAGCGCGATCATGTTCGCGGTGGTCTCATGGCCGGCGAACAGCAGGAACACCGCCAGGTCGGTGGCATCCCCCTCCGAGACGGTGCCCGCGTCGACCTGCTCGACGAGGCGGGACAGCACGTCATCGCCGGGGGCCTTCCGCTTGGCGGCGAGCAGGTCGAGCAGATAGGCGTTGAGCTCCCCCCATGCCTGGGTGAACTGCTCCCCCGTGGCCGTGATGTCCACGAAGACCTTCGAGCGCTCCTGGAAGTACTCGTGGTCCTCGTACGGCACGCCGAGCAACTCGCAGATCACCAGCGAGGGCAGCGGCAGGGCGAAACGCTCCACCAGGTCCACCGGTCCCTGTGACCGGGCCATCTCGTCGAGCAGCTGTCCCGTGATGCCGATGATCGCGGGACGCAGCGCGTCGATCTTCTTGACCATGAACTCGCGGGTGAGCGTGCGCCGCATCGTGGTGTGGACGGGCGCGTCGACGTTGGTGAAGAAGCCGGGCGGCTGGGGCGGCTGATCCGGCTGCACGTCCGGGAACCCGGGCTGTGAGGGGTCGCTGCTGAAGGCGGGGTGGCCGAGCACCGCACGGGCGTCTTCCCAGCGGGTCACCAGCCAGGCGCTGTGCCGGCCGTCCCAGATGGTGACGCGGCTGATCGGTGCGTCCTCACGCAGGCGGGAGTAGGCGGGTGGCGGGTCGAGGGGGACGGTCCTCGGCCGGGCGAGGACGAATTCGGGCGTGGGGTCAGGGGTCACGAAGGGCTCCTTTTCGTTAACCTAACGGCGTTTGTCTTACTAACACCGTTAGGTGGTTGTCGAGGGTTAGCCTAACGCTGTTACGCTGTTTTGGCGAGGTCCCGTTCCGGACGGGTGGATGGCCGATGATGAAATCCCGGTCACAACCGGTGGCGGGGTACGGAGGAGGAAACGTGGACTTGGCACCCCAGAGGCGGCGTGTGCCCAACCGGCAGGGCGAAGGGGAGCGCCTCCGGCAGGACATCCTGGACACGGCGACCCGCATTCTGGAGGAGTCCGGCCGCGAGGACGCCCTCTCCCTGCGCGGCATCGCCCGGGAGCTGGGCATCGCCGCGCCCAGCATCTACCTGCACTTCAAGGACAAGACCGACCTGGTACGGACGGTGCTCGACGCCCGGTACGCCGCGCTGGCGTCGACCATGCGCGAGGCCGGGAGCGCGGCCGCCGAGGCCGGTGCCGACGCATGGGGTGTCCTGCGCGCCATCGTGGGCACCTACCGCGGGTTCGCCGTCGACAATCCCCGCCGCTATCGGCTCATGTTCAGCCTGGAGCAGCAGGCTTCGGCGGAGGACCGGCTCGCCACCGAGCATCCGCTCGACCGGGTGCTGACCGCGTGGACCGATGCCGTTGACCAGTACCTCGCCGCAGCCTGCCCTGAGCAACGTGAGGAGGCCCAGACGCTGGGGGCCCTGCTGTGGACTGGGCTGCACGGCCAGTTCGTCCTCTGGCACACCCTGCCGCATTCCTATGTCGATGACGACACCATCCTGCGCGAACTGGAGGAGGCGCTGATGAGGCGACTGCTGCCGCCGTCCGGCTGACCGCCGGACGCTGCATACGGCCATGCGGCGGTGCACGGCGCGCTGACCTGTTGATGCCGACTTCCTGACGGCCAAGGCCTTGGAGGCCAAGCGCGTGAGGACGCACGAGAATTGGCTCCAGTTGATTACCCGCGCCACTGGGCCGACCATCGCACTCACTGGCAGCTGCGCGCACTCGGCAGTGTGACACAGAACTTCAATTATCTGTCACACGGGCTTGGCCAGGGCCGCGCACGCCCAGCTCGCCGTTCCCGGCCGCCGAGGCGACTCGGCAACGTTATGTGTCACATCGAGGAAAGAGGCCGCTGTCGTGTCCGTCGTGGCGTTCCCCAGCCAGCCCTCCCCGGCCACCCTCCCCGGCACGGCCGGAATGACGACTGCGACCGCCGTCGAGCGCTTCCTCGACTCCCTCACCGCAGCCACCACCCGCGCTGGCTACACCGAGACCCTCACCCGCTTGGCAACCGTCACCGGCCCAGAGCACCCCGTCGCCGCGCTGACCCCCGAGCACTACGCCGCCGTCATGGACCGGTGGAAGGCCGCGGCGGGCGCCACCTGGAACCGCCACCTGTCCGCGCTCACCTCCTTCACCGTCTGGACCCAGCGCCAGGAACTCCTGGCCACCAACCCCGCCCGGCGGCTGGAGCGCCGCAAAACCGCCCGCCGCGGCGACCGCGCCATCCCGCGCACCCGCCTGGAGACGCTGTTCACCAACGGCGCGCACGCCTTCCGCGAACGTGTCCTCTGGAGGCTCCTGTACGACACGGCCGCCCGGGCCGAGGAAATCCTCACCCTCAACGTCGAAGACCTCGACCTGGAGTTCCGCCGCGCCCGCGTCGCCTCCAAGGGCGGCGCGATCGAGTACGTGCACTGGGCCACCCCCACCGCCCGGCTGCTGCCCCGGCTGCTGGCCGGCCGCACCTCCGGACCGGTGTTCCTGGCCGACCGGCGCGCCGCCACGTCCGGGCGCCGAGCGCCGGCGGCCGCTGACATCTGCCCCGTCACCGGGCGGGGCCGGCTGTCCTACCCGCGCGCCGAATACCTGTTCAAGACCGCTTCGGCAGAGCTCGACCCGCACCGACAGGGGTGGACCTTGCATCAGCTGCGTCATTCGGCGCTCCAGCACCTCGCGCAAGCCGGACGCACCGCGCCCGAACTGCAGGCCAAAAGCCGCCACCAACACCTGGCCAGCCTCGGCCGCTACGTGCGCCTGGGCGAGGAGACCTCCGCCCGCATCACCGCCGACGCCGACCCCATCCGGCGGCGCCGCCCTCGCTGACCGCACCGCACCAGAGCGGCCGACCGCTCAGCATGCCAGCCACACCCGCAGAACCTTCTTGGCATCGCGATCGCGCTGGCTCCACAGCGGCCGCCGTCCTTGGCCGTAGCCGAACCTCGGCTCGTCATCGCCCATGATCCCACCGTAGACGCCTCGCGACTGCCGTCCAGGCCCTGTGTATCGCCGCAGGTCAGGCAAATCTGTTGGAAATTTCCCCGGGACTACAGCGAGGCCGTCCTACGACGCCGCCCACCACCGCTGGCAGAGTTACTGCGCGCAGGCTGGCGTCGAGATCGACATCCACCAGCTGCGCCACGCCCACGCCACCGAACTCATCAACGCTGGCGTCTCCATCGAGGCCGTTCGCCGCCGCCTCGGCCACGCCTCCACTGAGACGACGCAGCTGTACGCGTTGCTCGACGACAGGGTCGCCGACACCGAGATCCGCGCCGCACGCCGACGCCGGGACCGGGCAACGAGCTAAGGAAGCTTCGCAACCAAGAACAGCCTCAGCTCCCTGCAATCAAGATCGTTCTCAGCGCCAACGGCTGTTCGCCGGTTTCTCGCCCCGAACTCCCTGGTCAGCGACATGACTATCCCTTTCTCTCGTACTTGGGCTGCCCCCCGGTCACGCCTCCACCGAGACCACGCAGCTGTACGCGTTGCTCGACGACAAGTTCGCCGACACCGAGATCCGCGCCGCCCGCCGACGCCGCGACCGAGCGGCGCATTGATCGCACAGTTGGCCCTCTCCCGGTTCAGGCTGCTCTGAGCAGGGATAACGCAATCGCGTGTACCTGGTGACAGCTTCGTTAACGACAGGCCGATAATGACATCGACGACACCGACATGACGCCTTGAGGCGTCCCCTGCGCCGTCAAACGTGGACCGTCCTGGACTCTCGCGGCTCAGGCAGGGCGAACCTCGTGCGGGAACTCGTCCCAGGTCTGGCCGTCCAGAAGCCGTCCGCCTATCTTCGGTGTGCGTCCGCCAACCTGCTTGAAAAACAGGGCCGTCGAAGATCTTCCACACCGGTCACGGATATCTCGGACCCAATCCAGATCCAGCGGCCGGTGATTCGGGCCGCTCTCACCTCCAACGATGACCCAGTCGATACCGGTCAGATTCAGGGACGGCAGCGGCCCCAGCAGCGGCTCCAAGGACAAGAACCTAACCGCCGCCGGCAGCAGACGGATCTCCTCTGCCCGCCAGCAGTACTCGTCGGACTCGATCGACGTGCCGATCCAAACATTGCGCAGCGGCCACGGGCTCAGCGTGTTGCAGTTGGCCACGCGCTGACGCACGGTCTCGCGCGCCCGCCGGGCGAGCGGAACGGCGTCGTCAGCAGATAGCCGTTCCATCTCCGCCCAGACCGCGTCGACGAACTCCTGCGAGTTCAGCATGTGACGCAGGCGCCGGGGCCTCTTGGTGAGCAGTTGGAACTGGTGCCGCGGCGCCAGCGCCATGGTCGCGAAAATGCGGGCAACGAATGCCGTGGGGACACGGGCATGGCCGACGTCGCTCATCGAGTTCACGAACACTTTTCGGGGCTTGCGCCACCGCAGCGGCTCGGTCAGGGCATTCTCATGCACGCTCACGCCGAACCCGGGTCCGCTCGTCCGCGGATCACCATCGCGCTGATACTTCGCCTGCCCCATGGCCTTGAGCCGCTTGGCGAGTGTCAGCGCATAGCAGTTGTCACAACCGGGAGAGATTTGATCGCATCCGGTCGTCGGGTTCCACGTGACCTCGGTCCACTCGATGGACGTTGCTGAGCTCACTGGCTCCACCGCCCACGAGTCGGGCACGTTCCCGACACCTCTCGCACACGTCGAAGCCCTGCCGCATGCCTATTGACCTGTACCGACGAACGATCGAAGATCGCAAACCCGCCAGAAACGTCAGACATAGAGTTGACGAAGTCAACCTGCGGAGCTCGCCATCGATACGGAAGTCTGAGCGCATCAAGGTGAAGAGCAAGACCGAGGCTCGGGCCGGAAGGACAGGCATTGCCGTCGGTCTGATACTTCGGGCCACCCATTGCCTTGGGCCGTTTCGCCAACATCAAGGCATAGCAATGATCACATCCGGACAAGACACGATCGCATCCAGCGGTGGGATTCCAGGTGGCTTCCGTCCACTCGATGGCACTGTGGTCAGCCACCAGATCCTCCTCGGCTTGTTCGAACGCTCCCCCTCGCCTGCACACACCACTGTTCTTCACTGATACGCCCAGGCACCGACACTTTCCGAAAGATCGGCGTCACGGTGTGGTCACGAGGACCGGTAAATCGGCGAGGCGGGTGGAGCCGGCCGAGCGGGGTCCTGCTGTAGGACCCTTCGGGCACGGCATCCCACGTGGTGTAGCGGCGCAGGTCAGGGGCGGCGGTCATGGTGAACCTTTCTGCAGGGGTCAGAACGGCGGACGATGCGGATCACGCGGACTCCGTCCCTGCGGCTTGGCTGAGCGAGTGTTGCTGCTGGCCACGTCGATGGAGCGCGTCCACCGCAGCGCGGGCGGCCTGGTAAGCGGCGTTCGCGTACGGCGGACTACCGGGCTCCGTCGTGGTAGCCGTCGACGTCCGCGAGGGCCACGACAGCGCGGTGACCACCTCGCGGGCCGGTGCGGGCCCGGGCGGACTGGCGGATCTGGCGTCGACATGCGCACTGGGGTCTGGCGCGTCGGCGCGCTGGTAGACGATCTCAGCGGCGATCTGGGCGCACGCCCCGCAGGGCTGCCCGGTGTCGAGGCGGTGGTGTTGTTCGCAGCGCATGTCGGGGCAGTGGTAGCCGCGTCGGACGATCGTGATGGCCACCGCGGTGGGATCGGCGATGTCGTCGCGCCACTGCCACGGCTCCCAGCGTCTGCGTACCCGTTCGGCCAGTTCCGCCGGCGTCCGGGTGGCGAGTTCGGCGGCGATGGCGGCCAGCACGCGGCGTCGGCCGAATGCCGGGATGGCTTGGGCCAGGGTCGCCGGCAGGGCATGGCGGTAGACCTCAGTCGCCTGACGCCTGGTCGCCGGATGGCGCGCCGCCGGCGGCGTAGCCCGCGTTGGGGAGACTTGTCTTCCTGGTTCCGGCCGTTGGGCGTCTACCACCTGTACGTCGCCTGCGGCGGGAGGTTGAGATGCGTCCAGCTGTGATGTCTTATGATCATGTGCCTTCTGTGGACTGCCCGCTTTTGCGAGGGGTGACTGCCCGGCCTTGCCAGGGGTGAATGCTCTGGGCTGCGAGGGGCTGGTGGTGTGCAGACGGCCTTGTGTGGCATGTGTGACAGCTACTGTGGCGGCCTCGTTCGGGTTTCGCACGGGCCGCATGAGCAGACGGCCGCCGCGGCGCTGGGTGACCTCGGCCAGTCCTGCGCGTTCCAGTTCCCGGAGCCTGCGCCGGCCGGTGTCGGCCGAGGCGCCCAGCATGCCGCCGAGGTGGCCGACGGAGGTCTCCAGCGGCCGGTCAGCCTCGCGCTGGTTGGCCAGCACCAGCGCGTACAACCGCCACGCAGCCGGAGAAATACGCTGATCGGATTCGCTGGAGGCCGACAGCAGATCCAGCGTCCAGGCCGGCACCTCCACGTACGGGTCGCCGGTCTCGCGGGGCAGCCGCAGCGCTGCGTGCCGGACCGCACGCTTGGCTCCCAGCGGGCTGGAGCGGGCCAGCCACGGCCCGCCCGGGCCGTCGGCCAGCAGCTGGCGGCGCGCGCCGTCCAAGGTCTTCTCGTTCACGCCCAGCGCGTCGGCCACCCAGCAGCGCCGCGCGTAGGCCGGAGCTCGCCCGCCGCCCAGGGCGCGGGGCATCAGCGTCTCGTACATCGCCCACACGGCTACCGCTAGGGCGCCATGCGAAGGCGAGCGCAGCAGTGAACGAGGAACCTGCACATGTCCCCGTGCAAACGATCTGGAGGCAGGCGCGACGCCACCGCCGGGTGTGCTGGTCGGCGCCTGATCTTGACAAGCCGCGCCGGCCGCCGCCGTCACTTGGCCCTGCCCACGCAAGAGGCGGCCACGGACGGCAAGATCATTCCGCGCATATTCCGCGAGCGGCGGCACGTGCGGGCCGCGACTGGCACACCGTGGCACACGCCGCACGGCGACGGAAAGGCGTTACCACAGGTCAAGCCTGGGTTTTCTCTGACCAGGTAAGTGGACGCTTCAGCGTTCAAACCTGCGAGCAGATCATATATGGTGCTCTGCACCGTTCCGCCGACAAAGAGAGCAAAAGGTCCCCGGCCCGGGGCCGAGGTCCATGGGAGGGCGGAACGGGAAGCAGGCCGTCCCCCCGAGACGGGCTGAGGTCCTTCGTGGCGCAGAGCGGGAGGCCGGCCGCACTCCCCCAGCACTCCGCCGGGCAGCGCGCCGCAGGCGACGGCCAGAGGGCCGCGGGCGCACGCCCTTGCGACGGGCGCCGGCGTCCCGAGAGGCGGGCGATGGGACGGGCGTGGGTGCGAGGGCGATGGGTGCGTGTGGGGGCCTGGGCCCGGCCTCCCGGTGGGGAGGCCGGGCATATGGGTGGGATCCGCTAGGCGGTGATCAGTTCCGCGGCCGTGAGGTCGCGGAAGGCCGTGGTGCGCAGGTCCTCCGAGGGGCGCTGGAAGAGCGCCCCCGAGGACCGGTGGGAAAGGTCCACCGTGCGGACGTGGCGGAAGCCGCGGCTGCGGTAGTACTGCTGCAGGCGCGGGTTCGCCTTGGCGCAATCCAGCCGCAGCAACGGCAGCCCCGAGGCGAACGCCGAGGCGCTGGCCCAGTCGAGGAGGGCGTCGCCGAGCCCGCTGCCCGACCACGGCCGGGCCACGGCCAGCTTGTGGATGTAGAGCGCCGCCCCCGGATGGTCGGAAGGAGTCCAGAACTCCGGGTCGGCGTGGTCGTCGAGAGCTATGGTGGCTACCGGCGGGGCTGATTCATCGGGGTCGAGGTATCTGAGCTCGTCGTCGAGCAGGTACAGCACCCGCTCCTCTATGAGCGGCTCGATCCGCTCGGGGCCGAACCCGTTGCGGGGCCACTGTCGTACGCCCTGCGAATAGAGCCACTCGGCGGTGTCCGCGAGCAGCGTGAGTACGCCGGGAAGGTCCGCAGGTTCCGCTCTGCGGAGTGCGAGCGGATGAAGCAGGGTGTTTGTGTGCATAATACAACTCCCGTTGCGTTGGGTTTCCACGCGACAGCACAGCGTAATGACGCAATGTCGCGTAGGGGCGAAATGGGGCCTCAACCCGATATATATGGATAAATGGCGATTTAGGGGAGTATGCACGACTCCCCCAGGCCAGCGAGGCGGCTATTTCTCGCTGCGCCCGGCCGGCGGGATCACCCCTTCATCCGAGCCCGTTAGCGGCGATCGAGCTCGTATCTGATCAAATGTTTGTCGGCGGGAAGCACCGACACGGCGACACGCACTGGCATGTCGACCCCGTCGTATCCGACTCGGACATACACCATGACTGGTGTGCCGAGTTCGAGTTGGAGGCGCTCGGCCTCCTCTTGGTTGGGCATGCGGGCCCAGATGTCGTCCACGACACGCACCTGCGCATGGCCCAGCTCTTCCAGCACCCGGTTCGCCCCTCGCGCGATGTCTCCGGGCCTGGCGATCTCGGAGTCAGCAACAAGATCACGGGGAAAGTAGGAATCGTTGGTGTTGTACGGCTGGCCGTCCACGAATCGCAGACGACGTCTCACCACGGCCAATTCCCCATCCGCCAACTCCAGCCTGCTGGCGATCTCCTCGACGGGAGAAACCGTCAGCACTTCAATGTACTGGCTTGGCGCGCGGCCTTCCTGCGCAACGGCGTAGGCGAAGGCCTCTCGTAGTTCCCCGGTGGGTTGCGGCTCCAGCTCCCGCTGCGGATAGATGAGCAGCGGTCTGCGGTCTCTGACCACGGTTCCGCGCCGCGGCGTGCGCGTAACGAGCCCTTCGTTGACGAGCTCTCCGAGGGCCAGCCTTACGGTGTTCCTGCTCACCCCATGGTCTTCCATGAGCTGCGCCTCGGTCGGAAGCTGTGCCCCGGGGCCGAGGACACCCGAGTAGATGGCTCGTCGCAACTCCGCAGCCACCTGCTGATACAGCACCGACCTTGCCACTTTCACCCCTTTTGTTCCAACAATTTAGACGATCTGGTTCTAGCAGGCCACAACCCCTTGACCGAACCCCCTTGAGCGGCCCATCATCCATTCGTTGGTACAAATCCATCTAAAGGCCGGTGAGGGGGTGGAGGCCAGTGTTGCCGGTCCGCACGGGTACGCCGTACCTGCCCTGGCATGACCCTGGTGCAGCAACACGTTTACTGCGTTACGCGTTGCCCCGCCAGGGGTTCACCCACACCTACCAGAGCAATGGCGACGGCATGTCCGCGCAATCGGTGTTGACTGAGCTGACCGTGTGGTGCAATGACGGATCCTTTGTCTGGAACGAGGAGGGTGGCGCCCCCGTCACGCACCCCATTGATGACCCGGTTGGTGCAGCTCAACGCATCGCCGCACGTTGCCGGCAGCAGGAGCCTCCACACTCCCCCATCGACTCCGTGAGCGAATCCACGGCCTAGGACTCCATCCCTCGCCGGAGTCCTGGCGCCGTCGCTCACGGGGCAGGAAGCGCGTCCTGGCGGGTCCCCCACGCCCGCCAGGGCGCGCTTTCCTCCGAAGGACCGGCCGGTGGATCTCCCACTGGGACATCCTCCGCCCCGGGCGGGTCGCGTGCCGATGACCGCGGCCAGGCCCCATCAGACGCGCAGACGGCAGGGATCATCGTGACCCGTGGCCTCGCCGCCACGCCGATCACCAAGTCCGTTCCGCTCATCGTCCGCCGCCAAGATCGAGCCGTCCGCGTTGACGTCTACTGCCTCATCATCGACCCTCGAAGCCCGACATGAGGGCAGCTTCGTGATGGTGGGACTGGTGGGGTTTTCTGGTACGAAACCAATTCTCGGATCAAGGTCAACGAGTGGGAGGCTCTACGCCGGACCGGATGAAGATCCAGATTCCCGGATCCTCCTCACCCACCGGCCGGTTCCCAGTTCACCAGCGTCAGCCACTCGTCGATCCGGCGGTAGGACGCCCGCACCCGCTGGCCGTACTCCGGGGGGAGCCCGCCGCACCAGTTCCCGTACGCCACACATCCCGGCACCGCCGCCAGCCGCACCATCACGACCACGTACGGCTCCGGCGCCCCTGGCATGAACGGCCGGCGGTTGACGATCCAGCTCTCGACCGCCCCCTCGGGCTCCACCTCCTCCCAGTGCCACGCCTCCGTACGGCAGTCCGGGCAGAACGCCCTGGCCGGGAGGCGTGCCGTGCCGCAGGTGTCGCACCGCTGCACCGCGAACTCGTGCCTGGCGATCCGCTCCCACCACTCCCTGGAGTCCCTGTCAGGCTCCGGCCGGTAGGCCATCACGACCTCCTGAGGATCAGTGCGGAGGTGGCGGGAAGGATGTAGCCGGGCTGGGCGGTGGAGAGCGCCACCTCCGCGCCGGGCACCTGGCGGTCCCCCGCGTCGCCTCTAAGCTGGGACACCGCCTCCGCGATGTGGTTGACGCCGTGGACGTAGCCCTCCGACAGGAAGCCTCCGTGGGTGTTGACCGGCAGCGGGCCGTCCAGGGAGGTGGCGCCCGAGGCCACGTACGGACCCCCCTCCCCCTTGGCGCAGAACCCGTAGTCCTCCAGCTGGACGATCACCGAGTACGTGAAGCAGTCGTAGATCTCGGCCACGTCGACGTCTCCGGGGCCGAGCCCGGCCTGCGCGTAGAGGCGCGGGGCCAGGGCGGCGGCCGCGGTCACCGTGGGGTCGGCGGACGATGATCCGGACAGGTGGGACGTGCCGCCGCCCCAGGCCGCGGCCGAGATGAGGACCGGCGGGCGGCGCAGCGAGCGGGCCCGTTCCGCCGTGGTGACGACCACGGCGCAGGCTCCGTCCGTCTCCAGGCAGCAGTCCAGGAGCCGGAACGGCTCGGCGATCCACCTGCTCGCCAGGTAGTCGTCCAGCGTGATGGGGGTACGCATGAGCGCCCGCGGGTTCTTGGCGGCGTTGGCCCGCTGGGTGACCGCCAGGTGCCCGAAGTGCTCGGCCTTGGTGCCGTATTTCAGCATGTGGGCGCGTGCGTACATGGCGTACTGCTGCGGCGGCGCGACATAGCCGTACGGCGCCTGGTACTGCACCTCCGGGCTCGCCGGCACGCCCCGGCCGGTGCCGCCCATGCGGAACTCGGAGCGGGCGTTGATGGCCCGGTAGCAGACGACCGTGTCGGCCACCCCCGCCGCCACCGCCAGCGCGGCCTGGCCGACGACGGCGTGGGAGACGCTGCCCCCGCCGAACTGGTCCAGATGCCAGGTGAGATCCGTCAGGCCGAGTGCGGGGGCGACCAGGGTGGGCGCGGCCGAGTCGCCCACCCGGTGCGTGGCCAGGCCGTCAACGTCGTCCGCCGTCAGGCCGGCGTCCTCCAGCGCGGCCAGCACGGCGCGGCAGGCCAGCGTCAGGGTGCTGACGCCGGAGTCCTTGGTGAAGGGGGTGTAGCCGACCCCGGCTATCGCGGTCACATCCCGAAAATCAAGCAAGCGCTTGGCCACAAATGCCACCGTAGTTTGGATATTTCCCCCATGTCAACGCGTACCGGACACGCCTGCCGCCCCCAAGGCTCACCGCAGTCGACTTGACACGTTTTCCGGGTTGCCCCTACCGTCCAAGCAAGCGCTTGGTAAGATAGGCGCAGTCGGTGGACTAGGAGGCGGACCATGAGCACACACGCTGCCCGGCTCATCGCGCCGGACGGCTGTCGCGGCCTTCCGACGCCCCATCAGCGCAGGACTCGCAACGGAGCCGCCATGCCGACGGGCCCTTCCCCCCAGAGCGCGAACGGCCATCTCGACAGCCGGCGTTTCCGGCAGGTGCTCGGCAGGTTCGCGACCGGCGTGGTGGCGATCACGGCGCTCGACCCGCAAGACGGCCGGCCGTGCGGCCTCGCCGCGAACTCCTTTACCTCGGTCTCGCTCAACCCGCCGCTGGTGGCGTTCTGCGTGGCGCACACCAGCACGAGCTGGCCCCGGGTGCGCGACGCGAAGGTGGTCACCGTGAACGTGCTGGCCGAGCACCAGCAGCAGGTGTGCGCCCAGATGGCCACCAAGGGCGGCGACAAGTTCGCGGGCCTGGAGTGGACCGTGTCCCCCGGCGGCGCCCCGGTGCTCGAAGGCGCGCTCGCCTGGATCGACTGCGCGGTCGAGGCCGAGCACCCGGCGGGCGACCACATGATCGTGGTGGCGCGGGTGCTGCAGCTCGACACGCACGCCGAGGGCGGCCCGCTGGTGTTCTTCCGCGGCGGGTACGGGGGGTTCGTTGAGCCTTCGTGAGGAGGCCGCTCTCGGAGAGACACCCGGCTTCCGCGAGAAGGCGCGGGCCTGGCTGGAGGAGGCCCTGAGCGGTGAGTTCGCCGCCGCCCGCGGCCTCGGCGGCCCCGGGCGCGAGCACGAAGGGCACGAGCTGCGACTGGCGTGGGAGCGCCACCTCGGCAAGAGCGGCTGGACCTGTCTCGGCTGGCCGGAGCGGTACGGCGGGCGCGCCGCCTCCCTGGAGGACCAGGTGGCCTTCCACGAGGAGTACGCCAGAGCCGACGCCCCCGCCAGGGTGGGCCACATCGGCGAGGGCCTGATCGGCCCCACCATCCTCGAATTCGGCACCGACGAGCAGAAGGACCGCCTCCTGCCGCCGATCCAGCGCGGCGAGGAGCTGTGGTGCCAGGGCTACTCCGAGCCCGAGGCCGGCTCCGACCTGGCCAACGTCCAGACGAAGGCGCACCTGGAGGACGGCCGGTGGGTGATCACCGGCCAGAAGGTGTGGACGTCGCTGGCGCACGTGGCCGACTGGTGCTTCGTGCTGTGCCGTACCGAGCCGGGCTCGCAGCGGCACCGCGGGCTGTCGTACCTGCTCGTCCCCATGCGCCGGACCGGCGTCACCGTCCGGCCGATCGTGCAGCTGACCGGGACGTCGGAGTTCAACGAGGTGTTCTTCGACGGCGCGGTCACGGCGGCGGAGAACGTGCTCGGCGCGCCCGGCGACGGCTGGCGGGTCGCGATGGCCACGCTCGGCTACGAGCGCGGCGCGTCCACGCTCGGGCAGCAGATCGGCTTCCGGCGCGAGCTGGCCAAGGTGATCGAGACGGCCAAGAGGACCGGCGCGGCGGAGGATCCGGTCCTGCGGGACCGGCTCGTCCAATCGTGGCTGGAGCTGGAGATCATGCGGCTCAACGCGCTGCGGATGCTGCGCCCGGACCCGGGGCCCGAGGTGTCGATCGCGAAGCTGTACTGGTCGGAGTGGCATCGCCGGCTGGGCGAGCTGGCGCAGGCCGTACAGGGGAAGGGCGGGCTCGTGGGAGAGCCGAACGAGCTGCAGCGGCTCTTCCTGTTCAGCCGCGCCGACACGATCTATGCCGGATCCAGCGAGATCCAGCGGAACATCATCGCCGAGCGCACTCTGGGGCTCCCCCGCTGATTGGAGAGGCCATGACGCCACTGTCCATTGGGTCCTACCCGAAGGCACACGGCCTGCTCGACGGCAAGGTGACGCTGGTGACGGCGGCCGCCGGCGCGGGCATCGGCTACGCGACAGCCCGGCGCTGCGCCGAGGAGGGCGCGACGATCGTGATCTCGGACCGGCACGAGCGCCGCCTAGCCGCCGCCGCCGACGCACTGACCGAGCTCACCGGCGTCAAACCGCTGGCCATCCCGTGCGACGTGACGTCGGAGGCGCAGGTGCTGGCGCTGTTCGACGCGGTGGTCGAGGCGCACGGCAGGCTCGACGTGGTGGTCAACAACGCCGGCCTCGGCGGTACGGCGCCGCTGGCCGAGATGTCCGACGAGCAGTGGCACGCGGTCATCGACGTCACTTTGAACGGCACCATGCGCTGCACCAGGGCCGCGCTGCGGCAGATGATCGGCCAGGGCTCCGGCGTCATCGTGAACAACGCCTCGGTGATCGGCTGGCGGGCCCAGCGCGAGCAGTCGCACTATGCCGCCGCCAAGGCCGGGGTGATGGCGCTCACCAGGTGCGTCGCGCTGGAGGCGGCCGAGCACGGCGTGCGGGTCAACGCGGTGGCGCCGTCGCTGGCCGTGCACCCGTTCCTGGCGAAGGTGACCAGCGAGGAGCTGCTGGCGGAGCTGGCGGCCAAGGAGGCGTTCGGCCGGTCGGCGGAGCCGTGGGAGGTGGCGAACGTGATCGTCTTCCTGGCCAGCGACTACTCGTCGTACATGACGGGAGAGGTGGTCTCCGTCTCATCGCAGCATCCCTAACGATATCCTGCGAGACGGGATATAGTGGGGGCGTGAATATAACGGGGCCCATGTTCCTGGCGCTGACCGCGCTGGTGGACGAGCCTCGCCACGGCTACGGGATCGTCCAAGAGGTCGATTGCGGGCGCGAGCTCAAGATCGGCACGCTGTACGGCGTGCTCGACCGGCTCTCTGCCGCGGGTCTGGTGGCCCCAGACCGGGAAGAGGTGCAGCAGGGTCCTGGTCGTGGCGCTGGCGGTGGCGGGCCTGCGCTCGTTGCCGGCGGCGCAGCGGGATCCCGCGGTCGTCCCCTGACTCGACCCTGTCGGGGAAAGATCGGGCTAGGCGGAAGGAGGTTCCCGCTCTACTGTCCGAAACATGGGCACACGCTCCTCTTTCCTGCTCGATGTCCTCATGACGGAGTTCGGCGAATCGATCAAGCGAGACCCCGCCGCGTTTAGGCGGAAATTTCGGAAAATGGCGGCGTCTCCTTTCGCCTTCTACCGGGGCAGTGCGTCCCTCTTCTACGCGGACGTGAACGGCACGTACGCGGACGACTCCTACCTCGACGGGCCCACCAGCCGCGTCTGGATCCACGGCGACCTGCACGCGGAGAACTTCGGCACGTACATGAACGCCTCCGGCGTCCTGGTCTTCAACGTCAACGACTTCGACGAGGCGTACGTGGGGCCGTACGTCTGGGACCTCAAGCGCTTCGCCGCCAGCGTGGCGCTGCTCGGGTACGCCAAGGCGCTGTCGGACGACTCGATCGGCGTGCTGGTGACCGACTTCGCCGGCGCGTACCTGGACGAGCTGGCAGGCATCGCGGCCGGCGGGGACGACGCGATCGGCGCGCTCACCCTGGACACCACCACCGGCGTGCTGCACCGGGTGCTGCAGACGGCGCGGCTCAGCACGCGGGTGGCGCTGCTGGACGTCGAGACCGTGGTCGACGACTACGACCGGCGTTTCGCACTCATGGAAGGGCGGGAGAGCGTGGACGCGGCGACCAGGGACGCCGTGCTGGTCGCGTTCGAGGACTACCTGACCACGCTGCCCGTGCAGGGCAACCCGGTCGAGCACGTGATCAAGGACGTGGCCCTGCGCAAGGGCGTGGGCATCGGGTCGGCGGGGCTGCCGTCGTACAACCTGCTGCTCGAAGGGCGCTCCCAGGCGCTGGAGAACGACGTCATCCTGTACATGAAGCAGGCGGCGGCGCCGGCCGTGGCGCGGCACGTGACCGACGAGAAGGTGGCCTCCTACTTCCGGCACCAGGGGCATCGCACGGCTGAGTCGCAGCGGGCACTGCAGGCGTACGCCGATCCGTGGCTGGGGTACACGACGCTCAACGGGGTGGGGCAGCTCGTGGCGGAGGTGTCGCCGTACTCCGCGGACCTGGACTGGGACGATGTGAACGAGCCGGACGAGCTGCGCTCGATCGTGCGGGACCTGGGGCGGGCGGTCGCGCGCATGCATTCCGTGGCCGACGACGAGTCCAGCCACGACCTCGTCGACTTCTCGACGGAGGAGGCGATCGTGGCCGTGGTCGGCGGCGACAGGGCCGGATTCAGCGGGATGTTGGTGGATTTCGCGCACCGTTATGGGGCACAGGCCCGGGAAGACCATCAAAGATTCGTCGATCTGTTCCGCAACGGCCGCCTTCCCGGCGTCTGACCCCCTTGGCGGCTGCGGGAGGAGGCGTCGTGCGACAGCTGATCGGGCTGCTGCTGGGGACCGAGGAGGACTGGCCGTCGGCGTTCGAGACCGTGCTGCGGCGGCTCGGGCCCATCAAGGGCGTGGGCGAGTTCGACGTGGAGCGCCTCACGATCGAGCCGTTCGACCTGCGGGCGAAACCGCGGCACGCGCTGGTGATCGATCGGCTGGCGTACTGGTACTACCACCCGCGCGAGTGGCTCAAGAAGATCGCCATGATGGACGACGTCTACCTGCTGAACAGCCCCTTCACGTTCCAGTCGATGGAGAAGCACGCCGCGTACTGCGCGATGATGCGACTCGGGCTCAAGGTGCCGGAGACGGTGCTCGTGCCGTACAAGAACCCGCCCGACAACGCCAGGTACGCCTACACCGCAGCCCGCTACAACCGTCCCTTCGACCTGGACGAGGTTGCGGAGCGGATCGGGTACCCCCTGTTCATGAAGCCGTACGACGGCGGGGCCTGGCGCGGCGTGTCCCTGGTGCGCGACCGGGACGAGCTGCACCGGGCCTACGACGCGAGCGGCGAGATGCTCATGCACCTCCAGGAGGCCGTCCAGGGGTACGACGCGTTCGCCAGGTCGCTGTCGATCGGGGCGGAGACGATGGTGATGCGATTCAGGCCGGACGAGCCGATGCACGCCAGGTACGCCGTCGACCACGCGTTCCTGTCGCCGTCCGCGGGCGAGGAGGTCGTGACGATCGGGCGGCTGGTGAACGCGTTCTTCCGATGGGAGTTCAACTCCTGCGAGACCCTCGTCAAGGGGTCCGAGGTGCACCCCATCGACTACGCCAACGCCTGCCCCGACGTGGCGCTGACGAGCCTGCACTACTACTTCCCCTGGGCGATCAAGGCGCTGGTGAAGTGGTGCGTGTTCTGCGTGGCCACCCGGCGCCGGCCCAGGATCGACCTGGAGACGCACGACTACTTCGCGGTCACCGGGAGCTACGAGGAACGGCTGGCGGCGTACCGACGGCTGGCGGACCGGTATTTCGAGACCGAGCGCTACCAGGAGTTCTGCGAGACGCATCTGGGGCACATCGACGAAGTCGTGCTGGAGTGGGTGGCCGGGCCGGAGTTCGACCGTCTGCTGGTGGAGACGGTGGCCGCGACGTACCCGGCGCACGAGCACGACCGGTTCGCCGAGCACTTCAGAGGGTTGCTGCGGCTCTGGGTCAAGGACCAGGGCGGCTAGCGACCGACCGGCCGGTATGGCATGCTGCCAGAGCATGAGTCTGTTCTCGGTGGAAGGCAAGACGGTCGTCGTCACGGGCGGCTCGCGGGGCATCGGGCGCATGATCGCGGCAGGCTTCGCCGAGGCGGGAGCGACCGTGTACATCTCGGCCCGCAAGACGGCCGAGGTCGAGAAGGCGGCCGCCGAGCTGGGCTGCACGGCCGTGCCCGCCGACCTGTCCACGGCCGAAGGGCTGGAGACGCTGGTGTCGGCGGTGGACGGGCCGCTGCACGTGCTGGTCAACAACGCGGGGGCGACCTGGGGCGCGCCGCTGGAGGAGTATCCCGGGCACGCCTTCGACAAGCTCTGGGACATCAACGTCAAGGGCGTCTTCTTCCTGACGCAGCGGTTCCTGCCGCAGTTGCGGGAGGCGGCCACCGCGGAAGACCCGGCCCGGGTGATCAACGTGGGCTCGATCGACGGCATCAGGGTGCCGGCGATGCCCACCTACGCCTACTCCTCGACGAAGTCCGCCGTGCACATGCTCACCAGGCACCTGGCCAGACACCTGGCGGAGGAGCACATCACGGTCAACGCCATCGCGCCGGGGCCGTTCGAGTCGAAGATGATGGCGTTCGCGCTGGACGATCCCGCCACCCGCGAGCTCGTCGCGTCCAATGTCCCCCTGGGCCGCATCGGCCGTCCCGAGGACATGGCGGGCGCGGCGATCTATCTGTCCTCGCGGGCGGGGGCCTATCTGACGGGCGCCGTCATCCCGGTGGACGGCGGGATCTCCTGCTGATCAGGGCGCGAGCCGGGTCGTGCGGACCAGGCTCGCGCCACTGAGGTGCTCTAGTCGAGCACGTCGTCGATGCGGACGTCGCCGCCGTCGCTCGCGGTGATGGCGTTGCCGTTGACGTTGTTGACGCTGCTCGCGTCGTGGCCGCTGACATTGGCGTTGACGACGTTGCCGATGTTGTTGCCGGACTGCACGGAGCCGCGGTTGGAGCTGGAGTTGCCCATGTTCGTGTCCGCGTACGCGGGGACCGGCAGGAGCGTCGCACCGGCCGCGGCGGCGACGACGAGACCGGCCACGCAGAGCTTCTTCACCATGTCGATGTCCTTTCAGATCCCTGTTGGGGGCCTGTTGGGGGTCAGTGGAAGATGTACGTCACCGTGATGCCGCCGTTCGTGGCGGTCCAGGCGATGCCGTTGACGTTGTTGACGTTGGTCGAGGCGCCCTCTCCGCGGTTGGCCGCGGAGACGTCGCCGAAGTTGTTTCCCGACTGGGACGAGTCGCTGTTGCCGCTCCAGTTCTCGGACCAGATGCGGCGGCTCCAGCCGTCGGACCAGTCGTCGGCGTGAGCGGGGACTGCAAGGAGCACGCCGCCGGCGGCCGCTGCCACCACAGCCGCGACGGCGCACGCTCTTCGGATCACTTCTGCTCCTTCGTGAGCTGGGGAAGCCCTCCAGGGCGGCGGGCGCCACGGGCCCGAAGGCACACCACCACCCCCTTTGACCTTCGCTTTGACCTTCGTTTTGACCTTCGTTGACCTCAGAGATCAAGGTCGAGTGCGAGCCTATAACTCTGTGTCGCCAAGCGATAGCTTTAAGTAATCAGAATTTTATTCGGCCCATACGCTGACAAGGGATGTCAGCGACTCCGGCATAACGTCGCGGCATGATCTATGAGCTGCGCCAATACACGATGCGCCCGGGGCACCGCGACACGCTGATCGACCTGTTCGAGCGGGAATTCATCGAGACGCAGGAGGCGACCGGCATGCGCGTCGCCGGCTCCTTCCGCAACCCGGACGCGCCCGACACCTTCCCCTGGCTGCGGGCTTTTCCCGACATGCCGGCCCGCAAGGCGGCGCTGGAGGCCTTCTACGGCGGACCCGTGTGGCTGGCCAACCGCGACGCCGCCAACGCCACGCTGATCGACTCCGACGACGTGCTCCTCCTGCATCCGGTGGGCGCGTGGGACCCGCCCGCGTGGGAGCGGCCGCCGGTCGGCGCGGCCGAGCCGCCCCCATCGCTGTACATCGCCACGATCTACCACGTCGAGGACGGCTTCGCCGAGTTCTTCGCCTCGGAGGCCGTCCCGGTGCTGGCCGAGGCCGGGGTGCCGCCGATCATCCGCCTCGAGACCGAGCACGCGGAGAACACCTATCCGCGCCTGCCGGTCCGTACCGGGGAGAACGTGTTCGTGTGGTTCGCCCGCTTTGACACACCGGAGGACGAGCGGGAGGTGGACCTGCCGATGCTGAAGCCTTACCTGACCGCCGCCCCGCAGCGCATCCGCCTGCGCCCCACCGCCCGCTCCGCCATGCGATGAGGCGCGCCCAGGGACCCCCTGACCCACGGAGGAGTGGAATGCTGGGGTTTTCCCTAGGCGCGCCCCTGAATCCCCGGGGAACGACGCACGTCTACGCTCCAGGGGCGGCAGATCTCAGCGGAGGGCCCTGGATGGACGTGCATGAGATCAGACGACGGCACGAGGACGCGCTTCTCGCCATCCCGAACGTCACCGGCGTCTCCACCGGAAAGGGAGACGCGAACGAGGACGTGATCGTGGTCTACGTCACCCACATGGCGCCGACCGGCATCCCAGCCGAGTTGGACGGCGTTCCCGTCAAGGTCATCGAGATCGGGATCCCCACGGCCCAGTGAGCATCGCCGCACCCGGAGTCCCATCCAGGTAGGAGGTGGTTGGCCGTGAGCCAGCCAGAACTGATGCGCGGATCCCAGGGCTATCGCCTGTCCGACGCGGCCAGGGAGCAGGCGGCCCAGACGCTGATGGATCCCGAGACGCGGCCGAGCAACGTGGTCGGGTTCGGCCAGGGGGTGAAGTGGACGAACGGGCAGCCGACCGGCGAGCCGGCGCTCCTCGTGTTCGTCACGCAGAAGGTCCCGCCCACCATGCTCAGGGAGCGGGACCTGCTGCCCCCGAGGATGGACGACGGGACCACCGTCGACGTGGTCAGGGTCGGCCACGTCGTCGCCGAGCAGCTGACGAGCGGCCCCGCCACCCAGCTCCTGACCGCCCCCGCTCCCCCGATCCCGCGCGCCGACGGCGCGCCGACGGAGGCCGGCGTCCAGGTGCTCACCCGGCGGATGCGGCCCTGCCCGTCCGGCTTCTCCATCGGCAACGTGCAGGTCACGGCCGGTACGCTCGGCAGCGTCGTCTACGACTTCCTGCCCGGCGCCACCGTCGACCCGCCCATGCCGGGCCTCGGCACGCCCTCACGGTTCTACGTGCTCAGCAACAACCACGTCCTGGCCGATTCCAACCGCGCCCCCGTCGGGAGCGCGATCGTGCAGCCCGGCCGGTTCGACGGCGGCACGGACCCGCAGGACCGGATCGCCATCCTGTCCAGGTTCATCCCGATCGACCTCACCCCCGCGGTGCCGCTCGCCAGCCACAACAACATCGTGGACGCGGCGATCGGCGAGACGCAGTTCCAGGACGCCACCAGGGAGATCTACTTCAGCTCCGCGCCCAGGGGCTGGCGGCGCAAGGCCAACGTCTCCGTCGGGGACCTGGTACGGAAGGTGGGGCGGACGACCAATCTGAGCGTGGGCCGCGTCATGGCGGTGGACGCCACGATCGACGTGAGCTACGGGTTCGGCACCGGCCGCTTCCGCGACCAGATCGTCACGACCGCGATGTCGGCGGGCGGCGACTCGGGATCACTGGTCACCAGCCTGGACAACGTCGCCATGGGCCTGCTCTTCGCCGGGTCCGTCCACGTCACCATCGTGAACCACATCGAGCACGTCCGTAGCCTGCTCCGCGTCGAGATCGCCGAGACGCTGCTGTAGCCGCCCTAGCCGCCGAGACGCCGCAGCGCTGCGGCGTCGGAGAAGAGAACCGCCATGCCTCAGTCAACCAAGGCCGACCAGGCCTTTTACGACGCCACCGGAGGACGGGCCAAGTCCTTCGCGGAGTCCGTCGCCGCGCAGAAGACGGCCACGACCAACGCCTACGTGGAGCTGCGCAACGGGTCGGCGATCTTCGTCATCGACCTCGAGATCGACCCGAACACCTACCCGTTCCAGGTCGTCAGCGGCACCATCAAGTCGGGCATCTGCGGTGCCCCATGGGCTGTGACCAGCGGCCACCTCGGCCAGCAGCTCATACTGAACGCCACCAGGAAGGGTCAGGGCGGCTGCGCGAACACCATCACCATCGTGGGCGAGCAGCAGGATCCGCTGTCGTGGCGGGGGACGTACGGGTTCGACGGGACCGCGTCGTCGTTCCGGCACACCACGATCTTCCATGCGTGGTCGCTCAGCCCGTGACCGCCGGTCATCCTGACGCGGGCGCCCTGCCCGGCGAGCTCCGGGGCGCGCTCCTGTCTCTAATACCCATCTCCGAGCCCACGAGACCCTAAGAAAACTCGTATGCCGTCTTCTGCTTGAAAAAAAAAAAAACCACCTGACCTTCACCGGCATACCGT
>NZ_VCJS01000172.1 GCF_005893125.1 Nonomuraea basaltis | reverse complement strand
CCCCGGTACACCCGGCCGTCCGCGACGATCGCCGCGCCGACGCCCCGCCCGATCGTCACCACCAGGAAGTCCCGGTGCGTACGCCCCCGCCCGTACAGCCGCTCGGCCGCCGCCAGCGCGTTCACGTCGTTCTCCACCAGCACCGGCACCCGGAGCCGGCGCCGCAGCCGCTCGCCGACCGGCATCGCCTGCCACCCGAGCGTCGGCGCGTTGACCGTGCCGGCCGCCTGGTCGTCCACGCTGCCCGGCACCCCGACCCCGACCCCCAGCAGCGGTGGCGCCTCCCCGGCCGCTGACCCGCCCGGCATCGCGGACTCCACGGCCACCGCCAGCTCGTCGAGCGCGTCCGGCGACGACGGGTCGAACGGCCGCTCCCACGAGCCCAGCACCTCGCCGTCCAGCCGCACGTCCACCAGCACCAGGTGATCGGCCGTCACCTTCACGCCGAGCGCCCGCCCGGCCCCGCCCACCAGCCCGAGCCGCACGGCGGGCCGCCCGCCACGCGACGGCTTGAGATCGAGCTCCTCCAGCATCCCCTGGCCCATGAGCTCGCGGGTGAGCTGAGTGACGGTGGCCGGGCTGAGGTCGAGCTCGCGCGCTATCTCGGTCCGGCTCAGCGGCCCGCCGGCGCCCAGCAGAGTCAGGATCGCCGTCCTGGTGAGGTCGCCGCGGTCAGTGGCTGCCATGAATGAGGACTTTCTTTAGAAGTAAAGTTAGTCCTGAAATATCCAGCCGAGAAGCCCTCGTGTCAAGACCTGGAAACGTCCGGGAAACGCGAAAGGCCCCCGCCAGGCGTGGCGGGGGCCTTCAAGAGACCGTCAGGCGGACTCGGCGTCCTTCTCCCGGTTGCGCAGGGCGCGGCGGACGCCGTCGGCGCCCTCCAGGATCATCCTGCGCAGCGCCTGCGGCGGCTTCTCGGCCGCCAGGTAGTCGTCGGCGGCCTGCACGGTCGCCTGCTCGATGAGCAGCGACGGGAAGCACCCCACCGCGAAGGACGACGCCTGGTCGAACGTCCACTCCTTGTAGATCCGCCCGACCTCCCCGAAGTACTTCTCGCGGTACGGCGCCAGCAGCTCGGGGTGGTTCGCGTCCTGGAAGCCGTTGATCGTCGCGCGGGCGATGTGGTTGGCCATCCCGCCGGCCACGATCCGCCCCCACGCCGCGCCCTTGGCCTCGGCCGTCGGGATCGCGGCCCGGCACTGCGCGGCCGACCGCTCACCTGTCGCCGTGGGGTCGCGCTCCAGCTCGGCGTCGATGCCCGCCTCGTCGATCCGGCCGCCGGAGACCAGCGCGCTCACGAGGCTCCAGCGCAGGTCGGCGTCCACGCTCAGCCCCTCGGGCACCGCCGAGCCGTCCAGGATGCCCTGCAGCAGGTCGAGGTCCTCCTCCGAGGTGGCCACCGGCGCGAACGCCTGCAGGAAGGCCAGCTGGTGGTCCGACCCCGGCGCGGCCGAGCCGAGCAGCGTGCGCAGCTCGCCGGCCAGCAGCGCCAGGCCCTCGGGCCGCCATGCCGGGTCCGCGTACTGCTGCGCGGCCATGCGCGCCTGCCGCAGGATCGTCTGGAGGACCGTGATGTCCGAGACCGTGCCGGCGCCGGAGACGACCAGCTTGACGTAGTCGCGCGTGGACATCTCGCCGTCGCGGGTCATGTCCCAGGCCGCCGACCAGCACAGCGCCCGCGGCAGCGACTCGGTGAGCTTCACGATGCCGCCGTCGACCAGCGTCCGCAGCGAGTCGTCGTCGAGGCGGATCTTGGTATAGGTGAGGTCGTCGTCGTTGAGCAGGACCAGGTCCGGCTGCTCCTCGCCGACGAGCTGCGCCACGCTGGTACGGGCGCCCACCACGTCCAGCTCGACCCGCCTGGTCCGCGTCAGCGCGCCGTCCACCAGGGAGTACAGGCCGATCGCGATCCGGTGCGAGCGCAGCGTCGGGTAGTCGGCCGGTGCCTCCTGCAGCACGTCGAACTGGGTGAACCGGCCCCCGGACACCTCGAACGAGGGCCGCAGCGTGTTGACCCAGGAGGTCTCCAGCCACTCCTTCGACCACGCGGACAGGTCGCGGCCGGAGGTCCGCTCCAGGGCGTCGAGCAGGTCCTTCAGCTCGGTGTTGCCCCAGGCGTGCTCGGCGAAGTAGTCGCGCACGCCGGCCAGGAAGTTGTCCAGGCCCACGTACGCGACGAGCTGCTTGAGCACCGAGGCGCCCTTGGCGTACGTGATGCCGTCGAAGTTGACCTCGACCGCCTGCATGTCGGGGATGTCCGCGGCGATCGGGTGCGTGGACGGCAGCTGGTCCTGGCGGTAGGCCCAGGCCTTCTCCACGTTCGCGAACGTCGTCCACGCGCCCTTGCCCCACCGCGTGGCCTCGGCCTGGGCGAGCACGGACATGTAGGTGGCGAACGACTCGTTCAGCCACAGGTCGTCCCACCAGCGCATGGTGACCAGGTCGCCGAACCACATGTGCGCCATCTCGTGCAGGATCGTCTCGGCGCGCCGCTCGACCACCGCGTCGGTGACCCGGGAGCGGAAGACGTAGTCCTCCAGGAACGTCACGCAGCCGGCGTTCTCCATGGCGCCGGCGTTGAACTCGGGCACGAAGAGCTGGTCGTACTTGCCGAACGGGTAACGCACGCCGAACACCCGGTGGAAGAAGTCGAAGCCCTGCCGGGTGAGCTCGAAGAGGTTGCCGGCGTCGAGGTGCTCGGCCAGCGAGGCCCGGCAGTAGAGGCCGAGCGGGATGCCGTCGTGCTCCGAGGTCACCTTGTGGTACGGGCCGGCCACCAGCGCGGTGATGTAGGTGGACATGACCGGCGTGGCCGCGAACTGCCACCGCTTGGCCGCCGGCACCGTCCCGTGCTTGCCGGCCTGCTCGGGCAGGTTCTCCACGCCGGCCGCGGCGGCGTTGGTGATCACTTCCCAGTCGGCCGGGGCAAGCACGGTGAGCTGGAAGGTGGCCTTGAGGTCGGGCTGGTCGAAGCACGCGTACATGCGGTGGGCGTCGGCCGTCTCGAACTGGCTGTGCAGATAGACGCGCTGGTCAACCGGGTCGACGAAGCGGTGCAGGCCCTCGCCGGTGCGCATGTAGGCGCAGTCGGCGTCCACCCGCAGCTCGTTCGACGCGGCGAGCGAGGGCAGCGGGAAGCGTCCCTTCTCGGCGTCGTAGCCTGCCACGTCGAGGTCGTGGCCGTTCAGCGTGACCTTGCGGACGTGCGCGCCGTGCAGGTCGATGAAGGTGTCCGCGCCCGGACTGGTGCTGTCGAAGCGGACCGTCGTGACGCTCTCGAAGCGCTCCTCCCCTTCCGTCAGATCGAGTGCGACCTCGTACGACTCGACCTTCAACAGCCGGGCGCGCTCACGTGCCTCGTCCCGGGTCAGGTTGCCTGCCAAGTTGCGCTCCTTTTCACCACTTCGTCGGGGTTGTCCGTATCCTGTCATGGCGGGAATAGGACCCGAACTCCCTCAGGTTATGGCCTCACATGGCCGAGAAGATTCCTGTGGACCTCTGGTTCGATCCTTCCTGTCCCTTCGCATGGGTGACGTCACGATGGCTACTCGAAGTCGAGAAGGTACGCCCGATCGAGCCGCGCTGGCGCATCATGTCCCTCCACTTCCTCAACGAGGACAAGGACGTCCCGGATGACTACAAGCAGCGGGCCGCCAGGGCCATGGGGTCGGTGAGGACGGTGGCGGCGGCCGCGGCCAAGCACGGCGAGGAGGTCGTCGGCCCGATGTACACCGAGCTCGGCACCCGCCTGCACAACCAGGGCATGGGCAAGCAGCCCGAACGGCTCCGCGAGGTCATCGAGGGCGCGCTCGAGGCCGTGGGGCTCGACCGGGGCCTCGCCGACGCGATGGGCTCCGAGGAGTGGGACGACGACATCCGCGTGTCGCACGACGAGGGCATCAACCTCGTGGGCCAGGAGGTCGGCACGCCCATCATCCGCGTCGGGCCCAACGCCTTCTTCGGACCCGTGATCACCAAGATCATCAGGGGTGAGGACGCGGGCAGGCTCTGGGACGGGGTGCTGGCGGTGACCGCGTTCGAGGACTTTTTTGAACTGAAGCGCACCCGCACCCGGCGGCCGGCGTTCGACTGACAAACTCCTCTTGCCGTGTGTGGTCAGGGGAAATCGTCGTACTGTGACGGGGAAAGAAGCTGGTGGCGGTGTAGAAGACTTATCCCCCGCTCAGGACTAGCCCTCGCATCGCCTCCTGAGGCTGTCAGGATGGTGCTATGCGTCAGCTGTATATCGGCGGCTCCTGGACCGCATCGGCGTCCGACGAGCCCATCGAGGTCGTGAACCCGGCCACGGAAGAGATCATCGACCGGGTGCCCGCGGGCTCCCCCGACGATGTGGAGTCGGCCGCCGGCGCCGCGCGAAGGGCCTTTCCCGGGTGGTCGGAGACGGCCGCCGCGGAGCGCGGCAAGCTTCTCGGCGATGCAGCCGAGCTGCTGAGGCAGCGCTCCGACGAGGTCGCCAAGACCATCGCGACCGACATGGGCTCGCCGCTGGGCTTCGCGCTCAAGGTGCAGACGCTCATGCCCGCGACCGTCCTGGCCTTCTACGCCCAGCTCGCCGAGAGCCACCCGCGCGAGTCGCGTGTCGGCAACTCGCTGGTCGTCAAGGAGCCGATCGGGGTGGTCGCGGCGATCACGCCGTGGAACTACCCCCTTCACCAAATCATCTGCAAGGTCGGCCCCGCGCTGGCCGCCGGATGCACCGTCGTGCTCAAGCCGAGCGAGGTCGCGCCGCTGGCGGCGTACGCGCTGGCGGAGATCTTCGACGAGGTCGGCCTGCCCCCGGGCGTGTTCAACCTGGTCAGCGGGCGCGGCCCGGTCGTGGGCGAGGCCATGGCCGCCCACCCCGAGGTGGACATGGTCTCCTTCACCGGCTCGACGGCCGCCGGGCGGCGGGTCGCCGCGCTCGCGGCCGAGTCGGTCAAGCGGGTCGCGCTGGAGCTCGGCGGCAAGTCCGCCAACATCATCCTGCCCGACGCCGACCTGGAGACGGCCGTCAAGGTCGGCGTGGCCAACTGCTTCGTCAACGCCGGGCAGACCTGCTCGGCGTGGACCCGCATGATCGTCCACCGGGACCAGTACGACGACGCCGTCCGCCTGGCCGTCGCGGCCGCGGGCAAGTACACCGTCGGCGACCCGTTCGACGAGTCGACCAGGCTCGGCCCGCTGGTGTCCGCGGCCCAGCGCGACCGGGTGATCCGCTACATCAACCGGGGCCAGGAGGAGGGTGCCAGGCTGGTGGCCGGCGGCACCGACCGCCCGCACGAGCGCGGCTACTACGTCGAGCCCACGGTGTTCGCGGGCGTGGAGCCCGGCATGACGATCGAGCAGGAGGAGATCTTCGGCCCGGTGCTGTCGCTGATCCCGTACACGACCGAGGACATGGCCGTCCAGATCGCCAACAACACCAAATACGGCCTGTCCGGCGCGGTCTGGGCGGGCACCGAGGAGCACGCGGTCGCGGTCGCCCGCCGGCTGCGCACCGGCCAGGTCGCCATCAACGGCGGCAGGTTCAACCCGCTGGCCCCCTTCGGCGGCTACAAGCAGTCCGGCGTGGGGCGCGAGCTCGGCGAGTACGGCCTGGAGGAGTATCTCGAGGTCAAGTCCCTGCACCTGTGACGCGCGGCCCGGCGCGCCCCGACCGGCAGGGCGCGCCCGGCCGCTCCGCTAGACCATCAGCCCGCCGCTGGCCAGGATGTTGTGCCCGGTCACCCACCGAGCGTCGGGACCCGCCAGGAACGCGACCACAGCGGCGATGTCGTCGGGCCGCCCGAGCCGCTGCAGCGCCGTGAACCCCGGGATCTGCTCCAGCGCCTCCGGCGGGTTGCTGCCCCGCAGCATGTCGGTGTCGGTGGCGCCGGACGAGACGACGTTGACGGTGATCCCGCGCCCGCCCAGCTCCCGCGCCGCCACCTTGGCGAACTGCTCGATGGCGCCCTTGCTGCCGCAGTAGAGCGTCAGCGCCGGCGCGGGCACCTGGGTGTTGATCGTGGAGATGTTGACGATGCGCCCGCCGTCGCGCATCACCCGTGCCGCCCACTGCATGGCGAGGAACACGGCCCGCGTGTTCACCGCGAACGCCCGCTCGTAGTCCTCGTCCGTGATGTCCGCCATGACCTTCTGCCCGGTGATGGCGGCGTTGTTGATGAGAATGTCCAGCCCCGGCAGCCGCGCCTCCGCCTCGGCGAACAGCCGCGCCAGATCCTCTTTGCTGCCGAGATCCGCGTGTACGGCCACGGCGCCGGTCTCCTTGGCGACCTGCTGCGCCGCCTCCTCCGAGTGCTCGTAGCAGAAGACGACCTCGGCGCCGTCCTCCCTCAGCCGCTCCACGATGGCCCTGCCGATGCCTCTGGAGCCTCCTGTGACCAATGCCCCTTTGCCGGAAAGTACGCTCATGGGCCCAACCTATGCCTGGAGCATGATCTTGCGAGCTTCGTTCTTGGGGAGGCGGTCGACGTACAGCTTGCCGTCGAGGTGCTCGGTCTCGTGCTGGAAGCAGCGCGCCAGCGATCCGCGGGCCTTGATCCGCATCGGCCGCTGGAGCCGGTCCAGCCCCTCGACGGTCACGCCCGCGGCCCGCCCGACCGGGGCGTAGATCGGCAGGCGCGTCCGGCGGTCGGGCACCGACAGGCAGCCTTCCTCGTCGAGCACCTCCTCGGGGTCGTCGACCGTGAGGACCGGATTGATCAGGTGGCCCTTGCGCCCGCTGATGTCGTACACGAACAGCCGCCGCGACACACCGATCTGCGGGCCGGCCAGGCCCACGCCGTTGACCGCGTACATCGCCTGGAACATCTCCTCGATCAGGCGCCGCAGCTCGCGGTCGAAGTCCGTCACCGGCTCGGCGGGCGTGCGCAGGACCGGATCGCCGATGACACGGATCTCTCGCATGGATCTCAGCTTTCGTAAGGACTAGACAACGGATCAGGTCCTTACTCTAGCCAGCGAGCCCCAACGCCGGGGCTGTGGAAGACTGGGCGGGTGCGTGTCTACATCGGTGCCGACCATGCCGGCTATGAGCTCAAGAACCACCTCGTGTCCTGGCTGAAGGATCACGGGCACGAAGTGACCGACTGCGGTCCCTTCGTCTACGACGCCGAGGACGACTATCCCGCGTTCGTCCTGCGCGCCGCCGAGGGCGTCGCCGGCGACCCCGGCAGCCTCGGGGTGGTGATCGGCGGCTCGGGCAACGGCGAGCAGATCGCCGCCAACAAGGTGCGCGGCATCCGCGCGGCCCTGGCCTGGAGCGAGGAGACCGCCGGCCTGGCCCGCGAGCACAACAACGCCAACGTGATCAGCGTCGGCGCGCGCATGCACTCCACCGAGGACGCCACCAGGTTCGTGGAGGTCTTCCTGACCACGTCGTTCTCCGGCAGCGAGCGGCACAGCAGGCGGATCGCCCAGCTGACCTCCTACGAGACCATCGGCCAGCTTCCCTCGCTGCCGTAACTACCCCTGGCCCTTGCGCTTGGAGTCGCGCCTGGGCGTCTCGTCACGCAGAGGTCGCCGGTCGGCGGCCTCCTGCTGCTCCTTCGACGGTCTCGACACGTCGCGGGCACGCATGGCGATGGTCGCGGTGATCTGCAGGCTTTGCAATGCCATGCCCTCAACGGTATGTCAGAAGACCCGCCCCGCCCACGGTTTGGGACTCCACGACATGGCGGCGGCCAGCGCGCGCACCGCGCCGGGCCGGTGCTCGTGCAGCAGCCCCGCGCCGAGCTGCTCGGAGAGCTGCCCGTCACCCATGTACGCCGACCCGAGCGCGCGCACCGGCACCGTCATGTCCGGCTCGTCGTCCACCGGCTTGCACTCGGCGCCCGTCGCGTCCGCGGTGAGCCGCCAGCGGCGGGCGTTCCACGGGCACACGTCGTCCTCGACCTCGATCACCAGGTCCACCGGCGCGGCGTAGGCGCGGGCGGCCAGCGCCCGGTCCACCTCGACCAGGCGTACCCACAGCTCGTCGGACCAGCTCGCGCGCACCTGCCGCTGGTCGGCCAGCAACGCGATCAGCGGGTCGTCCACCGGCCTGTGTGCCCGCACCGTGGTGACCAGGTCGCGGTCGAGCACGCTCCGCCACAGCAGCGCGTAGGCCGCCGGGTCGGCCGCCTCCAGCTCATGCAGCATCAGCTCCCCGTTGGGCATGTCGTTCGCGTCCCAGGAGCCCTTGATCCGGAACAACGCATACCCGCGCACGCCACGGTCGTCCTCGGCCAGCACCGAGCGCAGCGAGCCCGCCCCCTGCTGGTCGCACTCCTCGTCCGCCAGCGTGCTGTCCCAGAACGGCCCGTTGCGCTCGTAGCGTCCCGGGCGCGCCGTCACCACCGACGCGAACAGCTTCTCCAGGTCGGCGCGCACGTCGGCGGGCCTGGCCACCCTGAGCCTGAGGGACGGGTCGACCGGCGCGTTCTCGACGAACGCCGAGCCGTGCTTGTGGATGTGGAACGACAGACTGCTGGAGGCCCTGCCGTACCCGAACCTGCCGTAGATCACCGACTCGGAGGCGTACAGCGCGGCCACCGATTCGCCGCGCTCGCGGACGTCGGCGAGCTGCCTGCGCATCATCGTGGACAGCACGCCGCGGCGACGGTGCGAGGGCAGCACGCTGACCGCGGTGATCCCGCCGGCGGGCAGCTGCCCGCCGGGAACCGTCATCGTGAAGCTGTAGACGGAGGTGACCCCCGCCATGACATCGCCGTCGAAGACGGCGAGCGTACGGTCGAACTCCAGTTCGGCCTTGAATCTTTCGGCCTGCGTGGGATGCGGCGTCCAGCCGAACCCTTCATTGAGAACCCCGGAGAACACTGGCCACTCGGACTCGTCGATCGGACGGATCGGATACGTCATCCGTCCACGGTAAGAGCGGGTAAAGGGGGAGGGCCACTCAATATCCGTCCTTAATGATCAAGGGCTTGGTCAAGTGGGCTGCCCAAACACGGGTCAGACCGATACAGTCAGGCGCATCATGAGTTCCCGTCCGGCGCCGCTGATCCCGCCACGGGTACGCGCGGTCTTGGTGCGGGTGCCCTTCCTCGTGTCCACTGTCCGATTCTTCCGCCGAGGGCCGCTGGCCCGCGACCGCAACCTGCTCATCGGCCTGACCGGGCTCTCGCTCATCATCGGGCTGCTGGCCGCCAAGGTCTCGACCGAGTGGTTCTCGCCGTCGCTGCTCATCCTGGTCACCCTGATCGGCGGGCTGCAGCTACGGCTGCGCAGCCTGGTCAAGCTGCTCGTGGCGGTGGGCGCCGCGCTCGGCTACATCGCGATCTCGCTCGGTGTGGGCCGCGTCGGGCTGGGGCTCACCGTGACGATCGCGTTCACCACCGTGCTCGCCGTTCTCATGGCCCGCACCCGGGGCAAGCTCGGTGTGCAGGGGCTCCGCGGCGACGCGATGCTGCTGGAGCTGCGCGACCGGCTCAAGAGCCAGGGTGAGCTGCCCGCGCTGCCCAAGGACTGGGGCGCCAAGGTGGTGCTCAAGCAGGCCGGCGGGTCCTCGTTCGGCGGCGACTTCCTCGTCTCCATGCGCGACGGTGACACCGTCGACATCGCCCTGGTCGACGTGTCGGGCAAGGGCGTCGACGCGGGCACCAGGGCGCTGCTGCTGTCCGGCACGTTCGGCGGGCTGCTCGGCGCGGTCGACGACTTCCTGCCCGCCTGCAACGCCTACCTGCACCGCCAGCGGGGCGACGAGGGGTTCGTGACCGCGGTGCACGCACGCCTCGACCTGGCCACCGGCGACTACACGATCACCTCGGCCGGTCATCCTCCGGTGGTGAAGTTCGACGCCGGCACCGGCAGCTGGCAGGTCGCCTCGGCCAAGGGCGTGGTGCTCGGCGTGGTGCCCGACCTGCACTGCGAGCCCGACAGCGGCACCCTGCGCAGGGGCGACGCGCTGCTGCTCTATACCGACGGGCTGATCGAGCAGCCGGGCCGCGACATCGACGCCGGTCTCGACCGGCTGCTGGGCGAGGCGGAGCGGCTGCTGCCCTCCGGATTCCGCGACGGCGCCAGGGCGCTGGTCAACGCCATGGCCTCCGGTCACAACGACGACTGCGCGCTGGTGCTGATCTGGCGCCCGTAAACCCACATGCTGACGTTTCACACGGGTCAGGTCGTGATGACGGTCACTGGCAAAGGGCGTCGCCCGGCTGAAATCCTCTAGATGTTCGGGGCCCCGGCGGTGCGGCGCGGCTCTACCGGAGCCCCGTCTCGTGTCACAGCCAGCCGAAGTCGCTCGCTATCCGCACGGCGTCGAGCCGGTTGCGCGCACCCGTCTTGCACATGATCCGCGACAGATGGTTGCGTACGGTGCCGACCGACAGGAAGAGCTGATCGGCGATCTCCGTCGACCGCGCCCCGCCCGCCGCGATCCGCAGCACCTCGAGCTCCCGCCTGGTCAGCGGGTTGGTCGCGCACTGGAGCGCGGCCACCGCCAGCTCCGCCTCGACCACCTGGCGGCCCGCCGCCACCAGGCGCACCCCCTCGGCCAGCCGCTCCGGCGCCACGCACAGCGTCATGAACCCCAGCGCCGGCCCCGCCAGGGCCTTGCGCACCTGCCCGGGATCGGGCCTGGCCGACAGGATCAGCGTCCCGCACGGCGGCACCCGCTCCGCCAGTTCGGCGACCACGGGCAGCCCCGGTAGATCGAGGTTCACCACCGCCACGTCGGGCTCGCTGGACAGCGCCGCCTGCGCCACCTCCTCCGCGCATCCGACCTCGGCGACCACCCGCAGGTCGGGCTCGGCGCCGAGGGTGGCGAGCAGGCCGCGGCGCACCAAGGGCAGGTGCTCGGCAATCAGTATTTTGATCAAGACGTCCCCCTCCGTCGTCTCCCAGGGTGATCGTGTGATCGCACACTGTCAATGCCTGCCAAAGGCCCGGCAAGCCCGTGAGGTCCGGCGAGTTCGACTACCCTGGGGCTGTCGGCACCGTCCGCCTTGCCCTGGAGCGCGCATCGATGAACTGGCTCTATCTGGTGGGGATCCTCATCTTCCTGATCGGGTTGATGGTCTCCGTCGCTTTGCACGAGGTCGGCCATCTCGTGCCCGCCAAGATCTTCGGCGTCAAGGTGACCCAATACATGGTCGGCTTCGGCTCGACCGCGTGGTCGCGGCGCAAGGGCGAGACCGAATACGGCATCAAGTGGATCCCGCTCGGCGGCTACATCCGCATGATCGGCATGCTGCCGCCGCGTCCCGGTGACGACCCCACCAAGGTCAGGAGCACGGCGACGGGGCCGTTCCAGGGCCTCATCGAGTCCGCCCGCGACGCCGCGCAGGAAGAGGTGCGGCCGGGCGACGAGGACCGGGTGTTCTACCGGAAGAAGTGGTGGCAGAAGGTCATCATCATGACCGGCGGCCCGGCGATGAACTTCGTGCTCGCGTTCGTCTTCTTCAGCATTCTGCTGGTCGGCATCGGCCTGCCCACCTGGGCCCCGATCGTGTCGCCCGAGACCAACACGTGCGTGATCCCGATCGCCGAGCAGCGCAGCACGTGCACGGCCGCCGACAAGCCCACGCCCGCCGCCCAGGCGGGCATGAAGCCCGGCGACCGCATGGTCTCCTTCGACGGCCAGAAGATCAATTCGTGGGAGGACGCCACGCGCCTGATCCGCTCCCACGGCGCCGGTCCGGTACAGCTCGGCATCGTCCGCGACGGCAAGCCGATGACGCTCCCCGTCACGCTCATCGCCCAGGACCGCCCCAACCTCCAGGACCCGGAGAAGATCGACAAGAACGTCGGCTTCCTCGGCGTCCTGCCCACGGAGGTCATGGAGCAGCAGAGCATGGGCCAGGTCGTCGGCTACATGGGCGAGCTGTCGGCCCGCGTGGCCGGCTCGCTGCTCAACCTGCCGGAGAAGATGGTCGGCGTCTGGCACGCGGCCTTCTCGGGCGAGGAGCGCGACCCCGAAGGCCCGGTCGGTGTGGTGGGGGCGGGTCGCCTGGGCGGCGAGATCATCGCCTCCGACCTGACCAACGAGAAGAAGCTCGCCATCTTCGTCAATCTGCTGGCCGGCTTCAACCTGGCGATCGGCATGTTCAACCTGATCCCGCTGCTGCCGCTCGACGGCGGCCACATCGCGGGGGGCCTGTGGGAGGGCCTCAAGCGGGCGTACGCCAAGATCATGCGGCGACCCGAGCCGGGATACGTGGACATCGCCAAGGTGCTGCCGCTGACGTACGCGATCGCGATCGTGATGATCGTCATGGCCGGCCTGCTCATCTACGCGGACCTGGTCAACCCGCTCACCCTGACCGGCTGACCACCGTGGACGCCCTCGACCGGCTGCGCGAGCTGTGCCTGGCCCTGCCCGAGACCACCGAGCGCCTGAGCCACGGTGAGCCGACGTGGTTCGTCAGGGGCAAGAAGACGTTCGTGACGTTCGCCGACCACCACCACGACGACCGGCTGGCGTTCTGGTGCGCGGCGCCGCCGGGGGCGCAGGAGGAGCTCGTGTCGGAGGACCCCGAGCGCTTCTTCCGGCCGCCGTACGTGGGGCACCGGGGATGGCTCGGGGTCTACCTGGACGTGGAGGTGGACTGGGCGGAGGTGGCCGAGATCGTCGCCGACGCCTACCGGCAGATCGCCCCGAAGTCACTCATCGACCGCATGTCCTGAGCCCGTCGTTCACGCCACCTTGGAGTCCGGGGCCTTCCAGGTGTTGCAGGCGCGGGGCCCGCCCGCCTTGTGGCCCTGCTCGAACCAGTAGCGCTCGTTGCCCTTCAGCATCGACCTCAGGCCCTTGGCGGGGCGCCCGAGCGCCTTGGCCGCCGCGCCCGCCAGGCAGTCCTGCTGGTACGCGTACCGGCGCTGCTGCTCCTCGAGCACCTTCTCGTCCCCGCCGTAGTCCAGCGTCTTCGCCGCCGTGGCGATGCCGGCCTCGGCCAGGACCACCTCGCCGTAGACGGAGGCCATCGCGTGGAAGACGGGCAGCTCGTTCCTGGTCTTCACCCAGTCGTCGGCCAGCCCGACGTAGATCCCGTCAGCGGTGATGAACGGCCAGGACTTGTACTTCTTCTTGCCGTCCGCCTCGTAGTGGATCTCGACCTTGACCGCGTCCTTGCGCCAGGCCTTGCCCAGGCAGCCGACCAGGGTCCGGATGTACTTCTCGGTGGCGGCCCTGCTCGTGCCCTTCTTCGGCGTGCACGACGTCTTGGCGAGCTTGCCCGCCTTGTAGAGGTCGTTGCTGGTCAGCTCGGGGACGCCCTTGATGGGGTCGGCGGCGGCCGCACCGGAGAAGATCGCCAGTCCTGCCGCCGCGCCCGCTAATACTCGAATGATCACGAGCGGATCTTAGGGCCATTCCGGCGGGCGCTGCGCCCTCCTGCGACCTTTCCCGGTTTACTGGCGGAGAGTCTTTTTCAGAGTGTGTGAATAGCAGCCGTCATGGTGGGCCTGGTGCAGCTGAACGTGCCGGAGGTGGCATGTTGTCAGCCGCCGTCGCCTGCGAGGCGTGCGAGGGTGGAAGCGACGTCGTCGACGGTGCCATAGCGACCTAACGCGGTCACGCCGCTGAACATCGGGCCTGCGGCCCGTCGGCCCGATTCGCGTGGCTGTCGATGGTCTGTTTCGAGGTGCGATTGCGTCCGCGGAGCGACCGGTCCTGCCACTTTCTCATGTTCCCCGTCCGGGTGGCGATCCACCGATCGGTGGATCGCCACCACCGCTCGGTTGAGTCGACGCCTCCACCGTTCGGCAGCCAGGTCCCGTCTACTGGTCGGTGTTGGAAGAAGTGCTGGTCGTAGCAGGCTGAATGCGCCAATCGCCGATGGGCCAAGCCCGAAAGGACGCGCGCATGCCACCAGTGATCGAGGTACGCAACCTCCACAAGCGCTATGAGGACAAGGTCGCGGTCGATGATGTCTCGCTCACCGTCCAGGAGGGTGAGATCTTTGGCATCCTCGGCCCGAACGGCGCCGGCAAGACGACGACCGTGGAGTGCGTCGAGGGCCTCCGCACGCCGGATCGCGGTGAGATCAGGGTGCTCGGGCTCGACCCCCTCCGGGACCGCGCCGAGCTGACCCGGCGGCTCGGCGTCCAGTTGCAGGCCGGCCACCTCCCCGAGCGGCTACAGGTCGCCGAGGCCCTGGAGCTCTACAGCTCCTTCTACCCCGAGCCCGCCGACTGGCGCGCGCTGCTGGACGGCCTCGGCCTGGCGGACAAGGCGAAGACCAGGTACGCCAAGCTGTCCGGCGGCCAGAAACAACGGCTCTCGATCGCACTGGCGCTCATCGGCAGCCCCCGGGTGGCGATCCTCGACGAGCTCACCACCGGTCTCGACCCGCAGGCCCGGCGCGACACCTGGGACCTGATCGAGGGCGTGCGATCTCGTGGGGTGACGATCGTGCTGGTCACCCACTTCATGGAGGAGGCCGAGCGGCTGTGCGACCGGCTCGCGCTGATCGACGCCGGCCGCGTCGTCATGGTGGACACCCCGACCGGTCTGACCGAGCGGGCGCGCATCGAGCAGCGGATCCAGTTCCGCCCGTCCAGGCCGCTGGACGACCGCCTGCTGACGAGCCTGCCCGACGTCTCCGGCGTCACCCGCCGGGGCGAGCTGGTCATCGTCAGCGGCAACGACAACGCGCTCAACGCCGTCACCACCGTGCTGGCCCGCCACCAGGTCGTGGCCGAACAGCTGCGCGTCGAGCAGGCAAGCTTGGAGGACGCGTTCGTCCAGCTGACCGGCAAGCGCCTCGAACCCGGCCCCCGGTAACACATCACAGAGAGAGGACCTCATACCCATGTCAGCCCTGCGCGCCGCCGCACCCCCCGTCACCGCCGAGCGAGGTTCCGCGACGTGGCGGCTCATCAAGGCCGAGAGCACGTTGTGCGTCCGAGACAAGGTCGGCCCGCTCTGGGGTATCGGCTTCCCGCTGGTCCTGTTGATCGTCCTCGGCAGCGTCTCCGATCTGCGGGAGCCCGTGGAGGCCGGCGGCGGCCTGACGTACTTCGACCTCTACGTCCCTGTTCTGATCCTGTTCAATTTGGCCATCCTGGCCACGGCCTCCCTGCCGACCACGCTAGCGGGATACCGGGAGAACGGCGTGCTGCGGCGCATGCGGACCACGCCGGTCGGTCCGGCCCGCGTGCTCGCCGCCCAGCTCGTGGCCAACTTCGCCATCGCGGTCGTCGCGATGGTCCTGTTCATCGCGGTGGCCGGGTTCGGCTTCGGCGTCGACCTGCCGAAGCACCCTCTCGGTTTCGCCCTCGCCTGGCTGCTCGCGGCGGCCGCGCTGCTCGCGCTCGGCCTGCTGATCACCGCGCTCGCGCCGGGACGCGCGGCGGCCACGGCGATCGGTACCGTGCTGTTCTTCCCGCTGATGTTCTTCGCCGGACTCTGGGTGCCGATCTCGCAGATGCCGCCGCTGCTGCGGAACATCGCCCACTACACCCCGCTCGGCGCGGGCATGGGGGCGTTCCAGGACGCGTACCTGGGTCAATTTCCGTCCGCCGTGCCGCTGTTGACCCTGGCGGCCTATGCGGTGGTGTGCACGTTCGTCGCGGTCCGCTGGTTCCGCTGGGAATAGACGCTGAGAATAGAATCCCGCGGGGAGAGGGAGTTTTGAGCAGGAAGACTTCGCAACAGCCGCCGTTCCTTCTGGTCAACGTGGTGCCGTGCGCGCTGCTGGCGCTCCTCGTCGCGATCCTGTTGCTCGTGGAGGACTGGGCGGGCGGCTCCTTGCTCATCGACCTCGGCCTGTGCGGGCTGGCGGCCGCGTGGATGCTCGGCATGTTCACCCTGCGTCCCGGCTGGTGGGACCGGCCACGGATCATGGGGGTGTTCGTCGCGGGGCTGCTCGTGATCACCGCGGTCCTGGTGGCCCGTCACCCCGTTTTCGGGCTCTTCACCCCTGCCGCCTACATCTACTCCTTCACGGTCTTGCGCTGGCCCTGGCGGCTGCTGGGCGTGGCCGCCACGGCGGTCCTGGCCGGTACGGCGCAGGCGTCCGGCGTCCCCAAGACAGACGCGCTCGGCCTGACGATGCACGTGACCATCGTCGCCTTCAACATCGCCATGATGTGCGTCTGCGCCTGGGTCCTGCGGCTCGCCGAGAAGGAGGAGGAGCGGCGCGAGCAGACCCTCGAAGAGCTGAGCCGGACGAACCGGCTGCTGGAGGCGTCGCTCGCCGAGAACGCCGGCCTGCATGCCCAGCTGCTCGTCCAGGCCAGGGAGGCGGGCGTGCTCGACGAGCGCCAGCGGATGGCCCGCGAGATCCACGACACCCTGGCCCAAGGGCTCACCGGCATCATCGCGCAACTCCAGGCGGCCGAGCAGATGCACGAGGTCCCGGCGCCGTGGCGCCGGCCCTTCGACGCCGTCAAGAACCTGGCGAGGGAGAGCCTGGCCGAGGCGCGGCGCTCGGTCGACGCGCTCCGGCCCGAGCCGCTGCAGACCGCGCGCCTGAGCGACGCGCTTGCCGACGTCGCCGACCGGTGGTCGAAGCTGCACGGGCTCGCCGTTCATGTCACGACGACCGGCACGGTGCGGCCGATGACACCGGAGGCCGAGTCCGCGCTGCTGCGCACGGCACAGGAGGCATTGGCCAACGCAGCCAAGCACGCGGACGCGACCAGGGTCGGGGTGACACTGTCCTACCTGGAGCGCGAGGTCGCGTTGGACGTACGTGACGACGGCAAGGGCTTTGATCCTGCAGGTCTCGAAGCCGGCACAGCCACAAACGGCGGGTCACGGCCGCCGTCCCGCGGCGGCGGACTCGGCCTGACCATCATGCGTCAGCGCGTCGAAGGACTGTCCGGCACTTTGCAGATCGAGTCCGAGCCCGGCGCCGGCACCGGGATCTCGGCCTGCATTCCCACCCTGCCGGCCAGGAGCCACGCATGACCGATCACGCGGCCGAGCCGGCAGCCGGGACCCCGATCCGGTTGGTGATCGCGGACGACCATCCCGTCGTCAGGGATGGGCTGAGCAGCATGTTCGCCTCCGCGCCAGGATTCGAGGTGCTGGGCGAGGCCGCGGACGGCGCCGCAGCCGTACGACTCGCCCAGGAGCTCCGGCCCGACGTGATCCTTATGGACCTGCGCATGCCGGGCATGGACGGGCTGACCGCGATCAACGAGCTGACCAGGCTCGGCGTCACCGCGCGCGTGCTGGTGCTGACGACCTACGACACCGATACCCACGTCCTTCCGGCGATCGAGGCGGGTGCGACCGGCTACCTGCTCAAGGACTCTCCCCGGGAGGACCTGCTGCGAGGTGCGCGGGCCGCCGCCAAGGGCGAGAGCGTGCTGTCCCCTTCGGTGGCGGCACGGCTGATGAACCGGGTCAGGACACCCGCGCCGCAACTGCTCAGCCAGCGTGAGCTCGAGGTCCTCGAACTCGTGGCGGCAGGGAACACCAACCGTGAGGCGGCCACTCGGCTGTTCATCACCGAGGCCACGGTCAAGAGCCACCTGCTGAACATCTACGCCAAGCTCGGGGTGAACGACCGCGCCGCCGCCGTCACCGAGGCGTTCAACCGAGGTCTGCTCGTCCCACGAACGACTGAACAGTCCTGACCCTTTAGCTTGTCAGCCAGCATTGCCTCGAACACGGCCTCTGCCGGGCGCAAGGGCACCACACCATCGGCCAGAACCAGATGAGCGGGCCCCCTCCACAGCCACCCTTTTCACCCGGACACCCCCTCGCATCTGATGCGAGAAGGTGTCCGGGGAACAAAAGAAAAGCAGCTCAGGGAGCCCCCGGCGACATGACGAGATCAGCAAGCCGAAGCCTCAAGGCCAGGGCTACTGCCAGTACAAACGCCATCTCAACTTGTGGATGTACATCACCAGATGCAATATCCCTAGTTTTAGTTCATCGAGATGTGTACGTGGTCGAAGTGGTTCTCAGTGATGCTGCCGCGGTCCGACATGGAGCGCCAGCCCGACCCCTGGTTGATGCGCTGCTTCCAGATCACGTATTTGACGCCGAGCTTGTCCTTGTTCTTGATCGCCCAGTCCGCGATCCGGTCGCCCAGGGCGAGGTTCGCGGCGGAGGGCATCGACCCGCCGGTGCTCATCATGAAGTCGCAGGCCCGCCCGAGCGGGTGCTCGCCGCCGGAGCCCGCGCGGAAGCAGCCCACCTCGTGCGGCAGCGCGAAGTTCTTTCGTACCTGCTCGCGCATGATCCGTGTACGGGAGGTGATGTTGTCCGCGCCCGAGGGCAGTTCGGGGGCCCAGCTGCCGTCGGAGTTGCGGCCGGTGCCGAAAGGCACGAGCTCCTGGAGCTTGTCCTTGATGTCGTCGATGACGTCCTCGGCCTCGTCGCGCTGGCCGGCCACCTCGGCCGTGTCCTCGCGGATGTCGGCCGCGAGCGCGGCGGCCTCCTCGGCGGCCTTCTTCTTGGCGTCGCGCGCCTTGGCCACGCCCTGCACGATCGCCTGCTGCTCGGCGGTCACCTGCTCGAGCACGGCGGCGCTGCCGCCTTGCCCGGGCAGAATGAAACCGGGCACCGGGAGGTTGCCGTTCTGGTAGCGCAATCGGGCGATCTCGGCGACCCGCCGCTCTGCCGTGGCCAGCGTCTCCTCCGCGGTGGCGAGGCGATCCTTGGCCGTCTTGGCGGCCTCCTGCGCCTTGGCCAGCTCGACCCGCTTGAGGTTGTACTGCTCGATGAGCTTGTCGACCTTGGTGTTGAGCTGCTTGAGCTGGGTACGGAGCTCGGACTCCGTCGGTTTGGGGGCGGCCGACGCCGAGGTCGCCGGGAAGAAGGCGATGGCGGTGGCGGTGATGAGGCCGATGGCAAGAGTCGCGGGGGACGAAGCCGCCACGTAGGTGTTCCTCTCCCTCTGCCGGCCGGGTTAGCTGACGGGTTCGGGCATGGGAGTGCGCCCTACCACCGAAGTGGATTCACCCCAAGTGCGATGGGTCCCCGGCTCCTGGGCAACTCGCCCGGGATTAGGCATGCGACAGCCGTTACGGCCGGTGCATAAGGGATATTAGTGGTAGATCGCGAGTCATGCGACCTTAAGTAGAAATCTATTAGTGATCTACTTGTGATCGAAGTATGAGCGCGGCCTCCTCCGGCAGTACGTCGTTGACGAAGGCGCCCATCGCCGACTCCGACCCCGCCAGGTACTTCAGCTTCCCGGGCGCCCGCCTGATGCTGAACAGCTCCAGGTGCAGGTACGCCAGCTCGCGGTCCTGCCGAACGGGCGCCTGGTGCCAGGCCGCGATGTACGGCATCACGACCCCGAACAGCCCGTCGAACGCCCGCAGCACCGAGGTGTAGAGCGGCGCGAACGCGGCCCGCTCCGCCTCCGTCAGCGCCGCCAGGTCGGGCACCTGCCGGTGCGGATAGACGTGCACCTCGAACGGCCAGCGCGCGGCGGCCGGCACGAACGCCGTCCACAGCTCGTTGGCGGCCACCACCCGCGTACCGGCGGCGCGCTCGGCGGCCAGCACGTCGGCGAACAGGTTCCCCGGGCCCTTGTGGCGGGCGGCGGCACCGAGCTGGAGCCTGGTCCTGGGCGTGACGTACGGGTAGGCGTAGATCTGCCCGTGCGGATGCGCGAGCGTGATGCCGATCTCGGAGCCCCGGTTCTCGAAGCAGAACACCTGCTCCACGCCCTCGATCGCGGACAGCTCGGCCGTGCGGTCGGCCCACGCCTCCATGACCAGCTCGACCTGGGCGTCGGAGAGCTGGGAGAACGAGGAGGAGTGGTCGGAGGTAAAGCAGACCACCTCGCACCGCCCCACGCCCGGACGGACCTCACTCAGCCCACCTGGATCCTGATAAGTCCCAAAATTTCCGGAAAAAGAGGGGAAGCGGTTCTCGAACACCACCACGTCGTAGTCGTACGCCGGGACCTCCGACGACCGCGCGTCCGACGACGGGCACAGCGGGCACTCGGCCGCGCTGCCCGTCGGCTGGAACGTCCGCGTCTGCCGGTGCCCCGCCATCGCGATCCACTCCTCCGTCAGCGGGTCGTAGCGCAGCTCGGAGGCCACCGGCCGGGGGTCGAGCGTTCGCCGGTCGATCGCGCTCCGGTCGGCGTCGTCCCGCTGGTCGAAGTAGATCAGCTCTCGGCCGTCGGCCAGGTGGGTGATGGTGCGCTTCAAAACGAGCCCTCCGCGATGATCAGTTCTCCGGCCCTTTCGGCCAGCTCGGTACGTGCGTCCTCGGGCAGCCCCGCGTCGCTGATGACCACGTCGGCCTCGGTCAGCTCGGCGATGGTGCTGATGCCGACCGTGTTCCACTTGGTGTGGTCGGCGGGGATGACCAGCCGGTGCGCGGCCGTCACCAGCTCCCTGTCGGTCTCGGACTCGAGCAGGTTGGGCGTGGTGAACCCGGCGCGGACGCTCATCCCGTGCACGCCGAGGAAGAGCGTGTCCACGTGCAGGCGGCGGATCGCGGCCACGGCCACCGGGCCCACCAAGGCGTCCGAAGGCGTGCGTACGCCGCCGGTCAGCACGACCGTGCGGTCGGCGCGCGGATTGCGGTGGAAGACGTCGGCGACGGGGATGGAGTTCGTGATCACGGTGAGCTCCGGCACGCCGATCAGGTGGTGCGCCAGCGCCCAGGTGGTGGTTCCCGCGGACAGCGCCACGGCGGTGCCGGGCCGCACGAGCTGGGCGGCGCGCCGGGCGATGGCCTCTTTCTCCTGCTGCTGGCGGGCGGACTTGGCGGCGAAGCCCGGCTCCTCGGTCGAGCCGGGGCCGAGGGCGGTCGCGCCGCCGTGCACCTTCTCCAGCAGCCCGCGCTCGGCCAGCACCTCGAGGTCGCGGCGGATGGTCATGTCGGAGACGCCGAGCTCGCGGACGAGGTCGGCGACGCGGACGCCGCCGTTGCTGCGCACACGTTCGAGGATCGCCTGCTGCCGCTGCTGTGCGAGCACGCCCACTCCTTCCAACAGATTCCACCAAATTATGACACGGATATGTTGGGGGAATGTTAGTTCGCGTGGAGCGCTTGCCTGGTCGGCGCGGGCGAGAGACGGTGAGGGATCATGTGGTAGTTACCCGATCACCGGAGGCGAGCTTATGGCCAGGCGCGCGCGCAAGGGCAAGGCACGCAGGAAGAAGAAGGCGAACCACGGCAAGCGGCCCACCGCACGCTGACAGGTGGCCGCCGATCAGGCGGCCACCTTCGCCTTCATCCCGGCAATTCGGTGAGCGCCTGGTCGATGCGGTCCTGCGGAAGCGCGAAGTCCTCCAGCTGACCGGCCAGATAACGATCGTAGGCGCCGAGGTCGAAGTGCCCGTGGCCGCAGAGCGCCGTGAGGATGACCTTCTCCTCGCCGCTCTCCTTGCAGCGCAGCGCCTCGGCGACGACCTCGGCGAGCGCGTGCGTGGGCTCGGGGGCGGGCAGGATGCCCTCCGTCCTGGCGAAGCGGACGCCGGCCTCGAAGCACTCGTTCTGCGACCGGGTGACGGCCTCGAACAGGCCCAGCTCGTACATGTGGGACAGCAGCGGCGACATGCCGTGGTAGCGCAGCCCGCCCGCGTGGATCGGGTCCGGGACGAACGCGTGCCCGAGCGTGTGCATCTTCAGCAGCGGCGTGAGCCCGGCGGTGTCGCCGAAGTCGTAGGCGTAGACGCCGCGGGTGAACGACGGGCAGGCGGCGGGCTCGACCGCGCGGAACACCGTCTCGATGCGGCCGGCCAGCTTCTCGCGCAGGAACGGGAAGGTCAGGCCGGCGAAGTTCGAGCCGCCTCCCGTGCAGCCGACGATCAGGTCGGGCATCTCGGGAAGCTGTTCGATCGCCTCCTCGCCGATCACGGTCTGGTGCATGAGCACGTGGTTGAGCACCGACCCGAGCGCGTAGCGGGCGTCCGGCGTCGCGGCGGCTACCTCGACGGCCTCGCTGATCGCGATGCCCAGGCTGCCCGGCGAGCCGGGGTGCTCGGCCAGCACCTTGCTGCCCGCGCCCGTCACGGGGGAGGGGCTGGCGTGCACGGTGGCGCCGTACACCTGCATGAGCGAGCGCCGGTACGGTTTCTGGTCGTACGAAGCGCGGACCATCCAGATCTGGCATTCGAGGTCGAACTGGGCGCAGGCGAACGCCAGGGCCGATCCCCACTGGCCGGCGCCGGTCTCCGTGGTGAGCAGTCGCACGCCCTCTCGCGCGTTGTAGTACGCCTGCGGCACGGCCGTGTTCGGCTTGTGCGACCCGGCGGGTGAGGTGCCCTCGTACTTGTAGTAGATCCTGGCCGGCGTGTCGAGCGCCTTCTCCAGCCGCCGCGCCCGGATCAGCGGCGTAGGCCGCCAGAGCCGGTAGACGTCGAGCACCTCCTGAGGGATCGGGACGAACCGCTCCCCGCTCACCTCCTGGCCGATCAGCTCCATGGGGAAGAGCGGAGCCAGGTCGTCCGGTCCTATGGGCTGCCGCGTGCCGGGATGCAGCGGCGGGGGCGGCGGCGCGGGTAGATCAGGAACGACGTTGTACCAGTTGCTGGGGATCATCGCCCCAGTCTGAACCGATCGGGCGCCGCGTTTCCAGTACTCCCGGTACGGCATGCGTGGCCACCGCCTTCATGGCGGACCTGTGGACCGAGTACCTCGGCACGCTCAACGCTGACCTGGCCACGTACCTCGAATCCCTGCGCCCGCGCTACCGGACGGGGATCGTGAGCAACAGCTGCTCGCTCACTGCCCCACCAGCACCGCGAGCCGATGGGGGTGATCGGCCCTGACCACCACGTCGGCCACCTGCTGTGGCCGCGCCTCCCGTTCGTACCGCTCGTACGCGGGCAGCCGCCACCGCTCCTCCTCGGGCGTCCCGCGCTCGAGAGCCCGCGCCGACAACCACACGTGCACGCTCACCTCGAACGCCAGCCCTCGCCCCAGCAGCAGCGTCCCGTCCACCAGCAGCACCCCGCCCTGGGGCAGTTCCTGGTACGGCGCCCGATATGCCCGATCGACCTGGCTGTCCCACAGCGCCGGCAACACCCGCCCCGACCCGCCCGCGTCCAGCGGCTCGAGCACCTCCCTCCGCAGCGCCTTCACGTCGAGCCAGTCCTCGTAGAAGGCGTCGGGATCGATCCTGCCGTGCTCCAGCCGCAGCGACGCGGGCCGCAGGAAGTCACCCGCCGACACCCGCAACACGGGCCGCCCGCGCAGCCGCAGCGGCGCGACGAGCTCGTCGGCCAGCGTCTCGGGCCGCGCGACGGGCGCCCCGTCGACGGCCACCCGCACCCATTCCTGCCGTGGCCGCCTGGACACCAGCTCGGCCAGCTCTTCGACGAGGACGTCACGGGAGATCGGTCGCGCACGCATCGGCACCAGCTTACGAGCGCCGCCGGAAGCGGTCGTCGCGCAGTCATACCAGTGCGCGCCGCGTGCCCCTCGACCGCCAGGCGCCCAGCACCGATTCGACCAACGGCGCCGAAACCCCGGCACTGGTGTCCACCTCGTAGTCGTACGGCCCGAAGGTGTGGATGCCATCGGTCTCCACGTGACTCCGGCCCTCCCCGGCGCGACGATCCCCTCGCTCCCGCTCTCTCCGGTCGATCTCCGCAAGGTCGCAATGCACGCCGACGAGAAACACGTCAAAGCCCTCCAGCAGCCGGGCCAGACAGTGCCGCCACGCCCGGAACTCGATGACATGTTCCACGATCAAATCGTTGCCCGCACCGGCCAGAGCAGGCAGGCACCGATGAAAGCCATCGAAGAACCTGGGCCGCATCCCGTTCCACCACGCGAAGGGCCCTTCGCCGTCACGCCGCTCGGGCAGCATCCCGCTCGCCACGAACTGGTCGGAGGCCACGTACAGGAAAGGCTCGTCGAGCGCGCGCTGAAGAGCTTTGGCCAGCGTCGACTTCCCGGAACTCGACGCTCCGTTCAAGAGGATGACGCGCCCCGGACCTCGCCGCGGCGGAATGGGTTCCATGTCCGCACCCTGCCAGCCCCGGGAGGCGCCACGAACCCACCCACGAGCTCGCGCCGCTCATCCCCGTCCCCGCCGGAGGCGCTTCCGCAGAACAGACTCCAGAGGCTGATGCTCATCACGAACAAGGCGACTCCACCGAGGGCTGCGGACGCGGCTCGGCGCGTGTCCGCTGACTGGTACGAACCCGTTGCAAACGTCGGCAACAACAAGGCCCAGGCTCGGGATCATCTCCCTGACCTGGGCCTTAGCGCTTGGAGCGGACGACGGGAATCGAACCCGCGTAGCTAGTTTGGAAGACTAGGGCTCTACCATTGAGCTACGTCCGCGCGAACCGGTCGAACTCTGGTCTAGACTTCATCCGGTCGTCAGGGCGTAAGCGTACCGGAGTCCCGGAGCGTATGCGCACTCGGCGAAACGGGGCGTGGCGCAGCTTGGCAGCGCGCTTGCTTTGGGAGCAAGAAGTCGCAGGTTCAAATCCTGTCGCCCCGACCAGCACGACCAGCAAGAAGGCCACTCCCGATCTTTGGGGGTGGCCTTCTGCGTGACAAAGTGAGTGACAAGTGACGTCACTGCGGGGGGTCTGAGCTGCCGAAGATGCGGTCCATCGCGAGAGCTCCGGACTGTACGACGGGTCGGATCTGCTTGCGGTAGACGAGCTCGGTTACGGCCGTGCTGCTATGACCGACCAACCGGGAGATCTCTTCGAGTGGGAGCCCGCTGTCAGAGAGAAGCGACACGAAACTGTGCCGGAGCTCTCGAGGTGTCCATTCCTTGGGGTCGATACCCTTGGCCTTCTTGATCACATTACGGAAGGCACGGCGGACGTTGGAGGCGTCCAGTTCGGTACCGACCTCTGAAGGGAAGACCAATCCGGCTTCCTTCCATGAAGTTCCTTGCGTTTGCTGCTGTCGCGCCTGGTGGTCCTTGAGGACCTGGACGCATCGCGTGGGGAGCGCGAGAGTTCGTCGGGACTTCCGGGTTTTAGTGTCCCCTCCTACACGTACAGAACGCCACACCGCCATGTACGGCGGAATCGGTGGGTTTGCCTGTGGATCTCCGTCTAGGTCCACGTGATCCCACGTAAGTGCCCGTAGTTCCTCCGTACGAGCGCCAGTGAGCAGGGATAGGACGATGTAGGCGTGCATCCGGGTTCCCTCTGCCGCCCGGAGTACAGCGTCAGCCTGAGCGAAGGTCAACGCCTTGGATGGGCGTCCCGCTATGCCTGTAGGGACGCTGCACAGCTCGACGACGTTTCGCTTGACCTTGTCTCGTGCCATGGCTCGCTTGACGGCCCGGTTCAGACACGAGTGCATGATCTGCAATGTCCTGGTGCTCAACGTGACGGCCTTGGCGGCGAGCCACCTGTCTACGTCCTCCACGGACAGTTCATTTCGGCGCTCAGGATCTCGAAACTTCCGTTTGCCCAGAGCAGGGATGACGTGAGTGCGACAGATGTTCGTGTAGAGCTTGATCGTGTCCTCGTCGCGTCCACTGAGCCCGTAGGACAGCCAGTCATTCACAGCTCGTTCCACGGTGTAGTCGCTGGGAGCGATCGCAAGGCCGTCCTCGTGATCGCGTAGAACCTCCTTGAGTTTGGTCTTGGCTTCGGTCTTGGTTCGTCCGGCGGCTTTGCGGGTGATGCGTCGGCCTGCCGGGGTGTAGCCGATAGTGATTTCGGCGATCCATCGCTGGCGGGTTTCGCTCCAGTACAGCCCACCGTCGCCGTGTGCACGTTGCTTAGGCATCAGGCCGCCTGCGCTTCCTGCTCCAGGAGCTTGATGTACTCGGCGATGGCGTCGGCCGGGACGCGTCGGGCACGTCCGGCCTTGACGGTGCGCAGGCGTCCGGCGCGGATCTCTTGGTAGAGGTAACGCCGGGACAGGCGCAGGACGGCGCCAGTTTCGTTGACGTCGTAGAGCGCTTGGCCCGGGTAGTGGACGGTCTTGCCGTTGGTGAGCATGGTGGTAGTCCGTTCGCGTTCTGAGGTTGGTCAGGCGGCGAGCGGTGTGGACGAACTGCGTACCTGTTCGTAGGCGAGTTCTTCGCGTCCTGCTCGGATGCGTTCGCGGGCTTGTGCCGCTGCCGTGTTGGCGAGAAGTTGGTCACCGGTGGTATGCCAGCCGGTGCCTGCGTAGGTGAGGAACCCGATGACGAGGGTGATTTCCTCGGTTTTGGTGTCAAGGTTTGCTTGACGGTGGAATCGCGTTGTTTCGGGGTGTCCCTCTGGCCTTAGGTGGCCGTCGTTGAGGGCTTGTGCGCGTCTGTAGGCGGCTCGTTCTTCGCGGATGGAACCGAAAGTAATCGAGTAACGGCGGGCTTTAGTGAGGAAGTGTCCGCCAAAGCCGAGCATATGGGCCCACCTGCGCAATCCGGCCCATTCGGGTGCTTGGCCAAGAGTCCAGGCGGCAGCAATGAGACGTTCGGGGTGAGTGCCGTGGGGGTTGGCGTACAGGTCGATGGTGTCGGAGGTGAGTCGCCGGGAGGTGTGACCGGTGGCTTCGGTGCCTTTGGTGGAGTACTTGGCAAGGTAGGCGGCCACGGCCTGGTCGTCGAGGGCGTCGCCGGAGGCCGACAGGGTGATGGGTCGGATCTCATGTTGGTCGCCCCACACGATGGGCCAGCCGTCGAGACGAGTGGGGTGGGAGTCGGTGGTGTAGGCGATGGTGGCGGCGGCCAAGGTGACGGCGGCGATGACGTCGTCGGCGGTGATGCCGTCTGGGGGTGCGGTGATGGCGTCGGGGTTGTCGGGGTCGATGCCATCGAGGCGGAGCAGGATGTGGAAGTGGACCGCGCCGCGTGCTTGGTATTCGGCGGCTTTGCCGTGGGAGAGCCGGATTTTGGGCAGGCCGCGTTGCCGAGCGAGTTGGTTGAGATGGCGTTCGGCGTGTTGTTTGGTGCGGCGCCAGAGTTCTCCGACGTGGTTGTTCCAGACAACGTGATGGGCGTGGTCGTAGCAGTCGGCGCAGAGGGGCCGGCCAAGCTGCTCGTCACCGGCGGCATGGCGTTGCCAGCAGACCAGCGGGGTTCCGTGAGGACAGGTCGAGGCGTCGCGACGGGCGTGGCAGGGGGCCGCTCGGCAGGTGCAGCGGGTTTTGTCGCGGCAGGTGCAGTGGCGCACGTCGCGGGTGTGGACGAGGCCGAAGGAGGGGGCGGTGCTGGCTCTTATACACATCT
>NZ_VCJS01000171.1 GCF_005893125.1 Nonomuraea basaltis | reverse complement strand
GAGTCGCGGGGGCGGTGGGAGGGGCTGACAGCGCATCGGGAACGCCCGTAAGAGCGTCGGGAACGCCCGGCAGAGCCCCATTCGCCGGGTTCGAGCCATGCCCGGTTATGGGCGGTAGGCTCGATTTGTCCTGAACCACTCCGGGATCTCCTCGCCACCATCGAACGCCTGCTTGCGAAAACGCTACCGCCCCACGGCCGCACTCAGGCCAGCGCGGGCCCAGGAAGATCAAAGAAATTCGGCGCTCCGCGGCAAAAAAACAGGCGGCAGGGTGATCCCGCGACCGACGGGACCACCCGGCGCACTGGCGGTCCTGCGCACGAGAGCGGGAAGAGGGCCCGGAAACCCTTCGGACCGGACCCGTCTCGTCGGCGGCGAGCTCGGAATTCCGTTGTCTACTGGGCTCCCGGACCCGTCCCGGGTCCAACCCCCCGCCCGGTTGGGGTGCCCCGACTCGACGGACCGACGGCCCTGCACCTGGCTGTGTGGACGAAGCCACGCTCCGTCACGGACGCAGGATCCGGCGATGTCAGAGACGGCCAACCGGCCAAGTCCCGTGCTGGACTGCGCAGCAAACTACCGACTCCACCTCAGATGTCAACCGTGTCCCGATCAGCAGAAACATCAAGTTTCCGCAGGTAGGACATGCATGACCTGCTGCCGCAAAGCAGATCAAAGCCCATTGCCGGGTGCCGTCGAACGGCTTGGCAAGCCCTGCAGAGCCTGCGAAAGCGGCCGCTCGTGGACGACGCCGAGCCGTTGCGTCGCGCGGGTCAGGGCAACATACAGGTCGCTGGGCCCGCGTGGCGACTGGGCGGCGATGAGGTCGGGTTCGGCCACGATCACCGAGTCGAACTCCAGCCCCTTCGCGTCGGCCACCCCCATGACGGCCACCGGCGCGTCGAGAGCCTCCGCGCCCCTGGCCCGCCCGGCCCCGGACGCGACCACCACAGTGCCCGCCACGGCCGCCGCCACCTCGGCGCCCAGCGACGGCAGCAGCTCGTCCGGCACCACCACGGCGACCTTGCCGCCCTCGCCGACCTCGGCCTTGGCCAGCTCGGGCAGCGCCGACAGCGGCGCCGACCACGGTTCGGCGCCCAGCTCGCGCACGGAGGTGGGCGCCTCCAGGGCGGGGTCGATGGTGGCCAGCACGCGGGCGGCCACCGCCATCAGCTCCACCGGCGTGCGATAGTTGACGGTGAGCCGCTCCTGGCGCCAGCGCCCGGCCACGTACGGGTCGAGCACCCCCGCCCACGAGCGGGCCCCGGCCGCCGAGCCGGTCTGCGCGATGTCGCCGACGATCGTCATCGAGCGCGTCGGGCAGCGCCGCATGACCACCCGCCAGGCCATCGGCGACAGCTCCTGCGCCTCGTCCACGATGACGTGCCCGTAGGCCCAGGTGCGGTCGGCGGCGGCGCGTTCGGCGGTGGTGAGGTAGGGGCCCTCGCCGCGGTGGCGTTCGGCGAGGCGTTCGGCGTCCATCACGTCGGACAGGCCCGTCAGTTCCAGGACCTCGCGGGCGTAGGACAGCTCGGCCTCGCGGTCGCGCTCCTCGGCCTGCCGGGCGGCGGCGAGCTCCTCCTCCGCCTGCAGCGCGCTGGCGCGCAGCACCTGCTCGTCGATCTCGCCGAGCAGCTCGGCCGCCTCGTCCAGCAGCGGCACGTCCGATTCGGTCCACTCCCCGCCGTCGCGGCGCAGGAGCGACCGCTCCTCGGGGGTGAGGGCAGAGCCCGCGTAGCCGAGGCGCTCCGCGGAGCCGTACAGTCCGAGCAGCAGCCGCTGCGGCGTCAGATACGGCCACAGCCGGTTGAGCGCCGACTTGACCACCGGCTCGGTACGCAGCTCCTCCCGCAGGTCGGCCAGCTCGTCGTCGTCGATCAGGCCCTTGCCGATCTTGCGGGCCTGCTGCCTGGCCAGCGCGTTGAGCAGCGACCTGACGAACACGGCGCGGGCCTGGTTGTGCGGGCGGCGTGTGCGGGCGGCTTTGTTCCTCCCGGCCTCCAGCATGGAACCGTCGATGGTGAGCGTGATGCGGCCGAGGGTGAGCTCGATGGGCTTGCGCGGCACCTTCTGCCGGTCGCGTACGGCCTTGGCGATCACCTCGGCCATCCGCAGGTCGCCCTTGAGCGCGGCCACCTCGGGCCGCTCCCTGACGGTGGCGGTCACCCCGGGGTACAGCTCCCCGACCGTGGACAGCAGCACGTCGGTCTCGCCGAGCGAGGGCAGGACCTGCTCGATGTAGCGCAGGAACGTGAGGTTGGGACCGAGGATGAGCACGCCGCGGCGCTCCAGCCGCTCCCGGTGCGTGTAGAGCAGGTAGGCGGCGCGGTGCAGGGCCACGACCGTCTTGCCGGTGCCGGGGCCGCCCTGGACGACCAGGACGCCGTTCAGGTCGCTGCGGATGACGCGGTCCTGCTCGGACTGGATGGTGGCCACGATGTCGCGCATGCGGCCGGTGCGCCGCTCGTCGAGCGCGGCCAGCAGCGCGGCCTCGCCGTTGAGCGTGGCGCGGTCGTCGTCGGTGAGGGAGTCGAGGTCGAGCAGGTCGTCGTCGACGCCGACGACCGCGCGGCCCTTGGTCTGCAGGTGGCGGCGCCTGGTCACGCCCATCGGGACGGCCGGGGTGGCGCGGTAGAACGGCTGCGCCACCGGTGCGCGCCAGTCGATGAGCAGCCGCCGCTGGTCGTCGTCGCTGAGGCCGAGCTTGCCGATGTACAGCCGACCCTCCTCGACGTGATCCAGCCGGCCGAAAGCCAGGCCGCGCTCGACCGCCCACAGCCGGGCGAGCCGGGAGGCGTACATGTCGGCGAACGTGTCACGCTCGGACCTGTTCTGCATCGTGCCGACTGCGCCGGCGGCCAGGACCTCCTTGAGCTGGTGCTGGGTACGCTCACGCAGCGTGTCGAGGCGGTCATAGAGGCGGGTGACGTACGCCTGCTCTCTGGCGAGCTCGGTTTGACGAGTTGCCGCCTGACCGTTAATGTGGTTAATGAGACGCTCCGGGCCATTCTGCTTGTTGTTACGACAAATGACGACATTAGCATGCCTGTCGAGGCACTCCGACGCTCTTTCCCCTCTCCCAGCATTCGGTTACGTCTTCGTTTCACCCCTTGACCATCTCCACCGGGCCTCTTTATGGTCATCCCGAGTTAGGAAAGTTTCCTAACTTCGGGAAAAGGAGCCATCGTGAGCGGTCCGGTGCCGGGGACCCCCAGTCTGCTACGCGCCATCAACGATCGCGCGGCCTTGCAGGCACTCCTCGACCGCGGACCGCTGACCCGCCCGGAGATCGGCGCGCTCACCGGCCTGTCCAAGCCGACGGCCTCCCAGCTGCTCGCCCGGCTGCAGGAGGCGGGGCTGGTGGTGCTCGACGGCATCAGGGAGGGCCTGCCCGGGCGCACGGCGGAGGTCTACCGGATCAACCCGGCGGCCGCGTACGTGGGCGCGCTCGATGTCACCCCCGACCGGATCGAGGCCAAGGTGGCCGACATCACCGGCGCGATCGTGGGCGAGCACACGCTGCCGACGCCGCGCCGGCCCCACGGCGAGCTGGTGGACCGGCTCAACGCCGCGCTGCTGGGCGCGAACCCGCCCGACAAGCTGCGCCGGGTCGTGATCGGCGTACAGGCCGCGATCGACCCGTCCACCGGCCGGCTCGGATACGCCGCCGCCAAGGACGTACCGGGCTGGCAGATCGCCGACCTGGTGCCCACGCTCAGCGCCGGGCTGGGCGTGCCGGTGGACGTCGAGAACAACGTCAACCTCGTCGCGCTGGCCGAGCAGGCCCACGGCGCCGCCCAGGACAGCCGGGACTTCGTGCTGCTGTGGGCGGACGAGGGCATCGGCTCGGCCATCGTGCTGGGCGGGCGGATGCACCGGGGCGCGACCGGCGGCGCGGGCGAGGTGGGCTACATGCCGACCCCTGGCGCGCCGACGGCTCGTGAGGCCGGCCGCTACGCCAACCACGGCTACCAGGCGCTCGCCGGCGGCCCGTACGTGCTCAAGCTGCTGCGCTCGTACGGCGTGCGCGGCGGCGACTTCCGCCAGGCGATCGCGAACGCGGTGCGCGCGGCGGAAGGCACCGGCCAGCGGGCCGACGACGCCAGGGCCGGGCTGCGCGACATCGCCGCCCGCCTGGCCATCGGCCTGGCCGCCATCACCTCCGTCATCGATCCCGGCCTGATCGTGCTGACCGGGGGCGTCGTGCTGTCGGGCGGCGAAACGCTGCGCGAGCTGGTCGAGCACGAGCTGCACGCGCTCACCATCCCGCGGCCCCGCGTGCGCCTGTCGAACGTGGAGGGCAACCCGGTCCTGGCCGGCGCCCTCGACCTCGCCCTCGACACCGCGCGCGATGAGGTCTTCAGCTCAACCATTCCCTCATGAACCCTGGCAGGAGGCACCCCCCGTGCGCTTCGTCCCCCTGGCGGTCGCCGCGGCTCTCGCGCTGACCGCCTGCACCGCAGGCAAGGAGGCCGGGCCGTCGCTCGGCGCCCAGCCCAAACCCTCAGGATCCGCCTCGCAGGCCCTGCCCGCCGCCACGCTCGAGCTGTGGCACGGCTTCTCCACCGACGCCGAGGTCAAGGCGTTCGAGGAGGCCATCGCGGGCTTCAACAAGAAGTTCCCGCAGATCACCGTCAAGGCCACCAAGGGCATCCAGGACGACCAGATCACCCAGGCCGTCCGCGGTGGCAACGCGCCCGACGTGGCGGCCTCGTTCACCACGGACAACGTCGCCCAATGGTGCAAGTCGGGATCGTTCCAGGACCTCACCCCGGTCATCGAACAGGACGGCATCGACATGTCGGTGCTCCCGGCGGTGGCGCGTTCCTACACGGCCTTCGGCGGCAAGCAGTGCACGCTGCCGTTGCTCGCCGACGCGTACGGCCTCTATTACAACAAGGCCCTGATGAAGGGCAACGAGCCGCCCAAGACGCTGACCGAGCTGGCGGAGCTGGCCAAGAAGCTCACGGTCCGCGACGCGAAGGGCGAGATCAAGGTCGCCGGCTTCATCCCGAGTGTCCAGTACTACGAGAACAGCCCCAGCCACCTCGCCCCCATGGTGGGCGCCAAGTGGTACAACGACGACGGCACCTCGGCCATCGGCTCCGACCCGGCCTGGAAGCAACTGCTGCAGTGGCAGAAGGAGCTGGTCGACTGGTACGGCTACGACAAGCTGGAGAAGTTCCGCAAGAGCCTGGGCGACGAGTGGAGCGCCGAGCACCCCTTCCACCAGGGCAAGGTGGCCATGGTGCTGGACGGCGAGTGGCGCAACGCCATGATCGCCAACGAGGCCGAGGGACTTGACTACGGCACCGCTCCCCTGCCCGTCGCCGACGACAAGCCCGACCTGTACGGCAGCGGCTTCACCGCCGGCACCGTGATCGGCGTGCCGAAGGGCGCCAAGCACCCGCAGCACGCCTGGGAGCTGATCAAGCACCTGACCATGGACACCGGCTCGCTGGTGACGCTGTCGAACGCGCTGCGCAACGTCCCCACGACGAAGGCGTCGATGGAGTCGCCCGACCTGACCAAGGACGACAAGTTCACGACGTTCCTGGAGATCTTCGCCCATCCGAAGACCTCGACGGTGCCCGCCAGCGTGAACAGCGTCTTCAACCAGGAGGCCCTCGCCACCTTCGTCGCCAAGTGGGAGAAGGGCTCCGTACCGGACCTGGACACCGGGCTGAAGGGCGTCGACAAGCAGATCAACGACAAGCTGAAGCTGTCCGGAGGATGATGTGACCTCCATCCCCGCCGCGCCGCCGCGATGGCGGCGCGGCGAGGGCCTGCGCGCCCTCGTCTGGCTGTCGCCGTGGATCGCCGGCGTGTCGATCTTCTTCGTCTACCCGCTGCTGTCCACGGTGTACTTCTCCTTCCACCGCTACGACCTGTACACCCTCGAGTTCGCCGGCCTCGACAACTACCGCTACCTGCTGCAGGACCCCAGGGTGGCGACCTCGGCGAAGAACACGCTGTGGCTGGTGGTCTTCATGGTCCCGGCGACCGTGCTGTTCTCGCTCGCGCTGGCGCAGCTGGTGATCAGGCTCAAGGCCGGCGGCGGGCTCCTGCGGACGGTCTTCTACCTGCCGTCGCTGGTGCCGATGACCGCGGGCACGATCACGTTCGTGTTCCTGCTCAACCCGGGCACCGGTCCGGTGAACCAGGTCCTCGCCCTGTTCGGCGTCCATGGGCCCGACTGGTTCGGCGACCCGGCGTGGTCCAAGCCGAGCCTGACGATGCTGTCGCTGTGGGGCTCCGGCCAGCTCATGGTGATCTTCATGGCGGCCCTGCTCGACGTGCCCAGGCACCTGTACGAGGCCGCCGCCATCGACGGCGCGGGCCCCTGGCGGCAGTTCCGCAGCGTGACCCTGCCGATGATCGCCCCGGTGCTGATGTTCGCCCTGGTCACGAACGTCATCTACGCCCTGCAGTACTTCTCCCAGGCGATGGTCGCCTCCCGCGTCGCCTCGGGCGTGACCGACTCGGCCGGCAGCTCCTTCTTCCCCGGCTACCCGGACGAGTCGCTGCTCACGCTGCCGCAGTGGCTGTTCCAGGTCGGCTTCCGCGACTACTCCATGGGGTACGCGTCCGTGCTCGCGCTGCTGCTGTTCGGCACCTCGATGATCTTCACGTTGATCCTGCTCCGGCAGTTCCGCCGGGCCGAGGAGGGCTCATGAGCGCCACGATCACCGCTCCGCCGCAGCCGGCCGTCGCACGGCACGCGCGGCGGGACGGCGCCAGGGTGCGCAGGCGGCGCGTGCTCGTCTGGATCGCCACCCACGCCCTGGCCATCGCGCTGGCGCTGATGTTCCTGGCGCCCGTGGTGTTCATCGCGCTGACCGCGCTGATGACCGACGAGCAGGCGCTGACCAGCGAGCTGTGGCCGCAGACCTGGAACTGGGACAACTTCGCCGTGGTGTTCGAGAAGTCGCGGCTGCTGCGGTGGGCGGGCAACACGCTGATGTACGCGGCCCTCGGTACCCTGTTCACCGTGGTGTCGTCGGTGCCGGTGGCCTACGCGCTGGCCAGGTTCCGGTTCCGGGGGCGGCGGCTGGCGTTCCTGGTGGTGATCACCGCGATGATGCTCCCGCCGCAGGTCGTCGCGGTGCCGATCTACCTGGTGTGGGCCCGGCTTGGGCTGACCGACAGCCTGTGGCCGCTGATCCTGCCGCTGCTGCTCGGCGACGCGTTCTCCATCTTCCTGCTGCGCCAGTTCCTGGTCACGATCCCGCGCGACTACACCGACGCCGCCAAGGTGGACGGCTGCTCCGACGTCAAGACCCTGGTCAGGGTGGTGCTGCCGATGGCGCGGCCGGCGATCGCCGCCGTGGCCCTGTTCCAGTTCTTCTACTGCTGGAACGATTACTACGGGCCGCTGCTGTACGCCGGCGTCGAGCAGGAGGATCTGACGCTGTCGCTCGGCCTGGCGACGTTCAAGGCGTTCCACAGCGTGCAGTGGAACCTCACCATGGCCGCCACCCTGCTGGTGACGGCACCGGTGATCATCGTGTTCTTCCTCGCCCAGAGAGTCTTCATCGAGGGCGTTACCTTGACAGGAGTGAAGGGTTGAAACTCGCCGTGGTCGGGGGCGGCTCGACGTACACGCCGGAGCTGATCGACGGGTTCGCGCGGCTGCGCGACGAACTGCCGGTGTCGGAGATCGCCTTGATAGACCCCAACGCCACGCGGCTCGGCCTGGTCGCGGGGGTGTCGCGGCGGATGCTGGCGCACGCCCGGCACCCGGCGCGGCTGCTGGCCACGTCCTCGGTCGCGGAGGGCGTCTCGGGGGCGGACGTGGTGCTGTTCCAGCTCAGAGTGGGCGGCCAGGCCACGCGCGAGCTGGACGAGACGGTCCCGCTGCGGTGCGGCTGCGTGGGGCAGGAGACGACGGGCGCGGGCGGGCTGGCCAAGGCGCTGCGCACCGTCCCGCTCGTCCTCGAGATCGCCGAGACGGTACGCGAGCACGCCCCGGACGCCTGGATCGTCGACTTCACCAACCCGGTCGGCATCGTCACCCGGGCGCTGCTCGACGCCGGGCACCGGGCGATCGGGCTGTGCAATGTGGCGATCGGGTTCCAGCGCCGCTTCGCCGCCTGGCTCGGCGCCGACCCCGGGCGGGTCTCGCTCGGCCACGTCGGGCTCAACCACCTGTCCTGGGAGCGGGCCGTCTACCTGGACGGCGAGGACGTGCTGCCCGCCCTGCTCGCCGGGCACGGCCAGGAGATCGCCGACAGCGTCGGCCTGCGGCTGGGGCTGCTGGAGCGGCTCGGCGTCGTGCCGTCCTACTACCTTCGCTACTTCTACGCGCACGACGCGGTGGTGCGCGAGCAGCGCACGAAGCCGTCGCGGGCGGCCGAGGTGGCGGAGATGGAGGCGCGGCTGCTGGACATGTACGCCGACCCCTCCCTGGTGACCAAGCCGGAGCTGCTGGCCAAGCGGGGCGGGGCGTTCTACTCGGAGGCGGCTGTGGCGCTGATCGCCTCGCTGCTCGGCGATCGGGGCGACACCCAGGTGGTGAACGTCCGCAACGCCGGCACACTGCCGTTCCTCGGCGACGAGGCGGTCATCGAGGTGCCCGCGACCGTGGGGGCCGGCGAGGCGGTGCCGCTGCCGGTGCCCGCCGTCGAGCCGCTGTACGCCGGGCTGATCGCGAACGTGTCCGCGTACGAGACGCTCGCCCTGGACGCGGCGGTGCGCGGCGGCGCGGACCGCGTACGCGACGCACTGCTCGCCCACCCGCTGATCGGGCAGGACGAGCTCGCCGAGGAGCTGACGGGCCTGCTGCTGGAGGCCGGCCGCGAGCACCTTCCGTGGACGGTGCGCTAGTGGCGCGCTCCACCGGGGACGGCGGGCGGGCGGCGCGCTCCCGGCTCGTTCTGGCCGTGGACGGCGGCAACAGCAAGACGGACGTGGCGCTGGTGTCGGAGGACGGCGAGGTGGTCGCGACGGGCCGCTCGGGCCCGTTCGTCCCGCAGCGGGACGGAGTGGCGGCGGCGGTGAGCGTGGTCGAGGCCGCGGTGGCGGCACTGCCCGTGGAGGGCTTCGACCATGTGTCGGCGTGCCTGGCGGGGGCGGATCTGCCCATCGAGGAGGAGGCGCTCGCCCGGGAGTTCACGGCCCGGGGCTTCGGCGCGGACGTCGTGGTCCGCAACGACACGTTCGCACTGCTCCGGGCCGGCGCGTCCGCCCCGTGGGGTGTGGCGGTCGTGTGCGGGGCGGGCATCAACGCGGTCGGCGTCTCCCCCACCGGCGCGGTGGCCCGCTTCCCCGCGCTCGGCCGCGTCAGCGGAGACTGGGGCGGCGGCCACGGAGTGGCCGAGGAGGCTTTGTGGCACGCGATCCGCGCCGAGGACGGCCGGGGCGCTCCGACCGCCCTGGCCGGTCTGGTCACGTCCCACTTCGGCACGCGGACCGTCGAGGAGCTGGTGCTGGAGCTGCACTTCGGCCGTCTGGACGAGGGACGCCTGCACGAGCTGACGCCCGGCGTGTTCGCGATGGCGGCGGCCGGGGACGCGGTGGCCAGGTCGCTGGTCGAACGGCAGGCGGAGGAGGTGGCGGTCATGGCCGAGGTGTGCCTGCGCCGCCTGGACCTGCTGGAGACGCCGGCGGAGGTGGTGCTGGGCGGCGGGCTGCTGACGGCCAGGGATCCGCTGATGACGTCGCTGCTGGACGCGGCGTTCGCGCTCCGGGCTCCGCGGGCCAAGCTCGTGGTGGCCGACGCGCCGCCGGTCATGGGCGCGGCGCTGCTCGGCCTGGAGCACCTCGGCGCCGCGGAGGCAGCCAAGGACCGCCTGCGCGCCCGCTACGAGCCGTCGGCGACGCCCTGACCCCGCGCCCGTACGGTTCCGGGCCGCCGCAGCCAGAAGCCCGTGACGACGGCGACGGCGGCCAGGGCGTAGGCGACGGTGCCGGCGGAGGTCAGGTACGCGGCCGCGCTCGCCAGGGCGATGCCGAGCCACTCCCAGCGGCCGTCGAGGGCGACCAGGGCGACGATCAGCAGCGCGTACCAGGAGAAGCCTGGGGTGAGGACGAGGAAGGCCGTACCGGTCAGCAGGAGCGCCCCGCGCCACGGGCGTTCGGGGTCGCCGCGCCTGAGGACGTGGAACAGGACGGCGGCGAGGATGGCCAGGGCGGCCGGCAACGCCCAGGAATCGGGCAGCAGCCACCGCAACAACGCGTATCGATCGCGCGCCCCCGCCTCGTCGTAACCCTCCTCGGCCACGTAGCCGAACAGGTAGCCGAGCACGGACCCCCGCGAGGCGAGCACGTAAGGCAGGTACGCGAGGACGACGACCAGGACGGCCGGGACCAGCGTCCAGAGCGCGCGCCGGGCCGCCCGCACGCTCGACAGCGCCCCCGAGACCGCCCCGGGCACCACCACGGCGGGCACGAGCTTGACCGCGACCGCCGCACCGAGCAGCGCTCCCTGCCCGAGCAGCCCGCCCCGCCCGGGCGGCATCCCCGGCGCGACCTGCTTGCCGATCGCGCGGGCCGCGCCGAAGGCGAGGACCATGGCAGCCACGGCGAGCATGTCGACGTGGGCGTTGTTCACCGCCTCCATCGGGACGACCGGGCACCAGGCCCAGTACGCGGCCTGGCGGACGTCGCGTCTGCGCAGCAGGAGCAGCAGGGCGGCCGTGGTGCCCGCGGCCAGCAGCGCGCCGGAGACCTGCAGCGGCTTGTGCCGCGCACCGCCGGGCGAGAGCCGGTCCACCAGCAGGAAGTACGCCTCCGCGAGCGGCGGGTAGATCGTGTGCACGGTGGACCTGTTGATCCTCGTGCACGCCCCCTCGATCGGATAGAAGTGCCCTTGAGCGCAGTCCGGGAAGAGCCAGGGGTCGCGGAGGTGGGCGACGGCGGGGTCGGCCGGGGGGTGGTCGTACGGGGATATGCCGGCCGACTGGACGCGGCCGTCCCAGGCGTACCGGAAGGAGTCCGTGCTGGTGCCCGGCGGGCCCAGCAGGCCGGTGGCGATCACGGCCAGGCTCCCGGCCAGCACCAGCCGGCCCGCCGTCGGCCCCGGCACGCCGCGCAGCGCCCACACCGCGGCGGCGAACAGCGCCCAGGCGGCGCCGTACCACCAGAACAGGCCGTCCGGGGCCGTGGAGAAGACGACGGCGAGGACGGTCACCTGCGCGGCCAGCAGCGCCGCCGCCAGGCTCGCCCGGCGCCGCGCCACCCGCTCCCGCACGGCCGCCCGGGCCGTGCCGCCCGTCGTACGGCGGGGCGCGTCGGTCTGCGGTGGGTGGTGGCTCATGGGCTGACGTGCGGATGTGGTGCGGCGGTCATGGTCGTCAGCGTCGCACTACCGCGTGCTCGCCGGGTGGTCGCCGCACGTTCTGTCCGCACTTTGTAAGAGATTTCGTCGGGGGTGTGGTGCCTCAGGACACCGCCCGTGTCCTGGAGATCGGCAGGCCGGCCAGGGGCCGGCGGGCTGAGGTCAGGCGTGGCCGTCTTGGCTGGCGGCGGGCTCGCTGGCCACGTCGGGCGCGCGGTGCTCGTACGGCGTGCTCAGCACGACCGTGGTGCGCGTGGAGACGTTGGCCGAGGCGCGGATCTGCTGCAGCAGGTCCTCCAGCGCCACCGGGGAGGCCACCCGCACCTTGAGGATGTAGCTCTCGTCCCCGGCCACGCTGTGGCACGCCTCGATGGCCGCCAGATGGGCCAGCCGCTCGGGGGCGTCGTCGGGCGCGGCGGGGTCGATCGGCTTGATCGACACGAACGCGGTCAGCGGCAGCCCGATAGCGTCGTGGTCGACGATCGCGGCGTATCCGCGTACGACGCCGCGCTTTTCCAGGCGGCGCACCCGCTGGTGCACCGCCGAGACCGAGAGCCCGGTCTCCCTGGCCAGGTCGGTGAAGCTCATGCGGCCGTCACGGGCCAGCAGCGTCACGATCCGGCGGTCGATCTCCTCCATCGGTCAAAGGTAGCCGCTCATGGTCACGACATGGTCCCGACCGGGGAGACACCTCTGCGCATCGCGTGCTCCACCAGCGTGATGAGGACCTCTCTGCCGGAGTCGCGCCTGCGGGCGTCGCAGCGCACGATGGGAATGTCCGCCTCCAGGCCGAGCGCCGAGCGCACCTCGCCGACGGTGAAGGGCTGGGTGCCTTCGAAGCAGTTGAGCGCCACGACGAACGGCTGGTCGCGCTTCTCGAAGTAGTCGACGGACGGGAAGCAGTCGTCCAGGCGGCGGGTGTCGGCCAGCACCACGGCGCCCAGCGCGCCCATGGCGAGCTCGTCCCACACGAACCAGAACCGCTCCTGGCCCGGGGTGCCGAACAGGTAGAGCATGTAGTCGTCGCGGATGGTGATGCGGCCGAAGTCCATGGCCACGGTGGTGGTGAGCTTCCTCTCGACGCCGGACAGGTCGTCGACGTGCGTCCCGATCTGGGTGAGCGCCTCCTCGGTGCGCAGGGGCCTGGTCTCGGAGACCGAGCTCACCATGGTGGTCTTGCCCGCGCCGAACCCCCCGGCGATCAAAATCTTGATCGCCGTCGGTAGCCGCCAACGGTCAGAGCGACCGAATTCCATCCAGCACCGCCCGTACATCTCCCGCGCATGCGCGACCCCGCCCTGAGGTGCCGTGGTCAGTGGTACCTGTCAAGGTGTGTTGAGTAGGCCGCTCCACATGCCTAGCATCGAGACACCATAGCAACGCCACATTTTCCACTCAAGCCGCAATATTTTACAAGAAACAAAATCTCACGCTTTGTGGACCGCAGTCCCAGTGTCGCCGCTCTCACCAGGCAAGAGTCACGTTCCATTGTCAGGAGATCCGACAGTCCTTACGCCGGCTGCCCGCGGTCCGAAATGCCGTTGAACCCGGCGTTGAATCCGATCTGTCTGCGCAGGTAGGAGGCCGTGCGGGGGCTGCGCTCGCGTACCGGCTCGATGAGCCGGTACGCCTCGCGCGCCAGCTCGGCCATCGCGTCCCGCACCTCGGCGCGGCTGACACCGAGCGCCAGGATGTTCAGGTCGCCCCAGCTCATGTCCCTGCGGTACGACGCCACGTCGCCGAGCAGGTGCAGGTAGCGCTGCACGTGCCGGCTGACGGCGCGCAGGTCCTCCAGGTGGGCCTTCGACCAGTCGTCGGCCGTGTAGATCCAGTGCGACAGGTCCACGAAGCAGGAGCCGCGGCTGTCGGCGTTGTCGAGGTAGCGGGCCAGCGTGGGCGCGGCCTGCGTGTCCCGCCACACCCAGGCCCTGCCCATGCCCGCCAGCATCCTGGCGAGCTGGTCGCGCCAGAGCCACCGCAGGTCGTCGAACTCCTTGACGGTGCCCAGCTCGTCGCGCAGGTCGGCCAGGAAACGGGTGACCGCCGAGCGGGGCACGGCGCCGTCGGCGACGGACAGGCATTCGCGGGTCAGGCGGTTGACCTGCTCACGGGTGGTCGCGGTGTGGTCGACGAGCCGGGCGACGGCCAGAACCCACAGGGCCGCCCGGTTGACGACCTTCAGGCGGTCGGCGGTGGCCCAGGGGGAGCTGAAGGCCATGCCGAGGGTCAGGGAGTCGTACAGCTCGCCGTCGAAGGCCGCGGGCGGGAACAGGGCACCGTACATCTGGGCGCAGCGGCGCAGGTCCCTGCCGCACTCGGCGGCCAGCGCGCACGTCCTGCCGAGCTCGAACGCCTCGTCCAGCTCGCCGTCCGACATCCTAGGGCCGTTCGATCGGCTCGCGGATCATGGACCACGACCCCCAATACCTGGAAATATGCATCTATTGCAGAATTCTTTCATGATCACGCGGTATCGATCAAGGTATCAGCACCGTGGCCGTTCAGCCTGCTCCGATGGCTATGAACGACACGTCGTCCCCTCTGGCCCGGCACAGCGCCTCGGGGAGTGAGAGGCCGCGGCGCAGGCCGTCGTGCAGGCCGGCCATGACGTGCACGGCGGTCTCGTCGTTCACGGGGACGACGCTGGCGGCGATGCCGGCGGTGCCGAGGCGCAGCAGGGCGGTGGCCAGGCCGAGCAGTTCGTCGGCGCCTACGGGGGCCATCTGGCCGGAGTCACAGCTCGACAGGACGAGGCGGTAGGGGGCGCGGCGCAGGCGTTCGAGGTCGTAGCCGGTCAGGGGGCCGTCGTCGAGGTGGAGCGAGGAGAACAGCGGGCTGTCGGCCCGGTAGGTGCCGTGCGCGGCCAGGTGGGCGAGGTCGCAGCCGTCGATGGCCGACAGCACGGCCGACGCGGTGGCCCGGCCTCCCGACAGGACGGTGGCGCGGTCGTACAGGGCGGCGATCTCGCGTACCTCGGCTTCGGCGTTGGCCACCCCGGGGCCGCGGACGAGCACGACGCGGCCGCCGGCGGCGGGGCGCGCGGCGGCCCTGGCGCGCAGCCAGGCGCCGGCGGACGGCGCCACGCTGAACGGGCGGCGGCGCAGGGACGGCAGCAGGGCCCACGGGGTGGAGTGCAGGATGCCCGGCGGCACCACCACGACCGGTCCGTCGCCGAGCATGTCCGCGACGGGGCCGAGCACGGCGGCCTCGAGCCGGGTGCCGAGGTCGCGCAGCTCGCGCGGGTCGGGGCGGGACTCGTAGGCCAGGCGGCGAAGCCTGGCGCGGGCGAACTCGACCTCCGCGACGGCGTCCGCGATGCGGCCCACCTGGTAGCGGCGTACGGTGCCGGCGCCGCACAGCAGGACGTGCAGGGTGCCGTCGATGACCACCAGCTCCGCCAGGCGGCCTTCGCCGAGAGCCGCCAGGATCCGCTCGGCGCCGTCGTCGCGTTCCCCGCGTTCGCGGGCGCCGCGCATGCGCAGCGTCGTGGCGCGTACCTGCGACTCCAGGCGGCACCTGTCGCGCTCCAGCACCGCGGACGAGGCCACGCCGTCGGAGCGGGCCCGCGTCAGCAGGTGCTCGGCCTCGCGCAGGGCCGCCAGCCGGGCCATGAGGTCGTCGTCCTCCGGCGGGCGTACGGCGGGCACGGCCAGCGCGGTGGCCCGCCAGCGCTCGGTCCAGGCCAGCAGGCGGCGGGTCTGGCCGGTGCGGAGGAGGTGGCGCTGGGCGAGCGTGGCCAGCTCGGCGCCCTGGGCGGTGGCCAGGGCGCGCAGCTCGGACGATCCGAGCGTGAGACGGTGCTCCTCCAGCAGGGCCAGCCCGGCGCGGCAGGCGTGCAGCAGGCGGCGCGGCCGCCCGGCGGCCTCGGCCCTGAGCGCCTCCGCCAGCCACCCGCCCACCCTGGACGTCGCCGGGCCCTTGCGCCTGGCGGTGGCCGCAGCGGCCAGGTGCCGGTCGGCCACGGCCGCCCTGCCCACGGCCAGCGCGGCCCGGCCGGCCAGCAGGTGCGCCTGCCATGCCTCCGGCGACCCCAGCCCCGCCAGCCGCCCGGCCAGCCGCTGAGCGTCCCGCAGCAGCTTGCCCAGGGCATCCCGCGACGGCTCGCCAAAGCCAGAATCCCCCGCACTCCGGCCCCCTGCCGCCCCACCTGACAAGGCGAAATCCGCCTGGATGAGGATCAGCCGGGCGTGGGCGGCCCACCAGGTGCGTCGCTGGCCGGCGAACAGGCGGTGAGCCTCGGCGGCGCGCCGGCGGGCCGTGGCCGGGTCGGCGGCCGGCAGCGCGGCCCTGGCGGCGATGAGCAGCAACTCGGCCCGCCGCGTCGCCTGCCCGCGCATCCGCGCCAGCAGCCGCAGCCCGTCCTCGGCCTGATCCAGCGCCTCCCGCGCCAGCCCGGCCGCGAGCAGGACGGCGCACCGGTCGGCGATCAGGTCGAACATCGGCGTCCCGAGCTCCTTGAACCGCCGCTCGGCGTCGTCGAGCAGAGCGAGCGCGGCGGGCAGATCGCCGGTGCGGAACGCGGCGACCCCCCGGTTCTGCACGGCGACCGCCGAGTCGTGGTCCTGGCTCGTGGTGCCGAACATGCGCTGCGCGGTACGGAAGTCCGCGTCGGCCTGCGCCACCGACCCCAGCGCGAGGCAGACGTGCCCGCGCAGGGTCAGCGCCCGGGCCGCCCACACGGTGTCGTGCGCGGCGAGGAGGGCGGGCACCGCGCGCCGCAGATCCTCCAGCGCCTCCCCGTGCCGCCCCAGGATCCAGCGGGCCCCCGCGCGCCGGAACAGCACCCTGGCCCGCGTGGTCCGGCCCGCGCGGGCCGCGGCGGCGTCGAGCGAGGCCAGGCCCGACCTGGTCCGGCCGTCGTGCAGCAGCGCGATGCCGAGCGTGGCCAGCACGTCGGCCTCGCGGTCGGCCGAGCCGGCACGCCGCGCCAGGCGTACGGCCTGCCGCAGCTCTCTGATGGCCGCGCCGAGGTCGCCGAACTCGCGGTACAGGATGCCGAGCGCCTGCCTGGCGATCGAGGACTCGTACGGCCCGCGCCCGCCGGCCAGCACGCGCCTGGCCTCGGTCAGGGCCTCCTTGGGTCTCGCGAAGACCTGGGCGAGCAGGTCGTGCGGATCATCCCCGGACACGAGTCCGATCGTAGAAGCCGCGCCCCTCGGGCGTCCACGCTGTATCAGCAGGCGCTCTGGCCGCTCTTAACACATGTAGCCACGAGGAGGGACGGCAAGGATGACCACACCGGACACCCGTTTCTGGGAGCAGCTCGAGATCATCAACGACGCCCTGCCGGACGGCGTGCGGGCGGTGGCCGGTCCGGAGGGCGCCGCGGAGGGCTCCACGCGGGTCCTGCCCGAGTTCGCCTACCTCGAAGGGCACATCCTGGTACGGGCGGCCGATGCCGAGCGGGCCGTCTCCGCCGTCCAGCGCCTCCAGCCCGGCCCCGACACGGTCCGCATGTCCTGGCCGGCCCAGACCAGGCAGCGGGACCGCATCGGCGTGCGCAGGCTCTCCGTCGGCTCCAGGAACGCCTGCCGCACGGTCGAGCTGCTGGCCGGCGAGGACATCTCCGCCGGCCTCGTGCACTTCGTGTCGGTCTCCGGCGTCAACCTGTGCCCGGGCGACGAGCCCATCCCCAGCTCCGGACCGCTCAACCCGCCCATCTCGGGCCGCGACCGCGGCGAGAACGTGACCGTCGCCGTCATCGACACCGGCCTCGTCCACGACTACCTCGACCACCAGTGGCTGGCCCAGAGCGCGGGCGTGCCGAACGTCCCCATGGTGGACGGCGACGTCACCGCCCCCGGCGACGAGCTCGACGCCAACGGCCTGATCAAGCCGTACGTGGGCCACGGCACGTTCATCGCCGGGGTGCTGCGCTGCGTCGCCCCCGCCACCACCGTGCGCGTCCACAACGCCTTCCCGTACGGCGGCGCCGCCATGGAGGACGAGCTGGGGCTGATCCTGCTGCAGACCATGGACGTCCACGGCTGGCCGGACATCATCTCCCTGTCGGCCGGCACCCGGACCGACAGCGCCGCCGCCCTGCTCGGCCTGGCCGACTTCATGGACGAGCTGGCCGGCCACCCGGGCACGGTGCTGGTGGCCGCCGCCGGCAACGACGGCGAGACGCTGCCGTTCTGGCCGGCCGCGTACGCCGCCGAGCCGGTCAACGCCGCGGGCGACGTGGTCGTCTCGGTGGGCGCGCTGCGCGAGGACGGTGCCGGCCGGGCCTGCTTCAGCAACCACGGCGACTGGGTGAAGGTCTACGCGCCGGGCGAGCGGCTGGTCAACGCGTTCACCTCCGGCCCGTACCAGTACGGCTACCCGCACCGCACCACCTGCCGCTTCTCCGACCCGTCGATGTACCCGGCCTGCACGTGCATCGCGCCGCTGCAGGAGGGCGACAAGGCCACGTTCACCGGCCTGGCGGAGTGGAGCGGCACGTCGTTCTCCGCGCCCCTCGTGGCGGGGCTGATAGCGGCCCGCATGTCGCAGGAGCAGGTGTCCTCCCGCGTGGCCGCCGGGCAACTGGTGGCGGGGCGGCTGTCCGTACCGGATTTGAGTGGTTTCCTGCGATGAGGCCAAGTCGCCTGCCCTGGAGCGGCTCACCCCATATCATGTGCTTCCCGCCGGCTAGGAGGGAGCATCCGCCGTGGACGACACCGCAGCTCTGGTCACGGCGGCCAGGGACGGGGACCCGGCGGCGTGGAGCCGGCTCTACCAGCGCTTCAGCGGGCTGGTGTGGGCCGTGTCGAGGAGCTGTCTGATGAACGCCTCCGACGCCCAGGACGCGTGCCAGTCGACGTGGTACCTCTTCGCCGAGCACCTCACCAAGCTCAGAGACCCGAGCCGGGCCGGCGCCTGGCTGGCCACGACGGCCAGGCACGAGGCGCTCCGCGTCCTCCGCACCAGCGGCAGGGCGGTGCCGGTGGACGATCTGGAGCTGCTCGGGCTGGACGCCGACGAGCGATCGCCCGAGCTGCTCCTGCTGGAGGCGGAGGAGGAGAGCGAGCGGGCCGAGCGCGATCAGCTGCTGTGGAGCACGTTCGAGGAGCTGCCCGACCGGTGCCGGCGGCTGCTGCGGGTCCTGATCGCCTCCCCGCGGCCGAGCTATCAGGAGATCGCGGACGGACTGGGCATGGCGGTCGGCAGCATCGGCCCCAACCGGGGGCGATGCCTCAAACGGCTGGGCGACCTGATCAGCCAGCGCGGCGTGAGCGGCATCCTGGGGTGAAGGACATGGACGACGATGGCATGGAACTGGAGGAACGGCTCCGGGCGATCGCCGGGCAGCTCGATCCGGTCCCGCAGGAGCTGTACGACGAGGCGATGCGGGCGTACGCGCTCAGGACCCTGGACGCGGAGCTGGCCGAGCTGACGTTCGACTCGTGGGACGAGCTGTCGGCCACCCGGGTCAGGGGCGGACGGGCGCGGCTGCTGACGTTCACCGGGAACGGGCTGGTGGTGGAGCTGGAGGTGACGGACGGCAGGCTGGTGGGGCGGCTGTCCGGCGGACCGGCGGACATCGAGGTGCAACGGCGGGACGGCGGCAGCCGGCTGCGCTCGGACGAACTGGGCCGGTTCACCACCGGCGTGCTGGCGCCCGGACCACTGCGGCTCCGGGTCAGCCCGGAACACGGCGAGCCGGTGGTGACCTCCTGGATCCGGATCTGACGAGCGTCCGGCCCCGGCCGGCGTCGCGGGGGTGCAGGCGGGCCGGGGTGCCGAGCCGGGCGCCTACGCCGACTGGGCGTCGGTGGCGACCATGGTGGCGAGGGCGACCCGGGAGCCGATCCCGAGCTTGGTGTAGATCTTGCCGATGTGGTATTCGACGGTCTTGACGCTGATGAGCAGCTCTGTGGCGATCTGCCGGTTGGTCAGCCCGTGCGCCACCAGCGTCGCGGTGCTGAGCTCCTGGGGGGTGAGCCCGAGCCGTACCGGGGCGTGCGGCTCCAGGCCGCACGCCTCCAGCTCCTGCCCGCACCGGTCCGCGAGCGGGCGCGCCCCCAGCCGTTCGAAGATCGCCCGGGCGGCGCTCAGCCGTTCCGCGGCCGCCCTGCGCCGGCCCGTACGCCGCAGCAGCCGGCCCAGGTCCAGCAGCACCCTCGCCTCCTCCACAGGGCAGACCCCGGACTCGACCAGTGCCAGCGCCAGGCCGAAGCTCTCCTCGGCCTGCCGTGGAACGTTCCTGGCAGCCAGCAGCAGCGCGCCCAGCCTGATCCGTTCGGCCTGCCCGCGCGGTCCCGCCGGCCGTACCGGGCCGCTCTCGTCGAACGCGGTGAGCGCATGCTCCGCCTCCGCCAACCGCCCGCCCGCGACCAGCGCCTCGATCCGGCGCGGCCGCGGATCGGGCACGAACGGATCCCCTGGCAGCGCGTCCCCGGCACCCGCCGCCGGGGACGCGTCCTCGACACCGAGCAGCGCCATCGCCAGGCCCGCCTGGGCCTCCCCCATGGCATGACGCATGCCGCGGGCGGCGGCCATGGCGGCGGTGGCATGGGCAAGCGCCCGCTCGTGCTGCCCCCGTGCCGCGAGCGGCGCCACGCACACCGCGGCCAGGCAGGGCAGCAGCCACCGCTGGCCGAGCGCCGTCGCCTCGGAGAGCGCCCGTTCGGCGCGGGCGACCGCGTCGTCCCAGCGGGCGGCCGCGTGCTCGGCGGCGGCCAGCAGCGCGGTGGCCAGCAGCCGGTGGTGCGGCAGTCCGTCCTCCTCCGCCCCGGCCACGACCTGCCTGAGCACGGCGCACGCCTCGCCGGGCGCGTCTCGTCCGAGGAGCGCGACGGCCGCCGCAAGACTGTGCGGTGGCGCGCCGGCGCTGGGTGCCCCTCCCAGCGCCAGCACGTCGTACGGCCTGGCGACCGCGCCCTGGATGGGCTGCTCGATCGCCAGCCGGGCCCAGCTCACCGCCGCCGCCCGGTCCCCCGTGACCAGGTGCAGCCAGGCCAGCTGCTCCGCCACGTCGGCGGCGAACCCCGGCTCTCGATGCCGCCACGCCTGAGCCAGCGACTCCGCCGCCTCATCGAAGCGCCCAGATGCGAACGCCAGCCGGCCCAGCACGTACTGGCGCGCCGCGTGGGGGTCGGAGTCGTGCGAAGCACGCACATCGGCTTCCCGCATGGCGCCCAGGTCGGCGTCGCGTCTGGTCCGGGCTCCGGCGAGCCGCGCCGCGTGGAGCACGTCGCCCCCGATGAGGACGTGCTCCAGCATGGCCGTGCGCAGCTCGTCGCGGCGCGCCGGAGCCCGGGTCGGCTCCGTGAGCCCGGCGGCCAGCTCCAGGTGGGCGGCGGCCTCCCGCCACTGCCCGTGTTGTGCGGCCTTGGCCGCGTACCCGGCCAGTTCCTCGGCCAGGACGTCATCGGGGCCGCTCGCCGCGGCGGCCCGGTGCCGCAGCGCCGTACCGGTGTCGCCGGCCTGCGCGGCGGCGGCCAGGTGCAGGCGCGCCCGGGTGCCCGCACCGAGCCCGTCGTAGGCGGCGGCCCGGGCGAGGGGCTCGGGGAAGTCGATCAGGCGGCCGGGCAGCTCGCGGAGCAGCCCGGCCGAGATGGCCTCCTCGAGGGTGTTCAGCGGCTCGTCGAGCCCGTCGGCCACGGCGGCGGCCACGTGCAGCGGGCACCCTCCCCCGAGGACCGCACAGGCGGCGACGAGCTGCCGGGCGGCGGAGGCGCAGCCGTGCAGGCGGCGGGTGAAGGACCGCAGGTACGTGCCGGGCGCCGGCAGGCGTACACCGGCGTCCTCCAGGACCGGCAGGGGTACGATCTCGAGCAGGGCGCGGGCGTGCAGCGGGTTGCCCAGGGTGTGCTCGCGCAACCGCTCGGCCGCCTCTTCGCTGAGCCCGGGCACCCGCTCGACGCGACTCGGCCCAAGCCCTTGGCCGGCCAGCTCCGCCAGATCGGCCGCGCTCAGCCCGCCGAGCGTGACGCGGAGCGTGCCGTCGCCGGTCAAGAGGCGCCGCAACCCGTCGGGCAGCCATGGGTCGGCCAGGTCGCGGCAGGCGACCAGCACCAGCACCCGGCCCGCCCGCATCCGCCGCAGCACATAGCCCAGGGCGCACAGCGACGGCCGGTCCGCCCACTGCGCGTCGTCGACCAGCACCGCCACCGGCCCGTGCGCCTGCAACGCCCCGATGACATCGCAGATCGCCTGCCCCGCCGCGCACGGATCCTGCCCCATCGCCTTGAGCCCCGCCGCCGCGAAGCCCTCCGGCCCCGCGACTGGCGAGCCTTCAGGTTCCGCCCCATCCAGACCCGCCTCCGCGAGCTGCCGTATGACGCCGAGCCCGAGCTGCCGCTCGCTCTCCTCGCCGCTGGCCGCCAGCACCCGCACGCCCGCCTCCCCGTCGAGCGCGTGGTGGACGAGCGCGGTCTTGCCGATCCCCTCCGGCCCTTCGATCGCCACCCTCCTGGCGCAGCCACCCCCCGCCGCGCTCAGCTCGGCACGCAGTAGGGCCAGCTCCGCCGTCCTGCCGACGAACATGCGCACTCCCTCCGCCGCCCTCGCCATGCCAGAGCGGCGCGGGCAACGTCTGATACACCCCAGCGTGTCCAGGTACGGTCAGCGCGTAGGAGCCCTCAACCGCCCCCAGGCTGCGGTGGCGTCATCGTGCCGCTTCCCGCGCACCGGCCCGCGCACCCCCTCCAGCTCGCGCACGGCCTCGATCACCGCATGCGGCCCCTTGCCGTCCAGGGCGGTCGCCAGGTCGTCCCAGCTCCAGCCGTACCAGTCGACGAGCCGCGCCACCCCGTCGGTACACGCCCCCACCGCCCGCACCGCCCGTACGTCCACCGCCCCGCTCACCCCGTGAGAGGCCGCCTCGGGCCGGGCGCCGGCCACCCAGAATCCGCCCGGTACGTTGCGCATCCGCCGCACCAGCTCCACCGTGTACGGCCGCCCGCCCGGCAGCCGCTCCAGCCGGTCGTCGGCCACCACCTCGACCCCGCCGCCCACCAGCGAGAGCATCACCGGCGAGTCCCCGAGAACGAGATACTCCACCCGCCCCCGCCCGGCACGCACCATGGCCACCGTCGCGGACGGCGAATCCGGGTTGCCCAGATCACAACCGCCCCCGTGCGCCGCCACCGTCTCCTCGATGGCTCCCTCCAGAACCCCGGCCAGCGGCGTGTCGCCATCGACGCCCAGCCTCGCCGCCAGCGCCCCGCCGAGCCGAGTCACCAGCCACCGCACGTCGTGCGCGCACCCGCTGTCCACCCCGGCCGCCGCCGTGGCCCCGTCGAGCACGACGACCCAGGACGGCCCGGCGATCACCAGATCCTCGTTGGGCCGCTCGGAGCCGGGGCTGGTGGCGTACGTGACCTCCGCGAACATGACAGCGACTGTGCCACAGTGACCCCGTGACCTCGAACGCCCTCCAGCGCGCGCTCACCGACCGCGCGATCAGCGCAGGCCGGCCTTGCGTACGGGCAGCCGCACGGGCCGGACGATGATGGTGCCCTCCGTCCACGCCACGTCGCGGGCGGGCGCGGCGAGCGTGAGCTCGGGCAGCCGCTCGACCAGCACGCCGAGGATCTCCTGCAGCTCCATCCTGGCCAAGTTCGCGCCCAGGCAGTAGTGCGGGCCCCGGCCGAACGCCAAATGCTGCTGCGTCGTATCGCGCCGCAGGTCCATGACGTCCGGGTCGGGGAAGACCGACGGGTCGAAGTTGGCGCCGGCGAAGGAGGCGACCACGCCCTCGCCCTTGCGCACGGTGCCCGACGGGAGCTCGACGTCCTCGGTCGCCACCCGCAGCAGGGGGCTGTCGCCCGGCTGCTCCGTCCTCAGCAACTCCTCGACCGCGCTCGGGACCAGCTCCGGCCCGGCCACCAGCCGCTCGTAGCCGTCGCGCGGGTCGAGCAGCCTGAACATCGACCTGGCCAGGACGGATCCGGTGGTCTCGTGCCCGGCCAGGAACAGGCCGAGCGTGTTGCGCACCAGCTCCTCCTCGTTCAGCCGGTCCTCGCCGTCGCGGGCGTGGATCATCGCGGCCAGCAGGCCGTCGCCGGGATTCTCGCGATGGGCGGCGATCATCTCGGCGACGTAGCCGTAGAACTCCATCGCCGCGGTCAGCTTCTCCTCCTCCGACAGGCTGGAGGTGGACAGCATCGCGTCCGACCAGGCGCGCACCCGTACGGCGTCGATCCCCGGCACGCCCACGATGTCGCAGATGATCTGCACGGGCAGCGGGAAGGCGAAGTCGTTCAGGAAGTCGAACTCCTCGGGCAGCGCGTCGACGAGGTCGTTGGTGAGCGCACGCAGCCTCGGCCGCCAGCCGTTGACCCGGCGCGGCGTGAACACCCCTGTCAGCAGCCTGCGCAGCCGCGTGTGGTCGGGCGGGTCCATGCTGATGAGGCTGCCGGGCGCGTCGCCGATGGTGAACCCGGGGAACATCCTGGGCGAGCCGGGACGGCTGAGGTCCCGGCTGAAGCGCGGGTCGCTCAGGACGGCGGCCGCGTCCCGGTAGGTCGTGGTGAGGTACGCCGTGTCGCCGCTGGGCAGCCGTACCTTGCCCAGCGGCTCCTTCTCCCGCCGTTTCGAGTACGTCCCGGCAGGGAGGCCCCGTGGACCGGGCATGAACGGATATTGCTCAAGTTCGGCCATGATTCGGACGGTATACACCGAAGAGATCGGCCGATAGACCTGCGCGGGGCCCGCTACACGACCACGAGGTCGCGCGGCGTGTTGTTCAGCCGTTCCCCGCCGCTCTCCGTGCAGACCACGATGTCCTCGATCCTGGCGCCGTGCCGGCCCGGCAGGTAGATGCCCGGCTCGACCGAGAAGGCGAAGCCGGGCTCCAGCGGCTCGCCGTTGCCGGCCACGATGTACGGCTCCTCGTGCGTCTCGATCCCGATCCCGTGCCCGGTCCGGTGGATGAAGTACTCGCCGTATCCGGCCTCGGCGATCACGTCGCGGGCGGCCGCGTCGACCGACTCGCACGACACGCCGGGCCGCACCGCCGCGCACGCCGCATCCTGGGCGCGGCGCAGCACCTCGTAGTACGCGGCGAAGTCGGCGGGCGGCTCCCCGACGCTGTACGTGCGCGTCGAGTCCGAGCAGTAGCCGTTGTGCAGCTGGCCGCCGATGTCGACCACGACCGGCTCGCCCGCCTGGATCACCCGGTCGGACACGTCGTGGTGCGGGCTGGCGCCGTTCGGGCCGGAGGCGACGATGACGAAGTCGACCGTCTCGTGCCCGGCGGCCAGGATCGCCTCGGCGATGTCCCGGCCCACCTCGCGCTCGGTACGCCCGGCCCGCAGGAACCCGGGCACCTGCCGGTGGACGGCGTCGATCGACTCCCCGGCCGCGCGCAGCGCCGCCACCTCCTCCGGCGACTTGCGCATCCGCAGCTCCCGCAGCACGCTTCCGGCCAGCACCTGCTCGGCGCCCGGCAGCACCTCGCGGAAGCGCAGCGACGACATGGCCCACATCCGGTCGGCCAGCCCCACCTTGCCGACCCGGCCCAGCCGCCCGGCGACGAGCGCGTACGGGTCGTCGGTCTCGTCCCAGGCCACGAACTCAAGCCCGAGCCGCGAGGCGGGTGAGGCCTCGGCGGCGGGCAGCTCCAGGCGGGGCACCATCATGTAGGGCTCACCCGACGCGGGGACCACCAGGCACGTCAGCCGCTCCAGCGGCTTGGCCTCGTAGCCGCTCACATAGCGCAGATCGGGGCCGGGTGTGAGCAGCAGGGCGTCGAGCCCGCTCTTGGCGGTGGCCTCCTGCACGGCGGACAAACGGGACACGGGATACAGGTCTGAGGACGTCACAGGCACAATCTACTCGGGTCACGCCTCCTAAAATCTGCGAAAAGCTCTCACAACACGGGAAGCGATCGCTACACTCCGTTCAACAACGATCACGTAGTGTGGGGACAATTGTCCAGATCCACTGCACTTTGAGAGTGAGATTATGGTCGACGTCATAGGCGCGGCCGGGCTGCTCGGTCAAGAAAGCGACGCCGAGATGCTCGCCGTACGGCTGGCGCACGCCCAGCGGCTCGGCAACATGGGCTGGGCGGAATGGCACCTCCACACCGGCGAGACGATCTGGTCCGACCAGGTGTACACGATCTTCGGCCGCGACCCCGGCGAGGGCCCCATCGCCCTGTCGCACCTGGCCAAGCACGTCGAGCCCGCGGACGTGGCGGCGCTCGACCAGCTGCTGTGCTCCGCCGTTCAGGGCGTCGAGCCGGTCCAGGCCGAGTTCCGCATCCGCCGCGGAGGCGAGCTGCGCGACGTGCGGATGGTGCTGGAGCCGCTGATGGCCCCCGGCGGGCCCATCGGCCTGCACGGCGTCATCCAGGACATCACCGGCCGCCGCCGCGCCGAGCGCATGATGTCGGAGTCGCGCCGCCAGCTCCTGGAGGCCCGCGAGCAGGCCGCCGAGGAGCGCCACGTGATGCTGGCCCTGCGCGAGGCGATCCTGCCCGACCCCGCCTGCCCCCCCGACCTGCGGCACACCAGGATCGCGGTGCGGTACGTGCCCGCCGAGAAGACCGCGAACCTGGGCGGCGACTGGTTCGAGGCCGCGCCCGCCCCCGACGGCCGCCTGCTGCTGGCCATCGGCGACGTCTCGGGCCACGGCCTGCCCGCGATCGCCCGCATGGCCCAGCTCCGCCACGCCCTCGTCGGCCTCGCCATGACCGGCCGGCCCGCCAACCGGCTGCTGGACTGGCTGAACGAGCTGGTCCTGCACCAGCTCAAGGACACCACCGCCACCGCGATCATCGGCCATCTGGACCCGGAGACCCGGGTGTTCGCCTGGAGCCAGGCCGGCCACATGGCGCCCATCCTCGTGCGCGACGGGGCCGCCGGCCGGCTCGACCAGCCCAAGGGGGTGCTGCTCGGCGCCACCTCCGGCCGACCGTACGAGCTGGCCACCACCCGGCTGCTGCCCGGCGACCTGCTGCTGATGTTCACCGACGGGCTGGTGGAGCGGCGTACCCGCGACATCGACGTCGGCCTCGACCTGGCCCTGGCCGCCGCCCGCGACGTGCCGGGCCGCGATCTGGAAGCCGGGCTCGACCGTCTCCTGTCCGACATCGGCGGCCCCAACCCGGAGGACGACGCGTGCCTGCTCGCGGTGGGCATCCTGGGGCCGGAGGGAGGAGAGGGCGAGGACCCGCCGGGAGTGCGACCATAGACAGGTGCTGATGCTTCTGGACACCCCGTCTCTCTACTTCCGGGCCTTCTTCGGCGTCCCGGACTCGATCACGGCTCCGGACGGCTCGCCCGTCAACGCGGTACGCGGCCTCATCGACATGATCGCCACCCTCGTGCGCCGGCACTCCCCCACGGAGCTCGTGGCGACCATGGACGCCGACTGGCGGCCCGCCTTCCGGGTGGCGGCGATCCCGACGTACAAGGCGCACCGCGTCGCCCACGGCGACCAGGAGGTGGTGCCCGACGCGCTCGTGCCGCAGATCGCCGTCATCCAGGAGGTGCTCGACGCCGTCGGCATCGCCCGCCTGGAGTCGCCCGGCTACGAGGCCGACGACGTCATCGGCACGCTCACCCACCAGGCCACGGGGGCCGTCGACATCGTCACCGGCGACCGCGACCTGTTCCAGCTCGTCGACGACACCCGCCCGGTCCGCGTCCTCTACACCGCGCGCGGCATCCGCAACCTGCAGATCGTGGACGAGGCGTTCGTCACCGCGAAATACGGCATCCCCGGCCGCTGTTACGCCGACTTCGCCACCCTGCGCGGCGACCCGAGCGACGGCCTGCCCGGCGTCCCCGGCGTCGGCGAGAAGACCGCGGCGGCCCTCATCACCCGCTTCGGCTCGCTCGACGCCATGCTGGAGTCCCTGGACGCGGGCGCCTCCGACGGCTTCCCTGCCGGCAGCCGCACCAGGCTGGCCGCCGCCCGCGACTATCTGCGCGCCGCCCCCGCCGTCGTCGAG
>NZ_VCJS01000170.1 GCF_005893125.1 Nonomuraea basaltis | reverse complement strand
GTTCGTTCAGATGGGGCAGCAGCACATCGAACTTCACCGAGAGTTGCTCGCGGACCTCGCTCGGAATGGCCATATCCTCCCAACGAGCCGAAGATCACAAAGCAACGCCTTATTTCCTTACGGCCTCTGTGGGTGGAGAACTGCGGTACCTCGGCGTCGACGGCGATCCGTCGTACGACTTTCGACCAGGTCCAGAGCGTCACCGGCTGCCCGTAGTTGCGGCGCGACTCCGACAAGAACAGCTGGCCGCGAGCCCGGCTGATCGTCGCTCGGTGGGCCAGGTAGTTCGACAGCAGCACGCCAGTGGGCGCCGAGTACGGCACCACCCGTTCCAGCCGGTTCTTGGTGTTCTCCGCCTTTATCCGAAGGGTTCGCTGCGCAGGGTCAAGATCCTCGGTGCCCAGCAGGCACAGCTCTTCACGGCGCAGCGCGGCATCGTAGGCCAGCGCGAGCATCACCCGGTTGCGGATCGGTTCGTCCGCCGCGGTGGCCAGGACTTGCCGCCACTGCTTCTCGTCGGGGATCCACGGCAGCTTGATAAGTCGCGGGATAAGACCGCGCTCGTGGCCGCCGAAGTGGCGTCCGGGCGTGTATTTTCCGCGCCCGACCGGGTTGGACTCGCGCAGCCCCTCCTCGATGAGGTGGTCGTAGAACAGCCTGACCGCGACCAGTCGCTGCTGGATCGTGGCGTTGGACAGCCCGGCCCCCGAGTCGATCGACACCACGTTCGCGCCGCGATGACTCGGCCGGGTGACCAGTTCACGGACGAACACCGCCACGTGCGCCCGGTTCGCCGTGACCGGGTCAACGCCCTCCCGCTCGCATACCTGCAGATACTCGGCGAGCCCACGTGCGTAGGCGTCGATCGTGCGGGGTGCCCGTCCCAGATCGGTCCAGATCCGCAGCCACCCGGCCGCTTGCTGGTGCCGCTCCAGGACGGGCCACTTCTTCTCGAGTACGACAGCGTCCACCGACTCTCCTCAGCTACCGGCGAGACCGTACCGGACAAGATCGCCCGGAAGGTCACATTCCAAGTAACTGAGATCAAGTACGCGACCGCGCTGCGGCTGCACACCGCCGAGTCGCACCAGATGCTGCGCCGCTTCACCCGCGGCGGCCCCAAGCACCCCACCTACCAGGCGATCGAGGAGCTCGGCCGCGTCATCCGGACGATCTTCATCTGCGATTACCTTGCGGACGAGGAACTCAGGAGAGAGATCAACGAGGGCCTGAACGTGGTGGAGAACTTTAACTCCGCCAGCAAGGACCTGTTCTACGGCAAGGCCGGCGACCTGACCGGCGACGACCGCGAGAACGTTGAAGTGTCCGCGCTGGCGCTGCACCTGATCGCCGCCGCCATCACCTACCTCAACACACACCTGATCCAGATCGTGCTGCGCGATCCGGCCTGGCGAAAACGGCTGAGCCCGGCCGACCGGCGCGGGCTGTCGGGCCTGTTCTGGTCCCACCTGAACCTGTATGGCCGCTTCGAGCTCGACATGAATCGGCACCTGGAGTTGGACGGTGTTCCGCTCGGGCGGCCCAGCGCCCCGTGACGCACGGGGTTGGGCCAGGGCTGGCACCGCTCAGCCCTGTCGGCCCCGCCGTCTACTGCCGGATCGGCAGGCCAGGCGCGCCGGCGGCGATCTCTGCGGGCGGTACGGGCGTGCCACCGCGTCTCGGGTGCACCTGAGTGGTTACGGGCGCGCCCTCGCCGCAGCGTCCCGGACCGCGTGGTCCGGGACCGTCTCCGCCAGTTCGTCCAGCACCTCCAGCGCCTCCGCGGTGCCGATCCGGGCGATGGCGTCGACAGCCTTGACCGCGCGGGCCCTGGTGCCCCGCGCTACCCAGCCGGGGATCAGGGCGGCCAGGTCGCGGGCCGTCCGGCCGTCGCCGAGCCATCCCAGCGCGGGCAGTGCCCAGGCGTCGCCGTGCAGGAACAGCGCCCAGCCCAGGTCGGCCAGCGAACGCCGGTCGCAGGCCTCGCGGACCGCGTCCAGCCGCTCGTCCGGCTTCTTGGCCAGCGCGACGAGCCTCCTGGTCGCGTCGGCGGGCAGGGCCCGGCCGCCGCCCTTGAGCAGCACCTGCGGCAGGACATCGGGATCGGCGTACGCGGGCAGCCGGGCCGCCCGCCCCGGCGCGGTCAGCACCGCCGGGACGTCCTCGCCGGGCGCGTCCGGGACCCGCGGCGCCGGGTCCGGCCCGGGCAGCTCCGGATGCGCCTTGAGGTGCATGCGAAGCAGCCCGGCGGCCAGGAGCGCCGACGTCGAGTCGCTCGCAGCCACCGTGGACAGCACCCGCGCCGCCCGCACGGGGAAGCGCTCCATCGCCGCGAGCAGGTACTCACCCGCGAACTCCCGCTCGTACCGCTCCAGCAGCAGCTTGAACGCCTCGTCGCTCGGAATCAGGGAGATCAGCTCGACGAACCGCTCCCGCCACGGCTTGTAGATCCTGAGCCGGTCCCAGGCGTCGACCAGGACCGGGGCGGCTGCCGGCCCCAAGCCGTCGGCCATCGTGGCGCGCATCCCGTACGTGAACGCGTCGAAGTCGGACTCCTCCAGTCTCCAGCCGAGCAGTTCGAGGTGCCGCGGCGTGCCCACCGACGCCCACAGTCGTTCGCGGTAGAAGGCGTTCAAGCCCCATTCGGCGGACGGCGGGTCGGCGCAGCACTCGTCCACCCAGTCGTGCCGGGTGGGCACCAGGTAGGAGACGACGAGCCGCCGGGAGCGGGTGCCGCGGTGCGCGGCCAGCCGTTCCACCGCCCGCCGGTACTCCTCCTCGGGGCAGAAGGCCAGCAGGCCCCGGACCCGGCGCAGGCTCACAGAGTCGACCTGCCGGAGGGAGTCCAGCGGGCGCAGGTCTTCCGCAGAGGAGGCGATGCCGCTCAGTTCGGCGAGCGCGCAGGCGGCGAAGGCGAGCCCGCAGGAGGCGATCCACCCGTCGGTGAAGGTTCGCGGCGTCTTGTTCCCGTTCTGCGCGCGGTCGACGATCGATGCGATCGCCGCCGCCCCGGCGGGGTCGTCAGCGCCGCTGAGGTACGCCCGCGCGTGCGCGACCAGGGCCGGGTCGCTCACAGCCGCCGACAGCACCGCCTCGATGTGGCCGCAGTGCTTCTCGGCCAGCTTCGCCGCCACGTTCGCGGCGCCGGGGTCGACGGTGTCGCTGGGCGAGACCTCGCCCAGCGACCGGTCGGAGACGCTCGGTTCCGCGGGGAGCGCGCCGCCCCGCCGGGGGTGCAGATCTCGGCGCAGGGGCTCGGAGAGGACGGCCTGCCAGTAGGAGTGGAACGGCGAACCGGGCTTGGTGTCACATTCGTTGACGCTGTAGATCCGACCAGGCCAGTCTTGCCCGCAGCACGATGTGGGCAAGGCCACCAAGCGCGTCGAAACGGTCACCGGACCAGGAAAGGTAAACGTCAAGCTAAGCGGGGAAGGACCCCCGCCAGCCCCTCACGGAACGCGATGGCCGCCGCCTCGGTGCGGGTCGCCGCGCCCAGTTTCGTCAGGATGTGGGAGACATGCACCCCCGCCGTACTCGGTGAGATGTGCAGCCGGGCGGCGATCTGCCGGTTGCTCTGGCCCTCGGCGATCAACCTGAGCACGTCACGCTCGCGCTCCGTGAGCCCACCCTGAGCCGGTCGGGGCCGCCCGAGCAGGGCGATCTCGCGGGTGAGCGGCGCGGCGCCCAGGTCTTCGGCCAGCCACGCGGCTTCCCTGAGGCGGGCCGTTGACCCGGGCCGGTCGCCCGCCGCCAGCGCGGCTCGCGCGCCGTGGAACAGACTCAGCGCCAGCTCGTACGGCTGCCGCAGCTCCCGCCAGGCACCCGCGGCGTGGTCCCAGCCGTCGTCCTTGATAAGCGCGCGCAGCATGATCTGCCAAGCTCGGTCGAGCGGCCCGTCCACGCCGAGCGCCGTATCGGCCGCGGAGAGCTCGGCCTGTCGTTTCGCGACCCGCTGCCGTAGGTCCCTGCCGTCGCCGTGCGCGAGCCGGGCCCGCTGCGCCAATGCGCCGGCGACCAGGACCGGCCGGGCGTCGCTGCTGTAGATCCGGGTGAGCGCCGGGTCGGCCAGCGCCCGGTCCAGGAGCAGGTCTGCCCTCTCGTGGTTGCCCTGGGCGACGGCGAGCAGGCAGAGCAGCTGATAGCGGGGGAACAGGCCCCCGTTGCCGGTGTGCTCCACGGCCGCCGCGGCGTCGGCCGCCCTGGCCAAGTCTCCGCGCAGCAGCGACAGGTAGCCGGCGAGCACGCGCAGGGCCTGCCGCGGCAGCGGTGGCGGGTCCTCCTGGAGGCTCTCCTCCAGCACGGCGGCGGCCTCGTCCCACCGCCCGGCCAGGATCAGGCTGTGTCCGGCGAAGCGCGCGAGCTCGGCGCCCCGGCTGCGGCCCAGCCCGTACCGGCGGGCGTGGCGGATGCCGTCGCGGGCCGCCTCGATGCCACGGTCGTGGTCACCGGCCTTGGTGTGCAGCGTCGCCTCGTACATCGGGACGGTCATGAGCAGGTCGTGGCCGTCGAGCCGATCGGCCAGCGTGCGGGCCTGCGCTAGCATCCCGAGGTCGCCCGTCATGGACCCGACGCCCAGCAGCCCACGGACCGTGACCGTGGCATCGCCGGTACGCCGACCGATGGTGAGCGCCTCCTCGAACGGCTCGCGAGCCCGGTCCACCTCCGGCAGCAGGCCCATGGCCAGCACGCCGAGCAGCCGCCCTCGCTGAACGCCGCCGGGGGTGGCGGGCACCAGTTCCAGGGCTCGTTCCCAGTCGGAGACGCCGGTCGCCTCCAGCCGGTGCCGCAGCCTGCCTCGATGTTCCAGCAGCTGGGCGGCCCGCTCGGGCTCGCGCCGCTCGTCCACGGCGGCCAGCCCGGCGCTGGCGTACTCGACCCCGCGAGCGTAGTCGCCGCTGAGCATGCACGCCTCGGCCGCGCCGGTCAGTACGTCGATCCTGTCGACGCCCAGCCGCGCCTGCGGGTCCCAGAGTTCGAGGACCTGGTCGAGCATGCGGACCTGCTCCTCGTAGGCGTAGGACCTGCGCGCCTGGCCCGCGGCCAGGTAGGCGGCGGACAAGGCCAGCCCGCGATCACCGGCGGCGTGGGCGTGCGCGGCCAGCTCCGCGTGGGCGCCGGAATCGCGCAGGGCCTCGGCGTAGCGCGCGTGCAGGCGCGCCCGCTCGCCGGGCAGCAGGTCCTCGTACACCGCCTGCCGGATCAGGGCATGGCGGAAGTCGTAGCCGTCCCCTGCGGTGACGAGCAGGCTGCGGTCGACGAGCTCGCGCAGCAGGGCATCCAGCCCGGTCCCGTCCTGCCCGGCCACCTGCGCCAGCAGCCGGTGGCCGACCCGGCCGCCCGCTGCCGAAGCGATGCGCAGCATCTCGCGCGCCGGGCCGGGAAGCGACCGCGGGCCGTGCAGCAGCAGGTCGCGCAGGCTGTCCGGGGTCCGTTCACCGGCGCGGGCGAGCGCCTCGACGAACAGCGGGGTGCCGTCGCTGCGTTCGTGTACGCGGCGTACGGCGGCCGCGTCCGGCTCGGTGCCGAGGATCGCGGCCAGCTGCCGGCCCACGCCCTGCCGGTCCAGGCGATGCAGCCGCAGCGTGGTGGTGCGCGGGCGGCGGGCCAGCTCGGACAGCAGCGGCCCGAGCAGTCCGTCGCCAGTTTCCGGCGGCCGGTAGGTGATCACCAGGAGCACGCCGGCCTGGGTCAGGTTCCTGGCCAGGAAGCCGAGCAGCTCGCGGGTGGCGGCGTCGGCCCAGTGCAGGTCCTCGACCGAGACGACGAGCGGCTGGTTCGCGGCCACCCGCTCGACCAGCGTCAGGACCTCCTCGTACAGCAGATGCTTGCCGCCTTCCGCGTCGCCCGCCTCGCCGAGCTCGGGGAACCAGCGGGCCAGCTGGCGGTAGGGCCCCGGCAGCACCCCTTCGACCCGGATCAGCCTGCGCAGCACCGTCACGAACGGCGCGTACGGCAGGCCGTCGCTGCCCAGCTCCGCGCAGGCGCCCTCGACCACCCGCACGCCCCTGCCCAGCGACCGCGCGAACTCGGCGAGCAGCCGCGACTTGCCGATCCCGGCCTCCCCGGCCACCAGCACCACCGCCGGCCCCTGCCCGACAGCCGTGTCCAGGGCCGCCACCAGCGCCGACAACTCCTCGCCCCGGCCGACGAACACCGGGCTGACCACGCGCTCCGCCACCACGACGCCAGCATATAAATACACAGATCACCCGATGTGCGGTGCCTGTTTACCCGGCCATTCTCGAAGCATGACAGCGACCTACCCCCTGCGGACGATCCGCGCCGACGAGCTCGACGCGTGGGCTCGCATGATCACCACGACCTACGGCCAGGACTGGTACGAGGGCGGCCTGCGGAACGCCGCCGACTCCATCGAGCCCGGACGCACGATCGCCGCCTACGACGGCGAGGAGATCGTCGGCGGTGCGTCGATCTACGGCCGCGTCATGACGGTCCCCGGCGCGGTGACGCCCGTCGCCGGCATCACGCTCGTCGCGGTCCTGCCCACCCACCGGCGCCGCGGCATCCTCACCGCGATGATGCGCAAGCAGCTCACCGACCTGCACGAATCAGGCGGCGAGCCGATCGCCGCGCTCAACGCCGCCGAGGCCACGATCTATGGCCGCTTCGGGTACGGCGTCGCCAGCTGCGTGGCCGAGATCCAGGCGGACAAGAAGCTCCTGGCCCTGAGGCCCGGCACCGACCTCGGCGACGGGACGATCCGCCTGCTCGACCGCCGGCAGGCCCGGCCGCTGCTAGAGAAGGTCTACGACACCGCCCGCCGTACCGGGGTCGGCTGGGTGGACCGTACGGAGAAGTTCTGGGAGGCCCGGCTGGCCGACGGCGAACGCGCGCGCGACGGCGGGACGGCCCTGCGCTTCGCCGTCCACACCGAGCCCGGCGGCGAGGTCAGCGGCTACGTCTTCTACCGCTCCAAGCCGCGGCTGGTGCAGGTCATCGAGGTCGCGGCCACCACTAGGCAGTCCTACGCCGCCCTGTGGCGTTACCTCATCGACCTCGACGCTCACGCCGGCCTCACCTATGACGGCGCCGTCGACGAACCGCTGAAGCACCTGCTGACCGACCCGCGCGCGGCTCGCACCAGCGTGATCGACAACCTCTGGGTCCGCCTGGTGGACGTCGACCGCGCGCTGGCGGCACGCCGCTACTCGACTCCGCTGGACTTGGTCCTGGAGGTTCAGGACACGTTCTGCCCATGGAACGCGGGGCGCTACCACCTGTGGGCCGACGGCGACTCCGTCACCTGCGAACGCACCCAGGCCCGGCCGGGCCTGCGGCTGACCTCCGCCGAGCTGGGTGCGGCCTATCTGGGCGGCACCACCCTGGCGGCCCTGGCGGCCGCGGGCCGCGTCGAGGAACTGCGCCCCGGGGCGGTCACCGCCGCCTCGCTCGCCTTCCGTGGCGAGCGCGAGCCCTTCCACCCCTCGGGCTGGGCCTTCCCCGCCTTCTGACGGGCGCTTTGGAGACCAAGGACGTCGCCTGGCGGACTCCACTGGAGAGCCGGCGCTTCAGCGGCGCAGGACGCGGCGACGATCGCACCCACCGCGACCCTGGATGGAGCAGTGCTTCCGGGAAGGCGAGGGGCGGTTGGACGTGCCGCGGCTTCGCCGCATCTGGAGCCGACTGCGGCAACCGTCGCGCAACGGCGCCGAGGTGGTGAGCCACGACGACCTGGTCCCCGGAACGTGCTGGTTCGGACGGCCGTCTCACCGGAGTCCTCATCACACCGGGCGCCGAAGCGGATCAGATCGGCATGAACATCATAATGTCCGGCCGGAAGCCGGAACCGCACACGAGGGAGACAAGTCACATGCGCACTCATCGCCTCGGTCGCAGCACGGTGGAGGTCACCGAACTGGGCTTCGGGGGCGGGCCGCTGGGCGGCCTGTTCGAACCGCTGGACGACGACACCGCGGCGCAGGCACTGGCGGCCGCCTGGGACTCGGGAATCCGCTACTTCGACACCTCGCCGCACTACGGCATCGGGCACTCTGAGCGCCGCATCGGCGAGCTGCTGCGCAGCAAGCCGCGGGCAGAGTTCACGCTGTCGACGAAGGTCGGCCGGCTGCTGGTCCCGCAGGATCCGAACGGCCGGATGGACGAGGGCTTCGCCGTGCCGGCCACGCACCGCCGGGTTTGGGACTTCTCCCGCGACGGCATCCTGCGCAGCGTCGAGGACTCGCTGACCCGCATGGGCGTCGACCGGATCGACGTGCTGTATCTGCACGATGCCGAGGAGCACTTCGAGACTGCCCTGCGCGACGGCTACCCGGCACTGGCCGAGCTGCGCTCCCAGGGCGTGGTCGGCGCCGTCGGCGCGGGCATGTACCACCCTGGCAAGCTGACCCGCCTGGTGCGGGAGACCGACGCGGACGTGGTCATGCTGTCGGGCCGCTACACGCTGCTGGACCACACCGCCCTGGACGAACTGCTGCCCGCCTGCGCCGAACGCGGAGTCTCGGTCCTGGCCGCCTCCGTCTTCAACTCCGGTCTGCTGGCAACCGACCGGCCCGCCGAGGGGGCGCGGTTCGACTACGCACCCGCCGCCCCGGAGCTGCTGGAACGGGTCAACCGCATCGCGGATGTCTGCGAGGCGCACGGCGTGACCGTCCCCCAGGCCGCCATGGCCTTCCCGCTGCGCCACCCCGCGGTCGCGGGCATCGTGGTCGGTATGCGCTCGGCGCAGGAGGTGCGGCGCAATGCCACCGCGTTCTCAGCGCGCATCCCGGCCCGGTTGTGGTCTGATCTGCGCGACGAGGGCCCTGTTGAGAGCAGATCGGCGAACTCATCCAGCTTGCGCGGCTCCTGCGCAGCGAGGAAGTCCGCACGACCTGGTCGGAGATCACCATGATCCGTGGCGCCTCCGGCGACCCGCCGCCCACCGAGCCGGAGTTCGGCGTCCTGCTCACCAGTCAGGTTCAGGTGAACCTCGCCGGACGGCAGATCCTCCTGGACGACTTTCAACGCCGCGTCCTCTACCATCACGCGCGCCCGGCCGACCCCCCACGCGCTCGCCTCAGCCCCAGCCGGGGGACTCCATCCACTGGTGCCTGGATCCTCCGCCGAAGCGACCATCGCCGTGGTGCCGTCGGCCCCCATCCTGGATGATCGCCAACCCAGGATGGGGGCGATCAGCTTCCGGCTGGAGTCCCGCCGTCGTCGTCGGCCAAGATCCGGTAGACGCTGGCCGGCGAGGGCGCCCCCGCGGATGAGCCAAGGCGTTCGCGTTCTCAGAAACGGAGCGATTGCCAGAGAAGATCACCAGACGGCTTCGCAGGGCCAGTTCCGATCGCCAGAGAGGCTGATTTCTTCTCAGAACTCGTTCTCATGCAAATCGGCGGATCTCCTGATTCTGGGAAATGTTTGTGAGAGCATCTGGGGCATGGCCGAGGCCCCGGAACCCCGTGAACACGCCGAATCAGCTCATCTGTCCGCTATCGCCGAGGAAGGCACCCGTGACGCTGATGAGGTTGAGCGTCACCCGTGTCCGCGATGCGCTGTCGCGCCCGGTTCGCCGTGCCGGTCGCGTTCGGGCGCGGTGGCCGGCACCTACCACACCGGTCGCTTCACCAAGATCCCCCGGCTGGCCAAGCTGCTGAGGGTGATCACCCCGGCCGACCGCGGACCCGGGCCAGCCGTGGCGTCCCGGCACACCGCCGCCCGCACCGCTGCGTGACGATGGGCCCTCGGCCGACATCCGGATCGGCTACGCCCGCTGCTCCGCCCTCACCCAGGAACTGCAGTCGCAGCTGGACGCGCTGGCCGCGCACGGCATTCCGCGGGAGAAGATCTTCTCCGAGAAGATCTCGACCCGGGTGAGGGTGCGCCCGCAGTTCGAGGCGGCGCTTACGCTGGCCCGGCAGATCAAGGCGCACGCCCCGCACTGCCGGGTCATCCTGACGGTGTATGAGATGAAGCGGCTGGGCCGCGACGCCGCCGAACTCACCGCGCTGGCCGACCACCTGACCGCGCACGGCCTGGTCCTGGAGATGCTCGCCGGGCCGCTGGCCGGCATCTACGACCCGTCCGGGCCGGGCCGGATGCTGTTCGCGTTCTTCGCCGCCATGGCCGAGACCGAACGCGAAGCCATCCGCGAATCCACCCTGGAAGGCCTGGACGCCGCCGCCCGCAAGGGCAACCACGGCGGCCGGCCCCCGGTCATCACCGACGACATGCTGCACACCGTGCTGCGTCGCAGGGCAGCCGGGGAACGCGTCGAAGACATCCGCAAGAATCTGATCATCCCCGCCGGGAAGCGCAAGGGCGAGAACCCGTCCCTGGCCAGCATCTACCGGGCCCTCGCCGAGCACGAGAAGACACAGGCCTACCCCGAAGCCGTCGAAGCGGCCCACGCCGACTTCGCCCTCCTGCACGGCGAAGACATCCCCCGACCTCGCCCGGCCCGCATCCGACGCCCGGGCCAGGCGCTGACAGCGGAGCAGGCCGAACTTCGCCATCGCCTGCAGAGCCAGCCTCACCCGGACGCGGAGCTCCGATAGCGCACACGATCAGCCCCGGCGCTGTCAGCTGATCAAAGCCCGCACAAGTCGTTCACGCTGCTGCTCGCTCAGCGCGCCAACACGCTGGTTCTCCGCCACCCCGCAGATGGCCATCAACGCCGCGACCCGTGCCGGCCCATAGCCGGGAACGGCCCGCAGGACCTGAACCACCCGTGTCCTGCCGACGAGATCCTGCCTGCCGCGCTCGAACACCTCCGCCACACTCACCGCGCCGGAGGCCACCTCCGCCAACAGCGCACGACGCGCCGTACGCGCCTGGGCCGCCTTCGCCAACGCCTTCGCACGCTGCTCCGCCATCATCGCCGGCAGGGCCATCAGGCACCTCTCTGCAGAGATATCGGCTGGTCAGTGACTCCTGCTAGGGATCACGATGGGGCCGCCGCCGATCATCATCCCGTACAGCGTCACCAGATGTGACACTAAACCCGGTTCGCCGTTCCGCTCCTACTGGCAGGCCGTACTCTGGCGGTCTCCGAGCAAGGGCAGATCACCGACAGGTACACCAGGGCCGCCGAGCAACTCGGCTCCAACAAGCGGGACGTGCGCCTGGCCGGCATCTACGCCCTGCAGCGCCTGGCCACCGACTCCCCCCGCGACCGCGACACCATCCGCAATGTGCTGGCCGCGTTCGTTCGCGGCCGCGACGCCTGCACCCCGGCCGTCGGCAAGAAGACTTTGCCCACGCAGTGCACCATCGCCCACGAAAAGCTCAGAACTATTCCGAGCATTCGGCTTGAAGCCGATGTATTCGCCGCCTTAACCATCGCGCCCGCTCTGGCCAACCACGATGCAAGCATCACCTCTCAAGCGGACTTCTCCCAGGTGCGCTTCCCTCGCGTGAACCTGAACCGCGCGAACCTGAGCGGCGCAGACCTGCGCGCCGCGGACCTGCGCGGCGCGGACATGGCCGAAGCGGACCTGCGCGACGCGGCCCTGGTCGAAGCGAAGCTGCGCGATGCGCGCCTGATCGGAGCGGACCTGCGCGACGCGTACCTGAACGGCGCAGACCTGCGCGGCGCAAACCTGCACGGCGCGGTCCTGAACGGCACGAGCCTGAATGGCGCGGACCTGCGCGGCGCGGACCTGCGCGGCGCGGACCTGCGCAACCCGCACCTGGGTGTGACGGACATGCATATGACCGAGCGATATGTGCGGGAGGTTGCCATTGTCGATCGAAGCACGAAGTTCCACTAGCAAGATGTGCCGTCTCATGCGGTTGGTTGGGGTCGTGGTCATATTTGGCCGGCGACTCTAGCTACAGCCGATTCCTGCTGGCCAACGACTTCCGAGAAGGACTGCTTCTCGGAAGTCGTCGCGTCGTGGACTTCCGAGAACGTGCACCAAGCCGCGCCGTACGCCCAGCTCGGCGCTTCTGAGAACAGGGCGAGCGCCGACGATCACGGCGCTAACGAGAATTCTCGGCAAGATATGACCACGACCCCATGTCCGCGCCTGCCTGCTCGACGGCGCGCCGGGGGGCCGGCAGGTGGATGGGGAAGATCGCGGCGTCTGCGGAGGGTCGGGATGGATGCGGGCGGCGCCGTCGGCGTTGACGGCTGCCGCGATCGCGATGGCGTGCTCGCGGTAGGCGGGCATGCGCTCGGCGATCGTGTCGAGGCCCACCAGGGCGGACAGGGCCAGCGGCCAGGCGTCACAGATGCCGCCGCCGAGCCGTTGCCGCCAGGTTGTAAGGTCCGCCGGTAAATGGCGGCCAGGTGACCGAGGCTCGGGTCGCTGAACGATCGGCGGCAGATGATCCGCCGTCAGCTGGGCTGATCGATGCCCGCCAGATTGGTCAGCATTCGCTGCAGCATTGCGGTGCAGGCGATGATCTCCTCAGTGCTGAAGCCGTCGAATAGTTGGGTATTGGCTCGGCCGAAGATCGGCGGTAGGTGCGGTAGCAGGTCGCGTCCGGTGTCGGTGACTTCGATGGTGATCGCGCGCCGGTCCTGAGCGTGGCGCTGGCGGCGGAGCAGGCCCTTGGTCTCGAGCCGGTCGAGTAGGCGGGTCATGCCCGCGGTGTCGGTGCCGAGCGCGTCAGTGAGCCGGCTGGGACTGGTGGGCTGGTCTGCGACATGCAACAGCAGTGCGGCCTGCTGGGTGGTCAGGCCGAAGCGGGCGAAGGCGCGGTCCAGCGCGGTGCCCAGTTCGCGTCCGACCTGATTCAGCAGGGCACCACCGGCGAGCAGTGTCGGCAAAGACGGACCATCCGCACGCGACGATGGGGATGGTCCTGTTGCGCGGGTTTTGGCGGCCATGAATGCATGCTACTCCCGTCTGATACTACCGCCTAAACAGTTGCTGTTGCGACAGGCATTTCGTATGCTGGCTCAGTGAACGACGACATCACCATCGACCCGCCATTACCAACCACATCAGCATCAGTGGACACTCCTGCCCGGTTTCGCGTCGCGATCATCGGCGGTGGCCTTGGCGGCCTATGCCTCGCGCACGGACTTCGCAGGTCGGGTGTGGGCGTCGCCGTCTACGAACGCGACACCTCGGCAACCTTCCGCAGCCAGGGATACCGGATCAGCCTGAAGGCATCCGGCGCCGACGCCCTCCACGACTGCCTTCCCAGCAACCTGTTCGACCTGTGCGTGGCGACCTCGATCCGCCAGGCCACCCGCATGGTGTTCATGGACCCGCAACTGAACCCTGGATTCGACAAGCCCACCCCGCCGGCCGATTCCGGCATGAACGGCTTCGGCGTCAACCGGCTCACGCTGCGGGAGATCCTGCTCGCCGACCTCGCCGACACCGTCCGGTTCGGCGCCACGTTCGAGCGCTTCGAGCAGACCGGCGACGGCCGGGTCCGCGCCTGGTTCGCCGACGGCACCTCAACCGTCGCCGATCTGCTGGTAGGCGCGGACGGCACCCACTCGGCGGTACGCGCGCAACTGATCCCCGACGCGATTGTCGACGAACTCCACTGGGTGATCTACGGCAAGACCCCCATCACCGACACAACGCTCGAGTGGGTGCCCGACATCCTTGTCGACGCGTTCGCCAGGGTCACCCGTGACAGCGAGCAGGCGTTCGCGATGGCCACCTGCCGCACCCGCGAACCCGTCTCCCGCGCGGCGGCGCGGCTGGCTCCCGGCCTGCGCCTGACCGACATCCCCGGTTACTTCCAGTGGATCACGCCATTGGCCGATGCCAGCCTGCACTCGGCCGACGCGGCCGTCCTGCACCGCCACGCCGCCGATCAGGTTCGCGACTTGCACGCCGCGATCGGGCGGCTCATCGCCGAAGCCGACATCGCGGCCACATTCCCGGTCTGCGTCGCCTCGGCCTGGCCCGTCGACCCGTGGCATGACCGCGTCCCGAACGTCACCCTGCTCGGCGACGCCGTACACACCATGTCACCCGGCCGCGGTGACGGCGCCAACATCGCCCTGCACGACGCCTCCATCCTGCGTGATGCCCTCGCCCGCGCCACCGCAGGGAAGCTGTCCTTCGCAGACGCCATCGCCGAATACGAAACGCAAACGCTGCGCTACGGGTTCGCCGCCGCCGCCGCATCCCGGGACAGCCCGTTCACCTCGCGGTCGTTCTCACCTCCGGCGTCCACCGCACTATCCTGCTGGGATCAGTTCGCTGCCACCCACACCGCCGGCGACATCGTCGAGGCCACCGTCACCGGCCACCTGCCGATAGGCGCCTTTGTCCACGTCACCGACGGCGTCGACGGCATTCTGATCGGCGCCCATCCCGCCCCCGGATCCAGGCTGGCCGTACGCATCAAGGATATTGACCTGGACAAGCGGCGATTGAGTGTCGTCACGACTGGACACGACACCCACGCCTGACCATCGGCTCCCACTGGCGCAAGCTCCCGCCCGGCAAGATCGCGGTCATCGTGCTCGCCGTGATGCGCTCCATCTGTGGGTCGCCCATGCCGAGGCTGAGTACCCGCGTAGACGGCGCGGCCACGTCTTCGACGCGCGCACGACGGCCGCCCTGCGCGGCGTTTTGGGCCACGTTGACGCACCTACGCCGCTCCTGGCCGTCTTGCCAAGACGCACCAGGTGGCTGCGGACCCTCAGGACGCCTGACATGCGAGGCGCCCTCCTGCTCGGACTGCTCGTCAGTCTTCGTCGTCTTGTGCCTGGCGACGGGCGGGACTCCGCGGCGTGTTTGATCGCCTGTAGCCGTAGGTCCCATCGCGATGCGACGCTCGCCAGGGATCGGATGGCTGCGTCGAGCCGGTCGGGGCGGACGGTGGAGCGGACTTCGCGGCCGTCACATCGTGTACTCGGTCATGGACTTGGTGACAGTCGGCTGGTGGGGGGCTGACCGCGCGGCCACTGCCTGGGCCCATGCCTTGGGAACGGATGACCGGTAGCGGTTCGGCTCAGATGCTCAACCCCGGTGGCGCGGAGAGTCCGCTCCATAGCCAGAACGAATTTCGCCTGACAAGCGCACTCATGTGTGTCGAGTTGCGGGATTCGGTGTTGGCTTTGGACATTTAGTCCCGTCATCCAGCGCTCGCACCGCCGTACAAGCCGCCACTCGGGCACGTACCCATGGATCGGCGGCCAGGGCGGCGGAGAATCGCGTCGTCTCATCCACAATCGCCGATGCGAGCTGTGCCGCAGTCACCGCGGCGTCCCGCAGATCCGCGCCGGTGAAGTCCGCCTCGACGAGAGAGGCGCCGCCGAGGTGAGTACCTCGTAAGTCCGCTTGCCTGAGCTGCGCTCCATCCAGGCGAACCCCGTGCAATGCGGCCCTGCGCAGATCCGCCAAGCTCAACATGGAGCCTCGTAGATCCACCCCGCGGAGGTCGGCTCCCCGCAGGTCGGACCAGGTGAGAAACATCCGCGATAGCCGCGGCGGATGAGTGAACTCGAAGGCCCGCAGCATCAGGCCGGGCAGCGCCGTACGACGAAGATCGACACGGTGCGGCTCGTACCGTTCGGGGCGGCGGGCCAGTACGGCAAGGGCTGCCGCCACGTCGGCCGATGGCTCAGTGTCCGGCGGAAGGCGTTCCTCGGCACGCCGAGCCGCGAACCGAAGCCAAAAAGTCTTCTTGGCCGGCAGCCGCTGGGTCCGGGCGCGGACGAAGGTGGCCAACACGTTGACCACTGTGATGTGATCTCTGGCGGATTCGGCCATGACGTGCTCAAGGGCGTAGACCCCACCGAGCCTTTCCTCCGCCCGATCAGAAGCCAGTTGGACGACCGCGCGCCCGAACCGATCGGTGACCTGACTGCGGCGGGCCAGATAGAAGGTCCTTCCGGTGAAGATCAATCCGATCAGCACTGTTGTCCCTGCAATGGCGGTGAGAACCGTCTGCCGAACAGCATTGAGTGCATCCGCCTGATCCTTTCCCCCGAGTTGCTGGACAGGATCTCCCGCCACCATCCAGGAAAACGGGCCAAGCAAGAACGCGAGGAGCGCAAGGATCACCAGCGCGATCGTCACCCCTGTGACAGCCAACAAGATGCCACGCCAGACCTTGAAGCGCTTCGACGGCGAGCGCCCTTGACGGATCTTCACAGCTGATCATCACACCGCACCATGCTGAGGGAGGGAAGGTATGTGGCCCGACTGTCTGGCCTCAGACGACTATGGGGACCCAGAAGACGACGACGCCTGGTCACGGGGCTCAGATCAGCCGCGGACAGTACCACGAATTGCCGTTCCAGGGGGCGGCGACGTCGCGGCAGACGGCAATGAGAGTTCCTGCGAGCAGTGCCATGACGCGCTGAGCTTCTTCTGGCTCCTTAGGGTGGCTTCATCGCTTGATGACGTGATCGTGGGATGGCTCGGTGTCGACGATCGAGCTGGTGGCAGCCTGTTGCGGGCGGGCCACCAGCCGACAGCGGCTTTCATGCCCAGGGTCAGATCCACTCCGTGCACGCGTACCTGATCCAGTTGCCCGCTGTGACACCCCAGCTGCCCGCTTCGACACGGCCCTCGCCGGGCACGTCCACGCAGACCATGACCTGGGCTTCGGGCGCGTAGAACATGGTCGTGCGCAGGCGGAAGCCCGGGATATCGTCGGCATAGATTCGCCTCGATGGCCTCGCACTACTCATCAACGGCCGATCGCCGACCTCTTCGCGGTAGATCGACACCTTGTAATGCCCGGGAACGGTGGGGTCGAAGGCGCCCCAGTTGGTGGAACACCTGGGTCCCCAGAACACCCGCAGCACCCCGCGGTCGGTGGTGACCTTGGCCCCCTCCTTCCTGGGCACGTGGGAGCCGTCGTTGCAGCCGGTGGTGGAGGCCAGCTTGGCGTCGCACTCGTAGCCCTGGCAACGGGGCCCGGAGGCAGTGGCGGATGCGAAAGCGGGCAGGGACGCGTTCAGTCCGGCTGCGGTCAGCAGGACGACCGCTGCGTGAGCAAGAGATCGTTTCATGTCGATCAGTGTCCCCAGCGGATCCCGGTGTCCGACAGTCATGAAAAATCAGGACAGTCGGGGGGCTCAAAGGGGGACGCGGAGCTCCACGAGCGTGCCTTCGCCAGGCGCGGACTCCACCAAGCTGCTCCCGCCGATCTCGGCGACGCGCCCCTCGATGGACTCTCGCAGTCCCACTCCCCGGCCACGCGAGGTGAACCCCGCGCCGTGGTCGAGCACTCCGACGACGACGAGGCCGCCCTCCACTCGCGCCCGGACCACGGCGTGCCCGGTGGCCGCGTGCTTGCGCACGTTGGTCAGGGCCTCGCGCACCGCCCCGGATAGCGCCTCGACGGTGGCGACGGGCAGCACGGCGCTGGCGGCGCGCAGTCCCGCCGCGTTGAGATCGACCGTCAGTCCGGCGCGGATGGCCTGCTCGACGACCTCCTCCAGGGCGGCGGTCAGGTTGTTGCCGGAGCTGTCGTGCTCGCCGCGCACGTAGCCGCGCAGCCAGCGGGCTTCGGCGGCGACGTGGGTACGGACCTTCTCTTCGGCCAGCCATCCGTCGCGCACCAGCGCCTCCATCGTCTGGAGGACTCGGTCGTGCAGGATGCGCCCGTTGCGGGTGCGCTCCTGTTCGGCGGCCAGCTTGGCGACTTGCTCGCGGGTCTCGTCCAGCTCTGTGGCGTTGCGGCGCAGCAGGGCGGCGATGAACCAGGCGATGGCGGCGTCGACCCAGAAGCCGATGGTGTGCGGCACCGCGCCCAGCCAGAAGAAGCCGCTCCAGGCTTGCATGTACAGGTAGGCGACCACCAGCGGGACGGTGGCAGCCAGGGCCGCGCGCAGGGTGCGGAAGGCCATGCCGATGCCGATGGAGACCAGCAGCATGTAGGGCAGCATGAAATCGGGCCCGGAGCCCTTGATCGCGGTGCCCGCGACCACGGTCATCGCCATCGCGGTCGCCGCGGTCAGAACGGAGTCGGCGGCGATCAGCCATGCCGGCGGCACTCTCCTGCGCCGCCAGGTGAAGGCCACGATGAGCGCGCTCGCCAGGCCCAGAACGGCCAGCGCGGGCGCGAACCCGGGCACCTGCCTGCGCAGCCCGCTGTCGCCCACGAAGTTGAGCGCGATGACCTCGGCGAAGGCGGCGAAACGGAAGAGGATGACCGTCCAGGCCAGCGCGCTCTCGGTGCGCCGCCGCGCCTCCCCGGGACCGCTCATCTCCTCCGCTCGATCCGGCGCAGCGCCGCGGCGATCAGCTGGGCTTTGTTGTCCACCTGCAGCTTGCGCCGGATACGCTCGATGTGGGTGTCGACGGTCGACTTCCTGATCCCCATGCGCCGGGCGATCTGATCGTAGGTGAAGCCCTGCGCGATGTAGGCGAGCGTCTCTTCCTCGCGTGGCGCCAGCCGTACGGCAGGCTCGGGGTCCGGCACCGGAGCGGCCAGCTGCGCGTGCAGGATGTCGGCAAGCCCCGCCGACAGGTAGAAGCCCCGCGCGGCGACGGTGCGCAGCGCGGTGGTCATCAGCTCGGCCGGGTCGCTCTTGGTCACATACCCCCGAGCCCCTGCCCGGATGGCGTGCACCAGGTCGTCGGGCTTGGCGGAGGCGGACATCACCAGCACGTTGTGCAGCGGTGACAACTCGGCGATGGCGGTCAGGCAAGGCTCGTCGACGCCGAGGTAGAGGTCCAGGATGAGCACGTCCAGGTCGGTCCGGCCGTCCAGGACGCCAAGGTCGCGGCCGCTGAGCACCACCTCGAACTCGCCGGTGCTGTCCAGGAGGTGCTCCAGGCCGTGGCGGATGAGATCGTGATCGTCGACGACCGCGATCTTGATCATGTCCCACTCCCGCATGAGCCAGCCTGACCCGCAAGATGATCTCATGCCAAGTCCCCTTTTAGGGGGACAGATCCACTACACGGGTGTCAGGGACGGCGCAGAAGAGGACACGCGGGCGCCGAACGCAGAGGTGAGGCCGTTGACACCCACCATGCTCGGCGGGACGAGCAAGGGCATGAGACTGCTAGGACGTGTCTCAAAGTCGGGTGAGGTCGCGTCCTCGAAGCGGCGTAAAGGCTCAACGAGGTAGGTGCCGTGGGTTGATCTTAGGCGGCGGCCGTCTCGGGCGGAGCTGGGTGGGCGGCTGGAGCAGGGCCCGGCGCAGGTCCTGCGGGGTGTGCATGCCCTTGCTGGTCATGGTGAAGCCGCGCCAGCCGAGGGCGGCGCGATCGAGCACGGCCCAGACCACGCTGACGCAGGACGTTTCGCCGGGGAAGCGGCCGATGACCTTGACTCGGCGGCGGGCTCGCCGAAGGTGCGCTCGATGAAGTTGGAGTGGCGGATGCGCTTGTGGTGCTCGGGTGGGAAGCGCAGGTAGGTGGTCAGGCTCTGCCGGTGCGCCTTCCTCTCCAAGCGATTCTGCAACCGATGGTTGCATGTCGCGGTGTCTTGGGGATAACGTGCAACCATCGGTTGCAGCTCGGAAGGGGAGCAATGGACAGCGGCACCATCGTGCGCGAGGTCCACATCGACGCCACTCCCGACGTGGTTTACGAGGTCATCACGAAGCCTGAGCACATCGCGCAATGGTGGGGCTTTGACGCGTCGTTCCCGGCCTTGCCGGGCGGGGACGGGCGGATGACCAAGCAGCGGCGGGACGGGATGGGCACGCTCGTCGTGTCGATCCACGTCGTCGAGGCGGACGCGCCGCGGCGATTCGTGTTCCGCTGGGTTCACCCGGAGGATCAGCCCGCGACGCCGCAGAACTTCGTTCCTCGTGACGTTCGAGCTGGTGCCTGCCGACGGTGGGACGTTGTTGCGCCTGACCGAGGCCGGCTTCCGGGAGATCGGCTGGGAGGCCGTACAGCTTGAGGCGCACTACCGGAGCCACTGTGCCGGCTGGGACCGGCACCTCCCGAACCTGGCGGCGTACGCGGCGGGGCTGGTGCGGTCGTGACCTCGGCGATCGACGACGAGCTGTGGGCGGCCATCGGCGACCCGACCCGGCGTCGCGTGCTGGACCTGCTGCTCGCCGACGGCTCCGGCACGGCGACGAGCCTGAGCGGCCACCTGCCGGTGACGCGCCAGGCGGTCGCGAAGCACCTGGGTGTCCTCGAGCGCGCGGAGCTGGTCGTGCCCCGCAAGGACGGCCGTGAGGTGCGTTACGTCGTCAACGAGGCGCAGTTCTCCCGCGCCGTCGAGCAGTTGGCCTCGGTCGGCGCGGCATGGGACGCACGCCTGCGTCGCATCAAGACGATCGCCGAGTCGATCCAGGCGCTGCGGTTGAAAACCGAATCGAAAAACCGAGTAGGTGTTGATCACCACGGATGAAACAGGTCGGAATGAAAGGAATCGATCCAATGACGAACACCGAACAATCCCCTGCAACGCACGCGAAGGTGAACGGGGACTATCAGAAGACCATCCGTGTCCAGGCACATCCGGACACGCTGTTCGACGCCCTCACCACCCCCTCCAGCCTCGCCGCCTGGTGGACGGATGTCACGGGATCCGGCGACACTGGCGGCGAACTCCAGTTTTCCTTCGATCCTCCCGAACCGTGCGTGATACATGTCGATCAGGCGACGCGACCGTTTGCGGTGCAATGGACCGTCACCTCCTGCGACTTTCTCCCCGACTGGGTTGACACGTGTCCGACCTTCACCATCACCCCGATCGGTGGCGACGCGTCCGAACTCCAGTTCCGCCACCAGGGTCTGACCCATGAGCTGGAGTGCATCGAGCAGTGCACGCGCGGCTGGGATCACTTCCTCGAGAGCTTGCGTCAGTACGTCGAGGTCGGCCGCGGTATGCCGCGCGGCAGCAGCGCGGACAACGCCCGCCGCCTGGAGAGTGCGTGATCATGACAAAGGTAATCTTTGGGAACCATTCGGCGCTTCGAGTGCACCGGACGGAACGGGACAGAATCCGGAAGTTTTACCGCGATATCCTGGGCTGCGAACTCACCAGGGAGCTCCACGACAAGGACGACTTTCGAATGGGAGACGGCTTCTATATTGCGTTTCTCTACGGAAGCGGTGGCGGGTGGGAGGCGGACAAAGGTGTGACCTACGCCGCGGAGCACGCCCTGAGCGAGGATGACTTCTTGAAGGCGATCTTCCTGGAGTTGAAGGCGGACGACGTCGAGGAAATGCGGCGGAAAATCGTCGACTTCGGCGTCAAAGTACTCGAGGTGCCCGATCCGCACCTGTACTTTCAAGCCCCAGGAGGGCAAGTGTTCCGGCTGGTTGGCACCAACGAGGACCTCTCCACGTATGAAGGTCACCGGTAGAAGTCTTCCAGCCGGTCACCTAGACGAGTGATCTCTAATTGATCACAGTGGCGGCGGATGCCTGCGAACGCGCGCGAGAGGGTGTCGAAGATCGCTCTTTGTGGAAGAAACCGACCTCGACACCCTCGTGATCGCACTGTACGTGAAGATCGATGACGATGCCGCCAACACTGCACGGCTGCCGGGATGCCCACCCAAACTCAGTCACTCCGAGCTGCTGTGCCTGGCCGTGATGCAGGCGATGCTTGGGTTCCACAGCGAGGCCTGCTGGCTGCGGCACGTCCGCCAGCATTACCGCCACCTGTTCCCCTTCGTGCCTCTGTAACCGGGCTACAACAAACGGCTGAGAGCGGTCCTACCGCAGATCAAGCGGATCATCCGGACCCTGGCCAGCGACACCGACTTCTGGCACGACACGGTGTGGATCGCCGACTCCACCCCGATGCCCTGCGGTATGTCCCGGCCGACCGCCCTGCGGTCGGACCTGGCAGGCTGGGCCAACTACGGCTACTGCGCCTCCCACTCACGCTTCTTTTGGGGCTCCGCCTCTATTTGGTGTGCACACCCGCCGGAATGCCGATCCTGTGGGCGCTGGCCGACCCGAAGATAGGCGAGCGGGAAGTGCTCGCGGCACTGCTGGAGATCGACCACGACCGGGCCAAGGACCGCCCCGGCCTCCTGCTGATCACCGATAAGGGCTTTGCGAGCAACAAACTCGAAGCGCAACTACGCAACGAACACGGCATCACCTTGCTGCGCCCCTCCCGCAAGAAGGAGATTCTGCGGGCCGGCCAGCCCATGCTCAAGAAGGTCCGCCAACTAATCGAGTCCGTCAACGACACCCTCAAAGGCCAGCTCGACCTCGAACAACACGGTGGACGCACCCTCGAGGGCGTCGCCGTCCGGGTGGCCCAGCGCGTCCTGGCCCTGGCAGCGGCCATCTGGCACAACTTCCGCACCGGCCAACCCGTCAGCCGATCCCTCACCGCCTACGACCACTGACCGTAACCCGAAGAATCCGGAATCACTCGTCTAGTCGCCCTCGTCGGGATGCCGGAGGCCACAGCCGAAAGGGCGACTACTTCAGTGTCAAGGAGACTGGCCGCCTAGCAGATCGACTTGGTCGGCCTTGTCGAGGCGCACTCGATCGCCGGTTACGAGGCGCTGACGGACAGACCCTACGCACCACTCCAACGGCACGTGGCACGGGCCGCGGCCGCGGTCACGGTGTGGGTGTCGTTGGCCTGATGGGGCTGATTGGCCAAGATGAGGGTCAGTCGTCCCGGCCCGGGAACCGGCCACGTGCCCAAGGTGACCCAGGCGCCGCGATGGGTCTTCTGGTCGACGGTGACCGGTCCTGCCAGGTGCGGGGCGGTGGTGTCGTCGTCGTCGAGGTAGTAGTAGGCGGTCCCGGCCGAATGGTGATCGTCGGCGATGAAAACCTCGATGGTGCACCTGGCCTCAGGCCGGGTGTCGAAATACCAGTTCACCAGCTGCGTGGCATGGCCCAGCTCGGAAGCTACCTGCAGGAAGAGCGCAGTGCCTGTGCAGCCGTCCTGCGTCCAGCCTCCGCCAGCCGGTCTCCAGCCGGGGTCAGCGTAGGACCATTCTGCCTGGCAGCCGAGGCCGTGCACCGCGCTCCAGGTGCCGGTGTCCTTGCCGGCAGGCGTGGCGAGGCTCGGTACCGGAACAGAGGCCGTGGCCGGACTGGTGGCCTGGGTGAGCGCAGCCGCGGGTGTGGCGGGCGACGGCCGTGTCCCGGTGGGCCTGGGCCCGGCGCCTGCGTCCGTGCCGCCAAGGGCCAAGATACCGGCCGAGAAGAGTACGGCGACCGCTAGCACGACCACCATCGTGATCATCCATCGCGGGGAAGTCTTCCGTGACAGGAGCTTGCCGGGAGGGCTGGAGTCGGCATGGTGCATGGCAGGGCTCTGCCCGACTGCGGCGCTCTGTTCATGGGCGCCGTCGCCCTCGCCGGCGGTCTGCTCGACGGCGCTCTCTCGCGCGGCCGCTGGTGTGGTTCTGCCGACTGCCAGGACCTGTTCACGGCGATCCACCCAAGGCTGGGGATCGTCGACGCCGAGAGCTTGGACCAGCGCTCGCAGCACCCCCTCCGACGGCAGCCGGTGCCCCTGCAGCGCTTGGCCGAGGACCGACTTCGAGTAGGGCGCCTGGGCGCGCCGGGTCCGTTCCGCCAGTTCCCGCACCGACGGTGACCCTTGCTCCCGATGCAGCGCCCGTAACTGTCCGATGAATGCGGCCACCAGGTCCTGGCCTGGTCCTGGCTGGTGTCCACGTCCATGGTCGGCGACCGGGTCATCAAGATCAGACACTCGCCGCATCCTCGCTTTTCTCGCTCGTCAGCCGCTGTCCAGACCTGGCGGATGTCCGGGTGTTGTCCGCATGCGCTGTCCACTGGTGGTGGACACGGCACCGGCCTGCCGACAGTGATCTCACGCCATCACGGCACACCATCTCGTCCCCGACAGGAGTTCCTCTCGTGAGATCTTTTCAGCACATCGCGGTCCTGGCCATCGCCGCAGCCTTCGCTGTCCCGGCTCAGGCCGCACTGGCCGACACCGCCCAGGACGCGCCCGAGCCCGTCAAGCTCACCTGCGTTGCCTGGGGCGGCGGGCTGCAGAGCGAGAACTGGGACATCATCGTCCAGCTCAACCCCGACGGCACGGCCAAGTCGGCAGAGCAGCAAGGCGATGCCTACATGACGGGCGTCGGCCTCTTCTCTGTTCAGCGCACCGACCCGGCGAAGATCACCATCTCCCCTGACGGCCGGCAGTTGAAGTTCTACGGCACCAGCCTGGTCACCGTCGGCGTCCCGAACACCCCGTTCACCTACACCAACGCCGGGACGTGCAGAGCCACCTTCACCTTCCCCAACCCCACCAAGACGGTCGTCAACCTCACCCCCGCCTCCTGAGCGGAGACTCACCCGAGCAGTGCGTGATCCGGCTACCCGAATCACGCAGCCACCCCCGGCACGCGAGCGTTGCCTACAGAAGGAGAAGATCAACTTGCGCCGTCTGGCAGAGATCACGACCGTTCTCACCGCCGTCATGCTGATGCTGTTCGGCATTCTCGCGATCGCGAACGCATCCACCGACACCACCGCCGCGCCCACGGCCACCCATAGGTTCTGCGTCACCAAGACGGGGACAGATCTCACCTGCTACCGGAGCGCCGCAGCCAAGGAGCAGGCGCGGGCCGCGGCAGACGTCAGCGAGATCCAGTTCAAGAAGACCAACAGCAACAACTACTTCAGCGTCTGGTCGTGGAACGGCTGCGGGCAGTCGATCGCCCTCGCCACGTGGGATAACGACACCGCCGACCGAGGCATCATGCTTGCCGGCGGCCCCTGTGCCAGCTGGGACGGGTACAACTGGGAGAACTGCATGCTCGGTTTCCTCGGAAAAGGTGGACCTGGTGAGTGGGTCAACCTAGAGGACAACAAGCTGTCGTGCGTCCAATTCAGATAGTCATGCTGCCGCTGTGCTCTCTGGGCTGAAGACCCGGGGAGCACAGCGGCTGTCTGTCGGCAAGCTCGCTGCGAGAACCTCCTCGCCGCCCCGCCGCGGCGGCAAGCTCGTCGGCCCGCACTGCGTGGTCGGGGGCTGGGGCGGGGTTGGAACCGCGGGCCGTCGTTAACGAACCTGCGACGAAGTACATCGGCTGTCGCTAGGGCCCACGACGGCCCTGAATGGTTGACATAAAGTCAGTTCTCGGGCACCGAGCAGCATCGCGAGCAGGGGGAATGCGGAAGCCCTCGCGTATCGCTTCGCGAGTGCCTGACTCATCCCCTCGTGCCGGACCGAAACCGAGACTCGGCGACGGCTCACGGCCACCCCGAGCAACCAGACCAGTCGGCGTGCCAGCGCCTCAGCACGACACGTATCGATCCCAAAATCACGACGTCAAGCGATCCAAATCACAGCCGGGGCTCCCTAGCCCTTGGCCTGCTCCTGCGCGCGCTCTTGGGCGTGCTCGGTGACGAAGGTTCCGCGTCCCTGCACCGCCTCAATCAGCCCGGCCTCGCGCAATTTTAACTAATAACCCTTGAGTTCCACTGGGCTTCTTTGGCCTCTCTAGCCCCAGGACCTGGGCGTTTCTGCTGGTGCTCCGGCTTCTGTGGACGTTGACGAGATTTCGGGGATTCTGAAGGTCTATCGTCCTGGTCGTTCGTCTTGCTGTGAGGGTGAAGGCGAGGTGGCCGGAGTTGGCGCTGGCGGTGGTGAAGGATCTTCGGGTGGCGCGTGCCCCGGCCGCTGCCGGGGACGTGGCGGCGCTGGAGACCGATGTGCTGGCCGGGTTCGTGCTGGCCCGGGCGGCGGCAGGGCTGTCGGACGGGACGATCTCCTCCGACGTGGTGCATCTGGAGCAGGTGCGGGCCTGGTTCGGCCGGCCGCTGTGGGAGATGGAACCGGCCGACGCCGATACGTACTTCGGCAAGGTGCTGCGCTCCACCGCCAAGGGCACCCGGCTGGCCCGGGCCCAGGCGATCAAGACGTTCTTCCTGTTCCTGGAGCTGCGTCACAAGGTCGAAATCCACCAGATGACCGGCCGCGTCATCGAGTGCCCGATCGACGAGATGAACCGGCCACGCGGCGGGGTGCAGGGCAAGCTGCGTATCCCGCCCACCACCGACCAGGTCGATCGGCTGTTCGCTGGATGGCGGCGGGAACTGACGACCTGCCGGAAGTTCGCCCCGACCGCCCGCAACTACACCGCCTGCCGGTTGATGGCCGAGGTCGGGCTGCGCGTGAACGAGGCCTGCAAGCTCGATCTGGCCGACATCAAGTGGGACCTGGGCCGGTTCGGCAAACTGCACGTCCGCCACGGCAAGGGCGCCCGCGGCTCCGGGCCACGCGAGCGCATGGTGCCGCTGATCAACAACGCTGCGGCGACACTGCGCTGGTTCGTCGAAGACGTGTGGGGGCACTTCGGGGACGACCACACCCGGCCCGGCGTGGCGCTGCTGCTGTCGGAGCGCAAGAACGCCGACGGATCGGTGGCCCGGGTCGGCGATGAGACGCTGCGGGCCGCGCTCGCCAAGGCCGCCGCCGCGCACCTGCCGGAATGGGCCGATGCCCTGACCCCGCACGTGCTGCGGCACTTTTGCGCCTCCCAGCTCTATCAGCAGGGCATGGACCTGATCGCCATCCAGCAGCTGCTCGGCCACGCGTGGATCGCCACCACGATGAAGTACGTGCACGTCACCGGCACTCACATCGAGGACGCCTGGGCAGCGGGCCAGCAGCGCGCCGCCGCCCGGCTGGAAAGGCTACGGCGATGAGATGGAACCTGCGGCTGGCCGCCGCCAACCGCGGCATCTGGAAGGCCAGCGAACTCCAGCGGATGCTCGCCGAGCACGGCCTGGCGATCAGCGCCGGAAAGATGTCCGGCCTGTGGTCCGGCGAGCCGGCCAGCATCAAGCTGGAGGACCTCAACGTCATCTGCGCCGTGCTGGGCTGCGGAGTCGAAGAGCTCCTCATCCCCGAGCCCGACAAGGTCAGACGCGTCGATGACGGCCAGGACAAGCCGGTCACGGCAGCAGTCTCGGGTGGCCCACCCGTGGTCCCGAAGCGGAAGGACGGTCGTTCTCTGCCGCCTGCGTGACATGCCGCCGCGACGGGTTCTGCATGGTCCACAGAGCTGCATGGACTGCCTGGCCTGGGGAGTCCTCGGCGCTCGCCGATGCTCGTCCTGCACCGTGCTTCGACACTGTCACCCGGGCAGCGAGGGCGAATGCGCCGGGTGCGGCCGGACGGTCGCGCTGAAACGGGGTTCCTGCAGGTTGTGCTGGCAGCAGGCCGCCCACGAGTCGAAGGCCGCAGGCGGCCTGCCCCGCGGCGCGGTCTCAGTCCTGGAGTCCGGGCAAAGACTGCCGTTCCAGCAGCTGTTCTTCGACCGGATGAAACGACGCCGTCCCGACAGCCCAGTCCATGAACGGGGATGGCGCTCGCGGCCCAAGCCGCCCCCGCCGCCTGCGGTCCGGCCCGCCGAGCGGTGGATCCAGCTGAGGCTGTTCGAAGCACGCCGGGACTTCACCAGGTTCGACGAGAGCGCCGAAGTCGATCTCGCCAATCCGTGGCTGAGCTGGGCGCTCTATCTCGCCTATCGGCGGGGCGAG
>NZ_VCJS01000016.1 GCF_005893125.1 Nonomuraea basaltis | reverse complement strand
GTGACGGCGAGGGTCAGGGTGGCGGCGGAGGCGACGCCGAGGGCAGCGGCGAGTAACGCGCGGATGCGGTGCATTGAGGTGGCCCTTCTGCCGCCGTCCTCGGACCGGCGCAGGTGCCGGTCAGGGGGCGAGGAGGGCGGGCACCTCGACGGTGACAGCGCCCGATTGGCCCATAAATGGCCAGGTTTGCCGAGCTGTTCCGTAAGTGTTGATGGATTCCTGATATTGGCTGTCAGGAGGCAGTAGACGCGTTCGTCAAAGTTGAAATGCTGTTAACCGGTACGTCATGGGAACGCCTCGTCGCGACGTTTGTGGGCAGACGAAGGGGTATGGACGCGATGAGCTTAGCGAGCAGGAACGATCGCGTTCCTCGCGTCCTGGAGGTGAGAGGCAATGGCTCTGCCCATAAGGCGCAATCGGGCGCCGGTGCAGCAGCAGTGGGGTGGCTCCTGGCCGAGACGGGGCTGGGATCCCTTCACCGAGTTCCAGCAGTTGTGGGATCAGATGGGACGGCTGTTCGAGCAGGGCCCCGAGACGGACATCGCCGCCTGGCGGCCCGTCGCCGAGACCGAGGAGACGCCCGACGCGTACGTCGTCCGCGCCGAACTGCCCGGTCTGAAGAGGGAAGACATCAACGTCGAGCTCGACGGCAACGAGCTGTGCGTCTCGGGTGAGATCAACGACGAGGAGAAGGGGAACAGGCTCCGGCGGCGTACCGGGAAGTTCGTCTACCGCACGATCCTGCCGAGCGACGCCGACACGGAGCAGATCCGCGGCGAGCTGGCCGACGGCGTGCTGACCGTACGCGTGCCCAAGACCGAGCAGGGCCGTTCCCGCCGCGTCGAGATCAAGGGCTGACGACCGAGTTCGGGGGAGGCGCATGGCCGGGACCCAGGCGTTCTGGATCGACGCCGGGCACGAGGGCACGCAGGCCCGTTATGGCGAGCAGCTGCGCAGGTGGCGGCACGCGTTCGCGGCGGCGGAAGGGGAGCCGGCCGCGGGCGGCGTCACGCTGGACCCGCTGCACTTCGCGCTGGGCGCGTGGGAGGTGGCCACTCGGCCGATGGCCGAGTCGCCCTACGTACGCTGCCATCCCCGCGTGCTCGACGCGACCTGTCACCGCCCGGAGGAGACGCGCGGCCCGCTGGCCGTGGTCGAGCTCGCCGTCCCGGCCCCGGTCCCGCTTCCTGACGGCTGGTCGAGCTGGCAGCGCCAGGACGGGGGCGAGCCGGCGTACGTGGCGCCGCCGTACGAGCGGCCGACCGCGCTGACCACGCTGGAGCTGCGGGTGCCGCTGGCGGCGGACCGCCTGCCGACGCCCACCCGGGCGCGCGCCGACGGCCTGCCCAACCTCGACGACGCCCAGGCCTCGCTGGAGGCGCTCGTGGCGGAGCTGAACACCGTGGTCACGCCCTTCCTGCGCGAGCTGGAAGCGACCGCGAGGTGAAAAGCGATGAACAGGCGAAACGACGATCCAGGCGACCCGCACGACGAGTTCTTCGCTCCCGTCCTGCGTGAGCCACCGCCTCCCGAGTCCGTGTCGGAGTCGGGGAAGGTGAGCGACACCGGCGTGCCCGACGTCGCCGGGGCCGGCCGGGGGCGGTGGGCCAAGGCGCCGCCGCCCTCGAACGCGCTCAGCGTGCGCCTGCTGGCGGCCGCGCTCGGCGTGCTCGCCGGGGTGGTGCTGGCGCTGCTGGCGCTGCTGGCCGGACGGCCGCTGCTGGCCATCCTGCCCGCCGCCGTCGCGCTGGGGGCGGCCGCGTATCTGGTGGTGTTCGGCGTACGCCGCTCCCGCGCGGATGGCGGCCCGCCGACGTTCGGATGAGCGCCTGGTTTCACCCTCGTCAGCAGGGTAAACGCCCTGCTGAGAACGGACGAACCTGGCTAGGAGGCCCGCATGAAACACGTTCAGCGAGGAGTCGTGGCGCAGCTCATCGATCGGGAATGCGTCCGCCGGCTGCTGACCTCGGAACAGCCCGACGCCACGCTGGTCTTCGTGCGCGGCGACTGCGTGGTCCTCCCGGCCGCCGACGTGGACGACGCCCACAAGGGGCTGGTCATCGCCCGCCGTGACGAGGTGGCGGCCAAGCTCCCGGACCGCCTGACCGACAAGGTCCTGGACGACCTGGCGCACCGGCTGGACAACATCGTCCGGGACCTGGGCGCCTGAGGCGCCGCGCCCCTCCTGGCGGCGGACTTCTTCCAGGATCCTGGTCCCAGACCGGGTTCGATCGCCAGGACGAGGAAACGGGACGATCACGCCCCTAGATTCATGACGTGACGGATGAGAAGCCCCGTGGTGGCCGGGGAACACGGCTGCGCAGGATCGTCGTCTGGTGCGCGGCGCTGGTCGCGCTGGTGGCGGCCGCGGGGTTCGGCTACGAGTCCGTCGCCCGGCGGGCCGACGGCACGCGTCACCCCGCGCCGGGCAGGCTCGTGCGGGTGGGAGACCACCGGCTCCACCTGCACTGCACCGGCGCCGGGACGCCCACCGTCGTGCTCGAGGCGGGGCTGGCGGAGTCGAGCGCGAGCTGGGACGTCATCCAGCGCGGGCTCTCCGGCGGCGCCCGCGTGTGCGCCTACGACCGGGCGGGCTACGCCTGGAGTCAGGACGGCCCGCCGCCGCGTACCGCCTGGCACGCCGCCGGGGAGCTGCGTGCCCTGCTCTCGGCGGCCGGGGAGCGCGGGCCGTACGTCCTGGCAGGACACTCCTACGGCGGCAACATCGTGCGGGTCTTCGCCGGCCGCTGGCCTGACCTTGCCGCAGGCCTCGTGCTGATCGACGTCACCGACGAGAACGCCGCCGACGCCCTGAACCTGTCCAGGCCGCTGCTCGCCGCGCAGTTCACCGTCAACGGCCTGCTCGCGCGGACCGGCCTGCTGCGGCTGTCCGGCGAGGCGCTGGTGCCCGCCGAGGCCACCGCCCCGGCTCGCGTCCATGCTTCTGTGGTCTACGGGGGCAGGAGCATGGACGCCGCGCGGGCCGAGGCCTGGTCCGTCCTGGACAGTGCCGCGCAGGTCCGGGCGACGGTACGGCCGGGGGCGTGGGGTGACCGGCCCGTCGTGGTCATCGTCCCCTCCGGCCAGCCCGCCATCGCCGTCGATCAGGCCCGGCGCCTCGCCGCGCTCTCCACCCGGGGCCGCCTGATGATCGCCGCCACCGCCGAGCACTACGTGCAGGCCGCCCAGCCCGAGCTGGTCATCGGCGCGATCCGCGACGTGGTCGCCGCACGATAGGCTCCCCGCCGATCCTGCCCGGCAGGGAGGCGGCGGGGAGCCCTCTGGACAAGCCGCCAAGGCGTGTGGTGAAGTCCTTGCCAGCGTCGCGGTGCGCCCGGCAAGGAGATCGCCGAGGGCATGGAGGCGCCGGAATCCCGGGACGACTGTGGAAAGACCTGACGAGCGCCTGCTGGCGTTCGGTAACCAGCTGATCGAGGTACACCTCTGGCTCCGGGAGGAGCTCGACGCGCTCCGCGAGGACGTCGACGCCTTTCTCGCCGGGGACGCGCGGCCCCGCGAACTGAGGGCCCATTGCCTGACCTTCTGCTCCGCGCTGCAGCGGCACCACACCGGCGAGGACGGCGGCGCCTTCCCCGAGCTCGCCGAGCGGTTCCCCGAATTGGGCCCCGTGCTGGACGAGCTGCGCCGCGATCACCAACTGGTCGAGGACTCGCTCCAGAGACTGCAGGAGCTGCTCGACGGCCTGGACGGGGCGGCGGACCCCGCCGCGGTGCGCAGAGAGCTGGACAGCCTCGCCGCGCTGATGGAGACGCACTTCGTGTACGAGGAGAAGCGGATCGTCTCGGCGCTGGACGCGCCGGCGTGGGACCGCTCCCCGCCCGATTTCCTGCTCTTGGACGACGCCGAGCGCTGATCCCGCCGGCCGCGGTGGCCTGGCGGGTCAGCCGAGTTCGAGGACGACCTTGGTCCAGCCGGGCTCGCGGCGGTCGAACGCCTGGTAGGCGTCGATCACGTGGGGCAGGTCCTCCTGCTGGGTCAGCACAGTGCTGGGATCGGCCGCGCTCGCGGCGATCTTGCTGAGCAGGCCGGGCGCGTAGCGCCGGTGGTTGCAGTTGCCGGCCTTGATGGTGAGGTTGCGGTTCATGGCCGCGCCCAGCGGGAAGCTCTCGTGCTGCGGCGGGTAGACGCCGACGATCCCGATGGTGCCGGCCTTGTCGACCATCTCCACCGCCCAGCGCAGCGCCTGGTTCGGCGCGTCGCCGGGGACCCAGGCGCCGCCCTTGGTGCTCCGCTCGGTCCCCTCGGCGGCTGGTCCCGACTTGGGGCTCTCCGCGTCGATGCCCACGGCGTCGATGACCCGGTCGGCGCCGATGCCGCCGGTGAGCTCCTTGACCGTCTGCACCGGGTCCTCGACGTTGAAGTCGATCGTCTCGGCGTTCTGCAGGCGCGCGGTCTCCAGCCGGTCGGCGTTGCCGTCGACGATCAGCACCCGGCCGGCACCCTGCATGCGGGCCGACAGCGCCGCGAGCTGCCCCACCGGCCCGGCGCCGAGCACGGCCACCACGTCGCCGTTGCCGACCTCCGCCAGCTTCGCGCCGAACCAGCCGGTGGGGAAGATGTCGCAGACGGTCAGCGCCTGCTCGTCCGTCACGCCGGGCGGGATGGCGACCATGCCGGTGTGGGCGTACGGGATGCGGGCGTACTCGGACTGGAGCCCGTCGAAGGGACCGGTGCTCTCCGGCCCGCCGAAGAACGCCGTTCCCGCGGCTGGGCCGTTCGGGTTGGCCACGTCGCACTGCGCGTAGTAGCCGGCCCGGCAGTAGGCACAGCGGCCGCAGGCGATGGTGGAGCACACGACCACGCGGTCGCCGGGATTGAAGTTGCGTACGTTGGGCCCGGTCTCCTCCACGACCCCCACGGCCTCGTGGCCCAGGATCGTCCCCGGCCGCATGCCGGGCACGGTGCCGCGGACGAAGTGCAGGTCGGTGCCGCAGATCGCGCTGGCGGTGATGCGGACGACGGCGTCCTCCGGCTCCTGGATGCGCGGATCGGGCACCTGCTCAACGGCGATCTTGCCGACGTCGTGCCAGACGACAGCCTTCATCAGCTCTTCCTTCCTCTCAGATGGCCTCTCAGTGGCTTCTCATGGCCTCTCAATGGGCCGCCCCGTTCAGGCGGCGTCGCGATGCTGGTGGTCGCGGGGTGGCAGGGCGAGGTCGGCGCCGCGCGGGTGGAGATAAGGGTCGGTCCTGTGCAGCCCGGCGGTCTGGATGATCCGGCTGATGTCGGTCGGAGTGAGCAGCCCGATCAGGCGGCCGGAGGGGTCGAGCACCACGGCCCGCCCGTCGGCGCAGCCGCTCATCCGGCCCAGCAGCCCGGTCAGCGGCTCATCGGGGGTGGCCTGCGGCACGTCCCCGGGAGGGCAGGCGATGTCGGCCAGCCGCGTCGCGTCCCGCGCCGCGGGGGCCACCTCCCTGATGCGGTTGAGCGTCACCAGGCCGAGGAAGGCCCCGTCCGCGCCCACGAGCGGGTACGTCGACAGCCGCCGGCTCATCACCAGGCGGTCGATCAGGCCGGACACGGTCTCGTCCGGGTGGGCGACGACGGGTTGCCGCGACATCACGTCCCCGACCCGTACGCCGTGCAGGGCGGCGCCGAGTTGCGCCTGCTGCTCCTCGGCACTGGCGGCGTTCACGAGGAACAGCCCGATCAGGACCAGCCACAGGCCCTGGAAGCCGAGTCCGGTGACGACCTGCAGGAAGCCCAGCGCGATGAGCATGTACCCGAACACCCGCCCCGCGCGGGCGGCGGCGATCGCCGCGCGCACCCGGTCGCCCCACCGCGCCCAGAGAGCGGCACGCAGCACGCGGCCGCCGTCCAGCGGCGCGGCCGGGACCAGGTTGAACACGGCCAGGAGCACGTTGACGCCGGCCAGGTAGGCGAACATCCCGGCCACCAGCGCCGCGCCGGAGACCAGCGCCAGCGCCCCGAAGACCACCCCGCACGCCAGGCTGGCCACGGGTCCCACGACGGCGATCTTCAGATCGGCGCCGGGCGACTTCGGCTCGCTGCGGAGCTCGGCGATCCCGCCGAGCAGCCAGAGCGTGATCTGCGGCACCTCGATGCCGTGGCGCTTGGCCACCAAGGCGTGAGCGAGCTCGTGGGCGAGCAGGGAGGCCAGGAACAGCACGGCCGCGGCCAGCCCGGCGAGCAGGTACGCCGCCACGGAGTAGCCGGGGAAGACGATCGGGAAGCGCCCGAAGGCCAGCCCGACCACCAGGATCAGCACGATGAAGAGCACGCTGACGTTGACCCCGACGAGGACCCCGCCGATGCGGCCCAGACTGAACGACGAACGCATCTGCCCACTCCTCGCGAATCGACGCCGACCAGCGCCAATTCCGCTACCCGGGTGAGGATGCGAAAACCTGTCCGGCCGTCAGCCGCCGCTACCGAGGGCGACCGCGCACACCGCTGACTACGAGGCCAGGGCGCGTTGCATGAGCGTGGTGTCGATCCAGCGGCCGTGCTTGTAGCCGACGTCGATCAGCCGGCCCGCCTCGGTGAAGCCGAAACGGCGGTGCAGCGCGATCGAGCGGTCGTCGCCGGCGTCGGCGATGACGGCGATCATCCGGCGCATGCCGGCCGCGATCGACCCGGCCACCAGCTCGCCCAGCAGCGCTCCGCCCAGTCCCAGGCCCGTGTGTCCGGGGGCGAGGTAGATCGAGTCCTCCACGGTGTGCCGGTAGGCGGACTTGGGGCGCCAGGGGCCGGCGTAGGCGTACCCGGCCACCTCGCCGGACCGGTCGGCGACGAGGAAGGGCAGGCCGCGGCCGGTCAGCTCGTCCAGCCGCCGGTGCCAGTCGTCGACGGCCGGCGGCGTCTCCTCGAAGGTGATCACGGTGTTGGTGACGTAGTGGGAGTTGATCTCGGCCACGGCCTTCAGGTCCGCGGGAACCGCCGGTCGGATGACGGCTTGGGGAGGCGTCACAGTGATCGTCTTTCTCTATAGTGAAATCAACTCCCATTATAGAGTAGTCAGTCGGCCGTGAACCGGGCTATCCAGCGGCGTTGCCACGGGGTCTCGACGGCCCGGGGGTGGTGGTGCTCCCGCGTCCAGGCCACGGCGCCGGCGGCATCCAGCCCGGCCAGCACGGCGAGGCAGGCGATGACGGTGCCGGTACGGCCGATGCCGCCGCCGCACGCGACCTCGACCGGCTCCCCGGCCCGCGCCCGCTCGTGCAGCGCGCGGATGCCACGGACTGCCAGGTCCCGGTCGCGGGGGAGCAGGAAGTCGGGCCACTCGATCCACTCGCGCGGCCACGGCAACGCGGCGTCGTGCCGGCGACGAAGCCGGCCAGACCCCAGGTAGAGCCCGAAGCCGGGCGCAGGTCCCTCGGGAAGCGGGCGCCGCAGACCACGGCCCCGCACCCAGCAGCCGTCCGGGAGCCGGATCGCGCCGACAAGTGGCGGACCGCTCGCCGGGTCGCGCCCATCGGACGTGGGAAAGCTCGCCGGATCGCGCCCATCGGATGTCGGGGAGCTCACCGGATCACGCTCCCCATCCGTCGCCTGGCGCGGTGGTCGGCGACGTTGACGCGGTTGCCGCATCGGTCCGGCATGCAGTAGCTGCGGCGCCCCGCCCGGCTGGTGTCGACGAAGACGCCGCGGCAGCCCGGTGCGGCACAGGGGCGGAAACGGCTGTGGCCGAGCGTCCGGACTGCGCCGAGCAGCCCGATGCCGATGAGCGCGGCCAGCTCGCCGGCCGGCGACGCGCCCGGTGCGGTGGGGACGTACCACTGCCAGCCGCCGGACTCGCGGCGCAGCACCGGGGCCTGGCCCGCACGCCCGGCCAGCACCATCGCGCCCGCGACGGCCTGCTCCTCCCACTCGGTCTCCAGGACACCACGCACCTCCCTGCGCAACAGGTGGATCTGGTGGAGGTCGTCGGCGGTCGGCGCCCCATCCGCCAGGGCGTCGAGCCGGACGCCGCGTTCGGCCAGGAAGCCCGTCAGCGCGTCCGGGTCCGTAAGGGCCTCGGTGGCCCGCACGGTGGGCGAGGTGTTGACCAGGTCGGTCGCCACCGCCGCCCCCACCGCGTAGTCGATGATGGAGATGTCCACGCCCTGCCCTCCGAACTGTAAGGGTTATAGAGAGACTATACCCATTACAGTATGGGAAACCCCTACCATAGGGGCTTGGTGAACCTCGAAGCCCTGGGCAGGCACATTCAGGAGCTCCGCCACGACCGGGCCATGACGCTCCAGCAGTTGGCCGACGCGGCCGACGTGAGCGTGAGTATGCTGTCCTCCGTCGAGCGCGGGCACAAGGCACCCACCATCGTCGTGCTGGCCCGCATCGCCGACGGCCTCGGCGTGCCCGTCGCCGAGCTGGTCGCGCAGCCCGAGGATTGCCGCGTCATCGTGCGCCGCGCCACCGAGCAGGAGCACCTCGACGAGCCCGGCGGATGGCGGCGGACGATCCTCACGCCGGTCGTGCCCGGCGTGAACTTCGAGTGGATCCGCACCACGCTGCCGCCGAAGTGCGACGCGGGCCGGTTCCCCGCGTACGCGGCGGGCTCCCACGAGTACGTCGCCGTCGAGTCCGGCACTCTCCGGCTGACCCTCGGCGACAGGCACCTCGACCTGAACGCGGGCGACTCAGTCTATTTCGCCGCCGACGTCGAGCACGCCTACGCCAATCCTGGCGGGGTTCCGTGCACGTACCACGTGGCCGCGCTCATCATGCGCCCCCGCAGGGCCCACCCGCGCCCCAACGACTAGGGCCCGGCGCCGCGATCATTGACAAATGAACGCACCTGTGCTCCGGAGCTCGGTAAGAAGTGGGCGCGGACATCTTATGCGGCGGCCGACTCCCGGATAGTGTGCGGTAAGGCAAGCAATCCCTGTGTCCATGTCACCCGAATTCCTGGCCCGAATTCTGATCGGTGGGCATCACATGCAGGATCTGACGTTCGCCGTCCAGAGGCTGCCGGGCGTGTGCGTGATCTCCGTGGCAGGGGAGATCGACGCCGCGACCGCCGGCCAGCTCGACCGCTATGTCCAGCGCAGCCGGCGCATGCCCGGCGAGCACATGGTGATCGATCTCAGCGAGGCCGGGTTCCTCGGCAGCGCGGGACTTCGCGTGCTGCTGAACACCCATGCCTTCGCCCGCCAGCATGGCGGCGCCCTCCATCTGGCCGCGCCGCATCCCACGCTCGCGCGCATCATGGAGATCACCCAGGCGCACACCGTGCTGCATGTGCACGCCACGGTCGAGCAGGCGGTGATCGCCGCGCTCCAGCAGTCCAGTGCGCCGGAGAGAACCCTCACCCAGGCTTGACCCCAGTCGATTTGGTACGCGGACGCAAGAAAATTTCAGCTGATTTCCGGCTGCGGCGATCGCGCCCGGCCAGCGGCGATAAGGCCGGTGTCAGGGGGCGACGATCGCCGGGATCTTGCGCTTAAGCAGGACTTACCCGCCATTCATCATTCTTGTGTCATCGGGACCTAGGAGATGACATGGACGCGAACGAGCCTCGCGAGCACAGCGCCGGTGGCTGGAGCCAGTTCGGTGACACACCGCCCTCCGCGGGAGGGTTCACGCGGCCGGAACCGGTGGGCCCCGCCCTGCCGCCACCGCCGCCGCCGCGGCGACCGGGTCTCCGGGTCGGCCGCAAGGCGATCGCCGGGCTCGCGCTGGCCGCCGTGGCCGCCATGGGGGTGTCGGCGCTGGGCGGAGGCGCCGTGGGGGCGTACATGGCAGGCGGCGCACGCCCCACGGTGACCACCACCGCGACCGCGGCGAGCCCCGTCTTCCGCACCGTCGCCGACCAGCTCACGATCTCGCAGGTGGCGGAGAAGGTGCAGCCGTCGGTCGTGATGATCCAGGGGCAGACCGCCGAGGGCTCCGGCGTGGTGCTGTCAGAGGACGGGCTGATCCTCACCAACAACCACGTCGTGGCAGGGCAGAACGGCGGGCTGACGGTGAAGTTCAACGACGGCACGACGGCCAAGGCCACTGTGGTCGGCACCGACCCGGCCACCGACCTCGCCGTCATCCGCGCCGAGGGCGTGAAGGGGCTGGCCAAGGCCACGCTCGGGGACAGCGACCAGCTCAAGGTCGGCGACGACGTGCTGGCCCTCGGCAGCCCGCTCGGCCTGGACGGGACGGTGACCTCGGGCATCGTCAGCGCGCTCGACCGTACGGTCACCGCCGGTGGCAGCCCCAACGAGCAGCAGCTCCCGCCCGGCTGGAGCCAGCAGGGAGCGGAGAGCGAGACGACCACGCTCGGTGGCATGATCCAGACCGACGCCGCGATCAACCCCGGCAACTCCGGCGGCGCCCTCGTGAACGCGGCGGGCGAGCTGATCGGCATCAACAGCGCGGTGTCCTCCGAGGGCGTCAACCTCGGCTTCGCGATCCCCGTGAACACCGCCAAGCTGGTGTCCGAGCAGCTCATCAGCAAGGGCAAGGTGAGCCATGCGTTCCTCGGGGTGAGCGTCACGGACGCCGCCGGCGAGGCCCCCGGCGCGCTGGTCCGCCAGGTGACCGCGGGCAGCCCGGCGGAGAAGGCGGGGCTGAAGCAGGGCGACCTCATCACCGAGATCGGCAACACGAAGGTCGAGGGCGGCGACACGGTCGTCGGCCAGGTCCGCGGGTTCCAGGTGGGCCAGCAGGTGGAGGTCACGTACGTGCGGAACGGCAAGACGGACACCGTGATCGTCACCATGGAACAGCAGAAGTAGCCTGTTTCAGGTGCCGAGGCCGGCGTCCCGGGCCCGGGCCACCGCGGAGGCGCGGTCGGAGACGCCGAGCTTGGCGAAGATGTTGGAGACGTGATTGCGGACGGTCTTCTCGCTGAGGAAGAGCCGCTGCGCGATCGCGGTGTTGGTGAGGCCGGTGGCGAGCAGGTGGAGCACCTCGCGTTCCCGGTCGGTCAGCTCGGGCAGCGGGCGCGGTCCCGTTGCCTGCGAGGTCAGGGCGGAGAGCACGCGGGTGCCCGTGGCCGGGCTGAAGACGACCTGGCCGGCGGCGACCGCCTCCAGCGACCGTACGATCTCCGCGGGCGTCGCCTCCTTCAGGAGGTAGCCGCGGGCGCCGGCGCGGATGGCGGCCAGGACCGAGGCGTCGTCGGACATCATGGTCAGCGCCAGCACGGCCACCTGGGGATGGCGGGCGATGATGTGCGCGGTGGCCGCGACCCCGTCCATGCCGGGCAGGCGCAGGTCCATCAGCACGACGTCGGGCAGCACCTGGTCGACCAGGTCGACGGCCGCCTCCCCGGTGCCTGCCATCCCGGCGACCTCCACGCCGGGCAGGTCGGAGAGCAGGGTGAGGAGCCCTTCGGCGAACACGGGGTGGTCCTCGACCACCACGACGCGGATCACGGCGTGCCGTTCAGCGGCAGGCGGACGAGGACGCTCGTGCCGGGGCCGGTGCCGGTGAGGAGATCGAAGGTGCCGTTGAGCTCCTCTGCGCGGCGTCGCATCGAGGTGAGGCCGAAGCCGTGACGCGTGGGGGAGGCCATGCCGATCCCGTTGTCGTCCACTCTCAGCTCCAGATCGTCCTGCGCGCGCAACCGGATCGTACAGGTGGAGGCCTGGGCGTGCCGGGCCGCGTTGGTGAGGGCCTCGGCGGTGATCCGGTACGCGGCCAGCTCGACCGCGGCGGGCAGGTCGGGCAGGTCGGGCGGCGTGTCGACGTCGACCTCCAGATGCCCGGCGAAGCCCCTGCCGAGCTCGGCCAGTGCGTCGGCCAGACCGAGGTCGTCCAGGGGCGGTGGGGCGAGGTCGTGCACGATGGCGCGTACGGTGTCGACCGTCGTCCGGGTGCGCAGCGCCAGGTCGCCGAGAAGGTGTTTGGCCTGGCCGGGGTCGGTGTCGATGAGGCCGCGGCCGCGGTCGATGTGCAGGGCGAGGGCGGCCAGGGTGGGGCCGAGCCCGTCGTGCAGCTCGTACAGGAGCCGGTCGCGCTCCTCCTGCCGGGCGGCCAGGAGGCGGCGGTGAGAGCGTTCGAGGTCGGCGCCGAGGCGGTGGGCGCGCACGGCCACGGCCAGGTGCGGGGCCAGCTCCGACAGGAGGGCGTGGTCCCTGGGCCGCAGCCGCTCGCCGATCACGAGCGTGCCGACGCGCTCGCCCGAGTGATGCAGCGGTACGCGTTCCGACGCCTCGGCGGGGCGGCCCCACTGGGCGACGATCGCGCCGGACTCCTCGACGCCCACGTAGTGCACGCGCAGGCTGCGGCCCAGCTCGGCGGCCATCCGGTCGAGCAGCCGTCCAGGGGGCTCGGCGTCGGACAGCCGGCTGCCGAGCCGGCGCAGCGTCTGCCGGGGGTCGTCGCGGTCGCCGTACACGAGCTGGTTGGCTCTGGCGCGGACGCGCGTGTACAGGGGATGGACGGCGAAGGCCACCAGCGCCGCGCTCGCCGCCGCCCCCACCACCCGGCCGAGCGTGAACACGGCCAGCGCGTACGCCCCCAGCAGCAGCACGCTGACGGCGCCGAAGGCCAGCGCCCGCGACAGCAGCAGGTCCAGGTCCCACAGCCGGTGGGCCACGACCGCGACCGCGACGGCCACCGGCAGCGGCACCGGGGCCAGCGCGACCAGCAGCGGCCCGGCCACCTGCAGCAACTGGCCCGCGCCCAGCATGACCACAGTGACCAGGGCGGCGGCCAGCACCCACTGCAACTGGCGGCGCGCCCCCGGTTGCGCCCGCCGGTAGCGCACCGCCAGCGACGACACCGCCAGGACGGCCACGGCCGCGGAGCAGCCCGCCGCGGCGACGCGCAGGACGGGCGGGAACGGCGGCAGCCCGGCCAGCACGCCGACGTAGCCCGGCGGGTACAGCCCGGCCACGTCCACCACGGTGACCGGCCGCAACGCCCAGTCCAGGGTGTTGACCACGATGGCCGCCACGGCCAGCACCGCCACCGGGCGCCACCGCGGCGACGGCAGCCGCCCGTCCGGGAAGACCAGCAGGAACAAGGTGGGCACCGCGAGGTAGGCGGGCATCCACAGCCAGTTCGACAGCCACATCGCCCAGTCGTCGCCGGGCAGCCGACCGCCGTTGATGCCGAGCAGCCCGTACGCCGACAGCGCCACCCCCACCCCCTGCGCCGCCCCGATCGCCGTCATCAGCCACCCGACGCGGCTGACCGGAAGCTGCGCCACGACGAAGAGGCCGGGCAGGCCGAACGCGAGCGCGGCCACGGCGCGGAAGGCGTCGAAACGCTCCACGAACCCCGTCACCCCGAGCACGCGTAGCTGGGGCTCGATCGCGAGCGCGCCCACGACCAGGCAGAACAGCAGAATCCCGGCCGTGGTGCCGAGGCGGATCGAGGTGCGGGTCACGACTCGAATGGTGTCATCCGCCGTGTCCCGCGGTCACGGGACGAAATGTCCCAATTTGGGGGCGGCCTGGGTGATCGTGCCCTTGCTGGCGCTGCTGCTCGAACGCTGACGGTCACTCCTGCTTTCCGGGGCGGAGCAGGCCGGACTCGTAGGCGTGGGCGACGAGCTGGGCGCGGGTGCGCAGGGCCAGCTTGGTCATGAGGTGGTTGATGTGCGTGCCGACCGTGGCCTGGGTGATGAACAGGGCGGCGGCGATCTCGGCGTTGGACAGGCCGCGGGCGACCAGGCGCAGGATGTCCACCTCGCGCGGCGTGAGCGCGTCGAGGCTGGAGGGGGCGGCGCGCCCGGCGTACCCGGCGATGACGCGGGGGGTCACGGCGGGGTCGAGCAGCGCCTGGCCGCGTACGGCGGCGTGGATGGCCGCGAAGAGCTGCTCCGGCGGCGACGACTTGAGCAGGAATCCGCTGACCCCGGCGCCTAGGGCGGCGGCGAGGTGGTCGTCGCTGTCGTAGGTGGTCAGCATGATGACGCGCGGGGGGCCGGGCAGGGTCATGATCTGCCGCGCCGCGGTCAGCCCGGTCACGGCGGGCATCGCGATGTCGAGCAGCGCCACGTCCGGGCGCAGCCGCCGGACGAGCTCCACCGCCTCCCGGCCGTCGCGGGCCTCGCCGACCACCTCCAGGTCGCCCTGCGTGCCGAGCACCATGCGCAGGCCCGCTCTGATCATCTCCTGGTCGTCGGCGATGACGAGGCGGACGATCATCGGCCGCCCACCGCCTCCGAGGTGCTCGCCGGCAGCGGCAGCACGGCGCGCACGCGGTATCCGCCGCCCTCGCGCGGCCCGGCGTCGAGATCGCCGTGGAACAGCGTCACCCGTTCCCTGATCCCCATCAGGCCGTTGCCTCCCGATGGGACCGCAGGCCCGGCGCGCCCATCCTTGGGCCCTTCGTCGGTGATCTCCAGGCTTAGCTCACCGGTCCCGTAGGTGACCTTGATCAGGGCTTCGGTGGGGCCGGCGTGCTTGAGGATGTTCGTCAGCGCCTCCTGCACGATGCGGTAGGCGGACAGGTCCAGGCCCGCGGCCAGCGGCACCGGCTCGCCCTCCACCCGGAGCGCGACGTCCAGCCCGGTGGAGCGCAGGTGCGCCACCAGCTCGGACAGCCGGTCCAGCGTCGGCCGCGGCGCCGTCTCGTCGCTCTCCGGCGCCGCCCGCAGCAGGCCCAGCATGCGGTGCAGCTCCTCCACCGCCCCGCGCCCCGTCTCCTCGATCGAGACCAGCGCCTCTTGCTCCTGGCGGCGGTCCTTGGGCAGCATCATCCGTACGCCGCCGGCCTGCAGCACCATGACGCTGACGCTGTGCGCGATGATGTCGTGCAGCTCACGGGCGATGCGGGCGCGTTCCCTGGCCACCGCCTCCCTGGCGAGCAGCTCGCTGCGCGCGGCCATCAGCTCGCTGCGCGCGTCGGCCAGGTCTGCCCGCAGCCCGTGCCGCCGCACGGCGACGCCCGCGCCACCGGCGATCATCGCCATCACGGCCGAGACCGCGTACTCCTCCACCCCGCTCGTGGTGGTGCCCACGAACAGGCCCGTCAGGAAGAAACCCGTCATCAACAGGCCGGCGACCCCACGCCAGCTCCCCAGCGGGACCAAGCTGAGCAACGTGAACAGCAGCAGCAACTGGGTGTACCACTGCCAGGCCCCCGGCGGCTGCCGGGCCAGCAGGAACACCGCCATGTTGGCGGCGGTGAACAAGCACACCACCGCGAACGGCGCCCGCCGCCGGACCAGCACCAGGATCGCCGTCAGCGCCGCCCCGCCCAGCCACAGCGCCACGACGGGCCGCTCGGGCAGGCCGGCGGAGCCTCTCAGCTCCTCCATCAGCGCGAACAGGCCGATCACGGCGGCGACGAGCCAGTCGATCGGCCCCAGCCTCACCGTACGTCGCCCGGTGCCGCCGCCAGGTGCGGCGGTCCACGAGGAGGAAGGGGGAGAGTCGGCCATGAGCGGAGCCTAGGACACCATGTCCGGGCGGTCATCAGCCCAGCGCAGCACCCTGTGTCCCCCTCTGGGCGGACCCCGGGATCAAGGCACGCCTTGATCCGGGTCCCGGGACCATATGTCCCGGCCTCGAGATGACCGGCGCCTCATGACGCCCGACCGGCGCGACCCCGACGGTGGACGGCATGAAAACCGCGTCACCGTACGTCACCATGGCGGTCGTCAGCTTCCTCGGCTGGGCCGCGCTGGCCGTCGAATCGTTCGTCACTCCACCGCCGCAGGCGTACCGGGACGCGCTCGTCCTGATCCCGTGGACCCTGTACGGGGTGGTGCTGGCCGGCGTCCACCAGGCCCAGCGCCACCGGAGCGGCCGCCTGGCCCGCACCGGCCTGATCGTCTCCCTCGTGGGCATGCTGACCTCCGCCGTCGGGAACATCGGCGTCCTGCTGGGCAGTGAGGCCACGGTGGCCATCTCGTTCCCCGTCGGGCCGGGCCTGTTCTCTCTCGGGCTGCTGCTGTTCGGGATCGCCACCTTCCGCGCCGGCGTGCTGCCCAGGTGGGCAGGGGCGGCGCTGGTCCTGTCGCAGCCGCTGGCCATCGGGATCGGACTCGCCCTGGTGTGGCACGTGCCGGTTCACCCGCACGGCAGCTACACCGGCGGCCTCGGGCACGGCCTCGTCGTCCTGCTGACGGGGATCGCGCTCCACCGTTTCCGCCGTGAGCCGAATCCCGCCCTGCGCTGAGCTCATGAAGCGAAGAAACGCGCCGACCAGGCCGCCGAGCTCGGCGCCGACGGCGGTGGTCCGGGGGTGCGAACGAAAGCAGGCGACCCCCGGAGAAACATCGCGAGGACATGCCCTGCGAATAGCCAACCTCTGACCCGGCCTGTGGTAGCGTGATGCCGTTGCAGTTTGGTACCCATGAATTAGTGTGCGCCTGACGGTATGTAGCGTCGGGCGCATTTCTTGTTTAGCCGGTCATTTCCGGGTGGGTCAATGCGGCGACACGGGATTCGCGAGGTGTGGATTCCGGCTTTGCGCCTATGAGGAGATCGCCATGGCGACTGGCACCGTCAAGTGGTTCAACGCCGAAAAGGGCTTCGGTTTCATCGAGCAGGACGGCGGCGGCGCCGACGTCTTCGCCCACTACTCCAACATCGCCGCCCAGGGCTACCGTGAGCTGCGGGAGGGCCAGAAGGTGAGCTTCGACATCACCCAGGGCCAGAAGGGCCCGCAGGCGGAGAACATCGTTCCCGTCTGACGGCAGTGAACAAGCGGGCCCGGTCCTCCACGAGGGCCGGGCCCGCTTGTTCGGTGTCATCAGGCAAGGTGGCGCCGGGGTCGTGATGCCCGCCCCCGAGATCGGCCCGGACACGCGGCAGCGCATCGCGCGGCTGGCCGAGACCGTCGGCCGCCGATGATGCAGGGCGGCATTTCGCCGGGAATTCGTGATGTGCGGAGATGGCGGCATCCAATCTGAACCGGTCCGGGCGGGAGGCCGTACCTCACGGTGGGACGAGGTGGGGAGGTCGGCCACGTGCGGCACCGGATCACGAGCGCGGGCGTCGGGTTGCTGTTGTCGATGGCCCTGATCACGGGCCCGGCGGATGCGCACGGCGCGCTGGAGAGCCCCCTCAGCCGGGCGGCCGCCTGCGGCGCCGAGAGCCCGAAGACATCCGGGTCGGCGGCCTGCCGCGCGGCCGCGGCGGTGCGCGGTACGGCCCTGCCGGGCGATTGGGACAACCTCAGGGTATCGAACGTCGCAGGCCGGGACCGCGAGGTGATCCCGGACGGCAAGCTGTGCAGCGGCGGCGTCCCCGCCTTCAAGGGCCTCGACCTCGCCCGCGCCGACTGGCCCGCCACCACCGTGAAGCCCGGGGCCCGCTTCACCTTCAAATACCGCGGCACGATCCCGCACCGGGGCACCTTCCGGCTGTACGTCACTCGTGCCGGCTACGACCCGGCCAAGCCGCTGAAGTGGTCCGACCTGGAGCGCAAGCCGTTCCTCAAGTCCACCGACCCGAAGCTGACCGACGGCTCGTACGTCATCAAGGGCCGCCTGCCCGCCGGCCGGACCGGCCGCCACCTGATCTACACGATCTGGCAGAACTCCGACACGCCCGACACCTATTACTCCTGCTCGGACGTGATCTTCCGCAAGAGCGGCGGCGCGCGGCCCCGGCCCGCCCCCGCGCTCCAATCCACCGTCCAGCACGGCGGCCTTCCCTGGCCGGTAGGCGTGGGCGCGCTCCTGGCCGTCGGCGCCGGAGCGGCGATCATCGTGGGCCTCCGGTCGAGCCGCCGCCGTCATGGGCCGGGGCGGCCGCGGCACCGGTGAGGTCCCGCCCGCTCCGCTCAGGCTGAAATCCGGCAACGCCCGCACGTACGCGCCGTGGGCGTCGGCATCGGTGGCGGTGAGCACCGGATCGCCGAAATCTGACCGCCTGATCCGCCCGTGGCCGCCGGCCGCTGGTCCTCTTATGGCCGCCATCCGGCGGGCGGCGACGCCCAAGGGGCGAGTGTCCGCCAAATCGCATGCGCGCGAGCGTCCACTGCGTCCCGGCGTCCAGCGCGGCGGGGCGTGACCAGGAACTGGACAGCAAATGGCCTGGGAACTGGTCAGCCGGAGAGCCGATGCTCGGCAGGCTGGCGGGACCCCGCGGCGACCTCTCCCATGACATGAAGGAAAGGCTGATCCATCGTGACCGAGCGCCTGCGCGTGGCCGTGCTCGCGGGCGGGCCGTCCGCCGAGCACCAGGTGTCGCTGCAGTCGGCGCAGGCGGTGCTCGACGCCCTGCCGAGGAGCCTGTACGAGCCCTTCCCCATCATCATCGACCGCCATGGCGGGTGGCCGACGGAGCTGCGCCGCGACATGGCCGACGTGGTCTTCCCCGTGCTGCACGGGCCGTACGGCGAGGACGGCGTGCTGCAGGGGCACCTGGAGACGCTCGGCCTCCCGTACGTGGGCTGCGGGGTGCTGGCCTCGGCCGTGGCCATGGACAAGGTGGCGATGCGGCGCGCGTTCCTGGCTGAGGACCTTCCGGTCACCCCGCACGTGTGGTTCACCGAGCACGAATGGCGCGCCACGACCGACCACCGGAGCGTGGTGAAGGCGCTCGACTGGCCGATGTACGTCAAACCGGCCAACCTGGGCTCCTCCATCGGCATCTCCCGCGTCACCTCCATGGAGGAGCTGCGCGCGGGCGTCGAGCTGGCGTTCACCTACGACCGGGTGGTGGTCGTCGAGCAGGGCGTGCGGGCGCGGGAGCTGATCTGCGGCGTGCTCGGCGGCTACGACACCCCGGGGGCCTCGGTGCCAGGCGAGCTCATCGTCGGCGGCGACTGGCTCGACTACGAGACCAAGTACCTCAGCCCGGCCGACATCGCCACCATCCCGGCCGCGCTGCCCGAGCCGGTGGCCGAGGAGGTGCGGGAGCTGTCGCTGCGCGCCTTCCGCGCGATCGGCGGCTATGGCCTGTCCCGCGTCGACTTCCTCTACGAGGAGGACACCGGCCGCCTGTACCTGCTGGAGATCAACACCATGCCCGGCTTCACCTCCTGTTCCGTCTATGCCAAGGCCTGGGCGGCGAGCGGCGTCGCCTACCCCGACCTGCTGCGCCGCCTCATCGACCTGGCGCTGACTAGGAGTCGCTCATGATCCCCATGACGCTGAGCGAGATCGCGCGGCTCCTGGGAGCCGGCCTGCACGACGTCGGCGACCCGGACGCGCTGGTCACGGCCCCTTCGGCGGTCGACTCCCGCGAGGTCGTGCCCGGCGGCCTGTTCGCCGCCACGACCGGCGCACGCGTGGACGGTCACGACTACGCGGCCAAGGCCGTCGCGGACGGCGCCGTCGCCGTACTGGCGTCCCGTCCCGTCGGCGTGCCCGCCCTCGTGGTCGGTGACGTCCAGCACGCGCTCGGCGTGCTGGCCCGGCAGGCGCTCGAACGCCTCGACCCCACCGTGATCGCCCTGACCGGCTCGGTGGGCAAGACCACGACCAAGGACCTGCTGGCCCAGGTGCTCGAACGGCACGCGCCGACGGTCGCCACCGACAGGTCGTTCAACAACGAGCTGGGGCTGCCGCTCACCGTGCTGCGTGCCGACGCCGCGACCCGCTACCTGGTGCTGGAGATGGGCGCCGGGCGCCGGGGCGACCTGACCTATCTCACCCGGATCGCGCCGCCGACGGTGGGCCTGGTCCTCAACGTCGGCGCCGCCCACGTGTCCCGCATGGGAGGCGGGCTGGAGGACGTGGCCGCTGCCAAGGGGGAACTGGTGGAGGCGCTGCCCGCCGACGGGGTCGCGCTGCTCAACGCCGACGACCCGTACGTCGTGGGCATGGCCGCCCGCACCCGGGCCAGGATCACCTTGTACGGCCGGTCGGCCGGAGCGCAGGTACGCTCCGGCGACGTGCGGATGGACGACCGGGCACGACCCTCGTTCGAGCTGATCACTCCCACCGGCCGCGCCCAGGTCGAGCTGAACCTCATCGGCGAGCACCAGGTGAGCAACGCCCTGGCCGCCGCGGCCGTCGCCACGACGCTCGGTCTGTCCGCCGAGCAGATCGCCCAGGGGCTCAAGGAGGCCACCCGGCGCTCGGCGGGGCGGCTGGAGATCCTCGAACGGCCCGACGGCGTCACGATCGTCAACGACGCTTACAACGCCAACCCCGAGTCCATGCGGGCCGGGCTGCGCGCGTTGAAGGCGCTGGCCGGCGCCCGCCGCAGCGTGGCCGTGCTCGGTGCGATGGGGCAGCAGGCGGACGCCTCCCGAGCCCGGCACGCCCAGGTGGGGCGGCTCGTGGCCGAGCTCGGGATCGACGTGCTGATCGCGGTCGGTACGGGCGACCCCGTCGCGATGGCGCAGGAGGCCGAGTCCGCCAACCTGGGCGTCGCCGTCCACCGGGTCGCGGACGCCGCCGCGGCCGTCGCCCTGGCCACCGAGCTCCTCGAACCGGGTGACGTGGTGCTCGTCAAGGCCTCCAGCGAGATCGGCCTCGCCGCGTGCGCGCGCGAGCTGGCGAGAGCCGGAGTTCCGTGATGTCAGGGCCGCTGAGCGGGGCGCCCGGGGACGTGATCACGCAGCCGCACGCCGAGGACGCCGTCTTCGAGGCGATGCTCGACGGGTGGGCGCGGCAGCAGCGCGGCACCGGGCGTTTCCAGCAGTCGACGCTCCTCTTCCGCGAGCAGATCGTGCGCCGGTTCGCCGCGTTCAGCGGCGCGTACCCCTGGCAGTGGTCTCGCGAGCACTTCGATCTATGGATCGCCCAGCTGACCGTGGAGCTGCGCCGGGCCGAGTCGACCGTGCGCGGCTACCAGTCCGCGCTGCGGATCTTCTGCGAGCCCGCTATCGGGACGTCACCGTCTTCAAGGTCGTCTACGCCTGGGGGCTGCGCGGCTCGGAGGCGTCCGGGCTGGACGTGACCGACTTCCACTCCCACGCCGACGCTCCGGAGCTGGGCCGGTTCGGCTCCCTGTACGTGAGGGCCAGCGGGCGAACCCGTGGCCAGCCACCACGGCGGCGGACGATCCTCAGCGTGATGCCGTGGGCGGTGGAGGCGGTCCAGGCGTACCTGGCCGACGTCCGGCCCCGCTACCGTGCCGGCCATCGGCCCGCGCTGTGGCTGACGGAGCGGGGCGGGCGCTTGCGGGCCAGGGAGATCGAGCAGCGGTTCGCGACCTACCGGGACGCGCTCGGCCTGGACGGGGCGTTGACGCCGCTGTGCATGCGCAACGCGTACATGGCCCATCTGGTCGAGGACGGCGCCGATCCGGCGTTCGTGCAGGAGCAGGTCGGGCACCGCTGCGCCGCGGACGCCGTCCACAGAGAAGAGCCGGTGTGACGGAGCACGCGGCGAAGCTGGACTACCGCTGGCGGCTGCGCAAGGTCATGGCCGAGCGCGGCATGTACGCCACCACGGACCTGCGGCCGCCGCTGGCCGAGCGGGGCTTCAAGCTGTCGCAGAGCCAGGTCTACCGGCTGGTCGTCGAGCGGCCGGAACGGCTGAACCTGCGCGTGCTGATGGCCCTGCTGGACATCCTGGACTGCACGATCGAGGACCTGATCGAACCGGTCGCCGGCGAAGGGGATCACCGCGACGCCGCCACGGACGACCAGGGCGCGGCGGCCGGGCGGACATCCGGCGCGGAGGACCGGCCCGGCGTGCCGCGCCCCAAGCGGGCGCGTGTCCTGCCCGGCACGCCGGACCCAAGACGGCGATAAGGCCATTTGCCGGGCGGGTTTCTGCGCACGGTTGGTTGTGGGCGCGCGGAATGCCGATTTCATTAGAGGATTGTTTCGTGCATCGGCCCGACTATTCCCTGCTCGCATGTCATCGGCCCTGGTCATTGCGCGTTTAATGCCATGTGTGAATGTGTTGAATTACGCATTGATTTTTGTCGGGCCGGAGATGCGCCGACGTTAGGGTTAGGGACATGTCATCGGGTATTGACAAAAGGTCCGAGCTGCTTGGGCGGCGTTTACAGGCCGCCCGCGAGTCGGCGTTCGTGGGAAGAGAGGAGGAGCTGGCGGTTTTCTGTGCGGCGCTGTACGGCGACCGGTGCAGCGTTCTGTATGTGCACGGTCCCGGGGGCATCGGGAAATCGGCGTTGCTGCGCCGGTTCGCGCAGAAGGCCGCGATGGCGGGGCGCTCGGTGGCCAGGGTGGACGGGCGGACGCTGGAGCCGTCGCCGGCGGCGTTCGAGGCCGAGGCCGAGCTGGTGCTGCGCGATGACCGGGCGGTGCTCCTGGTGGACACCTTCGAGCGGATCCAGGGCCTGGAGGGATGGCTACGGGAGCGGTTCCTGCCCCGGGTGCCGGTGGGCGCGCTGGTGGTGATCGCGGGACGGTTCCCGCCGGACATGCAGTGGCAGGCCGACCCCGGATGGGCGGGGGCGCTGGAGGTGATGCCGCTGCGCGACCTGCCGCCCGGTGACGCGAAGGCGCTGATGGACTGCTGCGGGGTGGCCGACGAGCTGCGCGAGCCGCTGCTGGCCTTCGCCGGCGGGCATCCCCTGGCGTTGCTGCTGGGGGCGGCGGTGGCGGTGCAGGACGGCGGGGCCAGCAGGCGGTGGACGCCGAAGCGGGACGTGGTGGCCACGCTGCTGGACCAGCTCGTCGGAGAGGTCCCTTCGGGGGCGCATCGTCATGCTCTGGAGATCTGCGCGCACGCGTACATGACGACGGAGGACCTGCTGCGGGCGGCCCTGCCGGAGGACACCGGGGCGCTGTTCCGGTGGCTGCGGCGGCTGCCGTTCGTCGAGTCGAGCAGTCTCGGGCTGTTCCCGCACGACGTGGTGCGTGAGGTGCTGGAGGCCGATCTGCGCTGGCGGGATCCGCAGGGGTACGCCGCGATGCACGACCGCATTCACGCGCACCTGGCGGAGAAACTGCGCACGGCGGCCGATCCGGATGTGCTGGGCGCGGTGGCGGCGCTTTTCTATCTGCATCGCGACAACGGTGCGCTGGTCGATTCCCATGGCTGGCACGAGGAGGGCGAAATTCAGGAGGACGTCCTGCGGGCCGGGGACGTCGCCATATTGCTGCGGCTGGCCGCGGCGGCGGAAGGCGAGGCGTCGGCGGCGTGCGCCGCTTTCTGGGCCGAGCGTCGGCCGGAGGCGTTTCGCACGTATCGGCGGGCCGAGACCGGCGAGCCGGTGGCCTTCTGCGCGTGGCTGCGCCTGGAGGAGCCCGATGAGCAGGAATTGGCCGCCGATCCGATCGTGGCCGGGGCGTGGACGCACGCGCGGGCGACCGCGCCGTTGCGGGCCGGTGAGCATCTGGCCGTCGCCCGGTTGTGGGTGTTGCCGGCCTACTACGGCGATTCGCCGGTGTCGGATCTGATCCAGTGGCGGATGATCGGCAATTGTCTGCGGGGCGAGCGAATGGCTTGGTCGTACATCGCGCTCCCGTGCTCGAATTCCAAGGCGGATCGTCTACGGCACTACGACATGCATGACATTGCCGAGCGGCCGCGGGCGGGGGACGAGGCGTACAGCCTGTTCGTCCACGACTGGCGGGCGGTGCCGGCGCAGGCCTGGCTGGAGCGGCTGAACCGGTCGCCGGCGCCGAGCCCGTACGCATCTGCGAGGACCTCTGGCACCGCGAGCTTCACGGAGCGGTCAAGAGCTGAACGCCCGGCTCGCGGGGGTCGATGTCCATGCGGCCCGGGGCTACTGCGTGGCCTTCCACAGGGTGTGGGTGTCGGAGACGGTCTCGAGACGCTGTGCCTTCCCGTCCCGCAGGTGCCAGACATGGACGAACCTCGCCACGCCCGCCTTGCCGGTCACCCGATGCACGCCGCGGTGCTCGCCCACGACGAAGACCTTGTCGTCGACCGGCGTGAGCTCGAACGGGGTGAGCTCGAAGTCGGCCCACTCCGCGGCGATGGGCCCCAGCGCCTTCTCGATGACGTCACGCGGCCCGTAGTAGGTCGCGGCGCCGGCCACCGCAGCGATCTCAGAAGTCGGCATGAGATCGCCATAACCCGTCCACTTGACATCCGGCGCCAGGCGCTCCGCGAACGCCTGCAGGTTGCCGGCGGCCAGCGCCGAATAGATCTCGGCGACGGTACGGCGGTTGATCCGCGTAGTCGGGGAGAGGATCTTCGCCTCGGTCTCCATCACGTACGGCTCCTTGGTCATCTGGTGGTCCTCCAGATGACCGCGGACGACTGCTCATTCTCCAGACCGCCGGCCCGCCGATTCCTGTCCATCGCGTGGCGCGCACAGCTCGGCGAAGCGCTCGACGTCGATGTTGCCGCCGGAGACGATCACGCCGATCCGCGGCGGGACGCGGTCCAGGCGCCCGGCCAGCAGGGCGGCCAGCGGGGTGGCGCCGCTGGGCTCGATGACGACCTTCAGCCGTTCGAACGCCAGCCGCATCGCCGCGCGGATCTCGTCGTCGGAGACCAGGACGATCTCGTCCACCAGCCGCTTGTTGATGGAGAACGTCAGCTCGCCCGGGATGTCCGCGGCCTGGCCGTCGGCGATGGTGCGCGGCACGGGGATGGACACCCGCTCGCCCGCGGCCAGCGAGCGCTTGGTGTCGTCTCCGGCCTCGGGCTCCACACCGATGACGCGGATGCCGGGCCGCAGGCCCTTGGCCGCCGTGGCGCTGCCCGCGATCAGGCCGCCGCCCCCGACGGGCACCACCAGCGCGTCCAGCTCCCCGACCTCCTCGAGCAGCTCCAGCGCCGCGGTGCCCTGCCCGGCGATGACGTGCGGATGCTCGTACGGGGGGATCAGCGCCAGCCCGCGCTCGGCGGCCAGCGCCTCCCCGATGGCCACCCGGTCGCCGGTGTAGCGGTCGTAGGTGAGGATCTCGGCGCCGTACCCGGCGGTGGCCTCCACCTTGGAACGGGGCGTGTCCTCGGGCATGACGATCACCGCGGTGCTGCCCAGCTCGCGCGCGGCCAGGGCGACGGCCTGGGCGTGGTTGCCGGAGGAGTAGGCGGCGATGCCCCTGGCGAGCTGCTCGGGCGAGAGCCGGGAGGCGGCGTTGTAGGCGCCGCGGAACTTGAACGCGCCGATGCGCTGGAAGTTCTCGCACTTGACGAACACCTGGGCGCCGACCAGGGCGTCCAGGGTGCGCGAGCGCAGAACGGGCGTACGGTGGGCGACGCCCTTGAGCCGGACCGCGGCGTCGTGGACGTCGTCCAGGGTGACCGGGAATGGGTTCGTCATGCTCGCTGCTCCTCGGAGGTGTCGGATCGGGCCTGGGAGAGGTAGCTGTAGGCGGAGGCACGGGAGATGCCGAGCCGGGCCGCCACCTGGGGAACCGCCCGGCGCACGGCGAACACGCCGCGCTCGTCCAGGCTCCGGAACAGCGCAAGACGCTCCGCCCGGCTGAGCTCCGCCCAGGGCTTGTGCTGCTCCAGCTGGTACGCGTCCACGATGGCATCCACCACCGCGTCGACGTCGTCGCCGAAGGTCGTGGCCGGCACCACGGCGGCGGGCGCGGCGAGCCCGGCGAGCTGGCCGATCAGCGCGTGGGCCTGGGTGACGGCGGTGATGTCGAGGTTGACGCACAGGGCCCCGAACACGGCGCCGGTGCTGTCGCGCAGGACCATGGTGGAGGACTTGACGAGCTTGCCGTCCCGGGTGCGGGTGACGTAGTTGAGCTCGTCGCGCGCCTGGTCGCCGCGGGCCAGGATGCCCATGCCGATCTCGCTCATCGACCCGCCGACACTGCGGCCGGTGACCGAGCCGGCGATGGCGACCACGGAGTTGTCCGGGCGGCGGAAGTCGTGCACCACCACCTCGCAGAACGAGCCCAGGGTCGCCACGATCCCGTCGATGACCGGGCTCAGCGCGGCGATGATCGCATCCTGCTCATCACGCTTCACGAGCGGTCCCCCGTACTAAGCTGCAAAGGTCTGGACAAACAGTACAGACTGTAGACGAAAAGTCCAAGCACCTCAGACCGGCACGCGACCTGCGCGTCACCGCGACCTGGCCTCGGCCAGCTGTTCATCGGCCACGACCTGGCCCTCGTCCGGCACGTGGCCGACAGGGTCGCCGTGCTGCACGACGGGCGGATCGTCGAGACCGGCCCGGTCCATCAGGTGTGGGACGCGCCCGCCCACGCCTACACCCGCGAGCTGCTCGCCGCCGTACCCGATCTCACCCGCGCGGGGGCCGGGTGACGACGGCGGACGGGGCCCTGGACCCCCGTCAGCCGTCCACACCACTCAGGTAAGGGCGAATTCGGCGGCCGCCTCGGCGTGCAGGCGGGCGCTCGGGAACACCGGGATGCCGGTGTCCTTCTCGCTGATCAGGAGCTCGATCTCGGTGCAGCCGAGGATGACGCCCTCGACGCCTTCGCGGGTCAGATCGTCGATGATCCGCGCGTAGACGTCCTTGGAGGACTCGCTCAGCACCCCGCGCACCAGCTCGTCGAAGATCACTCGGTGGATCAGCTCGCGCTGCTCACGCTCCGGGACGACCACCTCGAAGCCGTGGGCGGCCAGCCGGTCCCGGTAGAAGGGCTCCTCCATCGTGAAGCGGGTTCCCAGCAGCCCGACCTTGGCCATCCCCCTGGCCCGTACCTCGGCGCCCACGGCGTCGGCGATGTGCAGCACGGGAACGCTCGCCGTCCGCGTGACCTCCTCGGCCACACGGTTGAAGGTGTTGCTGCAGATGAGCAGGACCTCGGCGCCGAGATTCTCCAGCTTCCGCCCGGCGTCCGCCAGCAGCGTGCTCACCTCGCCCCAGCGGCCGGCGAAGATGAGGTCCTCGACCGTCGTGTAGTCGACCGACCAGATGAGGCTGTTCGCGGAGTGGCTGCCGCCAAGCCGCTCGCGTACCCGCTGGTTAATGACCTGGTAGTAGATGACAGTCGACTCCCAGCTCAGCCCGCCGATGAGACCGATAGTGCGCATGGAACTCCGTTTCCTAGCCTCGTGGCGACAGGCTAGGTGCGGCGATTGCTCATTTCACAGGCCAGAAACTGTCCGGCACGCTGGACAGGTCGGTGGCGCGTTCCGCATCCGGGGCCGCAGGCTCACGCCGTCATGGGGAATTGGCGGTCCAGGCCGGTGCTGCGCAGCAGTTCGGACATGTAGGGACGGGGAGCGGTCAGGGCCACAGTGATACCCATCGACCTGGCGCGACGCTGCACGCCGACCAGGACGGCCAGCCCCGAGGAGTCGCAGAACGTCACGCGGGACAGGTCGAGGATGAGCAGGTCGGTGCTCTGGCGCAGCGCGGCCAGGAGCCGCCTGCGCAGCGTGGGGCTGGTGAAGATGTCGATCTCGCCGGTGAGCTCGACGACGGTCGGGGTGGACGGCTCGCCGGCGTCGACCGAGGAGGTGTCGAGAATGCTCATGGGGCGCTCCCTGCGCAAGGGCAAGACGCCTGCCGGTCGATTCGGGCCCGGGGACAGCGTCGATGCCATGATGGCCGGCCTGTTCAGGACCCTGAAAGGATCCCAAGTCATCGATCGCCGAGGGCGACGCCGACCCGAATGCCAACGCACGAAATGTCCGCGGTACCGCCACTCTACCCCTTGGGCTTCCCGAGAGCCTCTGCTGGCGAGGGGAGCTCCGTGCTCGCGGCGCGGCGGCGCTGGACGCGGCTGAGTCCGGCCAGCGCCAGGCGGCTCGCTCATTGGCACGGCTTGCGGGAGCCCGCGACCCCGCTGTACGGGGCGAGCGGGCTCAGAGCTTGAACAGCTTGGCGTACGGCACGGTGATGCGGTGCGTCTCCGAACCGAAGTCCACGAGAACGGCGACGCCTTCCTCGATCCCGATCACCAGGCCGAGTCCGTATTTGTCGTGACTCACGCGGTCCTGCAGGAGGAAGTTCTCAAGTGGTGGTGGGGCGACCTCGGGTTTGTTGAAGGGGCTTCCGGGGAGGGGGCGCCGGGCCGCGGCTCGTGTAGGCCTCATTGACATCAGTATGCGCCCCTTTGACCGATGCGTCGACCGTTTTGCCCCTTTGTGCTGGCTGTACCACGGAGAGTTAGGGGATGTCACGCCGGAGCGTGACGGGACGGGCGAGGGTGGCCCGGCCGGGTCATTGACGTGCAGCAGTCCCCGCTCCACCCACTGTCGCAGGTCGTCGGCGGACCCGTAGCGGCCGGGTCTCCTGCCAGACGTCAATGACCCCCTGCGGGTGCCCGGGGTCGGCGTCGATCTGCCCGTCATTTTGCAGGGAGCGTTTTACATATTGCCATGAGCGTTGTAATTTTCCTCATGCCGCACATCGCACGCAGCAGAGGAGAAGACCGCATGATCAGGATCGCCATCGTCGTCGGCAGCACCCGTCCCAGCCGCAGGACCGAGGTCGCCGCCCGCTGGGTCGCCGAGGTCGCCGCCCGGCACCCGGCTGTCGCGTCGGGCCAGGCCGCCTTCGAGCTCGTCGACCTGGCCGACTACGGGCTGCCGGTGCTCGACGAGCCCGCTCCAGCGCTGTTCGGCGACTACCGCAACGAGCACACCGCCAGGTGGGCCAGGACCGTCGGCTCGTTCGACGGGTTCGTCTTCGTCACCCCGGAGTACAACCACTCCGTTCCCGCATCGCTGAAGAACGCGATCGACTTCCTGTACGCGGAGTGGAACAACAAGGCGGCCGGATTCGTGAGCCACGGCGTGCACGGTGGCACCCGGGCCGTGGAGCACCTGCGGCTGTCCATGACCGAACTGCAGGTCGCCAACGTGCGCACCCAGGTCGCGCTGTCGGCGTTCACCGACTTCGAGATCAACGACCCGACGGAGCCCGGCGTGATCGCTCCGGGGCCGCACCAGGAGCCGACGTTGATGGAGCTGCTCGACGAGGTCATCGCCTGGGCGCGGGCGCTCAAGCCGCTGCGCGACGCCGCCTCGACGGCCGTCCTCGCCTGACCTGTCAAGAAGGGAGCCGATTCCATGCGATACCGGCTGCTGGGCCGTACCGGACAGCGGGTCCGCCCAGATCGGCGGCGGGCGGCGGCCATGACGGGAGAGAGCGTCCGCCCGGGTCGGCAGGCGGCGGCCATGACGGGGAACACCGGGGCTGTGGGCATCCCGGTGTGACACTGGCGCGAAGGCGAAGCGGCCCGGCTGAAGGGCCGGAAGCAGATCCGATCTCGTGCTGGCCATACGGAAATCCTCGGGTTACGATCCGGAAACACATCCGATGTATGTGGTCCCGCAGGAGCCCCCCATGCCGACCGCCACACCGATTCGTCTGTGCGCCGCCCTCCTCCTGTCCCTCTGCCTCCTGCCCGCCCCCGCCCACGCGGAACAGGCCGAACAGGCCGCGCGAGGAAGCTGGAAGGTCTCCGGCTTACCCGGCGGCCCGGCGGCGGAGCTCGCGCTCGACGCCCAAGAGGGCACTCTCACCTTCGCCGCGACCCGCGGCGGCGCCCGGGTCCTGGAGCCCAGCCCCGTCGGCATCGTCACCGAACGGGCCGACCTGTCCCAAGGGCTGCGCTTCCTGCACCGCCGCGACCGCCTGGTGACCGAGCACTACACCACCACGGTCGGCAAGCGGCTCAAACGAGCGGCGCTCATGCGCGAGGCGACCTTCGCCTTCCAGAACGCCGCGGGCGCCCGGCTCGACCTCGTCGTCAGGGTCGCGCGGGACGGTGTCGCCTACCGCTATCGGCTGCCCGCCGACTACGGCCCCGTCCTGCGCGAGACGTCCGCGTACACGCTCCAGCCGGACGCGACCGCCTGGCTGGCCGTGCACCGCCGCGACTACGAGAACCCGTTCGTCCAGCACACGGCGGTGACCGCGCCGGCGGGCGACTTCATGGTGCCCGCCCTGTTCGAGACCGGCGGCGGCCACCTCCTGATCACCGAGTCGGGCCTGGACGGGCGCTACTCCGGGCCCCGGCTGGCGCACGAGGCGGGCGCCGCCACGTACCGCCTCCGGTTGTGGGACGAGCAGGTCCAGGTCGCCGGAGCGCTGGAGACCCCGTGGCGGGTCCTGATCATCGGAGATCTGGCCACGGTCACCGAGTCCACGCTGGTGGACGACCTCGCCCCCGCCTCCAAGGTCCGCGACACCTCCTGGATCGAGCCGGACCAGGTGCTGTGGACCTGGCTCGCGGGCGGCAGGGAGGCGGGCCAGAGCCTGGAGATCCAGAAGGGGTACGTCGACTACGCCTCGGCGCGCGGCTGGCCGTACGTGGCGGTGGACGCCGGGTGGTACTTCCTGCCGGACCAGTGGGACGTCACCGACCCGGACTGGCCGGCCAACAGCTGGATCCCGCAGCTCGTCGAGTACGGGCGCGGCAAGGGCGTGGAGATCCTGGTCTGGATCCACTTCCGCGACCTGGACACGCCGGAGGAGCGAGCCCTGTGGCTGCCCACCCTGAACCGCTGGGGCGTGCGCGGCGTCAAGATCGACTTCATGGACTCCGAGGCGCAGGAGCGCCTGCGCTGGTACGACGAGATCCTCCCGGCCACCGCCGCGAACCGGCTCATGGTCAACTTCCACGGTTCGACCATCCCCAAGGGCATCCACCGCACCTGGCCGCACGTGCTGACCATGGAGGGCGTGCACGGCGGCGAGAAGCGCACGCTCACCACCGCCCACCTGACCACTCTGCCCTTCACCAGGAACGTCGTCGGCTCGATGGACTACACGCCGATGGCCTTCCACCGCCCGTCCCGGCCCACTTCCGACGCCCATGAGCTGGGCCTGGCGGTGACGTACGAGTCAGGGCTGCAGAACCTGGCGGGCACCGTCGAGTCCTACCAGGCCAGACCCGAGGCCGAGCGGTTCCTCGAGCAGGTGCCGGCCGCCTGGGACGAGACGCGGCTGCTGTCCGGCCGCCCGGCCGATCACGTGGTGCTGGCGCGGCGCAGCGGCGACCGGTGGTTCGTGGGAGCCGGGGTCTCGGGCGCCCCTCGGACGCTCGACGTCCCGCTGAGCATGCTGCACGGCCGGTGGCTGGTGGAGGTCGTCCGCGACGGCCCGACCGGCCTGGTGCGCGAGAGCCACGTGATCGACGGCCCCAGCGGCCGCCTGTCGGTGCCGGTGCCCGGCGAGGGCGGGTTCGCGGCGATCGCCTGCCGCTGGCAGCCCCGCATCACCACCTGCGACCGATAGACCTCCGACCTACACTCCCAGCACACCTCCGATGTATAGAGGCACCCTGATGAAGAGACGGATACTGGCAGGGCCTATCGTCCTGCTTCTCGGCGCGGCGCTGGCCGTGGTCCCGGCCGCGCAGGCGCAGACCGGGCGCGCGGCGGAGCCGCACACGCTCTGGTACGACGAGCCGGCCCCCGACACGAACGAAGGCTGGGAGACGCGGTCGCTGCCGATCGGCAACGGGGCCATGGGCGCCACCGTGTTCGGCGGCGTGCGGGCCGAGCGGCTCCAGCTCAACGACAAGACCCTGTGGACCGGCGGCCCCGGAGTCCCGGACTACAACTTCGGCAACTGGGACGCTCCGCGGCCCGGCGCGCTGGACGCCATCAGGGAACGGATCTGGAAGGAGGGCGGCATCTCGCCGAACGATGTCCTGGCCGCCCTCGGCCTGCGGTCGGACACGCCGCGCCACCGCAGGTTCGGGGCGTACCAGAGCTTCGGCGACCTGCGCCTCGCCTTCCCCGACCTTCCGGAGCAGGTGGGCGATTACCGCAGGGAGCTCGACCTCGCGCGCGGGGTGGCCGGCGTGTCGTTCACGGCCGGCGGTGTCCGTCACAGCCGCGAGTACTTCGCCTCCGCGCCCGCGGGCGTGATCGTGTCCAGGCTCGCCGCCGACCGGCCCGGCGGGGTGGCCTTCACCGCGCGGATCGCCGTCCCGGCCAACCGGTCGGCCTCGGCCACCTCGAAGGGCGGGCGTCTCACCGTCAAAGGGGCGCTGACCAGCAACGGGATGGCGTACGAGGCCCAGCTCCAGGTCCTCAACCAGGGCGGGACCAGGACCGACAACCCGGACGGCACCGTCACCGTGACCGGCGCGGACTCGGTGGTCCTCATCCTCGGCACGGGCACCGACTACGCCGCCGATTACCCCACGTACAAGGGCGAGGACCCGCACGCCAAGCTCACGGCGCGGGTCGACGCCGCCGCGGCCCAGGGGTTCGGCAGGCTGCTGGCCGCACACCGGGCCGACCACGCCGCCCTGTTCGACCGGGTACGGCTCGACCTGGGCGGCGCCCTGCCCGTCATCCCCACCGACGACCTGCTGGCCCGATACGGTTCGGCCCCGGCCGCCGACCGGGCGCTGGAGCAGCTCTTCTACCAGTACGGGCGCTACCTGCTCATCGCCTCCTCCCGCCCCGGGTCGCTGCCCGCCAACCTCCAGGGCTTGTGGAACGTCCACGAGGCCCCGCCCTGGCAGTCCGACTACCACGTGAACATCAATCTGCAGATGAACTACTGGCTCGCCGAGATGACCAACCTGGCCGAGCTGGCGCGCCCTCTGCACGCCTACGTGGACGGGCTACGCGAACCGGGCCGTGTCACCGCCAAGCAGATGTACGGGGCGCGCGGCTGGGTCGCCCACCACGCCTCGAACATCTTCGGCCAGACCGGCGCCTGGGACCACCCGGCCTACTTCTTCCCCGAGTCGGGAGCCTGGCTGTCCCTGCAGCTCTACGACCACTACCGCTTCACGCAGGACAAGGGCTTCCTGCTGCGGACCGCGTACCCGATCATGAAGGAGACCGCGCAGTTCTGGCTCGACTTCCTGCAGACCGACCCCAGGGACGGCAAGCTGGTCGCCATCCCCAGCCGCTCCCCGGAGATCGGCCCGGCCACGGCGGGGGCGTCGATGTCGCAGCAGATCCTCTGGCACCTGTTCACCGACCTGCGCGAGGCCGCAGGGCTGGCAGGCGACGGGCAGCAGGCGGCCGCGGCCGCGAAGGTGCTGGCCAAGCTGGACCCGGGCCTGCGGGTCGGCAAGTGGGGACAGCTCCAGGAGTGGAAGGAGGACCTCGACGACCCGGCGGAGACGCACCGGCACGTCTCCCACCTGTTCTCGGTGCATCCGGGCCGGCAGATCTCGCCGCGTACGACGCCGGAGCTCGCGGCGGCGGCCAAGGTCTCGCTCAACGCCCGCACCGACGTGGGCACCGGCTGGAGCAAGGCCTGGAAGATCAACTTCTGGGCGCGGCTGCTCGACGGCGACCGCGCGCACAAGCTGCTGCGCGACCAGCTCCAGACCAGCACCCTGGCCAACCTGTGGGACACGCACCCGCCGTTCCAGATCGACGGGAACTTCGGCGCGACCTCCGGCATGACGGAGATGTTGCTGCAGAGCCACCTCGGAACGATCGACCTGCTGCCGGCGCTGCCCGCCGCGTGGGCGGACGGCCGGATAACCGGCCTGCGCGCCCGCGGCGCCCATACCCTGGGCCTGACCTGGGCGTCGGGGCGGCTGTCCGAGGTACGGCTGACCTCGGACAAGGGCGGCGCGGTCAAGCTCCGCAACGACGCGCTCCGCGGCAGCCTCCGGATCACGACGGACCACGGGCGTCCGGTGGCGTACAGCGTGGACGGCGACACCGTGACGTTCCAGACGCGCACCGGCGGGGGCTACCGGATCGTGGTGATCAATCGGTAGAGCGCCTGACGACGAGGTGTGAGGCATACATCCTGTGATGTACCAGGTAGTCGATCAGGCGGGGTTCCTCTATTTTTGGCCTGACCACGCGCCCCAAGGAGATGTTCACTGTGAAGAGACTTCTTGACGGAATCCCGCTGCGTACCGGTGTCGTCGCGGCCGTCGCGCTGGCCGGCGGGCTGCTGGCCTCGCCCCCGGCCGGCGCCACCGTCGCGACCGGCGCCACCGTCGCTTCGGTGTCGCAGACGGCCGACCTGGCCGCCGCCGCACGTCCGCGCAATGGCAAGATCCTCTACGACCGCGTCAGCGGCGGCCGGGGCACACTCAAGATCAAGAACGGCACATCGAAGGACGGGGTCGTCACCCTGGTCAGGGGCAAGACCAAGGCGATCAGCATCTACGTACGCGCCAGGTCCACCGCGAGCGTCAAGGACGTCAGGGACGGCACGTACCGGATCTACTTCACCAACGGCTACCGGTTCAGCACGTCGAAGCGCAAATTCACCAAGAGCGCCACCTACCAGCGTTTCAACGATCGGCTGAGGTTCACCACGACCTCCACCAGCACGACCATCTGGACCCTGACCCTCAACCCGGTCAAGGGCGGTAACGCGAAGACCAGCCCGGTCAACCCGAAGGATTTCCCGGCCTGATCGATGAGCGGCTGCTCGTTCGCGTGATCGCGGGCGAGCAGCGCCCCAGGAGGGGAGTTGGCGGAGGCGCACGGGAATCGAACCCGCCGACGACGCTGCGCGCCGTCCACCGGTTTTGAAGACCGGGGAGCCCACCAGAACCCAAGCGCCTCCAGGCGCGGAGCATACTTCACCCGACCCTATATGCCCGCGGTTTTCAGATGGTGCCCGACCGAGCACCGAGTGCCTCAAGCTCAACGGATGTTCAGCGCCACGTCGTCGCCGGCCGGGCGGTTCTCGACGAGGCGGAGCAGCGCTGCGGCGGGCACGCTGAGCGGCCGGGTGGTGCGGGTGATGAGCAGGTCGGTGTCGACCACCCCGGAGGACACGGTGGGGCCGAACGGGCTCCAGAACGCCCCGTCCGTGGTGATCGTCAGCTCGGCGGGCAGGTCCTGCTGCCGGGCGGTCACGCCGAGAGCGTGGTCGGCGGCGCGGCCGCGCCTGACGATCGGCCGGATGATGTGATCCTCGTCGGGTACGCCGAGGTCACGGTGGAGGGCGCACAGACGGTCCAGCTCGGCGTCCTCGATCGACTCGACGGTGGTGGCGATGCGTACCTTGACGCCGCGCTCCACCAGCCGCGGGATCGCGTCGACGACCTTGTCGAAGTTCTCCGGGCCGCGCATCTCGTCGTTGGCGTCGGGGTCGGGCCGGTCCAGGGAGATCTGCATCGCCACCCGGCGGCCCCGGATCGGTTCGAGCCGTTCGAGCCGCTTGGGCGTGAACAGCGTGCCGTTGGTGAGCACCAGCACGGGCAGGTGCTCGGCCATCTCCGCCAGGGTGCCGGGCAGCCCCATCACCAGGAACGGCTCGCCGCCGGTGACCCCGAGGTCGGTGAAGCCCAGCTCCGCGGCCTCCGCGGCGATCTCGACCATGCGCTCGTGGCCGAGCTCCCGGCGCGGCACGGCGGGCGCGGACTCGGTCAGGCAGTAGATGCACGCCAGGTTGCAGTGGTAGTCGGCGTACATCCAGACCCGGCCGGGCAACCGCCCCTCGGCCACCGCCTCAGCGACCGGGCTCATCAGGTTCACAGCAGGCCCTCCAACGTCAGCCGGGACAGCGTGCCGGGGGCGGTGGGAAGTTCAAGCGCGGTGGCGAAGCGGTTGAGCATCAGGGTGGCCCCCGCGACCACGGTCAGCTCCACCATCTCGTGCTCGGCGAAATGCTCGCGCAGCCGGGCCCGCGCCTGGTCCGGCACCGGGCCGTGCCCGCCCGCGACGGCGTCCGACCAGGCGATCACCGCCTGCTCCGCCGCGTCGGCGAACACCTCCTCATAGTCACCGGCCAGGCGCAGCGCCAGGATCTCCGCGCGGGACAGACCCGCGTCGAGCGCGACGGCCGTGTGCGTCTGCACGCAGTAACGGCACCCGGCCAGCGCCGAGACCCGTACGATCACCAGCTCCTTGGTCCGCCACGACAGCGCGGACGGGCCGAGGGCGCTCCCGATGAACGGCAGCGCGACCTCCAGCAGCTCGGGCACATGGGCCAGGGCGGTCACGATGGGCCCCGGGTCGCCGTTCCCATAGAAGGGGCGGGCCAGCAGCGGCGCCTCACCGGCCTCGAGCAATCGAACGGCACTCATGTGGCTCACGTTAGGCCAGGCCGTCGCCACCGTCAGCGACGCTCAGGATGACGTCACCGCTTCGTAAGAGACGTGCCGGTACGTCCGTGGTTCCGTACGGTTATGCGCCACTTCCTCCTCGTGCTACTCCTCGCCACCTCGCTTATCACGGCGTGTGGAAGCCCGGTCGAGACCGCCGTGAACGGGCGCGGGATCCCCGAGAAGCTCCGGATCGGCCTGATCCCCAACATCTCCCCTGAGCAACAGCGAGCGAAGTACGAGCCGTTCGCGACCTACCTGGAACGCCGTCTCGGCGTGGCGGTGGAGCTGTTCGTGGCCTCCGACTACGCAGGGGTCGTCGCGGCGCTCGCCGGCGGCCGGATCGATCTGGCCTACCTCGGCGGGCTCACCTACGTCCAGGCCGAGCAGCAGGTCCAGCTCACTCCGCTGGTCACCGAGGTCGACCACGCCACCGACTCCCCGCAGTACGTTTCCGCGGTGGTGGTCCGGGCGGATTCCCCGTACCGGAACCTGAAGGAGGACATCGTCGCGGCCGGGAAGTCGTTCGCCTTCGGCGACGTGAGCTCCACCTCGGGCAGCCTCTATCCGCGCATCATGCTGACCGAGGCGGGCGCGACGTGCTCGCCCCGGCGCGTGGACGAGTGCCCCCCGCTGGGGAAGGTGACGTTCACGGGCGGGCACGACGCCACCGCGCAGGCGGTGCTGAGCGGGCAGGCCGACGCCGGCGGGGTCGAGCTGCGCATCCTGCGACGCCTGGAGAAGGAGGGCAAGGTGCCGGCGGGGAAGCTCCGCGTGATCGAGGAGCGCCGCGTCCAGGGCTATCCGTGGGTGATGCGCACGGCGCTCGGAGAGCCCGCGCGCGCCGCCCTGTCCGAGGCGTTCACCTCGATCGAGGATCCGGCGCTGCTCGACCTGATGCGGGCCAAACGGTACGTGACGGTCACCGCCGCCGACTATGACGAGGTCCGCCGCACCGCGACCGATCTCGGGCTGCTCACCGTCAAAAGGTGAGCAGGGTCCGGCTACGGAACGGAGGCACGCCATCGAACTCCAGACGCGGCACCTGAGCGTGGACTTTCCCGAGCGGCGACTGCGCGCGGTCGACACGGTGACCCTGCGGGTCGCGGAGGGGGAGCGGGTGGCGCTGCTCGGGCCGTCGGGTGCGGGCAAATCGACGCTCCTGCGCGTCCTGCTCGGCGCGGTCCCGGTCACCGGCACGGTACGGGTGAACGGGCTGGACCCGTACGGCACGGCCAGGGAACGGCGCGAGATCCGGCGAGCCAGTGGCTTCGTCAGACAGGGCGGCGACCTGGTGCCCGGGTTGTCGGCCCGGCTGAACGCCGTCATGGGCACCAGCCCGTACTGGTCGCCGCGGGACTGGGCCAGGGTGCTCGCCGGGCGGGTGCCCGCGGCATACGAGGAGCGGCTCGCGGCCCTGGCCGACCGGCACGGGATCACCGACTCGCTCCCCGCCCGCGTGCGGGAGCTGTCCGGCGGCCAGCGCCAGCGGGTCGCCGTCATCCGCGCCCTGCTCCCCGGGCCGCGACTCTTACTGGCCGACGAGCCGACCAGCGGGCTGGACCCGGTCACCGCGGAGGCCGTGGTCGACGCCCTCTGCGCGCCGGGCGAGTCGGTGACGGTCGTCGTCGCGACCCACGACCTGGCCGTGGCCCGGCGCTTCCCGCGGATTCTGGCCATGCGGGACGGCAGGCTGGTGCACGACGGGGATTCCCTGGACGAGACGGCGGCGGCCGGCGTCTACGGCGGCCAAGGACCTTCACGATGAGACGGATCACCGATGCGCCGCCCGTCCGCCCGACCTCGACGCGACGGGAGAGACGACCGCGCTGGGGGTACGCCCTGCTGCTCGCCGTCGTGCTCGGCTGGGCCGTGCACGGCACCGGGCTGAGCGTCAGCGCGCTCGCCGAGGGCGGAGGCGGCGCCCTGCTGCTCCTCGAGGGCTTCCTGTCTCCCAACCTGTCGGGCGCCTTCCTGTCCGATGTGGCGGGCGCGCTCGTGGAGACCGTGCAGATCTCGCTGACCGGCCTGCTCTTCGCCGCCCTGCTGGGCTTGCCGCTCGCCGTGCTGATCGCGGGCAACGTCGAGGCGGTGCCGGCCCTGCGGGCAGCGGCCAGAACGACCGCGGCGACGTTGCGCGGAGTCCCCGACCTGCTGTGGGCGCTGCTGTTCGTCGCGATGCTCGGGCCGGGAGCCGCCGCGGGATCGCTGGCCCTCGCCGTCCACGGGGCGGGCCTGCTGGCCAAGCTCTGCGCCGAGCAGTTCGAGGCGGTGGACCCCGGCCCTGTCGAAGCGCTGCGCCTCACCGGATCCGGCCGCATGGCGACCACCGCGCTCGCCGTGGTGCCACAGGCCGCGCCCGGCCTGGCCTCGCTGCTGCTCTACCAGTGGGAGTGCAATCTGCGCACCTCCACGGTGCTCGGCTTCGTGGGCGCCGGAGGGATCGGCCAGGAACTGGCGGTCTCGCTCAAGCTCTTCCGCTACGACGAGCTGTCGACGCTGGTCATCGCCGTCCTCGCGGTCATCCTCGTCGTCGATCTGGCCTCACGTACGATCAGGCGCAGGCTGGGAGCGGCCGCATGAGAACAGTGAAAGAGATCATGATCGCCACCGAACTGCTGCGCGCCTGGGCCGAAGACCTGGCCGCCTGGCGCATTCCCGAGCCGATCCTCGCCCGTGTCGCGGAGTCGCCCTGGGTCCTGCCCGAGGAGGTCTTCGCCCGGCGCACCGATCACTACCTGGCCGCGCCCGGCGGACCGTCCTACGAGCGGGCGATGGAGGCCCTGGGGGAGGGCGGCTCGGTGCTCGACGTCGGCGCCGGGGGCGGCGCCGCCAGCCTGCCCCTGGCCTCCCGCACCACCGCCCTGACCGCCGTGGACCCCCACCAGCCGCTCCTTGACGACCTGGTACGCCGCGCCGTCCCGCTGGGCCTGACCCCCACGGCCGTGTGCGGCACCTGGCCCGACGCCGCCGCCCGGGTCACGGTGGCCGACGTGGTGCTCTGCCATCACGTGATCTACAACGTGGCCGATCTGGCGCCGTTCGTCGCGGCGCTCACCGGGCACGCCCGCCGCCGGGTGGTGGTGGAGGTCACCGTACGCCATCCGCTGACCGAGCTGAACCCGTACTGGAAGCGGTTCCACGGCCTGGACCGGCCCGAGGGCCCGACGGCCGGGCAGGTGATCGAGCTGCTCGAAGCCTTCGGCCTGGAGGTGAAGGCCGAGCGCTGGACCCGTCCGGCGATGGCCGAATACGGCAGCTTCGCGACCCTCGTGGACGTCGTCCGCCGCCGCCTCTGCCTGCCGCCGGATCGCCGCGCCGACGTCGCCTCCGCGCTGTCGGACGCCGGTGTCTCCAAGGACTGCCCGCCCGACCTGGGCTCATCCGGCCGCGATCTGGTCACGCTCTGGTGGCCGGGGGAAGCTGAGTAGCACAGGTGCCCACTACCGTCCTCGGCATGGGGCGTGAATGATGCGTCAAGCGGTGCAGCCGACCGAGAACCACACGATCTTGCCGCCGTCCGCCGCCGTCACTCCCCAGTCGTCGGCGATCGCCGCGACGATCTGAAGCCCACGGCCAGAGAGGTCGTCGACGCCGGGGGAGCACCGGCGGGGCTCGCCGTCGCCCGGGTCGAAGACCTCGCCGTACAACTGGTCCTCGCGGCCTTCCAGGCGGAGCGCATAGGCCGACCCGCCGTGTTGGACGGCGTTGGTGACCAGTTCGCTGACTATGAGCAGGCAATCGTCGATCAGCTTCTCCATGCCCCAGCCGGTCAATTCCGCCCGGACCAGGGAGCGCGCCTCGCTGACACCGGCCGGCACCGACGGCAGCAGGTACTCCACCGTGCGGATCGGCGGGGCGGACAAGGACCCGTGGGGGAGGGGCATGTTCATCACATCTCTCGGCTGGGAGCGCTCCCAAATCCACGATAATCGCACGCATTCCCTCTTGTGAATGCGAGACGGACAAGAATGTTGCGATTTCATGTCCCGCGGTCGAGCGGAGTGGAACCTGTGAATAGCGGGACGATCGGGAAAGGACTGCCGTGCGCCTCAGGGGATATGGGCCACGGCGCCGTAGTTGCCCGACGAACTGGGCTGGTCGCCGCAGGCGAGGTCACGCTCCATCGAACGCCACTCCGGGACCCACACCAGTCCGGGCTCCACCAGGTCGAGACCCTCCAGTAAGGCTCCGGCCTCATCCCGGGAACGGATCGCGAGGCCGGGCAGCGTCATGGCGAGCAGATCGCGGATGGCGGGCAGCAGCTCCGGCGGAATGCCGTCGAACGTGGTGTGCAACAGGCCGAGGAAGCTGCCGTTCGGCGCCGCGTGCCGGAGCCGCTTGATGACGTAGTGGGCGTACTCGTCGTCGTCGAGGCTGTGCGTCGACAGCAGGAGCACGGCCAGGGGGCTCTCCCAGTCGAGGAACGTCTGCACGACCTGGTCGCCGAGCATCTCGTCGATCTCCCGCACGTCGCCGTCCACGACGCGGACCAGGTCGGTGAAGGGCTCGATGGTGGCCTGCGCCATGGTCACCACCATCGGGTCGTTCTCCACGTACACGACGCGCAGGGCCGGGTTGGCGGAGGCGCGGCGGGCTATGTCGTGCAGCCGGTGCCCGGCGGAGAGGCCGCTGGGGACGCCGCTTCCCACGATCATGAACTGGTCCACGCCTTCGACGGCGGCCAGGTGGCGTACCACCCGGGACATGAACTGGAGCACGGCGCGGGCCGCGGTCGTGATCGCAGGGGTCACTTGATCGAAATGGCGCACCGTGTCCTTGTCCACCAGGAAGTTGTTCTTCCCGCCCGCCGCCGCGTCGAATATCCGCGTGATTCTGGCTTGCGTCGTATCGAGCTTGGCCAAGTTTCGGACAGCACGCTGGTGCATGAGCGTCGCCCCTTTCCCCTCGCCGGCCACTCTCTAGCGGTTAGCGATCTATGGACCTCACTCGATGACTCTGACCATATGTTCCAACAATTCCAGTCAATGACAATACGATAGACCGGTTATTTCAGGAAATGTTTGTTACCAGAATCTTCGCGACGAGCCGCCGGCCCGCCGCGCGCGGCATTCCATGGTCACCGGACCGGCACGCGCTTGTGCAGGTCGGTGACCGTTTTGCAGGCTCATGAACGACCTTGACCCGAACGGCGTGCTGGCAGGACCCGGCCCGGCGGGCTCATCGGCCGAGTGGGGTGATGGCGGATATCCGCGCCGCGAGCTCAGCCAGGTGCCCCAGCCATGAGTCGTCGGCGGGGTCGGGAACGACGACGATGACGTGGTCGATGCCCAAGGCGGCCAGCTCGGCGCAGCGCTGAACGCTCTCCTCGACACTCTGGCCGTCGGGGATGCGCATGTGGAGGGTCTTCTCGATGTCCTCGTAGGGGCGTCCCAGCCGTGCGCAGTGGTCGCGCAGCACGCCGAGCTTGTGCCGCACGTCGGCGCCGTACAGGAAGTTGCAGGCGTCGGCGTACTCGGCGACGAGGCGGAGAGTCTTCTTCTCTCCGCTCCCGCCGATCAGGATCGGCGGGCGCGCCTGCGGCGCGTTGAGCGTACGGTCCAGCCTGTAGTGCCGGCCCTCGTACGGTTGGTCCTCGTCGCTCCACATCTGCCTGGCGATCTGGAGCGTCTCCTCCAGCCGCTCGAACCGCTCGGCCAGGGGAGGAAAGCGGAGGCCGAGGCCGCGGGCCTCCTCCTCGTACCAGGCGGCGCCGATGCCGAGGACGGCGCGGCCGCCCGAGAGCGCGTCGAGGGTGCTCACCTGCTTCACCAGCAGGCCGGGTTCGCGGTAGACGGCGCCGGTCACGAGGACGCCCAGCGTGACCCGGCTGGTGAGGGCGGCGGCGTAGGACAGCGCGCCGTACGCCTCCAGCATCGGATCCTCCACGGAGCCGAAGTTGGGGATCTGGAAGAAATGGTCCATCACCCACAAGCTGCGTAGCCCAGCCTGATCGGCGCCCCGGGCGACAGCGGCGAATCTACCGGCGATGGCGGCGTCGCCGCCGGGCCAGGTGAAGCGAGGGCAGGTCAGACCGAGTTCCATGGGAACACTCCTTGATCGGGTTGACGGGGAGGGCCCGGCGCGGGAAGGGCGTCGCCGCGATCGCGGGCACGAAAAAACCCTCTCGCCTGGGCTGCACCCGAGGCGGAGAGGGCTCCGTAGACGTCATTATCTCACGAGCCGCGCACGGCGGAGTTTCCCGGTGCCGAAGACTGCGGTGCGCGAGGCGTTCATGGCGAGGTTCCTTGACCGATCCAGCGGGCGAACAGGTCGACGTGCCTGGTTGGGGCTTGTCGATCCGGGCGGCGGTCGTTCGTGTAGATGGTGAGACGCCGGCGCTGTGCCGGCGGAGTGGAGAGGGCAACGAGGATGAACGAGGTACGGACGCTGCTCACCGGTCGGGGCCTGGTCGAGTCGCCGCGCTGGCACGGTGACCGGTTGTACTTCTCCGACTGGACCGCGGGCGAGGTCGTCGCCGTGGACCTCGACGGCCACAGCGAGGTGATCGCGAGGCTGCGGTCGTTGCCGCTGTGTACCGCCTGGCTCCCTGACGGCCGGCTGGTGATGGTCTCGTCCCCGGACGGGCGGTTGCTGCGCCAGGAGCCTGACCGATCCCTGGTCACCCACGCGGACCTCGGCAAGGCAGTCTGGAACGACATCGTGGTGGACGGCCGCGGCAACGCCTACGTCAACGCCATCGGCTTCGACATGATGGGCGGAGAGGAGTTCAGGCCCGGTTTCGTCACCCTGGTCACGGCGGACGGCTCGGTGCACCAGGTGGCAGACGACATCGCGTTTCCCAACGGGATGGCGGTGACCCCCGACAACTCCACCCTGATCGTCGCGGACTCCTACCGTCACAGCCTGGTGGCCTTCGACATCGGCGCGGACGGCCGGCTGTCCGACCGGCGGGTCTGGGCCGACCTTGGCGAGGGCACCCCGGACGGCATCTGCATCGATGCGGACGGCGCGGTCTGGTACGCCGACGTGCCCAACCAATGGTGCGCGCGGGTCGCCGAGGGCGGCAAGGTGCTGCGGACCGTCGCGCTGGACCGCGGCGGCTTCGCCTGCGCGCTCGGCGGCCCCGACGGGACGACGCTGTTCATCGTGGCAGCCGAATGGCGGGGCATGTCCGAGACGGTGCCGGTGCCGCCCGGCACCGGTCAGGTCCTCTTCACCCAGGTTGACGTACCGGGTGCGGGCTGGCCGTGATCCCCCGTGATGCCGCGGGCCGATCGTCGCCGGCCCCACCCTCCTCGGGGGAGACCGGCCGGCCTGAGCCCACGTGGCCGGCCGATCATGCGGAGCGGCGTGGAGCGCGGAGCCCCAGGGTGCGGCGGCCGGCCTCGACGAGATGCCGGAGCAGAGCGTCGTCATCAAGGCGGATCAGTGCCGGGCCGGCCGCGGCGGCGATGCCGGCCAGCACCATGGTGGCGTTGACGCGCCCGGCCGAGCCAGGGGTGACATCCGCGAGGAGGTTCAGCTGGCGGTTGATCAGGTCGCGTGTCCCGGGCTGGGCGCGCAGCATCTCGATCGCTCCGGCATCGGTGGCGAAGACGGCGACCACGGCTCGATGCTCCACGGCGAGGACGGCATATTGGGTGAGCATGTGCTCCGCTCGCGCGTGGGGGGTGCGTTTCGTCTCGGCGCTTTCGATGACGTCCCGCAGTTGGCGCAGCACCGGCTCGACCACTGCGGTGAGCAGCTCCTCGCGGGTGCGGAAGTGGTGGTAGACAGCCGCCTTCGTGATCCCCAGCTCGTCGGCGATCATCTGCAGCGACGTGCCCGCGAAGCTGCGCTGGGTGAACAGGCGAACCGCGACGTCGATGAGACGCTCCCGGGTTTGCGGCACACCGGACGCCTTCTGGGCGGCTTTGACGGCCACATCTGCTCCTTCTTGCAGCGTCCCCGCAGCGTCGAATCTCTCTGGATGTCCCGATCCTAGCTTGCCGATCGGCAAGGATCAAACTTGCCGATCGGCAAGTGACTTATGCCACAATCCCTAGCTCGATAGCTTGTCGATCGGCTAGTAATGAGCTAGCCGATCGGCAAGGCTGAACTTGCCGTTCCAGCCCGAGATCGAAGTGAGGGAGACACATGGCTGACACACTGGCCGGCACCGCCGGCGAAGCGGCATCGTCCGTTCCCGAATATCCGATGCCCAGGGATGCCCGCTGCCCGTTCAACCCGCCGGCGACCGTGCGGCAGCTGACTGCCGACGAGCCGGTCTCGAAGGTGCGGATCTGGGACGGCAGCACGCCCTGGTTCATCACCCGCCACGCCGACCAGCGCACCCTGCTCACCGACCCCCGCATCAGCATCGATGAGAACCGGCCTGGGTTCCCCCACATGACCCGAGGCCGGGCGGAGGCCGCGAAGGTCACCCCGCCACTGATCACCAACACTGACGCGCCCGAGCACACCCGGCTGCGCCGGATGGTCAACGGCCCGTTCACCGTCAAGCGCGCCGAAGCCCTGCGACCCGCCATCCAGAAGATCACCGACGACCTGATCGACGCCATGCTGGCCGGGCCGAAGCCGGTCGACCTGGTCACCGCGCTGGGTCTGCCCCTGCCGACCCTGGTGATCAGCGAGCTGCTGGGCGTGCCGTACGAGGACAACGAGTTCTTCCACCACCAGAGCACCGTCGCGTTGAGCCACGAATCCTCAGGGCAGCAGGCGCAGGAGGCCGCCGGCGCACTGTTCGGCTACCTCGACGGCCTGATCGAGCAGAAGACGGCCAACCCCGCCGACGACATGCTGTCGGAGCTGGCCGCCCGGATCAAGGCCGGCGAGATGACCCGCGCCGAGGCCGCCACCATGGGCGTGGCCGTACTGATCGCCGGACACGAGACCAGCGCCAGCATGATCCCCCTCGGCACCCTCGCCCTGCTGCAAAACCCCGGCCAGTTCGCCGTCCTGCGCGACACCGACGACCCGAAGGTCATCGCCGCGGCGGTCGATGAGCTCCTGCGCTACCTGACGATCGTGCACACCGGTGTTCGCCGGATCGCCCTGGAAGACATCGAGATCGGCGGTCAGGTCATCCGGGCCGGTGACGGCATCATCTTCGACATTTCCGCCGCCAGCTGGGACCCCAGCATGTTCCCCGAGCCCGAACGGCTCGATCTGAGCCGGGCCGCCCGCCAGCACCAGGCCTTCGGCTACGGCCCCCACCAGTGCCTGGGACAGAATCTCGCCCGGGTAGAACTCCAGGTCGTCTACAGCACCCTCTACCGCCGCGTGCCGACACTCCGCCTGGCCACCTCGTTCGACGAGATCGAGTTCGCGTTCGAAGGAATCGCCTACAGCCTGCGTTCTCTGCCCGTCACCTGGTGACCGGCTCCCCTCAGCGAAACAAGGAAGGAAGAAGTCCCATGCGTGTGGAACTCGACGAACCCAAGTGCGTGGCCTCAGGTCAGTGCGTCCTGGCCGCTCCCGAGGTCTTCGACCAGCGAGACGAGGACGGCGTCGCGATCCTGCTGGACGAGACGCCCGCCGCCGACCTCCACGACGGGGTGCGGGAGGCCGCGGCGGTCTGCCCAGCGGCGGCCATCCGCCTGGTGGCGAAATGAAGCGGATCGTTGTGGTCGGCGCCTCGGCCGCCGGACTCGCGGCGGCCGAGACGCTCCGCCGGGAGGGCTTCGAAGGGCCGGTCACCCTCGTCGGCGACGAACCACACGCTCCCTACGACCGGCCGCCGCTGTCCAAGCAGCTCCTGGCCTCGCAGTGGGAGCCCGACCGGCTGACACTGCGCTCGCCGGACACCCTCAGCGCGCTCGATCTCGACCTTCGCCTCGGTGTCCGCGCGACGGGTCTCGACCTGAACGCTCGTACGGTGCGGCTGTCGGACAGCGGGGACGTGTCCTATGACGGGCTGATCGTGGCCACCGGGGTGCGTCCGCGCCGCCTGCCCGGCCAGGGCGCGCACGTGCTGCGCACGCTCGACGACGTCCTGGCCCTGCGGGGGCGGCTGGGGCCGGGGCGGCGCCTGATCGTGGTCGGAGCCGGCTTTCTCGGGGCGGAGGCCGCGGCCGTCGCCCGGGGCCTCGGCTGCGAGGTCACCCTCCTCGAACCCGCGCCGGTGCCGCTGGCCCACGCGCTCGGCGAGGGGGTGGGGCAGGTGCTGTCACAGGCCCACCTGGAGCACGGCGTCGATCTGCGCACCGGGGTCAGCGTGGCCGCTGTGTCCGACGGCGGGGTACGGCTGGCCGGCGGGGAACTGGTGGAGGCCGACGAGGTCCTCCTCGCCATCGGTTCCCTGCCGAACACCGAATGGCTGCAAGGCAGCGGCCTGACCCTGGCTGACGGCCTGGTCTGCGACGAGTACAGCGCGGCCGCCCCGGACGTGTACGGAGCCGGAGACGTCGCCCGCTGGCACAACCCGCTGTTCGGTACGTCGATGCGGATCGAGCACCGCACGAACGCCGCCGAACAGGGCATGGCCGCCGCCCGCAACCTCCTCCACCCCCAGGCACGCAGACCGTTCGCCCCGGTGCCCTACTTCTGGTCCGACCAGTACGACATGAAGATCCAGGCCTACGGCTACCTGCGCGGCCACGACGCCATGGCGATCGTGGACGGCGACCTCGGCGAGCGCCGGTTCGTGGCCGCCTACCGCACCGGCGACCGGCTGGCCGGGGCCCTCGGGATCGGCATGCCGCCGAAGGCCATGCGCGCCTGGCGACAGGCCGTCGCGGCCGGCGCCAGGTGGCACGAGACGCCGGCGGCAGGAGCCGTCATCAGGGAGATTGGTCAAAGTGGATCGCGTGTCTGAGGACCGTCGCGTCGTGGTCGTGGTCGTGGTCGCGGTCGTGGCTCGACTGCGTCATCCATGGTCAGGTCGGCGTTGATCACCCATTTCTGGACAGGCGCGGCGCCCGCCTCCACGCATCCGCGATGCGTGTCCGCTTAACGGACGAATGTCTACGTTTACGTGACTAACCGGCGAATAGTACGCGCAAGGCCTTTTGTCGTCATGACTCACTGGTTCAAGATCTGCAACGGGCGGCATCATGATCCGCTCAGGCCAGAAGGGGAAATGATGAAGAAACTGATGAAGACAGCCGTGATGGGCGTTGCCATTGCGGGGGCGAGCATTGCTCTCGCGCAGCCGGCCTCGGCCGCCTCGTTCACCTGGAACGTCGGTGACGGCACCGTCAGCTACAACGACGGTACGGACACCATCTGCGCCCAGGCGTACAACAGCGAGGGCCCGCGCTGGGTCGAGGTGGTGCTGACTCCGGTCAACGGTGGAGGCCCCTCGTACACCTGGCGGGACAACAACAACTACTACGGCCACTCGGGCAGCACGTGCCGGAGCCTGGCCACCGCTTACGAGGACACCTACTACCGCGCCACGGTCAGGACCTACTGGGGCGAGCGGGGCACCATCGTGAACCGCGGCTCCAAGAGCTTCTACAGCTAATCGCGCGTCTTGATCGTGCCCACTCCCCGTACACCGCCTCGGTGTGCGGGGAGTGTGACGTCCTGCGGCGGTTGATCGCGTTGCACGGACTGCGCCGTGGCGAGGTCGGTTACGACGCCGGCAGGGGGCCTCAAGGGGCTGACCGATCCGCGCCGCCGGCCGAAGGCGCTGCCCGCCTGAACGTCCACGTGCCGCCGGCTGTCAAGTCCGTAATGAGGTGATGATCAGGTGAGAGCCCGCAGGCCGGATCGGTGCGGCTCGCATCGCCGGTCAGCGCGTACGCCTGGCAGCGGCAGCCGCCGAAGTCGAGCTCCTTCCGGGGGCAGCTCGCGCACGGCTCGCGCATCCAGCCGGTGCCCCGGTAGGCGTTGAAGGCGGGCGAGTGCTCCCAGATCCAGCCGAGCCGATGATCGCGCGCGTTGGGCATCTCCAGGGGCAGGCCGTACGCCGCCGGGCAGGGCAGCACGCGGCCGTCGGGCGCGACGGTGATCGAGATCGCACCCCAGCCGCCCATGCAGGGCTTGGGCACGCCGTCGAAGTAGTCAGGGATCACCCAGATCAGCTCGACGTCCGTTTCTTCCCGATACCTCCGGACTACGGCCTCGGCTCGCGCGAGCTGCTCCCTGGTGGGCAGCAGCGCGGACCTGTTGAGCAGCCCCCACCCGTAGAACTGGGTGTTGGCCAGCTCGATGCGCTCCACGCCCCACGCCAGCCCGAGCTCGATGATCTCGCCGACGACGTCGAGGTTGGCCCGGTGCAGCACCACGTTGAGCCCGAACGGCAGCCCGCTCGCGGCCACCACCGCGGCGGCTCGCTCCTTCCTCGCGAACGACGCGACCCCGGCGATCCGGTCCGATTCCCCTGCCGTGGCCGACTGGACCGACAGCTGCACACTGCGCAACCCCGCCGCCGCGAGCTCGCTCATCCTGCGCTCGGTCAGCCCGACACCGCTGGTGACCAGCTGCGTGTAGACGCCTGCGCGGTCGGCCGCCGCCACGATCTCCGCCAGATCGCGTCTCAGCAGCGGCTCGCCACCGGACAGATGCGTGTGCACGATGCCCAGTGCCGCGGCCTCACCGAGTATCCGCCGCCACTCCTCGGTGCTCAGCTCGCTCGACCTGGCCGCCAGCTCGGCCGGGTTGGAGCAGTACGGGCAGCGCAGCGGACACGCGTGCGTGAGCTCGGCCAGCATGGCCCAGGGGGCGCTCACCTCGTTCATCGGAGCCATCCCTCCGCGCGCACCCGTTCGAGGAACTCCACCACGTCGGACTCGACGCCCTCGGGCAACTCGGCGACGATGTCGGCCACGGTCCGCGCCCCGTCGCACAGGGCGACGATGGCCGCCGCCTCCTCGTTCAGCACGACGATCCGCTCGGGCACGATCAGCAGGTCCGCTCCCCGTACGGGGTCGTGGCGGAGCATGGCCGAGCGGGACAGCGCCGGGCACCAGGTCATCGGCCCACTCATCGGGACGTCCCGTCCACCGCGTCGAGCAAGGCCCACAGCAGGTCGCACTTGTAGGCCAGCGCCGCGATGGCCCTCTCCTGTTCGGCACGGGTCCTGGCCCAGTCGAGCACCAGGGCCAGGGCCTCGCCGCTGTCCTGGCGGCCCTGGGAGACGCGTACCTGGAAATATCGCAGTCCCTCCGGGTCTATCCATGGGTAATGGCGTTCGAAGGCCGCGATCCTCGTTCGCATGAGGTCGGGTGCGAACAGCTCGGTCAGCGACGCGGCGACGGCTTCCAGCGCGGAGCCGTTGCGGCACAGGTTCACGTAGCCGTCGACGGCCAGCCGCACGCCGGGCAGCACGCCCTCGCCCGACAGCAGCAGCGACCGCTCCAGCCCGGCCGCCTCGCCCAAGCGCAGCCACCGCTCGATGCCGCCCTCGCCGGCCGCGGCGCCGTCGTGGTCCTGGATCCTCCTCAACCACATCCTGCGCAGCTCGGGCGTGATCAGCTTGGCGAGGATGAACGCGTCCTTGACCGGGATGTGGCGCTGGTAGTGGAAGCGGTTGAGTATCCAGCGCCGCAGCTCGTCACGGGTCAGCCGGCCCGCGTGCATGCGCTGGTTGAAGGGGTGAAGGTGGTGGTAGCGCTTCTCCGGTACGGCGCGCAGCTCGGTCTCGAAGCCGTTCACAGGTCGATCACCATCCCGTCGGCGGCCACCTCGATCCCCAGCTCGGCGAGCGCCTTGTGCTGCTCGGCCGCCGGGTCCACGAGAGGGTTGGTGTTGTTGAGGTGGGTGTACAGGCGGCGGCCGGGCAGCCGGGAGAGCCGTTCCATGGTCGCCTCGATCGGCAGGTGGCCCATCTGGGTGGCGGTCTTGGCGGAGATCCCTGTGCGGCGCGGCTCCTCGTCGTCCCAGAACGTGCCGTCGACGATCACGCATGCGGCTTGTTCGAACGCCTCGTCCAGTTCGTCCGGCCATACCCCCATGGCGGGGACGTACACCAGCGGCCCGAGACGCAACGCGGACACCCAGCCCGTGGCCTCGGGGGAGCCGGCGGCGTACCGGGGCCGCTTGCCGGACACCGGGATCGTGTCGGCGTCGGTCCAGGTCAGCTGGAGGTAGGGACGCAGGAGGTCGGCGAAGGGCCGCAGCGCGTGCCGTACGACCGGGGTGGAGCGCACCTCCAGCGCGTCGGCTTCCCTGAGCCTGAGCAGGCCGATCGTGTGGTCGAGCTCGGCGTCGGTGAGGATCACGCCCTTGAGCGGCGACTCCCGGGGGCCCGGCCCTGGGCGCAGCCACGCGCACGACTCGATCTGGTCGGCGATGTCGGGCGTGGCGTTGATGACGTAGGCGCCGTCGTCGATCTGGACGGCCAAGCTGGCGTGACGTCGGCGGTGTCCCGGATGGGCGCGTGCCCCGGAGCAGCCGGGGCACGCGCAGTTCCACTGGGGCACGCCGCCGCCTGCCGCGGTGCCGAGCACCTGCAGTCGCATGGCGGCACCCGGTTACCTGGTGGCCAGGAAGTACGCGGTCATCTCCATCGATGCCTCGACGACCTGGTAGTCGGGCTTGTGCCAGGTCGTCTCCTCGCCGCGGCCCCTGACCTTCTTCTCGTGGTTCCTGCGGGGTTGCTTCTTGCCCTGATCCTTCGGCTGGGACATTGCGTACCTGCCTTTCCTAGGGTGTTACAACCGATATGACCTTCTGATGAAGCTGGCGTCAATGCTTTAGGTCGGAGCTATAGCACTGATTTTCCTCATTTTTTTGGACCTTGGAACGTATGGCCAGAATTTTCATCCGATGTCTTGACAGAATAGGTAAACCCAGCGATCAGGAAAGCAAGGAGCTCGCCACCGGTGCTGGGATCGGTCTGCGGTCAAGCGCACGCATCAGATGACCACTGGATGGATCGATCTCAGCGTTCCGGGAGCACGACGATGGCGTCACCGTCGGGCCGCTCGCCACTGCTGTCGCTCGGCACGCCCTGCAGCGCACTATCGACGATCATGGCGGTCGACCCGCCGCCGTCCAGATTGATCGCATCGACCGCCCCCAGGCCGCGCATGACCTGCGCCACCTCGGCAATGCTCAGGCCCACGCTATGCGCGGGACGGCGGCCGTCGGCCGTGAGCAGGATGATCCGCCCGTCGCGGGTGACACCTGCGGCCGTCCGCGGGTTCCTGCGCAAGTACCAGCCGTTGTAGAAGGCGCCGCGATCGGCCCCGTCGATGTCCTGCGGGCTCCACCCGTCGCGCACCGGATCCAGCGCGACCTCGCCGTCACGCACCAGCAGCGGCCCGCCGTTCACGATCGAGGTTTGCGGCTGGATCGGCAGCGGCATACCGCGTTCCGCATCGACCACGGAACGGCTCAGCTTGAGCCGGACGCCTGGCCTTGCGTGCTGCCGCAGCCACCCGGCGCCCGTGCCGGTGCCCTGGAGCAGGCTGCCCTGCGCGGGCACCGCACCGCCCCGCCCCTCCTGCGCGGACACGACGGTGCCGTTGCCGTCGAGCGTCACCTGGTAGCCCTGGCCCTGAGGCGCGGCCGTACCGAACCGCGGCGTGAACACGATCACCTCGTTGTCGTTGCCGCAGGTGTAGTCGTGGGCCGGCTGGGCGAGCGGGTAGGCGTCGCCGACGCCGCCGCAGTTGACGACGAGGCCAGGCTGCCTGTTGAGGCCGGTGACCTCTCGCCGTTCGCCGCCCGTCCGCACGGACAGTAGCGTCTTCAGGCGCCGCACGGCGGTGCCGGTTCCCGAGTCGGTGGGGATCACCAGGGCCGGGCGGCCGTTGACGGCTTCGGAGACGAGGTCTCCGCGGACCACCGAGATGCCGGCGAGGTCGCCGTCTGTGCCGGCCAGACCGGGGCCGGGCTTGCCGCCTTCGTTCGGAGATATCACGAAGTAGCCGCCGTTGACCGCGGCGAGCGCCCCGGTACGCTGCGCGATCGAGCTGGTCGTCTCACGTCCCGGCACGATCCCCGTGGCCAGCTCGGAGCCGAGCCGCCCGCTGAACCGGCGCGGATCGACAATCAGCACGTCGAGCGACCACGGGCCGGTCGTCGCCCGGCCGTCCTCGCCGGTGAACTGGACACTGCCGCGCACGCCCTTGGCCGCGAGCTCGGCCGCGGCCGCCTGCGCCGCCTGCTGGCCGGCGAAGCGCCCCACCCGGACCATCCAGCCGAGCGGCTGGTCGCCGGGGCTCAGCGGAGACGTGCCCGCGGTGGCGTCCCGGCGCGGCTCGTACCCGGCCGCGCGGATCTGCCGCTCGAGCTCTGCTGCCTCCGCCTCCGTGGACGCCACCCCGACCGTGACCGTCCAGAAGTCGTCAGGGGAGGACTGTCCGCGCTCGATCGCGATGTGCGTGACGCCCGTGGCCACCTGGCGTGGAGTGCGCGTCTCCATCAGGGACGCGGGTCCGAGGGGAAGGCGGTCTGCGGCCTGCGCCGTTCCGGCGTCCAGCCGGCTCGGCGCGGCCGAGGCGGCCTGCCCGGCGGCGAGACAGGCCAGGGCCAGCCCGCCGATCAGTCCATGGCGTACGGCTCCGCGTCGCATGGCGGTCCTCTCTTGGGAAGGCAGGTCTTGGGAGACAGTCTTGGGAGGCAGGAGTCAGGGCTCGACGTCGACGAAGATGGGATTGGTGTAGAACCAGGTGTCCAGCCACGGATCTCCGTCACCCGGAGGGTGCGCGATCGGCCCGTGCGGGTCGATGGCGCGGCCGAGCAGGCCAGGGCCGTTGCGGCGCCCGTCGCTGCCGCGCAGCCGCAGGTAGCACGGCTCTGTGACACGGCCGACCGGGATCCGCAGCGTGTACGTTCCCGTCCGTCCCCCGACGTCGATGCTGTGGACCATGCGGGTGTCCGGCGCCCGCCAGGCGTCACGATCCTGGGCGGGAGCCCGGACGCTGCCCTTGATGACGTCGACGTGCGCCAGCTTCGGCAGCTCCCCGTGGTAGTTCGGGCGGGACGCTGTCGTGATCGTGACCAGCAGGAACACCTGCTGGCCGCGGCCGACCCGGAGCCGGCCGCCGAGCGTGGTGCCCGCGCCTCGAGGGGAGGCGCCCACCAGCCGCACGTCGATCCCGTCGATGAGCTGGCCATGGTCCACCCACACCCGGCCCGCCCGCAGACCGGCCATCACCTCGCGGTAGCCGTACTTCGTCACCCCCACATGAGTGCGGCTGAACTGGCCCGGCCAGAGGTCGCTCCCCGGCTGCGGCGTGCCCGTGTCCACGGGATCGGGCAGCTTGCCGGTGTTGTCGAAGTTCTTCCCCGCCGGCCAGTCACCGTTGCGCCAGGTGTCGTAGACCGTCCGGTGGTTGTCCGAGTTGGAGGTGATCGAGAAAAGCTTGCCCTCCGACAGCAGCGCGTCCCACAGCCCGCCGACGGTGGCCGTCATCCAGTCGAAACCGCCATAGGTCACATACGCCTCTGCCGGGTAGCCGGGCCAGGACTGCGCCGACGGTTTGTTCTCGTACTCGCCGCGCACGCTCGCCGCCCCTCGCCCGGGCAGCGCGGCACCCTGCGCGCCAGGCGCGCCCTCCATGCCGATCATGATGTCTGGATCGGCGTCGCGCCAGGCGCGCAGCTCGTGCGGGGAGTCGATGCCCAGCCGGGACGGGTGGTTCGCCAGCACGAGGACGTCGTCCACGAATCCCGTGCGCTTGCGCTCGGCCAGCCACTTGATCGCCTCCACCGCGAGCGCCTCGTTGCCCGGCGTGTCCGGGTGCGCGGGCCCGCCCTCGGCCCGCTTCAGCAGCTTGCCGTCATAGGCGAGCTCGAACTGGCGAAGGATCTCCGCCTCGTTCTCGCCGGGAGCGGCGAAGACGGTGCCATGCTCGGCCGCCGGGATGTACCACTCCAGACCCTGGAAGATGAGCAGGCGAGGATTCTCCGCCCGAGCCTTGAGCACCTCCGCACGCTCGGCCAGCGCGCCACCGGCATCGGCGTGGCCGATGTTGCTGTGCTCGGTGAACACCATCCAGTCCAAGCCGAACTGCGCCGCCCGCAACGCCTGCTGGGAGAAGGTGTACTTCGCGTCGTGGCTGTAGACGGTGTGCACGTGGTGGTCGCCGACCAGGTACACCAGATCCGGATCGTCACCAGCAGGCGTCCGCTGAGCAGCGGCCGGTTGGGGGCCCACCAGCGAGGCGGCTGCGAAACCGGCGCCGAACAGGCCGGTTCTGCGCAGCAGGCGCCGCCGCGAGAGGCCCTGGGCGTCGAGCCGTTCCTCTGGAACCTCGGGATCGGCCCAGACCGGCAACAGGTGCTGCCGCTCCGCATCCGCCCGCGTCACATCTCGGTCTCCGGTCATGTGCCTGTCCGCCTACGTCGTGCCGACTTGTCGGCGGAACGCTATGCCCGGCAGATGGCGAAACGGTGATTATCGGTTGTCCGAATACTGAAGTTTGGGGCCCACCGGCTCGTTCCGCGCCGCTGGTCGGCGCCGCATGTCGCTGGGACCGTCACCCTTCGGTCAGGGCTGTGCCCGTCCGGTATTCGCTCGGGCTGATGCCGCGTTCCCTTTTGAACGCGGTGCTCAGGGCGAAGGGGCTGGAGAAGCCGACCCGGCTTGCCACCGTGGCGATCGTGGTGCCGGGTTCGCGCAGCAGGTCGACGGCGAGAGTGAGCCGCTGCTCGCGCAGGTAGGTCATCGGGGGCTGTCCGACCAGGGCGGTGAAACGCCGGACCAACGCCGCCCGGGACGCGCCCGTCTTGGCCGCCAGCGCTCCCAGCGTCCACGGATGGGCGGGGTCGGCGTGCAGCAGTCGTAGGGCCCGTCCCACCACGGGGTCGCTGTGCGCCCGGTACCAGGCGGGGAGCTCTGCGCCGGGGCGGGTGAACCAGGCGCGCAGAGCGGTGATGAGCATCAGGTCCAGCATCCGGTCCAGCAGAACCTGCTGCCCTGGCTCCGCCCGGGCGACCTCCTCGAAAGCCGCCGGGCTGATGGGGCAGGACCCGTGCCCCGCCTCGACGACGGCCAGCGGCGGCAGTGCCGCCAGCAGCCGGCCGGGCACGCCGCCGTCCACGGTGTACAAGCCGTTCAGCAGCACCGTGCACTTCTCCGACTACGCCCAGACCGCCGCCGCGCAGGGCGCGTGGGGCACATGACCGTACTCGGGCAGGCTCCGCGAGCTGACTTCCCTCGCTGCTCGCCCGGTGGTGGCCGCAGCGGAGCGCCGGGTCAGGCCAGTTGACCGGCCGCCGTACGCGCCGCCATCCGCCGTTCGAACCACAGCGAGGCGAACGGCGGTACCGCGCACGCCAGGCCCAGCACCACTGCGCCTCGGCTCCAGCCCGCCTCCCGCGCCGAGAGCATCACTCCGACCGCGAACAGCACGAACAGCGCCCCGTGGATCGGCCCGAACACCTTCACCCCGAGCTCACCGGTCGCGGTCACGTACTTGAAGAACATCCCGACCAGCAGGCCCGCCCACGAGCACGCCTCGGCCATCGCCACGACTCGGAACCAGCGCAGCATGCTCCACCCTTCACCCGAATACCGCGCACACTCTACAGGCTGTAGAGGACGACGGCGCAGGAGGAGGGCACGATCACCGACCTCGGCCCGGCCGGCGTCGCCAGCCCCCTGGGCACCGACGTCTAAGTCGGCACCCACTCCAAGTCCGACCTCTACAAGATCGACACGCTCGCAGGATCGACCACCAAGCTCGCCGAGTACCCGGACCACTTCATCTGGACCATGGCCGCCTCGCCTGACGGCAAGATCTACATGGGCATGTCGGAGCGCGGGCGGGTCGTGGAGTACGACCCCGCCTCCGGTGCCAGCCGCGACCTGGGCCATCCTCGACGTCCTCATCTCCGCACGCGAGAGCACCTGAGCGATGCCGTAGCCGTTGACAGCCGAAGTCTCGTCAAGTTACGGTCTGGACCGTAAATGACGGAGGGGAGAGTGCGTGCGCACGACGGCGGAACTCGAGGAGCGGCTGGCGCGGAAGGTCCTGGCGGGGGAGCCCGTCGATCTGGCCACAGGCCAGGTGAACGTGCTCGGCAAGCCGACCAAGTTCGAACGCCGCGACGGGCGCTTCTGATCCGCGTGCCGCACCAATGGCTCAAGAAAAAGGGGGACCTCACGTGCTCAGCACGGCTCCAGAGGCGCAGACGTCCGTGCGCGACCTGTTCAGGCGGGGCCTGGTGATCCCGGCGCACCCGCTGGCCCTGACCGAGGACAGGAAGCTGGACGAACGCCGCCAGCGCGCGCTGACCCGCTACTACGTCGAGGCGGGCGCGGGCGGGCTGGCGGTGGGCGTGCACACCACGCAGTTCGCCATTCACGGCACCGACCTGCTGCCGCCCGTGCTCGAACTGGCCGCCCGCACCGCTCGCGAGGTCGAGCGCGAGGTGGTGCTGGTGGCCGGTGCGACCGGGCCCACGGCGCAGGCGGTGGCGGAGGCGGAGCTGGCCAGGTCGCTCGGCTATCACATGGTGCTGCTCAGCCCGTACCGGGACCTGGACGAGGACGGGCTGATCGATCGGGCACGCGCGGTGGGCGAGGTGCTGCCGGTGATCGGCTTCTACCTGCAGCCCGCAGTGGGCGGGCGCCCCTTGTCACGAAATTTCTGGACAAGGCTGGCTGCCATCGACTCCGTAGTGGGGATCAAGGTCGCCCCTTTCGACCGGTATCGCACCGTCGACGTCCTGCACGGCGTCGTCAGGGCGGGCCGCGCCGGCGAGGTGGCCCTCTACACGGGCAACGACGACCACATCCTGGCCGACCTCATCACCACCCACTGCGTCGTGGTGGACGGGCGCCAGGTGAAGGTCGAGTTCGTCGGCGGCCTGCTCGGACAGTGGGCGGTCTGGGTACGGCGGGCGGTCGAGCTCCTGGAGGAGGCCACGCGGGCCCGCTCGGGCGACGACGCGGCGGTGCGCCGCCTGCTCACCCTGGACGGCCACCTCACGGACGCCAACGCGGCCATCTTCGACTCGGCGAACGGCTTCCACGGCTGCATCCCCGGCATCCATGAGGTGCTCCGGCGCCAGGGCCTGCTGGAGGGACGCTGGTGCCTCGATCGGACCGAGGAGCTGTCGCCGGGGCAACTCGCCGAGATCGACCGCGTCTGGACCGCCTACCCATGGCTCCGAGACGACGACTTCGTCTCGGACGGCCTGAGCCGCTGGCTCTCCTGACAGATGCGCACCCGTCGCCCGCCGGCCCGCGCCCTGCCGGATCCGGTTGCGATCGTCCCTGCTCGGACCCGGCGGTCAGAGGGTGAGCCGGTAGAGGGTGAGAGGGCGGCCGCTGGACCCGCTGGTGAGATTGCCGGTGCGTTCGGCCAGACCGGCGAGCTCCAGCCGGTGGAGCATGCGCCGGGCCGTGCGTTGCTGTACGGCGAGCCGGTCGGCGATCTCCCGGGTGGTCAGGGGTTCGCCTCCGGCAGCGGCCCTGGCCTGGAGCAGCTTCTCCAGCGTGGGGACCGACAGGCCGACGCGGCGGGCGATGACCGAGAGATTCGGGCTGCTCGCCGGGCCGGCGGGCGCCGACTCCAGGACGATGTCGGTGTCGGCGCGCAGCGAGAGGACCGCTGCCACCTCACCGATGCGGCGAGCCCTGCTCAGGGCGCGGCGGGCCAGGCTCTCCGCCTCCGCGGCGCTGCGGCCGACGCCGAAACCGACGCGGACCACCGCGTTCTGGCTTGCCAGCCGCGCCAGCATGGGCAGGCAGGTGAATCCGCCCGTGGCGTCGTTGAGCGGGCCGCGCGTCGTCACGAGCAGGTGGGTGCTGCCTCGGAAGGCCGCCACCGTGCCGCCCAGCGCGGTGGCCTCGCGCAGCAGCCCTTCGGAGTTTTCCACCTCGATGAGGCCGAGCGCGATCTGCGCGTCCTCCTGAGCCTGCCCCTCGGCGGTCAGCAGCAGCTGACGCAGCGCCACCCGGACCGAGTGCACGGACGGCGCCAGGCGCAGCACGTGCATGTCCTCACGCAGCGCCTCGTGCACCGAGCTGAGGCAGGTGATCACCGGATGCCCGGGGCCGCGCCGGTGGAAGGCGATGGCCTTCTTGGAGGTCATCTCCGGGCGGTAGGGGAGTGTGCGCAGGTCGGCGGTGGGCAACCCGGCCTCGGTGAACGTGGCGGTGACGTCGGCGGGGGCGAGAGTGTCGATCGAGAGCCGGGTGACGTCCTGGCCGTCGTGCTGGAGCCGTACCAGGGCGCTGAGGAGGGTCGCGCCCGTGTAGTCGACGAACGCTGCCGGACGGGTCAGCGTCTCGGCGTCACGGGACAGCATGTACGGGACGATGCCCGTGAACAGCCAGCCTTCGACGGCCGCGGCGTGGGCCTCCACGATCTCGGGCGCCTGCGACTCGTGGTCGTAGTCGAGTCGCAGGGCGCCCACGCCGGGCTGCTCCTCGCACGTGGCCGCGACGTCGTCGACCAGGTCGTGCGGACCGACGACCCCGATGACGATTCCCACCCGCGCCTCCTTCACTCATATTTCGGTCAAGACCGAAAGGCCCATCTGTCCGTCGTGGCGGCCGCGCCGGACCCCCGTGGCGAGATCATCACGACGCCGATCACGGACTTCGGGACCGTGGCCCCCCATCTTGGCGCAGAACGCCGTTCCCATTTTCGCCGACGTGGACCCATGGGACGGCAATCTCGATCCGGACGCCGTGGGGGCCCGCGCGGAGCAACCCGGCGGATCCGGCGCGGGCGGCCGGGTGGAGACGCTCCCGAGCTCGCGTCGCCGTTGCAGGCGGCCGGGATTCCGGCATGGGCCGGATCCATGCCATCGCCCGCGAAATCATCAAATATTGCGAGAGGCTCGTTACGTTCATGTATCAGACATTGACCGGCTCCCCCCAGCTTACTAGGTTTCGGTCAGGACCGGTATTCGTGAAAGGAAGCCGCCGATGAGGAAGCTAACGGCAGCCGGAGTCGCGGCCGCCTTGAGCGTCGTGATGGCCGGATGCGGATCCGGGGACTCGGGCTCGGACAAAAGCACGGTGACACTCTGGATGTATCCCGTCATCGGGGACCAAGCCAAGAACCAGGCGTTCTGGAGCAAGGTCGAGAAGGATTTCGAAGCCAAGAACCCTGCGATCGACGTCAAGATCGACCAGCAGCCGTGGGACGGCCGCCAAGAGAAGATCACCACCGCGCTGGCCTCCAAGAAGGGGTTCGACCTGGTGGTGCTCGGCCCCGACCAGATCCCCCAGTACGCCCAGCAGGGCGGGCTCGAGCCCGTCGACGACGTGATCGCCGCGGACAAGGCGGCCTACCTGCCGAACGCGCTCACCGCGCTGACGGTGGACGGCAAGCTCTACGGCGTGCCGATCTACCAGACGATCACCGCGCCCATCTACAACAAGAAGCTCTTCGCCCAGGCCGGTGTCACCAAGGTGCCCGAGACGCTGGCCGAGCTGAAGGAGGCCGCGCCCAAGCTGGCCGCCAAGAAGGTGGCCATCCTCGACTACCCGGGCAAGCCCGAGGTCTCGCTCAACCAGGCCTTCTACCCGATCTTCTGGGCCAACGGCGGCTCCGTCTTCGCCCCCGACGGCAAGAGCGTCGCCTTCAACGGCCCGGAAGGCGTCGAGAGCCTGCAGCTCCTCCTCGACCTGAAGAAGGTCGGCGGCCTTCCGGAGAACACCGCGAGCAAGGGCAACGACGTCGAGGGCGGGCCGCTGGCCGGCGGCAAGACCGCGATGTACCACGCCGCCACGGCGCTCCAGGCCACCCAGCTCGGCGCCGCCATCGGCGAGGAGAACGTGGGCATCGGGCTGCCGCTGGAAGGCAAGAAGCGCATCGCGTTCGGCATCCCCGGCGGGCTGGTCCTGGCCAAGCACGCCGAGAACAAGGACGCGGCCAAAAAGCTCGCGAGCCACCTCGCCTCGCCCGAGGTGGCGGCGGGGCTGGCCAAGGAGTCCGGCTTCTTCTCGGCACGCACCGACGTGACGATCCCCGATCAGTCGGCGGCCTCCAAGGAGTTCGCCAAGTCGCTCGAGTACGCCTTCCCCGGTGACACCCACCCGAAGGCCCGCCAGGTGATGTCCATGGTCGCCTCGCACATCCAGGCGGCGCTGCTCGGCAAGGAGGACGCCAAGACCGCCCTCGACGCCGCGGCGAAGGAAGCCAACGAGCTGCTGGGCAGCGGCGGCTGACACGATTGAGGGCCTTCCCACGGGAAGGCCCTGCTTCTGGAAAGGTGTGAAACCCCCGGTGCGTCATCGCTTGCGTGACCCGATCACAGGGCTGCTGTTCGTTCTCCCGGTGCTCGTGCTCTTCCTGATCTTCCGGATCTTCCCCACGCTGGGTGCGGCGGGCATGAGCCTGACCAACTGGAACATCAGCGGAGAGTGGGACTTCGTCGGCGCGGACAACTACGGCAGGCTGTGGAACGACGCCAACTTCTGGTCCAGCCTGCGCGTCACCCTGGTCTACGCGGCGATCTTCGTCCCGATGACGGTCCTCGTCTCCCTCGGCACGGCGCTGCTGCTCAACGCCGTGGTCTTCATGCGCGGGCTGTTCCGGGGCATGCTGTTCCTGCCGTACGTGACCAGCTTCGTGTTCGCCGGTCTCATCTGGCGCTGGATCTACGAGTTCGACGGGTTGCTCAACGGCCTGCTGGCCAAGGTGGACGTCGGGCCGATCGCGTTCATGGAGCAGTCGGCGCTGGTGCTGCCCGCGCTTGCCGTGGTCTCCTGCTGGAAGGGGTTCGGCTACTCCATGCTGATCCTGCTGGCCGGGCTGAAGGCGATCCCCGGCTCCTACATGGAGGCGGCACGCGTCGATGGCGCGGGCCCCTGGCAGCGTTTCCGCAGCATCACGCTGCCGCTGCTCAAGCCCGCGCTCTTCTTCGTGCTGGTCATCGAGACGATCAGCTCGTTCCAGGTCTTCGACATCGTCTACGTGATGACCGGCGGCGGGCCCGCCAAGGCCAGCTACACGCTCATCTACGGCATCTTCGAGCGCGGCTTCCGGTTCTTCGAGTTCGGTTACGCGGCCACGTGGGGCATGGTGCTGTTCGCCATCGTGCTGGCCATCTCGCTGATCCAGCGCCGTCTGCTCGGCAGGGGGAACACATGACGCTCACGGCCACCCGCCCGGTCACCCGTGCCGCCGCCTCTGCCAAGCCCAGGCGGCCGCGCGCCAGATGGGCACTCGTCGCGCTGCTGGCGGTGATGTCGCTGCTGACTGTCGCCCCGTTCGTGGTGATGATCATCGTGGCGCTCACCCCCAAGGGCAAACCCACCGTGCCGGTGCAGTGGCCCGGCACGCTGACGTTCGACAACATCACCCAGGTGCTGTCGACGTCCGGGTTCGCGCAGTGGACGCTCAACTCGGTGATCTACTCGGTGGTCTCCGTGGTGGTCATCCTGCTCACCGCCTCGATGGCCGGATACGCCTTCGCCAAGAAGCGTTTTCCAGGCCGTGACGTCATGTTGTGGACGTTCCTGGCCACGATGATGGTGCCGTTCCAGGCGACGCTGATCCCGGTGTTCGTGCTCATCTCCGACCTCGGTGGCGTCGACACGTTCTGGGGCCTGATCGTGCCCACCCTGGCGAACTCGCAGGCCGTCTTCCTGATGCGCCAGTTCATCATGGGACTGCCCGATGAGCTGTTCGACGCGGCCAAGGTCGACGGCGCCTCCGAGCTGCGCGTCTACTGGACGATCGTGGTGCCGCTGACCAAGCCCATCCTAGCCACGCTCGGCGTGTTCGTGTTCCTGTGGCACTGGAACGACTTCCTGTGGCCGCTGGTGATCGCGCAGAGCGATGCCACACGGACGCTCACCGTGGGCCTGACCGTCCTGAAGACCGAGGAACTGCAGTGGTCGATGCTGATGTCGTCCGCCGCCATCTCGGCGGTGCCGTGCCTGCTGGTCTTCTTCCTGCTGCAGCGTTACCTGGTCAACAGCATCGCGATGACCGGACTCAAATAGGGCTCTTGGGCGGATGGGTCGGCACAAGCCCCTCCGGGACCGGTGCCGGCCGGCGTGGGCGGCGGCGGCCTTGACTGCGACTCCGTTCCCTCATTAGATTTCGGTCTGTGCCGAAATTAGTGATCGATGCTCATCGGCTGATCGGTCCCGTGCCGTTCGACGACCTGCCGGACGACCCGCGGGGGGAGATGGACCGGCTGGGCATCGAGCGGGCCTGCGTGACTCACACGCTCAGCCTCTACTCCGACCCGGGGACGGGCAACGAGGCCCTGCTGAAGCTGGACGATCCACGGCTGATCCCGGTGCCCGTGGTGGTGCCGGGAGTGCCAGGGGCATCCGTGCCCTCCGGTCCGGAGGAGGTACATGGGTGGCGCGTCCGCATGGTCAGGCTCTGCCCGGAGAGGCATCGCTTCGAGCTGACCGGGCCGATCGCAATGCGCTGGCTGGCCGCGCTCGGCCTCCCCGTCGCGATCGACTGGGAGGAGACCTCACCCGCTCAGCTCCGCACGCTGGCCGAGCGGCTGCCGGAGCAGCGGATCCTGCTGCTCAACCCCGGCTACCGCAGGCTGCGGACACTGGCCGAGCTGATGGCCGAGGCGCCGAACGTCCACGTGGAGATCGGCACCGTCAACACCCAGCGCGGTGTCGAGCGGCTGGCCGAGCAGTTCGGCGCGGACCGGCTCGTCTTCGGCACGGGCGCCCCGGTGGCTGACGACTGCGGTCCCCGGTTCCTGCTCGACCACCTCGACCTGACGCGGGAGGAGATCGACCTGATCGCCGCCGGAGCCTTGGAGAAGTTGCTGTGATCCTCGACGCGCACGGCCATCTCGGCCCATGGCCGGACTTCCTCATTCCCGACAAGTCGGCCGAGGGCATGATCGAGCTGATGGACCGCCTCGGCATCGACGCGATGGGTATCAGTCATCTCCTCGGCGTCGGCCCGGCCGCCGAGGAAGGCAACCGGCAGGCGTTCGCCGCAGCTGAGCGGCATCCGGGACGGTTCGGCGTCTGGCAGGTCTACAACCCCCACCAGCGCAACCCGCTCACCGGCCAGGAGGTCTGGGGCGTCAAGATCCACCCGGATGTGCACCGGTGCCGCCTCGACGACCGCCGCTACGACCCCGTATGGGAGCTCGGCCTGCCCGTGCTGGCCCATGGCCAGACCGACTCGCCGTGGAGCGACCCCGCCCAGTTCGTCACCGTGGCCGAGCGGTACCCCCGCGTGCCGCTGCTTCTCGGACACACCGGGCTCTGGCCGTACGGCTTCGCCCGCGCCGCCGGCCTCATCGGCGAGCACCCGAGCCTCTACCTGGAGATCTGCGGCTCCCGGATGACCGGCCGCTGGATCGCCCGGCTGGCCGCCATGGTCGGCGCCGATCGGGTGGTCTATGGCTCCGACTCCTGCTTCCTCGACCTGCGTGTCGGCTGGGGCCGGGTCGCGCTCGCGCCGCTCGGCGCCGCCGACCGCGCCCTCATCCAGGGCGGGAACCTGGCCCGGCTGCTGGGCGCCCGCCTCCGTCCGAACGATCCACCGAAGGGACCCCCATGACGCTGGCCATCCACGGCGGCCCGCCGGTCCGCTCGACGCCCTGGCCCCCCTGGCCGCCGCCGATCGACCCAGCGCAGCGCAAGCTCGTCACCGAAGTCCTGGACAGCGGCCTGTGGGGGGCCACCCAGGGCGGGCCCGTCGTCGCGGACCTGACCGCCGCGTTCGCGAGCCTGTCCGGGGTCGAGTACGGCGTGGCCGCCGGCAACGCCACGCTCGGCCTGTTCGCCGCGCTCCGCGGCCTGGGCGTCAGGCCGGGAGACGAAGTGATCGTGCCCGCCTACACCTTCGTCGCATCCGCCACCGCCGTCCTGCTGGCCGGAGCCGTTCCGGTCATCGTCGACGTGGACCCGGCCGACCTGCACCTGTCCGCGCCGGCCGTCGAGGCCGCGGTCACCGGGCGCACGGCAGCGATCATGCCGGTGCACCTCGCGGGCAGCCCCGCGGACATGGACGCGCTGAACGCCGTGGCCGTGAAGCATGGTCTGGTGGTGGTCGAGGACGCCGCGCAGGCGCACGGCGCCACCTACCGCGGCCGCCCGATCGGCGGTCTCGGCGACGTCGGTGTGTACAGCTTCCAGGCCGGCAAGGCGATGACGGCGGGGGAAGGCGGCATGATCGTCTGCCGCGACCGGGCCGCCTACGAGGCAATCTGGTCGGTCTGCAACGTGGGCCGCGAGCTCGGCGGCCAGTGGTACGGCCACCCGAACGTCGGCTGGAACCTGCGCCTGACGGAGATCCAGGCCGCGCTGCTGCTGCCCTGGCTGGACCGCCTCGACGAGGAGCTCGACCGCAGGAATTCCTTCTGCGCCGCCGTCGAGCGCGAGCTGGCCGCGATCTCGACGCCCGACGGCCAGGACGGCGCGACGCGGCCGGTCTCCGTGGTCCCGCGGCCGGATGGCACCACCCGCGACTCGCGCCACCTCCTCATGCTCCGCGTTCACGTGCCCTTCGACCGGGACTTCCTGATCGCCGCCATGGCCGCGGAAGGGGTGCCGCTGGATGCCGGGTACCCGCCGCTCGGCACGATGACCGCGCTGACCGGCGCGGGCGCGCGCGCCGAGCCCTGCCCGGCCGCGGCGGAGGCCGCGCGAGACGTGGTCTGGGTACGCCAGTCGATGCTCATGGACGACCCGGCCAACGCCGCCCAGATAGCCGAGGCGCTCGCCAAGGTGATGGCCGGGTAAGCCCGGTCGCCTGCCTCTCGGCCCGGCTCGGCACGATCAGGTCGTCGCTGATGTGCCCTCGGCCGCCTCCGACGTGGCGCCGGTCAGCAGGCCCACCAGCTCTGTCCCGCTGGTCTCCGCGGCACGCCGGCCGGCGATCGCCGTGCCCTGCCTCATCACCCAAATGTGGTCAGCCAGCGCCATGATCTCTTCGAAATTATGGCTAACGAAGATCACGGTGATGCTCTGGGCCTTGAGCCGGCGGATGAGCTGATGGACCTCGGCGCTCTCGTTGACGCCGAGGGCCGCCGTCGGCTCGTCGAGGATGATCACTTTGGCGCCCCAGGCCACCGCCCGGCAGATGGCGACCGCCTGGCGCTGGCCACCGGACATCCATCGGATCAGCCCGTCGACCTCGATCCGGTCGGCGGCGCCGATCTGCGCGAGCATCTCGCGCGCCTGCCGCTTCATCGCCCGCCGGTCGAGCAGCTTCAAGCCCGGCAGCCCGCGTTGCGGTTCGCGGCTGAGAAACAGGTTCTCTGTCACGGTGAGCTCATCGAGCAGCGCGAGATCGCCGTCGCGGAACCGTCCGGCCATCGCGTGCGCGACGTGGACGGCCAGCGCCGACTTGCCGAGGCCGCCTGGCCCGTCGACCACGGCCACGCCCGCGTTCAGCACCGCCTCCCGCAGCCAGCCCACCTCCTCGTGCCGGGCGGTGAACGACCGGGTGTCGGTAGGCAGCTCGGCGGGGACGATCGTGGCGGACTGCGCCGGAGTGGTGAGCTCGAGCACGGGATCCCTCGTGAGGATGGCGTGCTGCAGCCGGCGCAGCCGCGCGCCCGGCTCGACGCCGAGCTCCTCCACCAGGACGGTTCGGCCCTTCTGATAGACCGCGAGCGCTTCGGACGACCGGGCCGCCCGGTAGAGCGCCAGCATCAGCTGCGCGCGCGATCTCTCCCTCAGCGGATGGGCCTGGACGTGCGGGGCGAGGTCTGTCACCGCCGCGTGGTGGTCCCCCGCGGCCAGCCGCAGGTCGATGTGGTCCTCGAAGACGGCCAGGCGCTCCTCCTCCAGGCGTCTGGACTCGATCTGCGCCCACGGGTCGATCAGCTCAGCCAGGGCCGGCCCCCGCCACAGGGCCAGCGCCCGCCGGAACAGCGCGTCGGCGGTGCCCGGCCCGCCCCGCTCGCGGGCCATTCGCGCCTGGCGGGCCAGCAGCGTGAAGTTGTGCGCGTCGACCTGATCGCGGGGCACGTCCAGCACGTAACCGCCGGGCACGGTCGCGATGGACTCGGGTGTGAGCACGTCACGCAGCTTCGACACCACGATGTGGAGTTGCTTGCCGGCCGTGGCGGTCGAGGTCTGCCCCCAGACGTCGGTGACGAGATGACGCGCGGTGACGGGCTGGCCGGCGTCCAGCGCCAGCCGTGTCAGTACGGCGACGCGGCGACGGCCCGCCAGCCGTACCGGTTGCCCGCCCGCCTTGATCTCCCAGGGCCCGAGGAACCCGATCTCCAGTGACATCAGGGAAGAAGTGTACGAAGGAGCCGGTATATCGCCGGTATGTCCTAGAAGTGCTTGATCGGTCCCGGGGGCGGCGGGACGTCCTGGGCCAGGATCCGCTCCAGCTCCTCCTCGGTGAGGAGGTGGACGTCGCGCAGGGTCCGTGCCGACCGGTGCCAGCATGCCCGGGCTTCGGCGAGCCGTCCCAGGTCGTTCAGGGTATCGCCGAGCCCCCACAGGGAGATGGCTTCCACCGCGCGGTGGCCGGCTGCGCGCTGGAGTTCGACGGCCCTCCGGTAGAGGGTCTCGGCTTCGGCGTACCTGCCCGCGCGCCGGTAGGCGTCGGCCAGCGTGTCGCACGTCGCGCCCTCGCCCTGGGGATTGTCGAAGTCCGACCAGATCTCCAGGCTCTTGCGGCCGGCGTCGATCGCCTCGTCCAAGCGGCCCATCCTGATCAGCACCGACGCCCGGCCGTTGAGCATGATCGCCTCGTAGTCGCGCAGGCCGCTCTCCTGGGTCGCCGCGATCGCCTTGACCTGGGTGGCCAGCGCTTCGTCGAAGCGCCCCAGCCTGCCGTACGTCGTGCCGAGGTTGTGCAGCGGCCCCGCGGCCCGGGAGGGCGTGCCCGCCCGTTCCCAGCACAGGACGGCCTGCTCGAGGTGGGCGACTGCAGACTCCAGGCTGCCCCTGTTCTTGTGGATGCAGCCCAGGTAGTTGTGCCCGCGAGCCTGCCCCGCCCAGTCGCCCGCACGGGTGGCGATGTCCAGCGCACGACGCTGGATCTCGATCAGATCGCCGAGCCAGCCTCGATGGCTGAACGGCACGTTGACACAGGCGGCCAAGCCGGTGACGGTCTCGAGATCGTCGGCCTGCCGCACCGCGACGATGAGGTTGTCGCGCTCGGCTTCGGTCCAGGCGATGGCCTCCTGAGGGGTGTTCAGGCGCAGGCCAGGCAGGTCAGCGTGGAGGTCGGCCACGATGGCCTGGGAGGGATTGAGCAGGAGGCTGGCCGTCCTGGCCGTGGCGAGATAGTGGTGCAGCGCCCGGTGCGTGGCGGCGCGGCGCTCAGGTTCGGGAATGTCGCGGGCGGCCTGCTCTCGTGCGTACAGGCGGACCAGGTCATGCATCCGATAGCGGTCTGGACCGGCCGGCTCCAGCAGGCGGGCCGCCAGCAAGTGGTCGAGCACCGCCTCCACGGCGTACGCCGGCCGGTCGGCCAGGGCGGCGGCCGCCGCCGGCGTGTGCTCGGGCGTGTCCAGCAGGCCGAGGAGTGCGAACATCTCGGTCGCCTCCTGGCCCGTCGGTTCCTCGCGCAGGTGGTGCAGGCTGGCGGCCAGGCTGACGCGCACGGCCAGGTCGGCGTGCTCGAGCGTGTCGAGGCGGCGCGTGGCGTCGGCGAGTCGGTCGGCGAGGTAGGACAGCGTCCAGTGAGGGCGGGCGGCCAGGCGCGCCGCCGCGATGTGCAGGGCCAGCGGCAGGCCACCGCACAGCCGGACGATCCGCGCGGCGGCTTCGGGCTCGGCGTGCACCTGGGCGGGACCGGCCATCCGCGCCAGCAGCGTGGTGGAGTCGGCGGGGTCGAGCTCGGCCAGGTGCAGGTGGTTCACGCCGTCGAGCGAGGTGAGCGCCTGCCGGCTGGTGATGATCACCACGCAGTCCGCCCCGGCGGGCAGGAGCGGGCGGACCTGGCGGGCGTCCAGCGCGTTGTCGAGGATGATCAGCAGGCTGCGCCCGGCGGTGAGCGAGCGGTAGCGCGCCGCGGCCTCGTCCCTCACGGTGGGTACGGCGGAGCCGTCCAGTCCCAGCGAGCGCAGCAACCGGCCCAGCGCGTCCAGCGGCTCCAGCGGCTCCAGACCGGCTGTGGCACCGCGCAGGTCGACGTAGAGGACCCCGTCGGTGAAGCGGTGGGCCACGGAGTGGGCGGCATGCACGGCCAGCGCCGACTTGCCGATCCCGCCCGGCCCGTCGATCGCCACGATCGTCGGCGCGCCCGGCGAGGTCTCGGTGAGTGCCTTGCCGAGCCAGGTCAGCTCGAGGTGGCGTGCGGTGAAAACCCCCAAGGCGGGCAGCTCGGCCGGAGCGGGAACCACGCCCGGCGCAGCCTGCTGGAGCGGGGAGGGGAGGTCGAGGACCGGGTCTGCGGCCAGCACCGCCTGCTGCAGGCGCCGCAGCGTGGCGCCCGGCTCGATGCCGAGCTCCTCGACCATGACGCGGCGGGCGTCCTGGTAGGCCGCCAAGGCTTCAGACGGCCGCGATGCCCGATACAGCGCCAGCATCAGCTGCGCCCATGGACGCTCCCGCAGAGGGTGCACCTCGACGTGTGCGGTCAGCTCGGGAACCACGGCGTGGTGGTCGCCCAGAGCCAGCCGCAGGTCGGTGTCGTCCTCGAAGGCGGACAGCCGCTCCTCCTCCAGGCGCGCCGCCTCGATCCGCGCCCAATCCCCTTGCATTTCGGCCAGGGCGTCGCCCCGCCACAGACCCAGGGACCGGCGGAACAGCGCGTGCGCGGCGGCGGTGTCACCACGTGCCCGTGCCGCGCGGGCGTCGCGTACCAGGCGGGCGAACCGGTGCGCGTCGACGTGCTCAACCGGCAGGTCCAGGCGATAGCCGCCGGGCACGGTCACGATGATCTCGCCGGCCAGGTGCGTCGCGAGGGCCTCGCGGAGCTTCGACACCACGATGTGCAGTTGTTTGGCCGCCGTCGCCACCCGGCTCTCGCCCCACACGTCGGCCAGCAGCTGCTCGGCCGTGACCGGCTGGCCGGCGCTCAGCGCCAGCCGGGCCAGCAGGCTGATCCGCCGGCTGCCGGCCAGCGGCAGCGGCGCGCCGTCCGCGGAGGCCTCCCACGGGCCCAAGATCCTGATGTCCAGTCCCATGAGCGGAGCGCTTCCCCTCCGTCCGTCGACACGTACAGGGTCATCTGGTTCTGTGGCATTGATCCTAGAGTGCTGGCACGTCCTTCCCGTGAGAGTCCGCTTGACGGTCATCGTCGTGGTGCGCGAATCAGAGGGGGTGGCAGTCAGCTCTTAGTGGCTCGGCGGGAGGACGTGGACACGGTCGCTGCCACTCTCTCGTCCTTTCCCTGTCTGGATGCGGCGAGCTGATTGTCCTACGTGACTGATCCGCGACAGCAGAACCGTCAATCGCGGCCGATCAGTGAGTCGAGCGGTTTGGCGTCACGACGGGCTTGACCACGTCACGCGAGCCGCGACGAAGCTTCGCCCGTCGAAGAGCACCTCGCCGCCCAGTTCTTCGGCGAGCTGTGCGCTGGTCAGATAGCGCTTGTAGATGCGGTGTCGAGAGCCGTTGTTCAGCATCCGCTCCACCCATTGCTCTGGCTCGACTCCGGGACGGAGGGCAGTATCGATGACAACCAGTTCACCGGCCACGCGCCGCGCCTCGGAGAGAAAGACCGTCCGCTCGTCGAGTGGCAGGTGGCCGTAGAAGTGGCCCGTCAGCACGCGGTCGAATGCTCCGTCGGCAAACGGGAGCTTCAGTGCGTCACCAACGATGGCCACGCCTGCGGGCAGTCGTGATTGGGCTACAGCAACCATCGCAGGGCTCCGGTCCAGCCCGACGGTGACCCCATGAAGGTGACGCGTCAAAAAACCGGTGCCACAGGCGACGTCGAGAGTTCGCGCCGTTGGTAGCCCGCCTACCAGGTCCACCAGGCGCGAAACCTCCAGGTGCCATGCGGGTGGGTTGAGCGACGCGAAGCGACCTTGCGCCAGGTACCACTCGTCGTACTCCTTGGCGCGTTGCTCGTAATAGGCGGCGGTCGCAACATCGCGAGCGAACGCGGGGGCCCGATCCGACACGACCCAAGTGTGACCCATGGAAACCTACAAGAACAATTCCGGCATGCTCTGCCCCGGGTTGGGTGGAGCCGGATTACTGGATTCTTGTGCCATCCGGACGGACGCCCCATAGACGCCGGTGGATACATGAAGCCTCTGGCTCTGAAGGTGATCTCTAGGCAAGACCGCTTCTACCAGAGGCTTTACGCTTTGCTGATCATCGGTTGTGTGGCCTCAAGCCGCTCGGCTGGAAAGCGGCGAAATGGTCACCCGTTAATGATCGGAAGTGGCTGTCGACACCGGGCCCCGCTGCGCGCCTAGTGTCGAGCCATGACGAGTGTTTCCTCTGACTACACGCACGTGCGCAAGCGGCTCTCGGCGGGCGAAGGCCTCGAGCTGCCCGGCGTTCGCTTCAAGTGGTACGACCTCCACCGGGAGGACCGCGAGATCGGCGAGGAAGTACATAAGGAGGCACGCGAGTTCCTCCGGGCAGAGATCAGCGGGATCACTCCCACGGGCGACTTCGGCTTCGTCATCCTGCACCGCGTCGGCGGCGCGTATCTCCTGCTCGTATGCACGTGGCTGAACGACAACGAGTTGTGGGAGACGGCCTATCTCAAGGATGCGGCGGGGTTCGAGCTCATCCCGTTCGGAGAAACAGCCAAGGGGACCTATTGCGTGTGGGAGATGGGCGCCATCCTGCACGAGCAGCAGGCCTGGATCCGCTACCTGTTCTCCCCTCGCGACGCCGAGGCCGGACGTGTCTACCTCGCCGACCGGCACCCCGGCGGCCTGATCTGACGCTCGGCGTAGCCGCTTCGGCATCGACGTGGTCGCCTACCGTTCGCCTGACCAGTGCGGCCTGATCAAGCTGTCTGGAATCGTCGTCCCGCCCAGAGCCGGCAAGCCCTGGCGAGAGAAGCTGAATACCGGCGGTGAACGGCGTCGGTGTGCTGGGTGCGGGAGAACCGCACGCCCAGTTCGATGCGGCGGGAGCGGAAACGGAGTGACCTGATCACGGACATCAGGGAGAGCACAGCCGACCGGAAACCGGCGGAAGACAGGCCCTGGGCCCTACCGTCAACCGTGATCACCACCGCGCCAGCTCCCGACCTATCCGGATTTCCTGTACGCCAACTACTCACACCCGGTTCTGTAACCGTCGGTGGTGACCACGCTGTGTCGTCAGGCGGGTTGCGTGCCGGCCGCGATCGTTTGGAGGAGCTGGGCGATTTCCCCGACAGCGTCCTCGGGGGGTGGTGTAGCCGGTTTCGTCGCGGATTTCGGAGAGATGGTCCCGTACGCTCTCTATGGACAGGTCCGGCTGATAGAAGCCCTTGGTTCTGCCGATGAAGTACCGCGCGACGTGCCCGGCGCCCGCCGTGTAGATCTCGCCGGTGACGGGGCAGTCCTCGTGGGCCAGGAACGCCACGACGGGAGAGGCCAGCGCGGGGTCGAGCTTGCCTGCGAGGGCGTTCATCATGGTCGGGGCGGCGAGGTCGAGTGTGCCGCCGGACTCGTCGCCTTCGGCCCTGGCGTGGGTGAGCATCCGGGTCAGCGCGAGTGGGGCGATGGCATTGACTTTGATGCCAGCGTGGTGTCGTGGATCCCAAACTCCCGGGCCACCTCGACCACGATGCGATCGCCCTCCAACACCATGCGGACGGCCTCGTCCTTGAACTCCTGACTGAACCTTCTCTGGCTACGCTTCGGCACTCTCTAACCCTTCCAGACAGTTTCGGCCCCTAACAGGCTGTCTGTCCGAAACCCTTGAGGCACCCCCGGCCGTACCGGACGGCGCGAGCGACCACACGCCTGACAGCGGGTTCGATTCATCGGGCATACGTTCATGATCCCAGTTCTGCTGCGAAGTCCCAGGCCAACGCACCGTCACGCGGATCATGCAGTTGCGATCCTCGACGGCTCCGGAAGATCAGCGATGGCGCTGCGCTCCTGGATTAGGCGCTGACCCAGCTTCCACCCGTCGCGGCCCCCAGAGCGCCAGCGTTACACCTGGGCAGGCAGCCGATGGTTTACAGCTCGTGACCGATCGGACCGAGAAATGGCTTCCTACCAGCGGCGCAAGCGCGTCTCGCCACCATGTAGTCCATGATCATTGAACGTATATGGCACGGCGACTGGCGGAAATGATCCACAGTGATTTTGGCTGCGTCTATCCCATGTGTGGTGTGCCCCGCGTCACGGAGCAAACCGCACTCGTGTTACTCGAGCGGGTAGCCGATCTCTTGGAGGTCGGCATGGACGTTGCGCAGGCCGATCTCCGGGTTAAGCGCTCTGACGACCTCTTCTGTTAGCGGCCGGAGCGCGAAGATGTGGGCGACCGGCTCCACCGGCACGGGCGGCTCCTCCTCGTCAGTGGCCGCCCATGCCACGTAAGCTGCCGGTGAACGATCGATGAGCAGGTCGAACATCTGGTCCGAGCCGTCCCTCTCGTAGGTGGCGCGCCCAGTGCGCCAGCGGTCGTCCGATGTGGTGCGCCACAGGCAGCAGGTGATGAGCGGGACGTCCTCGAGTGTGAACGCCACCTCGTCGAGCTGCGGTCTGAACACCTCGGGAACGTCGTCGACCACGCCCGGCCAGGGGCGAAGGTCATCGCTGGCGAACGGCGAAACGGGCGACTCGTGGTCAAAACCGCGGATGTAAACGCCAGCAGGGCAGAACACGATGGAATAGTCGTCGCCCGCACCGCTGCGCCACGAGGCCATCTCCTCCCCCGGCGCCCAGCGGGAGTCGAAAGAGTACTCGCGGTACTCCCACTCCGGGATACGTATGGCATCCACCATGGCAAGAGCGCGGCAGTGGTCGCGCAGGACCTCGACGGGAGGGAGGGCGGCGGCCACCTCGTGCACATTCTTCATGCGGAGATGTGTACCGCACGGCACTGACACTGCAAGCGGGGTCGTGCACGGTGGAGAGGTGTTTGGGCTGGTGGGGCGCCCGGGATTCGAACCCGGAACCTACGGATTAAAAGTGGATGTTGCCTTCGTCTGCGGCATGCGTCGTGACCTGCGGGGGAGCACCGGCGTGATCAAGCGCTCCCCCTCCCGTTCCGCGTATGTTCCGGATCTTGTGGGAGGAGCATGGTGCGGTTAGGTGTCGCAGTAGAGCGGTGCGATCAGGTCAGTTCCAGCAGGTGAGTGGTGGGACTGTAGTCGATCTTCCAGTCCGCGTATACGCCTAGGCTTCCGTCCCTCAGGCAGCGCAAGCCAATGCTGACCCAACGCACTTCACCGTCACCGCGGAAGGCGAACCCGACTGCTACAGCGAACTTCTCGCCTCCACATGGGCAAGCACATTCGCCGAGGTCAGCCTCATCCACGTAGTCGGCACTGTCGGCAATATAAGAGGCGTCCCCGCAGGCGACACAGATACGTTGTACGCAACCTTCACCGTCATCGGCCATGACGTTGAAGTGCTTGCCAGCGCATCGGGCGCACACTGCCTCACTCACTTGCTGGACGGCGTAGCCACCCGGCTGGTACTCGCGGAGAAGGTCGGCGAGATCCTCGAAGTCCTCACCCCGCCAGAGATCGCCCGACGTGTCGATCGCCATGGCACACGAGTGTATGGCCGTAGGGTACGGCTTTACAGCGGGCTGACGTTCCTTACCGCATCAGGCCTCTGACCTCGTCATTGGTCTGGTCCCGGGCTGATGCCGCACAGTGCTGTCACGACGGCTCGGGCATGGCCAAGTTGGTTGGTGGCGGCCAGCGATGCCCGGCGTCATGCAGCTCGCTCAAAGCGGTGAGGTCGTTCGTGACCAGCACCTGCGCCAGTCGCGCTGCTGCCGCTACCACAGCCGGCCAACCGGGCGATTCCAAATACGCCTCGTCCCTGGCGGTGGCGCCCACCGACTCCTGTACTTCGGAGTAGGCAGCGCCGAGGTCGGCCATCAACGAGACCTCCTCATCTGTGCGCAGGCTCGTTCCCAACCAGAACTGTGGAGCACGTGCATCGCAGAAATCGTCGAAGAGGACGTGCACCACATAGTCGAGATCTTCGAACTGATCGGGGTTCAGCCACACCTCACGTTGCCAAGACGGGCTCGCAAGGGCGACGACCGCGGGAACAACATGCAGGCGGTACTGAGGAAACTCGATGCCGTGATCGATCACCCGTCGAGGGTACTTAGCAGTTGATCGCCAGGGCATCACCAGCTTGGAGGATTTCGGCGACATCTGCCTTGCGCGCTGCGCCGCAGGTCAAAGCATGTAGTGGTCCGTCCGTAAGGGACTACTACTCCCTGCGGTCCACTGTCTTTACGGCCAGGCCACGGGCATGAGCTGGACTGCTGACGGTTTTACAGCGCGTGACCATTTCCGCTACGGCATAGGGTCTGAGCTGCGGTGTTGGGGTGTCACACCGTTCCCGACACCATGATCATTGCACGCATATTGCACGGCATCTCAAGCCCACATCCCGTCGTCTAGCCGCCTTCACCGCAGACGAACACCTCTTCGAATTGCGGATCATAGACAACCAGGCCATGAAGCGTCGCCAACTCCATGATCTTTTCAAGCACGGGAGTGCTCCGGTCCGAGTGACTCAGGTGCATGATGACATGGTCGATGCCAACGGATAAGGGCATCGACATCCACGGACTCTCGGGTCCGTAAGGCGGGTCGTCGGGGAAATGCGCGCGCAACTCTTCGTAGAAGGCGACGATTCGCTCATCGAGTTCCCCTTCCAGATGGCGTCGTGCAGAATTACAACGATCGAACATCTGACGAGCCGTCTCGGCATCGACAGGACCGCTCATGCCGAGGACGGCGAGGTCGTAGCTCATGGACCATCATCACATTCTTGATCGCTGCGCATATCGGCATCCCGAAGCGACTGGCGTTGCAGCGGACGGCTGTGCTCAGTCGTCTCCCATGGGACCGTCGGCATGAGTGCCAAAGCGTGACAGGCCAGCACTCTCAAGCGCCGCCATGTGGGATGCCTCTGCAACCCCTCGGCGCTCCATGAACCGCCCCGGGCCTTCGTCTGTCAGTTCACCGGTGAGCCGGTCGATCCCGTCGAGATGTCTCGACAAATCGTCGCTGATCCACCCGGACTCCCGGGACATCCACGACACCCCGTACGCATGATCGAAATCAAGGGCCAGTTCGTCAGGGTGCATGACAGATCCGCGCCAGGCGATCTGATCGGCGGCAGGCCAGGCCAGATGCTCAAGAGCGTCACGCAGGAGCCTCCATGCTCCCCTGAGCATCACCTCGTCCTCACTGGGCTGCGCCATGGGTTCATTCTGTCGCGCGACGCGCCGACCCCGTCGGACTGATCATCCCGGAGCCGGAGCGCCCCGCCGGAGGCCTCAGACTGGGCATTGATCGTCTGAAGATCCGCGCCCTAGAGTCCACTCATGGTCAATCCGCGCACCGCAACGGTTCCGCCGAGCGCTTCCGGATCTCGATCTCTGGTTCCAGCGATTGTGGGCGTGGCCGTAGTCTCTGGTGTCCTCTGGGCGATGGACGTCTTCGCATGGATGGCAGTGTCCGTCCTGGAGAACAAAGCATGCGGTCTCGACCCACTGACGGAGTACGAGACCAGGGAATGTGCTCCTGTCAGCGCATTGGGCAGCGTCCTCTTCTATGCATGGATCTTGGCGCCGATCGCATGCGTCCTGCTGGGTGCGATGATCTCGTTCATTCCGCGACGGCGGCGGGGCGCTCGCTTGGTAGCGCTTTGGCTCGTACCGCTCTGGCCGCTGTCGATCGCGGTAGGAGCGGCGCTGGCCTATGAGCTCTATTGGCCGTTGTCCGAGTGACCGTTACTGACGTGGCCCGAGTAGCGGGCGCAGTTATCCCGGAGCCGGAGCGCCCCCGCCGAAGGCTGCTTTAACCAGAGCCTTCGCGCGAGGGAAAGGCGTCTGTAGGACTTGGTGGTCCAGCGTTCATGCCATACGACGGCTGCTGAGCCACCAAGCCGGGCTTGTCAGTACTCGCTGACTTTGCCCTGGCTGAAGCCCTGCTGCCCAGCGAACACCAGCTCATGGCCGAATTCGCGATGGCGCGCCCGACTGTCGTCAAGGCGCTCAGTGTCCTGCGCGATCAGGGCTGGATCGTGACCCATCAGGGCAAGGGGCGGTTCGTGCGCGGTCGCCCCGCGATCCCCACGGGGCAGCAGGTGAGGGCTGGGCGGGAACTCCTTGATCGGAAAGAGGTCCAGGTTTCCAGTCGGCTGCTCTCGGCTGAGGAGGTGCCGGCCCCGAACAGGATCGCCTCCTATCTGGGGATCAAGCCCAAGGCGCCGGTTGTACTGCGGCGTTTCCTGGTCGAGCATGACAACGAGCCGACCGAGATCTCCTCAACCTGGCTGCCGGTTTCCACGGCCCAAGGTACGGCGCTTGCTGGATCGGAAGAGTTGAAGCAGGGCGTTCGCCGGTACGTCGAGGCTGCGACTCGCACCGCGCTCGATCACATCGTTGAGCACATCACCGCGCGCAATCCCACCAAGGAGGAGTGCGCCCCTGCTCGACGTCAAGAGCTCGGCTGCGCTGTTGACCGTCTACGCCGTCGGCTGCGACGCGACGGGCAAGCCCTGGGTCGTGGTCGAATCCGTGCTTCCCGGGGACCGTCACGAGCTTGAGGACGCTTACCCCATTCGTTAGAGCTCGGCGTACAGTTTTTGATCGACGGGCCTGCGGAACTCATCCGGCTCTGCTGGGCCGAATCGTAGGATCCATTTCATGCCGATCCCCCGAGCGGTTGCCGTGGTCGTCGACGGTATCCGAGTCCTGGTCATCAAACGGTTCCTCCGGCGCAGCCCCGGCGTGACCTGCGTCATGTGCGACGCCGGAGGCTGGCGGGGGTCGGCGTGTCCCGGGCACCACTACGCGGTTCTTCCTGGGGGCCATGTGGAGAATGGCGAGTCGTCAGAGAGTGCGGCAGTTCGTGAACTCCGTGAGGAGACGACTCTCACCGGGAAGATCGATCGGTTGCTCTTCGCCAGCTCACACAATGGCCGGCCTGCCTTCTACTTCCTCATGCGTGATGTCATCGGCGTCCCGTCGCTCTCCGGCGAGGAGGCTGTGGAGCACGGGCCGGACAACAGCTTCGAGCTCAAATGGGTGACGGCCGCCGAGTTCGAGCAGCTGAACCTGTATCCCGTTGATGTGCGCGGGCCGCTCGCGGAACTGCTTGGCCGTTGCCCTCCTGCGCCGAGCTAAGTGGTCTTCGCTGGAAGTCCTTCGGGGTTACGCGGCTGGGGCGAGTGCGGCAGGCTGATGGGAGTTGTGCTCTTTCTGTTTCGTGTCGCTCGATCCGGGCCAGCAGGTCCTCGAGGTCGGCCGGGTGAACTTCCATCGGAAGGGCCGAGCGGTCGCGTTGTAACGCCGCCCGAAGGCGATACCGAACTCTTCCCTTGACGCTCCAGTCCCACCGGGCACAGGCTCACCGTGACAGGGCAACATTGGGCAACTCCACCAGTAGGGAGAGGCACATGCGGCTAGAGTTCGTGGGCGTAGACCCGAACAACGCCACCGACGACTGTCCGGCAGTGTTCGTAGATCCGGAGACGGGCAACTTCTATTTCCAGGGCGACCTGGTGACAGATCCTGACATCCTCGCGTGGATCAACTCCGACAGCAGGATCAAGGACACCGAGGCGGTTGTGATGCTTCCGGCCGCCATGGCGGAAATCATCATGGAGGCGGTCAGTGGGAGCTACGAACGCGGAAAGCGCCGGTTCGCCGAAGGGCAGCACCCCCGGCCCGATGAAGATATTCGGACCCATCGAGAAAAAGCCGACGTTCGCTGAGCTGCTCGCAGACTGCACCACGTCAGCCGTACACCTGGAGATCCACGACGCTCACATGACGTCAGATCCAGGGTTCATCGCGTTCAAGGCCGGGCGAGACTTCATCAACCACGCCCAGGCGCATGCATGGGTCGATGTCGTAGCGCCCGCTGTCGCGCGAGGCGTAGCCGTCCGGCGGGCTCGCATCGTCTCGGAGCCTGTGAGCGACTACACCAGGTACATGCACGCGGTTGCGCCCGCGTTCCAACTGGCAGCCGGAGAACAACTGCGCTGGCTGCCCCGGCATCTGTCGTCAGCGCTTGCCCTGCCGGGCAACCCCTACTGGGTGTTCGATAACCGCCTGGTCAGGTTCTCGGTGTTCGACGGTGCCGGGGAAGTGGTGGGGCACCAGTTCAGCGACGATCCCCGCGTGGTCGAGCTGTGTGCGACAGCGTTCGAGGCGGTATGGAATCTCGCCATCCCGCACGACGAATACCGGCTGTGAGCTGCCCCGTGTCGAGTAACCGCGCCGACTCTGCACACTGGTAGCCGTGCCGTCGTCGTCCTCTTCCAGCGCCCAGCAGGCCAGACAGGCGCTTGCCGGTCAGCTCCGCGAGATCCGTGAGGATGCGGGGCTGACTGGTGATGAGCTGGCCGAGGCTGCCGGATGGCACGGGCGATCCAAGGTGTCCAAGATCGAGAGTGGAGCACGCCCGATCTCGGCTGAAGACCTGCGGGCTTGGTGCCGTGCCTGCGGAGTGTCGCCAGAGCGTACGAACGAGCTGCTTGCCGCGCGTCGCGAGGCAGCCGGGATGTGGACCGATTCCCGCCGGATCAACCGCGCCGGGCTGCGCGCCGCCCAAAAGGGCGTGCGCCCGATCTTCGATCGAGCTACATCCGTACGCACGTATCAGCCGAGAATGATCCCCGGGTTACTCCAGACAGCGGACTATGCGACGGCAGTTCTCACGGCCGTACAGCAGCGTCACAATGTCCAGGCCGACGACGTGGCGGCGGCCGTCCAAGAGCGCCTAGCGAGGCAAGCGATTCTCCGGCAGCCGGGACGCACCTTCGCGTTCCTGCTTGAGGAGGCAGCTCTCAGGTATCAGCTGTATGGCCGGGAAATTCTCCAGGCGCAGCTAGCCCACCTTGAAGACGTCACACGCCTGCCGTCTGTATCGCTCGGGATCGTCCCCTTGGGTGCGCCAAGAGCCCATTCGCCACATGCTGCACCCGTTGAAGGGTTCACCATGTTCGATGACGAGATGGTCAGCGTTGAACTGGTGTCCGGCCATCTTCAGCTAACGCAAAAGTGGGAGATCGCCCTCTATGTGGAACGCTTCGCGGCCCTGGCGAATATCGCGGTCTACGGTGCCCAGGCACGGCGACTGATCGCCGCCGCCAAGGGGGCTGACTGATTAGGGGCAACAATGGGCAACATCATTGCCCCTGGAAAACGTCCACTTCTAGCGTCGAACCATGGCGCCCACACACACCACAGGATCGGGTGGCATCCTGCTCCGCCAGCCAATTACCGGGGAGGAAGCCGCCACGCACCACGCGGCCCTTGATCAGGTTCTTGGGCATCTGAAAGCGGCAGGCATCAACGCCCAACTGATCCAGCGGCGTGCCGACCGGTGCGCAATCACGATCGCCGTAACCCGTGAGCCCCTTTGGCATCCTCCGGAACTCATCATCTACGCGAACGCCGGTTGGCGGATCGCCACCGTGACCATTGGAGCCTGCTCAGGTAGCTACATGGTCGAGCTGGCGCGCGTCGGCACGGACGACGAACTGCGAAGGGACCGGATCGAGGTCGTACCGCCGACTATGCCTAGCCGTGTTGCCCGCCTGGTTGCGCAGAACGCGGGAGCAGCAGCATGAGCACCGCCGCCGAGCGGCGTACGGCTGACGAGCGGCAGAAGGCAGACGAGCTGCGGGAGACGTACTGCCGGACTTGGGAAATCTGCACGGACATGGCGATCGGCGTAGCCGCATGGCGGCACACGTACCTCACGCCCGCCCAGCTTGGCCGCCACAAGCTCAACGTGATGTGCGCGGGCGACCTTGACGAACTGGCCAAGAGACTTGCCGACCAGGAGGCAGCGCAATGAGCACCGACACGGGTCGCAAGCGGCCCGTGATCCTGCCCGAGATCGTATGGGTCCGCCGCTCCCGCGATACCGAATACGGCATGATGGGGAACATTAAAGCGTTCTCAATTTGGCTTTCGGGGAACAGCTATCGCTTGAACCCCCGTCTACCCGACCGTACGGGCGTGGCCATCGCTTCCGAAGAGTTCAAGTCGCCTGAGAAGGCGCGGGAGCGAGCGGAGGCGATACGGGAGGAATGGCGGAAGGATCTCGCTACACCCTACGAAGGGCAGTTCAAGCAGGTGTCATAGACGCCCCCGGCTAGTGAGCTTGCCGCCGCTCAGCCGGGGTGCCAACGCTCCCGACCAGACAGCAGACGAATCCCCGCACAATCGGTTTCCTGCCTGACGGATCCGTGGCCCCCACCACGCATCCCCGCCTCTGGTCGGGGGCCCTTGGTCAACGCCGTTCCGAATGACGGCCCACTGCTCCTCAATGCGAGTGCGTCGCAGCGCGGTTGCTTTAACTTGACGAGATCAAGGGCGAGTTGGCGATGACGATGATAACGATCAGGAAGACAGCGCCAAGGGCAAGACCTTTCAGGCGCTGTGTTTGTTGATGAGTAGTTTTGGCGGTGGCGAGGGCTGCAATGGATACACCAAGAAATGGCGATAGGAGGGAGACATAGAATAAGAGGGGCACAGGCGCGATCATAATGGGGATCCAGACGCCTGCGTAGGGCCGATCCTCCTGGAAGGTGCCCGTGTGGAGGCGTGAGCGTGACTACGCGGGCCGGTGCCCGCGTACGTCTCCAATTTCACGTACCTACCTGCGAGGGTAACGTGCAGATGAGACAGGGCCCCCGACTCGCTAGCTGGGGGCCTTGTCCTGCCGGACGCTAGGCCGCTACCTCAGGAGCCTGGAAGAGCGCCTCAGGGGTGCCCTTGGCCCGGCTCCTGCGGGGAGCCTTGGCCTTGGCCGCAGTGACCTCCTGGGGAACGCTGGCGACGTCTTGGTGCGCACCTGCGCCCCGTGATGCCCATCGCGGTACCCTCCCCACCTGATCGTCCCGTCGCCATCGTCCCACCCGGCAGGGAAGCGGGCCAAGGGCCAGGGGTGAAGGTGGAGCTCCCCGCTGGAAGAACGACCTTCGCCCCTGGCCCTTGGTCTGCATGGGCCTGTCCTGGGGCGATGGCGACGGGACGATCAGGCTTCCACGTCAACCTGTGACGACCGCGCGTTGGCCGCGATCATCTCGGAGCCTGAGGCCCCCGCCGGAGGCAGGGAGGGCATCGCGTCGGGAACTGGCCGGCAGCCGATCGTCGGGTGAGGGTGGAGCCGGAGTGCTGCAGCATCCTTGACCTATTAGCCACGGCGGTCAAAGAATGGCGATCGTGATGACCTCCCAGCGCCCGATCTGGACCTCCCGACGTGCCCTGGTGAGAGCGGTCGTTGTCATTCTCTTGCTGGGCATCGCATTGGGCGCGGTTGCCTGGTTGGGACTGGCGATGCTATGGGATGCGGTGTTTGGTGAAGGGCCGGTATTCCTGCCCAGCTAACCGTGAAGATTTCGGCACACGATCTCTGGACTTGCTGCGGTACAGGTCAACGCGGCAGTCATCCTGACTGTGCTTCCCCGTGACTCCCCCTCATTCACTGCCCTGACGGGCACGCAACGGGCACGCGCCCCCACTGGCGACGGATTTAGAGGGCGTCGCGCTCATGCCCGCACTCGCGCGTCGGCCTGCGGCGTGACTCCTCTGCGTTCGCTGTAGCGCTGATCATTTCACGGATATTGCCCGGCGAGTCGATCACGCTGTGAGGCGCCAGTGCGGCGCCCGATAATAGGGACATGAGGCTCCCGGCGGAACTGCGTGACTACCTGGCCACGCTTCGTGGGGACCTGCTGCGTGGGCGGCTTGTCGGCTCTGCCGCAGATGCCGGATGGGTTGCCTGTGACCTGATCGGAACCGGAGTTGACACGCCGACCACGCTTGAGCTGGCTGGACACGCTCTTTCCATCGGCTCCATGTCGGAGATCGAGCCCCTGATCCGTCAGGTACTGTCCGAGTGCGGCATGCCCCCCATAGATACTCAACAAGAGCCCTGGGCCGTCGCTCGTGATATCTCGCTGGCCATGAGGGACGGCACGCTACCCATCTCCCCCGGTGCCGACTTCCTGATCGCTCAGCTCGCGGCGAAGTGCGGTTATCCGCCAGAGATTACCCAGCTCATGATCCTCATCGATGACTGGGAAGCCATACAAATCACGCCCCCAACCGATGACGAGCTCCGTGCTCACGCTGGAAAGATCGCGGAAGTTGCGGAGATGCGCAGCACGCACATGCCTCCACTTGCCTGATCGTCCCGCCGCCGTCCGGGGCCGGCCCCCAGGCCGCATGCCCGGACCGCGGGCGGGCGGGCGGAGGGCCGGGTTGCGGCGGCGCGCCGCGTCGCCGCCCAAGAGGCGTGGCCGACTACATCGAGGTTCATGTAACCGCTGGTGATCGGGCGAGGCGGCGAGGATCTGCCGGGTTGTGGTGGAGCGGCGCTTGGCTGCTTGTGCTCAGGTGGTCGGGCCGATCACATCGACCTACTGGTGGGAGGGCAAGGTCGAAGAGGCTGAGGAGTGGTTGGTGTTGCTCAAGACCACCGCTGATGTCTTCGAGGATCTGGCCGCGAGTGTGCGGGAGGCGCACTCGTACGATGTGCCGGAGATCATCGCTGTTCCGGTACGAGCGGGAAGCGCCGACTATCTGGCGTGGGTTACGCGGGTGACTGGCCCAGGCTTCGATGTGCCGAGTTGATGGCCGGCCAGGAGTTCCCGGGCTGAGGGGTCTCGCTTGCCGGTGAGCGCGTTCTTCACTCCGGCGAGTTGCTGGAAGGCCTAGCGGGATTCGGTGCGTTGGGCGGTTTCCAGGGCCAGGCGTCCGCTTGGCGATGCCTTGGTTCAGGTCGCCGATGCGGAGCTGGGCGGCGGCGATCTTCTTGTGGTCGGTCTCGTGGGACAGGGCGTTGAGGGCTGCTTGGCCTTCGTCGATGACGCGTTGTTCGTCCCCGGGACATCTCGGGGTCCTTCGCCGTTGTGAGCGGCCGGTCGAGGGCCAGGAACTCGTAGTACTAGTACTCGCTCACGCTCTCACCCGGCCCAGCGGCGGAACGCGTGGATCCATTCGGCTCCGGCCGGTGGCGGGTCGGGCAGTGGCAGGTCGAGGATGCCGATCGCTTGCTTGTGCTTGCCATGGCGGCAGATCGCCACGATGCCACTACCCACCAGGAAGTCGATCGCGGTGACAGTGACCTGCAGGCCGAGCACGGTCGTCTCGAACGGCATCGTCAGGAGGGCGGCGAGTCACAGCAGCACACGATACTCCCGTAGGGAACCTCTGTGATCACCCTCGGGCAAGGGATTGCTTGACCGTCAGGGCTGTGCGGGGGCGATGTCGGTGTGCGGGAAATCTTCGCCTTTGAAGAGCAGGGGCTGGTCGAGGTCTTTGGCGAGAGCGTAGGCGAAGCAGTCGCCCATGTTGAGCTTGGCCTTGGAATTGTTGCCCTTGCCGTAGATCTGGTACGCCCGGCGCGCGATCCTGGCCTGATTGGGTGTTACAGGCTCGATGATGAGGCCCATCTCGTTGACGAGTGTGTCGAAGGCGTTGCGCATGGCCTCACCGCGGTTGTCCGCCACGATGGCCGCTTCGACGTAGTTGACAGCCGAGATACGACACACGGCTGCGGCGATGGCGTGGGCGAATTGGGTGGCCTCGGGCTCACCGTTGATGACAGCGATGATGGCGCTGGAATCGATGATCACGCGGGAAGGCCGGTGTCTGGGTCGTACAGGTCTTCAATGGAGAGCCGGTCCTGACCCAGGTGGGTTCGCATGCCGGCGGCGATGCTCAGGATGCGTTCGGCTCTGCCAGCGGCCTCGGATCGGCGTTCCAGCGCTTCCAGACGGCGTTCGAGCACTTGAGCGGCGTGCTGAGTTTCTTCGGCCAACCGGATGACCCGGCGCGCGAGGTCATGAATGGGTTCGTGTTCGAGGTCCACGCTCACCGTCGCTCGACTCCTTCGGTCGCGTCACCTGAGTTGCCCTTTCAGCGTAGCCGGTAGCCAAGCCTGACTCGCTTCAACGAGTGGCATCCGTCCGCGTCACGACGTTTTGTCGAACCGGGTCACGGGTTCTTCTCAGACATGATGCCGACGGCGGCATACAGGCTTCCCAGATCTCGGGACGGAGCCTGCCGCGGTCGGCGACCGGGAATCCTTGTTCACGAGCCCACGCGCGCACCCGCGATACGGTCGGCTGCTGGTCGCTTGGCCGTGCGATCTCTGCTGGCGTCCTTGGTGGGGAAGGGCGCGGGGGAGCGTCGGTGGTCGGTGCGCCCATCTGAGCCGGATGCTGTGGTGGTGAAGCCGAGGCGGGTGAGGGTGCGGCGCCGCTTGCCGTACATGCGTTCCAACTGTGGGACTTGTGCGTCCAGATAGTCATGCACCTCGACGTCGTGCTTGGCGGCGGCTTCTCGCATGATCCGGCCAACGTGCTGGATCACCTTGCCTTTGAACGAGATCGGCATCGCGAGGAACAGGGCGTCCAGCCGGGGCAGGTCGAACCCCTCACCTGCGACCTTGTCGATGGCCAGTAGCACCAGTGGTCCTGCCTCGGTATCGGTCAGGCGGGTGCGGACGTGGTCGCGTTCGGCGGCGCTGAGCTGCCCGTGCAGGAGCGTCGCGGCCACGCCCCGGTCTTCCAGGGCAGCGGCCAGGCATTGGAGGTGTTCCATGCGATTGGTCAAGAGCGGGCTGTTCCTGCCCCGGCTCGCCGCGTCCGCGACGTCGGCGGCGATCTGGGCGGTCCGGGTCTCGTCTGCGGCCAGTTCGCCGTAGATCGCTTGGAAGGAGGCGCCGTCGTTTCCGATCTCCTCGGTGCTGAAGTCGGTCACGTGAACGATCAATCGCCGAGCAGCGGCGCTTTACGATCATCGACTACGTCGGCCGCGCGGCGACCGCCGTCCAGCAACTGGAGGCCGAGGTTGCCGACTACCCGGGCAAGCTGTCTGAGCACCCTTTCGGGAAGCGCGCGGACTGGAAGCTGATGCGGAAGAGGATCCATGATCTGGACGAGTCCTTGATCACGCTCGTACCACCAGCCGACCCCGAGCCGCCTCTGTTCGACGACTCGGAGGAGGCGTGAAAGTTCGGCCGCGTCTGTTGGCGGCGGGCCATCCCACCGCAATCATGTGGCAGCAGCTGCTCGCCTCAACCCCGGTCGCGCGATCGCTGACCAACCCGACCGAAGCGCGAAGCTGGCCCTTGGCATGGCCGCTGCCCGTCATCCTTCCTACGGACATGCCGCATGGGCCGCTGATATACCTGACGCTTGATGGCTTGGGCGGCTTCAGGTATGTCGGGCGTACGGTCCAGCCGCTGGCTCGGCGGATCGCCCGGCACCGGCTGGCTCGGCCGGACGTCGCCAACCGATGGCGGTGGCTTCTTGCCGCGGAGGTTGACCCGACTGCAGCGGCTCCGGCCGAGGAGTGGATACGGGCGGCGCTCCAGCCGCCGGACAACCGAATCCGCGCCGCAGGGTGGGCGGAGGTGGCCTGTTGACCTCCCCTGCCCTGAGTACCCAGCGCGCAGGGCCTCGGAGCTGGAGCCACCCAGAGGAATCGAACCCTTGCACTGGGCATTACGAGCCCTCAGACCAGCTAATTGGCGGTGTCCGTGCGCTTCCGTTGGTGTCCGCATGCACGGGTCAGACGGCGTCGCGGTCATGTGAACATCCCTGATCGCGAACGGAATGCTGGAGCTGCAAAGGGCCGACGAGGCCGTGCATGCTCGGCCCTCGTGAGAGGTGTACTCCAATCCGCGCCGTTTGGCGTTTCTCGCCCGGACGTGCGCGGCACGGGGACACTAAGTCACCTACCGGATTCGGTCATCCTGGTACACCCCTATGGAGATGCCTGATGCACCTGAGCGGCATCACTGGGGCCGGTGGACGCTGAAGTCGTCGAACGACACGGTGACGACCCCACCTCCGGCCTCCGGCGCCCGCGCGACCAGGCCGACCTGACCGGCCGAGCCGTCGGGAAGCTGCTCGGAGTCGACGACGTCGATCGTCTGGGTTCCGTCGATCCACAGCGTCAGGCGGGTTCCCGCGTCGGCCTGCCGGCAGGCGGCCTCGATGCGGACCTTCTGCCCGGCCCGTGGCGCCTCGGCCGGTACTGGAGGCGTCACGTCGAGATTGGTCCCTCGGGCGGTTCTGATGACGCGTGCGGTGCCGTCGAGGCCGAGCATGAACGCGTACCCGTTGGGCACGTCTTCGTCCCACTGGCACAAGAGGCCGAAGCTCGCCCGGCCCGTCGAGCCCTCCCGCACCTCGGCCGTCACGCCGATCATCACCTGGCGTTCGACGGTGGAGGCATTCTTGGCCGGCACGGGAGACAGGGACGCATTGCTGGGGTAGCTCTTGTCGGCCATGAGCGAGTAGACGCCCCGGTCGATCTCGTACCCGCGCATGGTGCGGTTGTCTCCCTCGGCGTCCGGGCTGAAGGTGTAGCCGTCCCAGTTATCCCGATTGCCGAAGTCGTCGCTGTAGAGAAGCGTGCCGCTCGCCGGCGCCTCACGCTGCAGCACGAGGATCACGCCCGTGACGAGCAGCGCCGTAAGACCGGCCGCGACTCCCAGGAGCCACCGCCGCGACTTCGAGGGGATCGAGGTGGACGGTTCTCGGCCGGGCGGCGAGACGGCCGTGACGGTTGGCGTGTCCGCCGAAGATGCGCGGCCGGCATCGTGTGGATCGCTTTCGGTGAAGCTGCGCAGCAGGTCGGCGGCGGTGGGCCGGGCACCGGGGTTCTTGTCCAGGCAGGCGGCCAGCAGCGGGCGGAGCTCGTCCGGCACGCCGGACAGGTCCGGGTCGCGGGCCGTGATGGCGAACATGAGCGCGGGAATCGTCGCGCCGTTGAAGGCCGGGCGTCCGGTGGCGGCGAACGTCATCGTGCAGGCCCAGCCGAACACATCCGACGCCCCACTGGGCGCCTGCCCGATGAACTGCTCGGGGGCCAGGTAGGCGGGGGTGCCCACGAGTCCAGCCGCAGTCGTGGTGTGGTCCACGGTGCGGGCGATGCCGAAGTCGATGACCACCGGACCCTCGGGCCCCAAGATCACGTTGCCGGGTTTGAAGTCGCGGTGCACGACCCCGGCCCGGTGGATCGCGGCCAGGGCCGTCAGCGTGGCGACCACCAGACGGTGCAGTCCGCTGCCGGCACGCGGGCCGTCAGCGGCGACCACCTCGGCCAGAGACCTGCCGGGAATGTACTCGCTGACCACATAGGGGCGGTCATGGAGCGCGCCCACATCGAGCACGCGGGCGGTGCAGAAGAGTGCCACCCGGCGGGCGGTGTCCGCCTCGCGCAGGAACCGGCGACGGCTTTCGGCGTCCATCGCCTCCCTGTGGTGCAGTACCTTGATCGCGACACGGGCGCCCGACGGCGCCTCTGCGAGATACACCACGCCCTGCCCGCCCTCGCCCAGCACGCCGCTCAGCCGATAGTCGCCTATGCGCTCAGGCTCTTCCGGATATAGGGGACGCGGGCTCACGGCCCACCTTCGATCATCTCGATGTCGTAGTGCGGAAGCCAGGATAAGAGCCGTTTCCTTCCCGTACAAGCACGTGCACATCACTACGGCAGACGGCACCACCGGACGCCCCCCGCGCGGCTACGCCGAATGGGCCCGCGATCACGTTGCAGATTTCCGCTGACCGTCCTCGACCGCCCTGGGCGTCCCCCTTCCCCTCGAACGGGACGCCCGCCCTCACCACCTGGGAACCCCTTAATGAGCGACGCCTTGACACTGACGGCGGCACCGCCGTCCCGCCACAGACCTCGCGGGTCACTCGCTGCACCCGAACACCAGCCCTCGGCGGCCCGGCGCGAAAGGCGATTAACGCCCGCGGCGGACCTCGGCTGCGCTCCACACCAACTGCCACCGCTCTCGCCGCGTTGGAAAGGCGGGCCCGCTTCAGTAGGGCTGGACCGGGACCGCGTCCGGGCGGCTGGGATCCAGGCGGTGGCCAGCGCTCTGCCCGACCTTGCCGGCCGGGACCAGCGCCGTCGCCGCCGCCAAGCCGAACGGCGGCATGTTGCCGTAGACGGCCTCGATCGAGCCCGGCTCGACAACGTAGGTCTCGTGCCAGAAGCCGACGTCACCAGAGTTGCGGATCTGCCGGTTCCACCGACGCCACGCGTCCAGATGGGGCACGTCGGGATCACGCGCAAACCGCTCCAGGTGATCGAAGCTGCGCCAGTACTGGACCATCAACGATGTTCGGCCTCGGGTGAACCCCTCCACGTGCAGCAGCCCCAACTCCGGCACCTCGGCAAGCCTGTGAAGCATCCGCGGCATCGCTCGGGTGATCCACCACTGCCGGATCTTCAGCAGCTTGTTGACGCGCATCCCGATCAGGAACACCACCATTGGCTCAGTCACCTCCGCGGTCCAGCGGCCCGGGTGGACCCCGTTGTGCCCGAAGGTCTGCGCCCCACGGTCTGGGGCGGCACCCTGGTCATTGCTCCGGCTTGTGGCCATCTGTGCTCCTCCCTACGATAGAATTGCGTAACATGGTTACATAACAACGTTACGGAGGCAAGGTGGCACGGCCCGCGACCTACGACAAGACGACCCGTGACGCCCTCCTGCTGGCCGCCGGGCGGATCCTCTCCACGGAAGGCGCGGCCGCGCTGACCATGCGCCGACTTGCGTCCGAGGTGGCTGCGACAACACGGGCGATCTACGCGCTGTTCGGCTCGAAACAGGAGGTGCTCCGGGCGATGTACCGGGAGGGCTTCGACGGCCTGGCCCGTCGGCTGGCAGAAGTCGAAGAGGACGACCCCGTCGAGCGAGTCCGGGCGCTGGCATTCGCCTACCGGCGCGCAGCACGCGAACGACCCCACCTCTACCAGGTCATGTTCGCCTGCCCCGTCCCGGAGTTCACCCCCAGCGAGGAGGACGAGGCGCTCGGCCTGGCAACCCTCATGACGCTTCGGGACGCCGTCGCGGCCGCGCTCCACGCCGGAGCCATCCGGGGCGACGCGGACACCATCACGGTCGGGATGTGGGCCGTCATGCACGGCCTGACATCGCTCGAACTCAACGGTTCACTCGACGTCAACACCACCGCCGACGTGGTATGGAACACGACCATGGCCGCCGCACTCGGGGGGTTGCACCCCTGACCCGCCCAGGAGTTCGGCAGCCGCAGCCGCACCGTCGAGCCGTTCGGGGGTGACGGGAATCGAACCCGCACTGTCAGCTTGTGAACTACAAGAATCGCAGCACGTGAAGGCTCTGAGCTGGGCCGAAGCCCGGTCGTGAGTGACCGTGACTGACCCCCGTTACCCTGCCTAATTGCACGCTAATTGCACGGCGATCAGCCAACGACCTGGGTTTTCTCGCGTGACGCGCGCACCCTGCCTCCTGATCATCCGGCCTGCCGTGGCCCGTCCGAAGGGGAAACGGGCCAGCGCCACGGGGACAAGGTAGAGCGCCCCACTGTGCCGTTACCGTTAGGCAGGAGTCTCTGTGGCGTCGTCGGTGCCAGGCGGCGCGGGGAAGAGGGCCAAGGTGCTCGCGTACCAAGTCCGCAAACTCGCCCAGCCCCCAGGGCAGTGGCCCACTTCTGCCTGCGCAACATCGGGCTGCGCGTGGTCCTTGGTCGACGGGCGTCGGCGTGCTGCGCGGGATGAGGCGGCACTGGTGCAGCCCAAGTCCAAGGTCGAGTTGTACGCGGCGATCCGCCGCGATTCTCGAGCGGGGCTGTCCATCCGGGGCGCGGAGCTTGACCTAGTCCAGGACGCCGAGGATGGCGGCCAGATCTTCGCGGTTGTTGACGCCGATTCTCTCGTAGACGGCGACCAGGGTGTTGGCGACGGTCCGGGGGAGAGCACCAGCCGGTCGGCGATCTGCCGGTTGCTCAGGCCGGACGCCGCCAGGTGGGCGATCTCCCGTTGCCTGACGGTCAGTTCGGGGGTGGTCAGGCCGGTCAGCGCGGGGGTACGAGCGCCATCACAGCGGCGGGCGAGCGTCCAGGCCCGAGTCTGGGCCGCCTGCTGGGCCCTGATCAGTCCCATTCGCCGGTAACCCGCGGCGGCTTGGGCGGATGCCTCGGCCGCGTGCAGCAGCAGGCCCAACCCTTCGAAGGCCATCGACACCGCGTTCAGTTCCTTCGGGTCGTCCGCGGCGCGCGCGTGCCGGGCGAACAGCGGCGCCAGTGCCCCGTCGATCTTCTCCTCCAGCCAGGTCAGCCGGTCGGCGACCAGGGCGCTAGCGCCTAGCCTGACCACGTCATGCAGCGCGAACAGCTCATAGGCGCACAGCCCGCGCCCGCGTGCCGCGTCCGCGGTCTCCATCGCGGCCTCGACCGCCCCGGCCACGGTCTCCTCGGCCGCCAGAGCCCACGGCCGGGCGAGCCGGAAGGCGAACTCCACCCGGTGACCGACGTGCAGGGCGAGTTCGCCGACAAGATCCATGGTCGCCCGGACGGCGGCCGCGTCACCGGTCAGTGCATAGGCATGGGCCAGCTCGGCCAGGCACAGGGCGCCATGAATCGTCCGGCCGCGCAGCCGGACCACGGCCTGCCGGCACAGCCGGATCGCTTCGGCGAGCCGGCCCTGGCCCGAAGGATCCCCGCGCTGCTGGAGGCGATCGACCACCTGCCCAAGACGATGGCGCACGGCGACGCCAGCCCGCAGAACCTGCTGGTGCCCGCCGACGCGCCGGACCAGTTTGTGGCCATCGACTGGGGCTGGCAGGACCCGATGCCGGTGGGCTTCGACCTGGGCCAGTTGCTCGTCGGCCTGGCCCAGCAGGGCGCCGTCGAACCCGGCGAACTGCCCGCCATCCACCACACGATCCAGATCGCCTACGCCCACGGCCTCGCCGACCAGGGCATGCCGGACCAGGCGGCGACGACCGGCTACCTCACCACCCTGGTGCTGCGCAGCGCCTTCACCGCCATCCCCCTCGAACGCCTCGGCGAGCCGATCACCCCCGAACTGGACGAGCTTTTCCGCAAGCGCATCGGCCTCGCCAGGTTCATCGCCGACCTTGGCCTCACTTTGTGACTCCAGAGCCGACGGTGACCGCGCTACCGGTCGATCGCCCTGGTCGCCGTCAGTGCTTGCCTGCCCGCAGCGGTGGTCGCCAGGTTGCTGCTGCTCGTCAACGCCGATCGGGGCGGCGAGGCCGTCCCCGGACCAAGGGCGAACGGCTCGGGCAGGCCGCCTCCCGCTCCTGGAAGATCCACCGGCTCCGCCTTACGATAACGAGCAGATTGTCCGCATCAGCGAGCTGACCTGCCTGTGGTACGGCTCGTTCGGGTCACGGACCGTGCGCGTCATCTGGGTCCGCCACCTCGACTCCGACAAGGTCTTCGACCTCGCACTGGTTACCACCGACACCGACACCCCCGCTGAAGATCTTGTGGTCCGCTACTCCTGGAGGTGGAGCATCGAGCATGGCCAGGCCCGCAACCGCACCCCTGCCGCGGTGGCCCGCACCCTGCCCCGAGGGTTGATCATCTACAGTCTGGTCATCGTCTGGTACGCCCGCCACGGTCACACCGCCGACGTCGTGGCCGAGCACCGCCGCCGCGCCCCGTGGTATCGCACAAAGGCCCAGCCCAGCTTCGACGACATGCTCGTCCTGCTCCGCCGCATGATCATCGCTTCACGATTTCTGGCTCTCCGCGCCCAGCAGCCCGACCCCTCGAAAATCAGCGACGACGAGTTGGCCTGGGCCTACGCAATGGGATAACGGCCAAACTCGAGATACTCATCGCCGCTTCCATTCCCGCCATCGTCACCGTGGCGCTACTGCTGGCCGTCCCCAGCTCGTGGCCGGTCGCCTTGCTGGGCGGTGGAGGCGCTTTCGGAGTCGCGCTGCCGCTGTTCAACGGGATCATCCCCCATCGGCGGATCAGCACGGGGCGAAGAATGACTCCAACGACGTCAGCTAAGTCCCCCTCGGTGAGCTATCCACCGGAAGAAGTGCCGCCCTGGCCGCCTGGTCCGTCGTCGACGACGAGGTGCGCTGCGCGGGCGGCCGCCGCGCTGAGCGCGGTCCGGCTTGGCGTTCCATCATTTTTCACGCCAAGGAAATTACATCCTCTTTTTGTCATTAAAACACAAAGTGAAAAATCCATAAGCGGTTATGGGTAACAATCCATAAGCATTTATCGCATGGTTGACAGTTCGTCGATCCGGTCTCCCGCTCTGGCCCGCAGACCGGGCTCGTCGGTCAGATCGCGGCACCGCGTGAAGAACGACAGCGCCTCGTCCGGCCGGCTCTGGCCCAGGCTGAGCTCGCCGAGCGTGTAGGCGGTCAGGGCCTCGCCGTAGGCGTCGCCCGCCCGCGCGAACAGGTCCAGGCAGCGGGCCAGCACCGCCGCCGCCTCTTCGAACCGGCCGAGCCTGCCGTACGCCTCTCCGAGCCTGCGCAGCGTGATCGGTTCGCCTGGGCCCCAGCCGAGCTCCCGGCTGAGCCCGATGCTTTCCTCGTAGTGCCCGATCGCCTCCTCGGTCCGGCCCATCTCGTAGAGGGAGATCCCCAGGCTGCGGTGGAACCGGACCGCGTAGTCGCCGTACCTCCGCTCGTCGGTGAGTCTGAGCCCCCGGTGGCACAGCGCGATCGCCTCGTCGTGCTCCCCGGCCACGATGCGCACATGGACGGCCGTGATCAGCGCGTTGACCAGGCCGCCCCTGTCTCCGAGGGCCTCGAACCCGGCGATGGCGCGGTCAAGGAGGGGCCGGGCGCGTTCCGGCTCCCCTTCCAGGAGGTGACAGATGCCGAGCCCCGTCGACACGTAGAGGTTCGCGTGCCGGTCTCCTTCCGCGGCGAAGTGGCCGGCCAACTCCTCGAGCCAGGGGCGGGCGACGCGCATCCGCCGGTGCTCCAGGGCGATGTCGGCCAGCAGGAGCCGGGTCACCATGGCGGTGCGCCGATCCGGCGCCCGGCGGGCGACACCTTCGAGCATCGCGGTCGCCTCGTCGGCGAACCCGGTGACGACCAGGAACGGCGAGAGAAGGTACGCCAGTTCGGCGGCCGTCCGCGGCTCCGCCAGGGTGACCGCGGTGATCAGCGTCTCCCGCTCCGCGTGCAGCCAGTCGTGCCCGTCGCCCGCGGTCTTCTCCACCGCAGGCCGAGGAGCGGACGGGATCATCGGTGGCGGGTAGTCCTCGGCCGCCTCGCGCAGGCGGCGCAGGCATTCGGCGGTGAAGCGGGCCAGGGCCTCGCCCTGCCGTACGGGATCCTCCTCGGCGTGCGCCCGCTCGCGGGCGTAGGCGGCGAGCAGGTCGTGCATGCGGTAGCGCGACTGGCCGTTCTGATCGGCCTCGCCGGCCGTGACCAGCCCGGCGAGCGTGAGCGTCTCCATGGACTGCTCGGCCTCGCGACGCGGGTCGTCCACGAGGGCGGCCACGGCCCACTCCGCGATGCTGCCCAACCCCGCCAAGCCGAGGAGCCTGAACGCGCGGCGGGCGGCGGCGGGCAGCGCCTCGTAGCTGATCGCGAAGTTGGCGCGTACGTCGTGGCCGCCAAGGGCGAGCTCGTCCAGCTTGCCGACCGAGGCCAGCCGGTCGGCGAGGTCGCGCAGCGGCCATGCCGGCCTGGCGGCCAGACGAGCTCCCGCGATCCTGACGGCCAGCGGCAACCGGCCACACGCGCGCAGGATCGACGCCGCCGCGCCCGGGTCGGCCCGCACCCTGGCCGCGCCCGCAACGCGTTCGAGGAGCGTGCGCGCCTCGTCGAGCGGGGGAGCGGCGAGCTGGACGACGGACGCGCCTGGCAGCGCGGTCAGCGGCCCGCGGCTGGTCACGAGTACGGCGCAGCGCGAGGTGCCCGGCAGCAGCGGAGTCACCTGATGCTCCCCGGCCGCGTCCTCCAGCACGATCAGCATGGACCGGTCGGCCACCAACGACCTGTAGAGCGCGGCCCGTTCCTCAGCCGAGTCGGGGATGACGTGCGCGTTCAGCGCCCGCAGCAGCTCGGCCAGCAGCGCGGCGGGGCCGCGGGGCGAGGGCCCGCCGAGCCGCAGGTAGAGCTGCCCGTCGGGGAAGGCCGCTCGCGCCAGGTGCGCGGCGTGCACGGCCAGCGTGCTCTTGCCCACGCCGGGCGGGCCGGCGATGACCACGACAGGCGGCGCGTGCGCGTCCGGCGAGCACAGGGCGGAGACCCGGGCGAGCTCACCCTCCCTGCCCACGAAGTCGGCGATGTCGGCCGGCAACTGGCAGACGGGCCGCCAAGGCGAGGGCAGCTCGCCCGACAGGATGTCGTACTGGAGCTCACGCAGTGCGGGCCCCGGCTCTATGCCGAGATCGGCGACCAAGGCGGCGCGGGCCTGGCGATAGGCGGACAGGGCTTCGGCCCGGCGCCCGGCCTGCGAGAGGGCCAGGATGAGCTGCTCCCACGCTCGTTCCCACAAGGGATGCTCGGCGACGAACGCGCGCAGCTCGCCGATCACCTCGGCGTGCCGGCCCATCGTCAGCTCGGCCGCGGCCCAATCGCACCGGGCCTCGGCCAACTGCTCGTCCAGCTCCGCCAGCCGGGCGCCCATCACGGCGGACAGCGGCGCGTCCTCGGCGGCGCGCCCGCGCCACAGCCCGATCGCGTGCCGCAGCCGCCCGGCGCGGGCCGCCGGATCGCCCTCCAGCCGGGCCAGCTCCAGCTCGTCGCGGAAGGCGAACAGGTCGACCTCGTCGCGCGCCACCTGCAGCACGTAGCCGGAGCCCATGGTGACCAGGCGAGGGGCGACGGGCCCGATGCGGCGCAGCTGCGCGATGTAGGTCTGGAGGTTGGCGACCGCGGAGATGGGCGGGTCGTCCCACACCGCGGCCTCCAGCCGGTCACGGGAGACGACCGTGTTGGCGTTGAGCAGCAGCGTGGCCAGCACGGCGCGCTGCCTGCCGCTGAGCCGCGCGTACCGCCCGTCGTCCAGCCGCACGAGGACCGGGCCGAGTAACCCAAACCTGTGGTGCATGTGTGGCGATTGTATGGCGTTGCCGCTGCATCGTAGATCGCGCAATCCACGAGAGGAGATGTGCCATGAAGATCGAGATCCGCAAGGTCGAGGCGATCAAGGCCACGGTCAACGGCCCCCACTAGACACACGCGCCGGAGGCGGGGACGTGCATCCGTCCCCGCCTCCACAGTGAGGAGATGCGATGCGGGTTGTGCTGAAGGACTGCCTGTGGGAGTCGAGGGACGACGAACTGCTCGTCCTCTTCGACCCGCGCGAAGTGATCACCCTGGGGGACCCGGACGGCCAGGTGGCCGCCCTGTTCGCCGAGCTGCGCCGGGAACCGCGCAGCCCCGGGGAACTGGCCCGCTCGCTCGCGGTGTCCGAAGCGGACATCGCCGACGCGCTGGACGCACTGGACTCGCTGGGCCTGGTCGAGTACGAGGACCACCGATGGCTGGGCGACCCCGAACTGGACCGGCGCCACCACTCCAACCTCGCCTTCTTCGGCACCTTCTCCGGCCTCGACCGGCCGAGAGCCGAGTACCTACGCCGCCTGCGCGCGGCTCACGTGCTCGTGCTCGGAGTGGGCGGCGGCGGCTCGTCGCTCGTGCAGTCCCTGGCGGGGCTCGGCGTCGGCAGACTCACGCTGGTCGACCGCGACGAGGTCGAACCACGCAACTTCGCCAGGCAGTTCCTCTACCGCCACGCCGACATCGGCCGGTCCAAGGTGGACCGGGCGGCCGAATGGGTACGCGAGTACGACCCGTCCATCGAGGTCCGCGCCGTCGACCGCTGGATCACCGGCCCCGACGACCTCAAGGACCTCCTCGACGGCGTCGATCTCATCGCGGGCGGGCTCGACGGGCACCCCGAGGCGCACCTGTGGGTCAACGAGGCGGCCGTCCGCGCGGGCGTGCCCATCGTGGTGGGCGGCATGACGCGCTCCCAGGTCATGTACTACTCCGTCGACCCGGGCAAGAGCGCCTGCGTGCGGTGCGACTGGGAGAACCGCGCCGACCTCGGGGACGCGTCCGCCGAAGGCTTCTTCGAGCGCAACAGAGCCGCCATCACGGTCACGAACACGCTGATCGGCCCGCTGGCCATGCAGATCGGCTCGCTGGTGGCGTACGAGGCGCTGCGCTACCTCACGGGATTCGAGCCGCCGGTCGCGGCCGGGTGCTTCGTCAAGCTCGACCTGCGCACCGGCCTCCAGCCGGAGCGCCAGCCCTTCGCCACCACGCCCGACTGCCCCGTGTGCGGACCATGACCGTCCGGCTGCGCCCGCTGAGCCTGGTGGACGAGGGCGACGAGGTGCTCCTCGGCGATCCGGCGACGGGCACGTTCATCGCCATCCCACCCGTCGGCGGCGTGGTGATCACCGCCCTGCAGGCCGGTACGAGCGTGGAGGAGGCGGCCAAGCAAGCCGAGGAGTACGCCGGAGAGCCCGTCGACGTGCCCGCGTTCGTGGAGGCGCTGCGGGAGCTGGGATTCGTCGACGACGGCGAACGCGCTCCCGCCCCGACCGCGCCCATCCAGGGCAGGCGCTGGCTGTTCGGGGTTCGGCGGGAACAGGTCGCGCCGCTGTTCGGACGGGTCGCCTGGACCGTGTACGGGCTCGCCGCCGTCTTCAACGTGGGCGTCCTGATCCTCGTCCCCGGGCTGCGGCCCGACCCCGGGCGTGACGTCTTCTTCGCCGACGTGGGCCTCAGCGCCGTCCTGCTCTATCCGATGTTCCTCGCCGTGGCGGCGCTGCACGAATGCTGGCACTGGCTGGCGGCCCGCGCGCTGGGAATCCCGGCGCGGTTCGGCGTGGACAGGCGGATGGTGTTCGTGGTCTTCGAGACCGACCTGTCGCAGTTGTGGTCCGTGCCCCGGCGCCTGCGGTACGGACCGCTCCTGGCCGGGCTCGCCGTCGACTCCCTGCTGCTGGCGATCACCTTCGCGTTGCGGCTGACGTCGGAGCCGCCCGTCCTGGCGGCGCTGACCTACGTGCTGATCTTCCAGATCGCCTGGCAGTGCATGATCTTCCTGCGTACCGACCTCTACGGGGTGCTGATCACCTGGCTGGGCTGCAAGGACCTGTGGCGGGTCCAGACACTGCTGCGCCGTCAGGCCTTGGGACGGCTGGGCCTCCCCTTGGGCGGGCCCTTCAGCGGCCTCAGCCCCGCGCAGACCGCCGAACTGGCCGCCGCCGATCCGCGCGACCTGCGAGCGGGGCGCTGGTTCCGCTGGCTCTGGCTGGCCGGTGTGCTCGTGGTGACCGCCTGGATCGGCCTCTTCGTGCTGCCGGTGCTCACCGGCCTCACGCAGTGGGCCGCCGCGGGGCTGGCCGCCGGGCCGGGTGCGGGGCGCTTCTGGTACGCGCTCGGCTGCCTCGCGATCGTGCTGGCGCCGTGGGCTGTCGCCGCGTGGCTGGCCGTACGGGAGCGGCACGCCAGGCCGGCCTAGATCCAATGCCGTGTAGTTAAGGGGCTGGGGCCATGGGTCAAGGGTCCGTGGTGAGGATGTCGATACTGATGGTGGCTTTGTAGCTGGTCCGGTCGACGGTGCCTTTGGCGTTGTACTTGGAGATCGCGCGTTTGATGACGCGGGGTCGGGTCCGGATGCGCCTGGCCGGCATGAGGGCGGTCAGGACGTGGCTGCCGATGGTGCCGGCCAGGTCGATGACGGCGTCGGCGATGACGCCCGCGGCTTGGATGACCAGGTCGCGGGCGCTGTGCAGGGCGATGGTAAAGCTGGCCCGGTCAGGGTCGATCTCGGGTCGGGTGCCGGTGGCGTCGGCCATCGCCAGGCGCAGGAGCTGGTAGGTGAACAGCAGGGCGTACCTCTCCTGGTCGATGCTCGACTACCGCATCTGCCGCCGCTGCCGCCTGGCGTGGGTGGAACAGCCCTACACCCTGCCCGAATTCTCGATCTCCTCGTCATCGTTCCCGTCAGGTAGATCCACGGACATTCCTGGCGCCATCGCTGCCTGCTCCCCCTTGGCGTGCACTGTCAGAACTTGGAGACTGGCCCGCGCGGGACCGTACGTTTCGCCGGAATCGGCTCTGTCCGTGCCCCTACCCCTGACCGGATGGCCGCACGGCCGCTAGAGATGACCGATCTCGCGACCACGCAGAGTGATGACAGTCGCTCAACGTTACTTTGCGTCTGGTGACACGGACCCGAGCGGGGGCCCCTGTTGACGGTGCGGGGCAGCAGCGCCAGCAACGCCACCAGGACGAGGGCGGCCGGCGCGCCCCAGAACAACACGTCCGGGATGGCAGCGGCGGTCGCCTGCGGGCCCGGGGCCTGCCCTTGGAGTTCGCGGGTGAGGAGGCTGCCGAAGAGGGCCACGCCGAGCGAGAGGCCCAGGCCGCGGACGGACACCGCGGCGGAGGTGGTGGCGGCCAGGTCCGCAGGGGAGACGGCGTTCTGCGCGACGACCACGAGGTTCTGCATCAGCAGCCCGAAGCCGACGCCGAGCACGCCGATCTCTACGGCGAGCAGGGCATAGGGGGTGTCGGGCTGAAGCAGGCTCAGCAGGGCGAATCCCAGGACCGCGATCAGTGAGCCGGCGAGCAGGTAGGGCTTGAACCGGCCGCTGGCGCCGATGCGGGTGCCGGCCAGCGAGGAGACCACCATGAACGTCAGGACGTACGGGTTGAGCGCCAGCCCCGCCTGGGTGGCTCCCATGCCGTAGGTGGCCTGCAGGTAGGTGGGCAGGTAGACGATCGATCCGCCGAGCAGCGCGCCGAGCAGCGCAGTGGCGGGCAGCGCGACGCGCAGGGTGGGGTCGGCGAACAGCCGCAGCGGCAGCAGCGGGTTGGCCGCGCGTCGTTCCCGCCACACGAACAGCGCTCCCAGCACTACCAAGGCAGCGATCAGCGTGAGGATCACGCCGGAGTTCCACGCGTACGTGCGGCCGCCCCATTCGGCCACCAGCAGCAGGCTCACCATCGCGCCCGCGATCAACACGCCCCCGGCGAGGTCGATCCTGCCGTCCCCGCCGGTCTTGGGAAGCCGCAGCGCGAACGCGACCAGCGCCATGGCGAGCAGGCCGAGCGGCAGGTTGATGTAGAAGATCCAGCGCCAGCCCCAGGCGTCGGTGATCGCGCCGCCAGCGAGCGGGCCGCCCACGCTGGCCAGCGCAAAGACGCCACCGGTGAAACCCTGGATCCGGCCGCGCAGACGGGGTGGGTACAGCTCGGACAGCGCGATGGTGGGCAGCACGAACAGCGCTCCGGCCCCGATGCCCTGGAAGGTCCTGGCGGCGATCAGCTGGGGCATCGTCTGGGCCAGGCCGCACAGTGCGGAGCCCGCGACGAAGACGGCGACCGCGGTGAGGAACACCGTACGCCGGCCGAACCGGTCGCTGAGGCGGCCGTACAGGGCTCCGGCCGCAGTCGAGGCCAGCACGTAGGAGGTGACGACCCAGCCGATCGCGTCCATGCCGCCCAGGTCGGCGGCGATGTCGGGCAGGGCGATGGCCACCACCGTCTGGTCCAGCACCGACAGCAGCATGCCGATCAACAGGCCGGCCGTGGCGAGCGGCACATTGCTGCCGCCCTTCGACGGGACGCCGGAGGCGGTCTGCGTGAGATCCGCGGACACCATGATCAGCCCCTTGCCTGCGCGAACGGGCTGGGCAGGTCGAAATCGGCGCTCAGCAGGTCCTGGTCGATGACCGCTGCGGCGACGGTGCCGCCGGCCGCCGCGGCGATGACCGCGGCCATCGGCACCGGCACGCTGGCCCGGCGCGCCATGTCACCTGCGGCGCACACGCCGGGCACGCTGGTCTGGCCGAACTCGTTCACCTCCACGCACCCGTCGGCGAAGGTCGCGCAGCCGAGGCGGGCGGCGAGGTCGGAGCGCTGGCGCGGCACATTGACGACGAACACCGCGTCCCTGACCAGAGATGGGCCGGTCTCGAACACGATCTGTTCCAACCGTCCGTCCGTCCCCTCCAGGCGGGCGACGGCCTCGCAACGCACGCCGACACCGTGCCTTTCCAGCGTCGCCTGCGCCGCGGGGTCGAGCGGCTGGCCGCCGGTGCAGAGCGCGACGTCGGCGGCGAACTGGCTCAGCTGCAGCGCCAGCCGTACTCGGGCCGGATCCGTGCCGAGCACGGCGACCTGCTTGCCGGTGCATTCGTAGCCGTGGCAGTAGGGGCAGTGGAAGGCGGAACGGCCCCACAGCGCTTGCACCCCGCGCGGGCCGGGAAGCTCATCGGTCAGCCCGGTGGCCAACAGCAGCCGCCGCCCCTCCACCGTCCCACCTCCGGACAGATCCAGCTGGAAGCCGTCCCCGTCCAGCACGCGGACGTCGGTGACCGTCCCCGTCCTTGTCTGCACCGCCGGGTACCCGGCCAGTTCCTCACGGCCGAGCTTGCGCAACTCGGCGGGTGGCGTGCCGTCCCGGGTGAGGAAGTTGTGCACGGTCTCGGCGACGATGTTGCGGCCTTCTCCGGCGTCGACCAGTAGCACCGTCCGGTGAACTCGTCCCAGGGCCAGCGCGGCGGCCATGCCGGCCGGGCCTCCCCCGACAATGATGACGTCGAACATCTCTTGCCTCCATAAAGCGTGATCGCTTGACGTGAAGGCAAGTCTGCAAGTTAATGTCAACATGAAGTCAAGCGACTGGATGCAGATCGGGGAACTCGCGGAGCAGTTCGACCTTGCCCCGCATGTCCTGCGCCACTGGGAGGCCATGGGTTTGTTGGCCCCCGCCACCAGAGTCAACGGCCGCCGCCGCTACACCCGCGACCACGTTGTACGCGTCCTGACAATCGTTCGCGCCAAGGCAGCGGGCATGAGCCTGGAGCAAATCCGGGAGATCCTCACCGTCTCCGGCCAGGTCGAGCGCCAGGCCCTCCTCCAGCGGCACCACGCGGAACTGGAACACCGGCTACAGGAGATATCGGCCTCCAAGGCGCTGATCGAGCACCTTATGCAGTGCACCGCAGACGACTTCACCCAATGTCCTGACTACCGGCGGATGGCGGAGAGCGCGGCGGGACTCCACAACCTCGCCAAGGACGGCTGCGCGATCTGAAACACCGCCTTGCCTCCCGCCAGAAGGCCTCGGCGGCCCGCTGCGGAACGTGATCCGCGAGCCACAGCCTGGCTGAGAGCCGCTCCGCGGCAACGGGGTTCGGAGTGTGGCGGTACGAAAACGTACGCTAAGCCCGTTCGCGCAGGTCAGCCGTGGTGCGTGAACGCGGGTGGGTGAGGTCGCTTGGCGTACGTTCCTGTTCCATCGCACAGCGCTGACGCGGCTTCTCGGGTGTTCACGCCTCGGGTGTTCGGGTGCGTTCGAGGACGCGGTAGACGGTGGGGCGGGAGACGGAGAACACCTCGGCGAGGTCGGCGATGGTGTACTCGCCGCCGTCGTGCATGCGGCGGAGTTCGGCCTGCTGGCGGGCCGACAGTTTGGGCTGTTTGCCGCGGAGCTTGCCCTTGGCCTTCGCGATGGCCATGCCCTCGCGGGTTCTCATCCGCAGGAGGTCGACCTCGAACTCGGCGAACACGGCGAGCATGTTGAAGAACATCTTGGACATGGGGTCGCTGGGGTCGTAGATGCTGCCGCCCAGCGACAGCTTCACGCCGCGGGTGACGAGGGTGTCGCCGATGTCGCGGGCGTCGGGGACGGAGCGGGCGAGGCGGTCGAGTTTAGGGACGACGAGGGTGTCGCCGGAGCGGACGGCGGCGAGTGCCTGGTCGAGTCCGGGGCGGTCCCGGTTGGTGCCGGTGAGTCCGTGGTCGAGGTAGATGCGGCCGTCGGGGACGCCGAGGCCTTGGAGGATCTCGCGTTGGGCGGTGAGGTCCTGTTTGTCGAGGCTGCATCTGGCGTAGCCGGTGAGGGTGTCGCTCATGGACCCTGAGTGTAACGTTTAGCCCCCCATCACCGGACAGTTCACCGTACGGCCTTAATGAGACAAGGTTGCGCCAGGTCGGCTCTCTCGATCAGTGATCACCGCGGGTGTCCGGTGGAGGAACCCCTTACGGACACGGCCGCTCCTGGTCCTTGGCTCGTGGACGCGGCTCTCCGGGTGTGTCGGATTCGATTCTGAGCAATGGCCCGGATCGGGTGACTTACAGACTCGATCGCCCTCCACTTCCTCATAGCCGTCGTCGGTCTCTTCGAGGGTGTCGTCGTAGAAGGCCTGTCTAAGCAACAGTTCTTGAGTTGAGGGCGCCGAATCCTCCTCACCCTGCATGCTCACTGCCTGCGAACTGCGTCTTCTCCCGTTTGCCAGATCGATCGGCCAACCAGTACGACCGGACTACCTGACCTACCGGTTCCGGTACTTGGTGGCCGCCAGCGGCCTGCCGCCAGTACGGCTGCACGACCTGCGGCACGGCGCGGCCTCCACAGCGTTGGCCGCGCGCGTGGATCTGCGTACGGTCCAGGGTCAGCTCGGGCATGCCAGTATCGTGCTGACCTCCGACACCTACACCTCGGTCCTGCCCGAGCTCCATCACGCGGCGGCGGAGGCCACGGCACGCCTGGTGCTCACGACAGCGCGAAGAACAGGTCATAGGCTGCAGAAGCAGAAGCAGAAGCGGACGATCCATCTCCGGCGTCGTCCCACGAACCGGCCGCCACGCTGAGCGCTTCGCCGGAAAGGTCTCGTGGTGTCGGTTTGCCCCAGACGTGACCCAGCTATGACCCATCTCTTGATTCTTTGATCAAGGGGGTGGGTGAACCTGCAGGTAGGAGTGGTAGGGCGCCCGGGGCTCGAACCCGGAACCTACGGATTAAAAGTCCGCAGCTCTGCCAATTGAGCTAACGCCCCATGTACAGCAAGGGTACAGAGATTACCGTCCAGTACGCGACGCCGTTTCCCGCCCCTCACACTAACGGATCCAGGAGGGCGCCCGTTTCCGGGTCGAACCAGGACGCGCCGCTCAGGTCCACGTCGACCCTGTATGCGGCGCCTGGAGTGAGGGCGACGCCCCCAGGCATGCGCACGTAGCGGAGATCTGGGGAGCCGCCCAGGGTGAAGGCCACGACGGTTTCGGCGCCGAGATGCTCCACGACCACGATCTGGCCGCGTAGACCTCCGGGGAGAGGCGCTGATGGTGACCCTTTCCGCGCGGACGCCCAGGAGGACCGGGCCGGCGGCGTGCCGTACTTCGTCAAAGCGCGCGGTCGACCGCGCGGCCGGAGGCTCGGCGTCTCCCGGGCGACCGCCTACAACTACCTCGACCAGATCAACGATAGGCGGCGATCCCGGTGAGCGCCTCGCCGAGCACCAGCGTGTGGATTTCCTGCGTGCCCTCGTAGGTCAGCACACTCTCCAGGTTGTTCATGTGCCTGATCACCGGGTATTCCAGCGTGATCCCGTTGCCGCCCAGGATCGAGCGGGCCTGGCGGGCGATGTCCAGCGCCGCCCGTACGTTGGCCAGCTTGCCGAAGCTGATCTGCCGGGGCTCCAGCCGCCCCGCGTCCTTCAGTTCGCCGAGATGCAGCGCGGTGAGGCCGGCCTGGGCGACGCCGACGTACATCCAGGCCAGCTTCTCCTGCGTCAGCTGGAACGCGCCGATCGGCTTGTCGAACTGGACCCGCGTCTTCGCGTACTCCACGGCGGCCTCGAGGCAGGCGCGGGCGGCGCCCACGACGCCCCAGACGATGCCGAAGCGGGCCTCCGACAGGCACGACAGCGGCCCCTTCAGGCCGGCGACGCCCGGGAGGACGGCCGACGCGGGCAGGCGGAGGTCGTCGAAGTAGAGAGAAGAGGTGACGGAGGCCCTTAGGGAGAGCTTCTTGTGGATCTCAGGGGCGGAGAAGCCGGGGGAGGAGGTCGGTACGACGAAGCCGCGGATGCCCTCGTCGGTCTGGGCCCAGACGACGGCCACGTCGGCGATCGAGCCGTTGGTGATCCACATCTTGGAGCCGTTCAGGATCCAGTCAGATCCATCCTTCTTGGCGTATGTCCGCATGTTCGCGGGATCGGACCCATGATCCGGCTCCGTCAGGCCGAAGCAGCCGATCGCCTCACCGGCCGACATCCGGGGCAGCCACTCCTCCTTCTGCTCATCCGAGCCGTATCGCCAGATGGGGTACATGGCCAGCGAACCCTGGACGGATACGAACGACCGCAGCCCCGAATCGGCGGCCTCCAGCTCCCGGCACGCGACGCCGTACGAGGTCGCGTCCGTCCCGGCGCAGCCGTACCCCTCCAGGTGCATGCCGAGGAGCCCGAGCGAGCCGAGCGCGGGCGCGAGCTCCCGCGCCGGGAAGACACCCTCCTCGAACCAGTCCCCCACGTACGGGAGGACGCGGTCGGAGACGAAGGAGCTGACCGTGTCGCGGATCAGGCGCTGGTCGGCGTTGAGCCGCTCGTCCAGGCGAAGCAGGTCGTCCATCGTGGGTCCTCTCGTCGCATAGGGGGTTACCAGGGTTCTACCAGGGGGAATCCTGATGTGCTAACACCGGGTGCGGGGGCAGTCTTGAGACATGAGCGAATACCAGGAGTACAACGTCAAGAAGCTGCGCCGGACCCACAAGGGCAGGATCGTCGCGGGTGTCTGCTCCGGCATCGGCGAGTACGTCGGCATCGACGCCAACATGATCCGGATCGCGATGGCGATCGCGACGCTGTTCGGCGGCCTGGGCGTCGGCGTCTACGCGATCGGCTGGCTGCTCATGCCGGACGAGAACAGCGACACCTCCATCGTCCAGGACCTGATCAGCAAGCAGCAGAACCGCAGCACGCCGACCGACTGGAGCGGCGAGCACAAGCCCCAGTCGTGATCAGGCGGCGGCCCGGGCCCGTACCCGGGCGGCCCTGTCTCCCCGAGACTCGGTCCAGATCATGGCGAGCACGGCCGCGCAGGTGACCCCGGTGATCCCGGCCAGCGCGACCACCGGCTCAGGACCGAGTCTCTCCGCCGCGAACCCGCCCGCCAGGATCCCGATCCCCTGGACGGCCATCAGCCCCGACTGCACGAGGCCGAACGCCTGGGCGCGACGTTCGGCCGGTACGGTCTGGACGAAGGCGGCATTGGCCGCGAGCTGGTAAGCCCCGCCGATCCCCGACAGGACCCACGCCGCCAGCACCACGGCGAGCGGCGGCCGCATCGCGGTCACGACCAGGGGCGCGCAGCTCAGCATGGCCATCCAGCCCATGAGCCGCAGCCGCCGAGGCGGTGACACGAACCTGCTGAACAGGAACGCCCCCACCACCGTCCCGGTCGGCATCGCGGCCATCAGCAGCCCGGTGATCACGGGAACCGGCAGCGTACCTGTGTAGAGCTTGGCCGCGTACGGCACGGCGATGCCCTCGGGAAGCACATAGAAGCCGCACAACCAGGCGAACAGGACGAGCGTCCGCAGCTTCTTCGAGCCGAACACCAGCCGGGCCCCGGCCCGGGTCATCGTCCACATGGACGGCTTGGTCGCGTCGCCATTGGCGGCCGGACGCCGGCGCACGCCGGAGATCAGGATCAACGCGGAGCCGAGGAACGTCGCCGCGTCGAGGGCGAGAGCGCGGTACGGGCCCATCGTGGCGATCATCGCTCCGCCCGCCGCGAAACCGAGCATCTGCACGGCCTGGTTCGTCATGTTCTGCAGCGCCGAGCCGATGACGTACTTGTCGCCTGCGAGCACCTCCGGCAACAGCGCCGCCCGTGCGGCCGAGAACGGCGCGCTGAGCAGCACCACGAGGAAGACGAGGGAGCACAGCGCCCAGAACGGCATGCCCGGCAGCGCCATGGCGGCCACGAGCGCGGCCCTGATCAGGTCGCACGTCAGCATGACGCTCCGCCGCGCGAACCGGTCCGCCAGCCCCGCCAGCAGCGGCCCGCCGACGATCGACGGGAGATACGTCAGCGCGTACACCGACGCCGTGGCCAGCGCCGAGTGCGTGCGGTTGTAGACGAGCACGGCGAGGGCGACCTGCGCGAGCTGGTCGCCGAGGAGTGACAGGCCCTGGCCGTACCAGAGTGCCCGGAACTCCCTGATGGCGATGACTTCCCGATATGTGGCTTGCTGTGTTTCCGCACGTCGATGCCGTCCCGGCGGCCGTCGCGCCCGCATGGCCCCCATTGGACTCCGCTGTGCCTGACTCACGGTGTTCGCTATGTCACCTAAGGTGCCCGATCACTTGGCAAGCCGCAACCCAAAGAAGCGAACCCAAAGCAAAGGGTTACCATCCCAGCTCGTGGAGCCTGGCGTCGTCGATGCCGAAGTGGTGCCCGACTTCGTGGACAACCGTGATGCGCACCTCGTCGATCACGTCCTCTTCCGTCTCGCAAATCTGGCAGATCGGATTGCGGTAGATCTCGATCCGGTCGGGCAGGACACCTGAGTACCAGTCGCCGCGTTCCGTGAGGGGGACACCGGTGTACAAGCCGAGCAGGTGGGGCTCTGGCGGATCATCGACGACAACGACGACGACATTGCTCATAGCGCGCGCGAGATCGGCGGGAATCGTGTCCAACGCCTCTGCCACGAGTTCCTCGAACTTGTCCCGCGATACCTCGATCACGCTTGCCATTCTGCCCCCGCAGTCGGGTAAGCAAGAAACTGTATGAAGTTCCTCCACAGGTCAAAGGCAATCATCCGGTCACGGGCGTCAAAGGCGGTGGCGGTTCTCCTCGTCGCCGCCGCGGGCGCCTGGCTGGGCATCTTCTTCAGCGGCACCGTACGAGCCCAGGTCGGCCCGGTCGAGACCGGCATGTCACTCCGGCCTGCCTGGAACGGCGAGACGGTCGTGGACGCCAGCCCGCTCGGCACGCTCACGTTCCGTACGCACGACGCTCCGCTCAGGCTCCGCATCACGCTCGAGAACATCGACCAGGATCGCGCCAGGGCCTTCCTCGAGGACCCGCGCCTGGCCGACCGGCTCCCCGGGCTCATCGAGAACGACCTCCTCGACGGCGTACGGGCCCTCGTGCTCCGCTCGCTCCTGTGTGCCGGCGCCGGGGCGCTCATCGCGGGCCTGCTCGTCTTCAGGCGTCCTCGCGTGGGTCTGCTCGGCCTCCTGGCCGCCTCTGTGGCCCTCGCCGGGACCGGCGTGCTCGCCGCGCTCACCTTCCGCCCGAGCTCGCTCGTCGAGCCGCGCTACTCGGGCCTGGTCGCCGCCGCGCCGTCCCTGGTGGGCAGCGCGGAGTCGATCGTGACGAGGTTCGAGTCGTACCGGTCGCAGCTCACCAAACTCGTCACGAACGTCTCGAAGCTGTACGACACCGTCTCCACCCTGCCGCTGTACGACGCCGACCCCAAATCCATCCGGGTCCTCCATGTCTCCGACATCCACATCAACCCGATCGCCTGGAACGTCATCAGCTCCCTCAAGGACCAGTTCGCCGTGGACCTGATCGTCGACACGGGCGACATTTCCGACCACGGCACCAAGGCCGAGAACAAGTTCGTCGACGAGATCGGCCGCCTCGGGGTTCCGTACGTGTACGTACGCGGCAATCACGACTCCATGACCACCCAGAAGGCCGTCGCGAAGCAGAAGAACGCCGTCGTCCTCGACAACCAGTCGCGGGAGGTGGCCGGCCTGACGATCTACGGCCTGGGCGACCCCCGCTTCACCCCGGACCTGTCCGTTCCGGTCAACTCGGACCCGGCGGTTCTCGCGCAATTCGCCCGGTCCCATCTCGGCAGCGTCGGCAAGCCGGACCTGATCGCCGTACACGATCCGGACATCGCCAAGGGCTTCACCGGCGCGACGCCCATGATCCTCACCGGCCACACCCACGACCGCAAGACGACCATGTTCCCGACGGGCACCCGCATGCTCATCCAGGGGTCCACGGGCGGCGCCGGCCTGCGCGCCCTCGAACATTCCCAGCCCACCCCGGTCCAGGCCTCGGTCTTGTACTTCGACCGGGAGACCAAACGCCTGCAGGCCTGGGACGACATCACGCTGGGCGGCCTGGGGGAGCAGTCGGTGTACATCCAGCGTCACGTGGAGCCCGACCCACAACGTATGATTTCCCCAGAGCCAACGAGCGCCCCGTCGCCAACGGGATCGGTCACTGGCACTGCGTCGCCGGCCGCCGGTCCGCCACTTTGGCATCAAGGGCGATCGTCCCCTATGCTTCAGAGGTCTCCGACGGAAGGCGACAGGGAATCCTGAGCCCCCATCGTCTAGCGGCCTAGGACACCGCCCTTTCAAGGCGGCGGCACGGGTTCGAATCCCGTTGGGGGCACTGCGAGCGTCTGGCGTACTGGAAAAACGGCTGGTCGAAGACCACCGGAGAGCTGGTAAGCTAAGCGAGCGCAAACAGCAAGAAACGCAAGGTCCTGTAGAGCAGTTTGGAGTGCTCGCCACCCTGTCAAGGTGGAGGTCGCGGGTTCAAGTCCCGTCAGGACCGCTCTGGGTCAGGTAGCTCAGTTGGTACGAGCGTCCGCCTGAAAAGCGGAAGGTCGGCGGTTCGACCCCGCCCCTGACCACAGCAACTGACCAGCCAAGATGCCCCGAAGCGAAGATCGCTCCGGGGCGTTTTTGTTGTTCTGACGACAGCGCTGACGACAATAGAGCCACCCGTATCCAGCATGTGGGTGACCGTGGATCTGGCAGGGATGAGTGAGCGTGAGTACTTCACTCACGTGGCCAAGCGGCTGGGCATGTTCGTAGGAGGCTCGAGGCTTGCCGGGCTCGAAGGGTTCCTCGATGGCTACGACCAGCACGCGCGGCGCCATGGAGGCCCAGGACTGCAGGGGTGGCGAGAATGGCTGGTGGCTCGGCGGGGCCAGGACTGCAACCATGGCTGGCATGGGCAGGTGCGCCATATCGCCCTTCCCGATGGCTGGAAGAAGTGGGAGCTAACCCCGGAAGAGGAGTCTCGGGTCATCGAGGTTCTCTTTGAACTGCTCGACGAGTTCCTCGCTGAGCGAGAACGCCTAGAGGCCCGGTCGCAATAGGCATCCGCCTCCACAGGCTTACGCCGAGCAGCACGCAGGGTGCTGCTGGAGTCCTCAGGACAGGGCATCACCGAGCTTGCCGAGGGCTCTGCGCTTCTCGTCGAGGGAGGCATGCGCGTAGATGGCTTCGCATCGAAGGGGTCAGGGGTCCGAATCCCCTCATCTCCAGTAGGTGGGAAGGCCCGGTTCCAGAACATGGAGCCGGGCCTTTCGTTATGCCACTGATTAGTTCCCCTGTCCCTGCCGGGACGCCGCTCAGGCGGGAAAATGGGTGCGGGTTGCCCGCCGACGTCGGTTCTTCTATGGCGCGGGTGAGGCCGTTGATTAGTTTGATCGCTGGGAGCTGCTTCAGGG
>NZ_VCJS01000169.1 GCF_005893125.1 Nonomuraea basaltis | reverse complement strand
GGCTCGTCAACCTGCTGGAACGGGCGGGCGCGCTCTCCGTGACCGACACCGGCGACCTGCGGTACGCCTCTGGCAGGCTGACGCCGGAGCAGGCCGCCGCGCGGGCGGCCGAGATGGACGAGGCGCGGCACCGCGTCGACGACTCGCGGATCGACATGATGCGCGGCTACGCGGAGACCGGGAACTGCCGCCGCCGGTTCCTGCTCGCCTACTTCGGCGAGCCGTACGCCGGGACGTGCGGCGCGTGCGACACCTGTGAGAACGGCGAGGCGCCCGAGCCCGCACCCGCGTCCGGTCATGGGGTTCCCTGTGCGGGCGAAGGTGACGCACAAGATGTGGGGGCCGGGGACGGTCATGAGCCGCGAGCCGGACCGGATCACCGTGCTGTTCGACTCGGTCGGCTACAAGACCCTGTCGCTGGCCGCGGTGGAGGACGTCCTCCGCCCAGCGTAGATCCGGGATCAGTCCACCGCACCGATGCGACCCGGTACCGGCACCGGGTTCGCCGCGGACCGGGTCACACGCGGGCGCCGGTCCGGCTGATCGCCTCCCGCCGGAACTCGCGCGGCGAGATCCCGTACTCCGACCGGAACAGCTTGCTGAAATGGCTGGGGTCCTTGAGCCCCCAGCGTCCGGCGATGGCCTGGACGGGCACGTGGGCGAGCGCGGGGTCGCCCAGGTCCTGCCGGATGTGCTCCAGCCGCCGCCGGCGGACGTGCTCCCCGACGCTCTGCCCCTGCTGCTCGAACAGCTTGTGCAGGTAGCGAGGCGAGACGTGGTGGGCGGCGGCGATCGTGCCGGGGAGCAGTTCGTCGCCGAGATGGCGGTCGATGTGGTCCAGGATCCGCTCCAGCAGGGCGGCGCCGTCACCGGGCGGGTCCGGCCGGGACGACTCGCGCAGCACCGTCCTGAGCATGGCGGTGACGTGCTGGCCCAGCTCGCGTCCGGTCAGCGGGCCCAGCCCCGGCGCCTGATCGGCCATCTCCATCAGCATGGCCGTCAGGATCCGCGCGCTGGGCAGCCGGAGGATCTCGCGGTTGGCGGTGACGCCGCCGACGGTGCCGAAGAGCCGGTCCACCGCGGCCGCCGGGATTCTCATCAGGAAATAGCGGTAGGGACCGTCGAGCTCCAGCCGGAACGGCCGCCTGCCGGAGTAGAGCATGAAGTCGCCGGGCGACAGCGAGGCGCGGCGGCCGTCCTGTTCCAGCCAGCCGTTGCCGCATCGGAGCAGGCTGATCAGATGCTCCCCGTCCGGCACGGACGACGACGGAAGGGAGTGGACCCGGACCGGATCATCGCCGGTGATCTCGCACGCGCCCAGCATGCCGAAGCGGTACGGCCTCATCTCCGCCTGATAGGGGCGCCCCTGGTCCCGTACGAGCACCGCGTCGGAAGCGCGCACGCCAAGCTCTGCGGCGGTGTCGAGATAGCCGTAGACAAGGGTGCCGTCCTGTCTCCGCTCGATGGGCATGGCCACTCCTCTACCGGGCCGTTCGCGCGTGATTCAGTGTCGGGCCAAGCGCTGGAAGACCACAAGTGTGCGCCCTCGTACCAGTTCGCCCACCACATCGCGGCCATCATCTGAACATCCCATCCGGTCGACGCGGTGAAAGGCGGACCAGATCGTGGACGTTCTGCTCGCCATCTTGAGCCAGTTCGGGTTGTACGGCCTGCTCACCCTCGGTGTCGCGATCGTCTTCGCCGCGCTGCGGGTGGTCAACCTCGCCCAGGGAGACCTGGCGATGACCGGCGCATACGTGGCCGCCACCGCCACCACCGTGGCGTTCGGCTGGCGTGTGCTGCTGGCCTGCGTGCTGTGCGTTGTGCCGCTCATGATCATCGAGCGGACCCTGTTGCGGCGCCCGCTCGCGGACGGACTGGCCACGATGCTGGTCACCTGGGGTGTGGGAATGGCGCTGCGGCAGGTCGCCGAGCTGCTCTTCACCTCTACGTCCCGGACCGCCGCGGCTCCCGTGGAGAGCACGGTCGAGCTGCTGGGCACTCCTTATCCGGCGTACCGGCTGATATCCGGCCTGGTGGCCGTCGCGGTCATCGGAGCGGTCCTGTTCGCCGCCTACCGGACGGGCTGGGGGCTCACGCTGCGCGCCGTCGCGGACAACCCGACGATGGCGGCGCTGCTCGGCACCGATCCGCGCCGGATGCGGACCGCGGCCTTCGTCGCCGGCGGGATGCTGGCCGTGCTCGCGGGGGCTCTGTACAGCCCGCTCCTGGCGGTGAATCCGTCGATGGGCTTCGGCCTGCTCGTGCCCATGTTCTTCGCCCTGCTGTTCAGCCGCCCGGGCGCCCTCGGGGCGGCGGTCACGGCGGCGCTCCTGGTGGCCGCCCTGGCGGTCCTGCTGCGCACCTGGCTCACCGACACCCTCGCCGACGCGCTCTTCTACATCGTCATCATCGGGACTGCGGCGCTCCGGTCGCGTTCCCACGTACGGAGGTTGCTCTCATGGTCCCGTCGCATCCTTTCTCCCGCACGGTCGTCCTGACCACCGTCGCGGCGGCCCTGCTGACCTTGACGGCGTGCAGCGGCTCGGCCGTTTCCAGCGCCGCGGGCGACTCCGGGGCGCCGCTGAAGATCGGAGTGGTGGTCCCGCTCACCGGCCCGGTCGGCGAGACGGGCAAGGCGCTGCAGCGCGGTCTCGAGCTGGGCGTGCAGAAGGTCAACGACAGCGGCGGGGTGGGCGGCAAGAAGGTCGAGTACGTCGTCGTCGACGACGCCGGCGACCCGGCGACCTCCACCCAGCTCGCCCGCAAGCTCATCCAGCAGGATCGTGTGTCGATGCTGTTCGGCACCATCACCGGCGACACCGCCGATGCCGTGAGCAAGGTGGCCGAGGACGCCAAGGTGCCGTTCGGCACGGCCATCCTCGGCGACACCGAGCGCTGCTCCCCCTACTCGTGGGGGTTCGGCGAAAGCACCCGCCAGATCCTGCTCCCCAGCGTCCCGGAGCTGATCGGCAAATACGGCAAGCGCGTGGCCATCGCCGGGTCGGACTACAACTACCCGCACTTCTACGCCGGCATCGTCAAGGAGATCGCCAAGTCGGCCGGCGGCACGATCGTCGCCGAGGAGTACAGCCCGCTCGGCCAGACCGACTGGCAGTCGGTCATCACCCGGTTGAAGGACGCCCGGCCCGACGTGCTGCTCTCCATGGTGGTCGGCGCGGACGCGGTGGCCTTCAGCCAGCAGGCCAAGCAGTTCGGGCTGCTGACGTCCAAGCTGGGCTACGACGGCGCGCCCCTGGACACCGACTACTATCCGGCGCTCGCCGATCTGGTGAACGGGCGCACCCACGTCGTGCGCTGGACGGACCAGCTCGACAACGCCGAGAGCAAGAAGTTCGTCGCCGACTACCGGGCGAAGTACGCGTTCACGGCGCCCCTCCCGGAGGTCGCGGGCAACGCCTACTTCGGCATCCAGTTCTTCCTCGCCGCCGCGGGCAAGGCCGGCCGCAACGACCCGCAGGCGATCAATACCGAGATCGGCAAGATGAGCTTCGACTCCCCGCTGGGCAAGGGTACGCACTTCGAGCCGGCCAACCACCTGCTGCAGGCGGACATGCTGGAGACCACCATCGAGCCCGGCGGCGCCTACAAGGTGACGCGCAACCTCGGCCCGATCGCCGACGACGTGGCCAAGCAGGGTTGCTCATGAGCGAGCGAGCCCAGGGCAACGGCGGCGTCGTGAGCGAGCGGCCCGCGCCCGGCGGCACGGCGGTGTCCACGGGGACCCCCCGCACGGGACGGCCACGCGGGCCGGCCGTGGCGGCCGCCGCACTGGTGCTCCTCGCCCTGGCGGCGGTGCCTTTCGGGCTCAGCCCCTTCGCCGTCGCCACCCTGACCCTCGGCCTGTGTTACGGCCTGTTCACTTACGGCCTGGACCTGGCCTGGGGACGGGCCGGACTGCTCAGCGTCGGCCACGCGGCCTTTTTCGGCTGCGGCGCCTACGCGGTGGCGCTGAGCGAAGCGCACGGCGTTCCCCTGGCGCTCACGCTGGCCGGGGCCCTGATCGCGGCCACCGCGATCGCGCTGATCGTGGTCCGGATCGGCCTGGCGTCCGGCATCCCCGACGCGCCGCTGATCCTGCTGACGCTCGGCGTCAGCCTGCTCCTGCAGAAGGCGGCGACCACGCTCACGCCGCTCACCAACGGGACCAACGGCCTGACGGTGTCCACCTCGGACGTGGTCACGACCTACTACCGGACGCTGATCGCCGTGGTCGTGGTGGTGGGGATGTGCACCTGGCTGATCGTCCGCAGCCGGTTCGGCGCGCGGCTGACGGCGGCGGCCCGCAACCCGGAACGCGCCGCGCAGTCGGGCATCGACACCGTCCGCGTCCGGTCGGCCGCCTTCGCCGCGAGCGCGGCCGTGTCGACGATCGCCGGAGCGCTCTACGCTCCCGTCGCCGGGCTGATTTCCCCGACCGTGTTCGGCCTGGGGTTGTCGACCAGCGTCCTGGTCTGGCTCGCCGTCGGCGGCCGGGAATCCACGCTGGGCGCCGTGTTCGGCGCGGTGGCGCTCACCACCGGCCAGCAGATCCTGGGCCCCACCTGGCAGGGCTGGTACATCCTGGGACTCGCCATCCTGTTCGTCCTGATCGTTCAGGTCGCGCCGGACGGCGTGGCGGGGCTGGCCCGCACCTGGCTGCCGGGCGGCTCGCCCACCGTGAAGCTGCCCCCGGCCGCCGCCAAGGGCGGAGAGCCCGGGACGCCGCCCGCATCCGGCCCCGACGCCGCCCTCAGCCTGCAGGGGATCGCCAAATCCTTCGGCCCCGTCCGGGTGCTCGACGGCGTGGACCTCACCGTGCCGCCGGGCCGGTGCGTCTGCCTGATCGGGCCCAACGGCGCGGGCAAGAGCACGCTGCTGGCCATCGTCGCCGGCCAGCTCACGGCCGACGCCGGCACGCTGCGCATCTTCGGCCAGGACGCCTCCGCCGTACCGGTGCACCGCCGGGTGCGCATGGGTGTCGGCCGCATGTTCCAGATCCCCAGCGTCGTCACCGAGCTGTCTCCCGCGGACAACATCCGGCTGGCCCGCATGGAGGCGCCGGTCCAGGCCGGCCTGCCGGAGGACTACCAGGACCTGGTCACCGACGACGCGACCGCGGCGGGCACCCTGCCGCTGGCCGACCGGCGGCGCCTGGAACTGGCCATGGTGCTCGCCGGAGCCCCGCGACTGGTCTTGCTGGACGAGCCGGCGGCGGGAATGGGACGCCAGGACGCCCGGCGGCTGACCAGGGAGCTGAAACAGGTCGCCGAACGGACCGGCTGCGCCATGCTCGTCGTCGAGCACGACATGGACATCGTCAGAGAGCTCGCCGACGACGTCGTGGTCCTGCACGGCGGCCGGATCATCGCACACGGGCCCATGGACGAGATCGTGGCCGACGCCGCCGTGCGCGAGGCCTACCTGGGGGCGAGCTGATGCTGACACTGACCGGCATGTCCGGCGGATACGGGCAGGCGAACGTCGTCCGCGGCGTGACCGCACAGGTCGCGGCGGGCGAGGTGGTCGCGCTGCTGGGACGCAACGGGACGGGCAAGACGACCCTTCTCCGCACGATATTCGGCCTGGCCGACAGGCAGGGCGGTGAGGTCGTCTTCGACGGCCACGCCGTGCCGCCGGGCCGTCCCGACCTGCTCGCCAGGTGGGGCGCTGCCCTCATGCCCGAGGACCGCGGCGTGTTCCCGTCGCTGACCGTCGCGGAGAACCTCCGGCTGGCCACACGGAAGGGATTCGTCCCCGCCGTCGACCCGCGTGACCTCTTCCCCCTGCTGACCGAGCGGGCCGGCCAGCCGGCGGGGACCCTGTCCGGCGGGCAGAAACAGCAGCTCGGCGTGGCCCGCGCGATCCTCGCCGGCCGGCGCATGGTCGTGATCGACGAGCTGACCCAGGGCCTGCAGCCCTCGCTCCTGACCGAGGTGCTGGCCGGGCTGGCCGCCGTCGCCGCGGCCGGCGTGGCCGTGATCGTCGTCGACCAGCACGCCGGGATGATGCTCGGCTGGTGCCATCGAGTCGTCGTCATGGAGGCGGGCTGCGTCGTGCTCGACGCCCCGGCCGGCCCCGAAACCCGCCGGCAGCTCGACGAGCTGCTCATGGTTCGCTGATCCCCGTTTGGAGCTGAAATGGACCCCTTCGCCGCCGCCGTCGACCTCGCCACGGCCGTACGCAAGCGAGAGCTGAGCCCTGTTGAGATCGCCGACACCTACCTGAGCCGGATCGACCGCTACGACCCCGGCCTCACCGCCTTCATCTGGCGCAACGACGACGAGGTGCGCGCCGCCGCCAAGCGGGCCGAACAGGCCGTGGCCGACGGTGCGGACCTGCCGCCCTTCCACGGAGTGCCGATTCCGATCAAGGAGCTGACCGAGGCGGAAGGGCAGCCGGCCACCTACGGCTCCCTGGGCGTGCACGACCGGCCCAGGCCGCAGAACGAACCTGTCGTGCAACGTTTCGCGGACGCCGGATTCCTGCTCATGGGCCGTACGAACTCCCCCGAGATGGGCCTGCTGTCCACCACTGAGAACAGCCGGTTCGGCAGCACCCGCAACCCTTGGGACCCGTCCCGCAGCCCCGGCGGGTCCAGCGGGGGAGCGGCGGCCGCGGTGGCCGCCGGGCTGTGCCCCGTGGCGCACGCCAACGACGGCGGCGGCTCGATCCGCATGCCGTCCTCCAGCTGCGGGCTGGTGGGGCTCAAGCCCAGCAGGGGACGCGTTCCCCAGCAGGTGGCGGCCTGGGAACACGCCACCGTCGAGGGGGCCATCACCCGCTACACGCGCGACGCCGCCGCGCTGCTCGACGTCATGTCCGTACCGGACCGGCTGGCCATGTACCGCGCGCCCGCACCGGAGCGCCCCTTCGCCGAGGAGGCGGGGAGGGACAGCGGGCGGCTGCGCATCGGCCTGCTCACCGAGGCGCCCACCGGCATGCCGGTGGACCCCGTCTGCGTCGAGGCGGCCGAACGGGCGGCGCGGCTCCTGGAATCCCTCGGGCACGACGTCTTCCCCGTCTCTCCCCGGTTCTTCAGCGAGGAGGCCATCACGGGGTACGCGCTGACGATTCTGGACGCAGCCCTGTGGGGTGTGCCCTTCGATCAGCCGGAACTCGCCGCACCGCACCTGCGCCGCCGGATGGAGCGCGCGACGACCAGGCACTCCGGCGAATACGTACAGGCCGCGATCCGCCTGCAGGTGGAATCCCGCGCCGTCGTCGCCCAATGGGGCACCGACTTCGACGTCCTGCTCACCCCCACCATGGCCTGCCCTCCGCCGCCCGTCGACGCCGTGCTGCAGGAGGCCAACGACAACCCCGACGGGCTGCGGCTCACCGAAACCCAGATGATCTCCTTCACCGCGGTCTGCAACATCACCGGTCTGCCGGCGATCAGCCTTCCCCTGCACACGTCCCCGACCGGCCTGCCGATCGGCGTCCAGCTGGTGGGCGGCCCGTGGGACGAGGCCGTGCTGATCCGCCTGGCCTCCGCCCTGGAGACCGTGGACCCGTGGCCCCTGCGCCGCCCCTCGGCCTTCACGGCGAACTGAGCGCCGGCGGTCACGACGGGCGTCGAGCTCGGCCACGCCGCCGAGCTCGGCGTCGAGCCGTCTCAAGCGATGACGCGGACCGCGGTCAGGAACCCGGCCCGTCACCCTCGATCGCCGAACGCAGCACTCCGACCACCACGGCGAGCTCGGCCAGCAACCCCGACACGGTGGTCCGGTCGCTGCCGTTGATCGACACAACGCGCAGCTCCTCCGGCTTGGGGAGCTTCGCCATGATCTCGGGCAGCAAACCGATCAGCTTGGCCTGCAGGCTGGCCGGCGTCTGCTGATTGTCGATATCGGCCCGCATCCGCACACGCTCCACGTCGAGCAGCGCCCGCTCGTGGCCGGCCAGTGCCTGGGAGCGTGCCAGCTCCAGCTCGCCGCCGAGCTCCAGGCGCTTGAGCTCCTGCTCCCGCTCGATCCTGAGCCTGCCGGTCTCGGCCTCCTCGGCGTGCCGTTCGCGCTCCATCCGCAGGGCGTGCCGGGTCGTCTCGGTCTCCAGCTCCGCCACCGCCCTGGAGTCATCGTGCTTGCGCTGGGTGCGCCGCAGCCGCTCAGCGACCTCGGTGTCGAACTGCAACGCCTCGTTGCGGGCCCGCAGCTCGGCGAGTTCCCGCTCATACTCCAGACGCTGAGTCTCCTTGAGCCGCTCGGCCGCCATCTCGCGCTGGGCGACCGCCTCCTGGGACTGCAGCTCGGCCAGCCGGGCGATCTGCCCCTGCTCGGCCCGGTACGGCTTCTGTAAATTCTCCCAGAGCCGCGACGAGCTGACGACGGCCTCCTTGATCTGGACGGTGACGATACGCAGGCCGAGCCCTTGGTCGCTGTCGTCCTCGCCCTCGGCCACCGCGCGCAGCCGGGCGGTCAGCTCCTCGATGATGGGCTGCTTGTCGCTGAGCACGTCGCGGACGCCCATGGTCGCGACCTTGTCCTTGATGGCCGCCTCCGCCTGCTCCCGTAGCTGGAGGTTGACAAGCCGCATCGGGTCGTCCGGGTCGCTGAAGTCCAGTTTGCGGTAGGCGATGGGGAAGGTTTGGACCCCCCACTGCACATAGCCCTGCACCAGCACCCCTTGCAGTTCTCGGCAGATGCAGTAGGCGTTGATCAGGATGGTTTGGGTGGCGCCTGGCACTACCAGGAATGAGTCGGTGGACGGGTTGAAGCGGAACGATACGCCCAGGCCGATGTGCAGGGGCTTCTCCCGGCCGCGCCGCGTGTGCACCACGAAGGCGTTAGGCGGGACGAGCACGTTTTTCCAGCGCCAGAAGCCGGTGATCCGTACGTCCACCGGCCCCGGAGTCACCTTCTCGGGTGCCGCCCCGCCGAGGGCCCGCTCGCGCTTGACCAGCGGACCCGCCACGAGCGCCGGCCCACCGGGGGCGGCGCCGCGGCGCGCCCTGAGATCGTCCTCGAGCACCGCCTGCTGTGCGACGACCTGTTCCAGGTAGGCGTTGCCCTTGTCAGCGGTGCTCATAGACCCCTCCGCCACCTCACGATTGCCGATGAGTCTCGCCTACGCCGCCGAATCACCGCAACCTCAATGCGCTCCAGACCATCCGGCACACCGGCCTCCGGCTCGGCGGGCTTGTTCACGCACTGGACGTTCCAGCTCATCAGGCGCGCGCCGAAAGGACGGCGCCGTGCGGGCGGAAGATGTGACGGCCCTGGTCAGCGGAAGGCCCGGGGTGTTCGTCGTGTGATGGGCGCCGGTCAGATTCGCCCAAGAGGTCCCGGTCCGGGCCTTTGTACGGTGGCGTCATGGACATCGACCATCTGATCGTCGGAGCGGGGACCGCGGGCTGTACGGCCTGACCATCCCTCTCTACGTCACTGAGAACGGGTACGCCGACCGTGCTGAAACGATGGTCGACGGCCGGGTTCACGACGCCGACCGGATCGCCTACCTGACCGGCTTTCTCCAGGAAGCTCTCCGCGCTGCCGCCGACGGATTGGACATCCGGGGTTACTACGTCTGGTCCCTGCTGGACAACTACGAGTGGACGGCGGCCTACACCGCGCGGTTCGGCCTCATCCGCGTGCCCGCCAAGGCCCGGCCCTCCGCCACACCGATGCCCGCGGAACCGCGGTGAATGGGCTCGCGGGACGGCGCGGCGGCCGCGACCTGGACCGGCACTTGTCCACGCCCAATTCGACCCGTACCCCGTTCCAAGCCCGACGGGATCGGGCATTTCAGAGGGGCTTTCACTGATCGAAACCGTGGCATGGGGTACCGATGGCAGTGCAAGTTCTTTAGCGGCGCCCAAGCCGCCACGGCCATCAATTCACGTTCTCGTCCAATGCGGCTGGGCGACGTCGAAGACCCGCTGCTCACGGCCACGCAGCGCCACCTCGGCGAACTGCCACAAAATCGCTCCGGTGGGCGCGTGGATCACGATCGAGGGCCCCAGCGGCATCTGCAGCAGCTCGCCCTCCCAGCGCGGCACCCCCGGCGCCAGGAACCGCTCCAGCGGCACCGCGTGCACCGAGGCCACCTCCCGCGGATCGCCCACCGGCTCCTGCCTGCCGCCGAACGCCACCACCGGGGTGATCACGAACCCCGAGTCGGTGACGAAGTCGTCCAGCAGCCCGGCCACCTCGACCCCGGTGACGCCGGTCTCCTCGGCCAGCTCCCGCAGCGCCGCCTCGACCGGCAGCTCCCCGTCATCCAGCCGCCCGCCGGGCAGCGCCCACTGCCCGGGATTGCGGCCCCGCGGGGCCCGCTTGATCAGGACTGTGTACGGGACGCGGCCGGAGTCCTCCAGCACGCACACGGTGACGGCGGCCCGGCGTATCCCTCCGGCCGGTGGCACCTCCCGGCGGTCGAAGGCGGCCAGCCGGGCGGTGATCTGCTCGCGGAGCAGGTCAATGGGTGACAGCACGCTTTCAGGATCTCACGGCGCGTCTCCCGGCGGCTCACCGTCTCACGGCGTTCCGCCGAGCGGCGTCCCGCTCCGGCGGCCTACCCCCGATGGCTCGCCGTTCTCACGGCGTCCCGCCCGGCAGTCGTACGGTGACCCGCAGCCCGCCCTCCGGGCGCGCCACCGCGCCGACCTCGCCGCCGTGCGCCGCCACGATGGCCCGCACGATCGACAACCCCAGCCCCGACCCCTTGTACGACCGCACGCGATCCCCCTGCATCCGGCTGAACGGCTCGAACAGGTCGTCCACCTCGTACGGTGGCACCAGCGGCCCGGTGTTCTCCACCGTGATCAGCGCACCCCCGCCTCCCGCCGCAGCGTGAGCCAGATCTCGCCGCCGCGCACGTTGTACTTGGTGGCGTTCTCCAGCAGGTTGAACACGCACCGCTCCAGAAACAGCGGATCCCCTTCGACGAGCACGGGCCGCAGGTCCTGGTGCAGCGTGACCGGCCGCTTGCGCGACTGCAGGTCGATCTGCTCCAGCACCATGCGCACCACCTGCTCCACATCCACCGCCCTGCGCACGGTCAGCTCCTGCTCCGACTGCGCGAGCAGCAGCAGCCCCTCGATGAGCCGCTCGTAGCGGGCGTTGGTGCCCAGCAGCGCCCTGGCCAGCGCCTTCAGGTCCTCCGACGCGGCCGGCTCCTCCAGCGACACCTCCAGCACCGTACGGTTGATCGCCAGCGGCGTGCGCAGCTCGTGCGAGGCGTTGGCGATGAAGCGCCGCTGCGCGTCGAACACCCGGTGCAGCCGGTCCAGCATCGCGTCGAACGTGTCGGCCAGCCGCCTGACCTCGTCCGGCGGGCCGTGCAGCGCGATCCGCTCGTGCAGTGTGCTCTCCGACAGCCGCTGCGCCGTCTCGGTCACCCGGTCCAGCGGCCGCAGCGCCCGGTCGGCCACCACGTACCCGAGCACCAGCGCGATGACCCCGACGAGGATCATCACGATCATGGAGTGGCTGACCATCTGGCTGAGCACGCTGTCGGCCCGGTCCACGATGGAGGCCCGGAACTTGACGTCGCCGACCGGCCCCGGCGGGGCCGCCGCCTGCCCGGGCGGCAGCACGTCGGGCGGCGACATGATCTTGCTGATTCCGCCGACGAACTGCTGCTCCAGCGCCTGCGCGGTGATCAGGTAGGTGATCCAGAGCAGCAGCGACCCGGCCACGATGAACAGCCCGCCGTACAGCAGCGTCAGCCGCAGCCGCAGGCGCCTGCTGTTCCACCAGGTACGCGAGAGTCGTGAGGTCAAAGCCGGTACCCCTTGCCGGGCACGTTCTGGATCGCCGTCGGGACGCCGAGCTTCTTGCGCAACGACGTGATCGTGACCCGCAGCGCGCCGGTGCCGGCGTCGGCGTACTCGTCCCACACGATCCTGCGCAGCTCGCCGGAGGCGACCAGTTCGCCGTTCGCGAGCAGCAGCGCGTGCAGCACGTCGAACTCCTTGCGGTTGAGCGGCACCTTCCGCCCGTCCCTCGTGACCGTGCGGCGCGCCGGGTCGAGCGTGATCCCGGCCCGCTCCAGCGGGGCCGCCGCCGGGCGCGGCGAGCGCCGGGCCAGCGCCCGGACCCTGGCCACCAGCTCGGCGAACGCGAACGGCTTGACCAGGTAGTCGTCCGCCCCCAGCGTCAGCCCGACGACCTTGTCGCGGATCTGGCCCGCCGCGGTCAGCATGAGCACCCGGCCGCCGCCGCTCTCGCGCAGCCGCCGGCACACGTCGTCGCCGTGCACCTCGGGCAGGTCCCGGTCGAGCACGACCACGTCGTAGTCGACGTACGCAGCCAGGTCGAGGGCGTCCTGCCCGTCGTAGGCCACGTCCACGGCGATCGCGTGCAGCCTGAGCCCGTGCGCGACCGCGTCCGCCAGCCGTTCCTCGTCCTCGACGACAAGCACCCGCATGGCCGCCCCTTTCCTCGGCCATGAGCGTGACGGATCACGTGTTAGCCGCGGGTAAGCGCGGACTCCGCACCTTGTGGCGGGCTGCTGGACGCAGCCCGCCACAAGGGCTTATCCGGTTTTAGCACCCGATCGGCTGGAGTAAGGCCGCGCCCCGGGCGAAGGCCCCGCGGCGCGGAGGAGCGAAAGCCATGAACATGCGATTGGCGCCGGCCGCCCTGCTGCTCGTGCTCGGGCTGGCCGCGTGCGGCGGCACCGCGGCCACGGACGACGGCGTGGTCAGCGCGTCCGGCGCGAGCGGCCCGGCGACGACGAAGCCCGCGGCCTCCCCGTCGGCCACGATGGACCCACAGGAGGCGGCGCTGAAGTTCGCCCAGTGCATGCGCGAGCACGGCATCGACATGCCCGATCCCTCGGGCGATGGCGGCATCGAGATGAAGATCCCCCAGGGCACGTCCCAGGACAAGGTCGAGAAGGCCCACAAGGCCTGCGAGCCGATCATGAAGTCCGTCGTGCGCGACGCGGAGCCGCCCAGCGAGGAGGACTACGACCGGATGGTCAAGTTCGCGCAGTGCATGCGCCAGCAGGGCATCGACATGCCCGACCCCAAGCCGGGCGAGGGGCTGCGCATCAAGATGAAGGGCGGCTCGAAGGAGAAGCTCGACGCCGCGCACAAGGCCTGCCAGGAGCACGCGCCCGGCTTCGTCAAGAAGGACGGTGGCACCCGGTGAGGAAGGGCCTGCTGCTGGGCGGCGGCACCGTCCTCGCGGTCGCCGCGACGTGGACCGCGGTGGCCGTCATGAACGACGGCGGCACCGGCGCCGCCGCGCCGGCCGCGTCCCCCGTCCCGGCCACCGCCGAGATCACCAGGCAGGATCTGGCGGAGACGAAGACGGTGGACGGCTCGCTCACGTACGCGGGGGAGCGGCAGCTCACCTCGGGCGCCTCCGGCACCGTGACGTGGGTGGCCGGCGAGGGCGCGGTGATCAGCCGCGGCCGCCCGCTGCTCAAGATTGACCGCAAGCCTCTCGTGCTGATGTACGGCAAGCTGCCCCTGTACCGGACCCTGCAGCGCGGCATGTCCGACGGCCCCGACGTGGAGCAGCTCGAACGCAACCTCAAGGCGCTCGGCCACGGCGACTACCTGACCGTGGACGACCACTTCAGCTACGCCACCGAGCAGGCCGTCAAGGAGTGGCAAGACGACCGGGGGCTCCCGGAGACCGGGCGGGTGGACGCCGCCCAGGTGGTGTTCCAGCCCGCCGCCGTACGGGTGACCGAGGCCAAAGCCGCCGTCGGCGGCAAGACCGCGCCGGGGCAGCAGGTGCTCACCGTCAGCGGCATCCGCCGCCTGGTGCACGTGGACCTCGACACCGGCGACCAGTCGCTGGCCCGCAAGGGAGCAGAGGTCACCGTGACGCTGCCCGGCGGCGAACGGGCCCGCGGCACGATCACGTCGGTCGGTACGGTCGCCGAGACCACCGGCCAGGAGCCGGACACGAGCACCACCATCGACGTCGACATCACGCTGGCCAAGGCGCCGAAGACCAAGCTGGACCAGGCGCCGGTCGAGGTGGAGATGCAGAGCGAGCGGCACGAGGACGTGCTCGCCGTGCCCGTGGAGGCGCTGCTGGCGCTGCGCGAGGGCGGATTCGGCGTGGAGGTCGTCGAGGGCGCGGCCACCAGGATCGTGGCGGTGGAGACCGGGGCGTTCGGCGGCGGCATGGTGGAGATCAAGGGCGACGGGCTGGCCGAGGGCATGAAGGTCGGGGTGCCCGCCCCATGACGCGGGAAGATCACCCGATCGTGGAGCTGCACGCGGTGACCAAGACCTATCCCGGCGACGTGCAGGCGCTGCGCGGAGTGGACCTGACCATCGCCCGCGGCGACCTGCTGGCCATCGTCGGCCCGTCCGGATCCGGCAAGTCGACCATGCTTCACATGATCGGTACGCTCGACCGGCCGACCACCGGCACCGTGCGCGTCGCTGGCCATGACATCGCCGTCCTGTCCGACCGCGAGCTGTCCGCGCTGCGCTCCCGCCACCTGGGGTTCGTCTTCCAGCAGTTCCACCTGGCGCCCGGCGTCAGCGCGCTGGACAACGTGGCCGACGGCCTGCTCTACACCGGCACCGGACGCCGCGCCCGCCGCGAGCGCGCCGCCGCCGCCCTGGAACGGGTCGGGCTCGGCCACCGGCTCCGGCACAAGCCGTCGCAGCTGTCCGGGGGCGAGCAGCAGCGGGTGGCGGTCGCCCGCGCGGTGGCCGGGGACCCGCCGCTGCTGCTGGCCGACGAGCCCACCGGCAACCTGGACTCCTCGGCCGGCGCCGACGTGCTCGCCGTCCTGGCCGGGCTGCACGAGTCCGGCACCACGATCGCCGTCATCACCCACGACGCCGAGATCGCCGGCTGGTGCCAACGCCAGGTACGCCTGCGCGACGGCCTCATCGTCGACGGCCACGACCACGACGACCTGGGCCCGGTCAAGCTGCTGAAGGGAGACAGGCGATGAGGCGGGCACGGCGCACCACGACGGGTGAGCGGCTCGCCCCCGGCCGGCTCGGCGCCGGCGACGTGCTGCGCGTCGGGGCCGCCGGGCTGCGGGCCCGGCCCACCAGGGTGATCCTCTCGGCGCTCGGCATCGCCATCGGCATCGCCACGATGATCGCGGTGATCGGGATCTCGTCGTCCTCCCGCGAGCAGCTCCTGCGCCAGCTGGACCGGCTGGGCACCAACCTTCTGACCGTCACGCCCGGTCAGACCATGTTCGGCGAGGACGCCAAGCTGCCCACTACCGCGCTGGCCATGGTCCAGCGCATCCGTCCCGTCCGCACGGCCGCGGCCACGGGGAGCGTGGAGGCCTCCGTGCGGCGCAACAACCACATCCCGGAGTCGATCACCGGCGGCATCGCCGTCCAGGCGGCCAGCACCGGCCTGCTGGCCACGCTGGAGGGCGCCGTGGCCAAGGGAACCTGGCTGAACGACGCCACCGCCGCGCAGCCGGCCGTCGTGCTCGGCTCCGCGGCGGCCGAGCGGCTCGGGCTGGCCAGGACCGGCGTACAGGTGTGGATGGGCGGGCGCTGGTTCACCGTCATCGGCATACTCGGGCCCATGCCGCTCGCGCCGGAGATCGAACGCTCCGCCCTGGTCGGATTCCCGGCGGCGGAGGAACTGCTCGGGTTCGACGGCTACCCGACGACGATCTACGAGCGGTCGTCCGACGAGGCGGTGGAGTCGGTGCGGGAGGCGCTGCCGCGCACCGTCAACCCGGGCAACCCGGAGGAGGTCGCGGTCAGCCGGCCGTCCGACGCGCTGGCCGCCAAGGCCGCCGCCGCCGGTGCGTTCACCAACCTGCTGCTCGGGCTGGGCGCGGTCGCGCTGCTCGTGGGCGGGGTCGGCGTGGCCAACACCATGGTCATCTCCGTACTGGAACGCCGCAGGGAGATCGGCCTGCGCCGCTCGCTCGGCGCCACCCGGGGGCAGGTACGCCTGCAGTTCCTAGCGGAGTCACTGCTGCTGTCGGCGCTCGGCGGGGTGGTGGGAGCGGTGCTCGGCGCCCTGGCCACGGCCGGGTACGCCCTGTCGCGGGACTGGCCGCCGGTGGTGCCGCCGTGGGCGATCGGCGGTGCGATCGTCGCGACCCTGCTCATCGGGACGGCGGCGGGCATCTACCCGGCCATGCGGGCGGCCCGCCTGTCGCCCACGGTCGCCCTCGCCGCCACCTGACCGGCCGCGCCGTCCCGCGACGGCGCGGCTCAGAACCGGTAGCCCGGCCGTACGCCTCCGCCATCCCCACCGCGGAATCCAGGCGGGCGTCCCTGCGGGCGTGGTGCAGCAGCACCAACGCCGGCAGGGCGCGGCGTTGTTCGCGCTCTTCGCCGGGATGGCAGAGTCCGAACGGGAGTGCGTGCGCGAGAAGTCGCTGGAGGGCCAGCCGCAGCCCGTGAGCGGGGCCGCCATGGCGGGCGGCCGCGGGTGTTCGACGACGACATGATCGCCTACGCCCGGTCCTTGCGCGCCCGGGGCGTGGCCTCCGGCGGTCCACCTTGGCGCCTCGAGAGCAGGACAGCGCCGACTCGGCAATGCCGCACTCGCTGCCGCAGAAGCTGGCCGGCCGGCCTGCGCTCCAGCGGCCACATCAGGGTTGGCGAGCTGGTCCAGAGCCGTCATCGTGACGATCTCGCGCGCCGGCAGTGAGGCCGCCTATCTCGACGGCAAGGTCAGTGCGCGTGGGCCTTTTCGTGAGCCTCTTCGAGAGAAGATCCCGCCAGGAGCGCCGCGACCCCGCCGGCGAAGTTGGAGCACTCGAAGATGTCTTTGTGCGGGCAGGCCAGGCCATGGGCGATGGCGGTACGTGCCACCTGTGCCTGGGCAATCCGTTGATCCAGCTCGGTGAGCTTGCGCTGGTACAGCTCCCGCCAGCCGTCGCCGGCCGGCGAACGAGACGCGATGAACGCTTTGACCTCCCGCAACGTGAAACCGACAGCCCGCAGCAACACGACCACACCGACCAGCCCGACCGCCGATGGCGGATAACGCCGTTGGCCTGAGACCCGGGCCGGCGCCGGGAGCAGGCCGAGCTCCTCCCAGTAGCGCAGAGCGGAGGTGGCGACACCGGTGCGGCTCGCCAGTTCACCGATCGTCAACTGCTCATCCATTTGACTTCAAGCATACTTGAAGTCGTTGACTGCGATCATGCAGACAGCAGGTACATCTCTCAAGCAACGCGCGCTCAGAAGATTGGTGCGCCAGGCGGACCACCCCCGGGGCATCGTCGGGTGGGCGGTCGGCTGGATGTTCGCTCATCGCCCCTCCAACCGGCAGCGCAACATCTGGGCGGTGTCGTTGCTGGAGGTGCAGCCCACCGACCGGGTGCTCGAGATCGGCTTCGGTCCCGGCGTCGCCATCGCCGAGCTCGCCGGCCGCGCCACCCGGGGCCACGTCTTCGGCGTCGACCACTCGCAGGCCATGGTCCGGCAGGCCGCCCGTCGCAACGCCGCCGCCGTCCGCGCCCACCGAGTGCACCTCACGCACGCCTCCGTGGAGCAGTTGCCGAGCTTCGGCGATCCGCTCGATGCCATCCTCGTCGTCAACTCCGTGGGGTTCTGGCCAGACCCGGTGGAACGGCTTCGCGAGCTACGCCGCCTGCTCCGCCCCGCAGGACGCATCGCGCTCGTCAGCCAGCCCCGCTGCCCCGGCGCCACCCGGGACACCACGACCCGAGCCGCCCAAGAGCTCCAGGACCTGCTCACCCAGGCCGGCTTCACCCAGCTCCGGGTCGAGACCCTCGAGCTCGACCCGCCCGTTGCCTGTGTGCTTGCCATCAATCCGGCCAGCATGCCGTCATGACCGCAGTTAACACACCGACCAGCTGTGTGCGCTGGAACCAGTCGAGCCGCATGCCGTGCATGCGTCCCCGCATGCCCATGAAGTCGGAGTTCGCGCTGAACCCGAAGCTGACGTCACCGGCCACGTGCCGCCCGTTGGTGTGGGTCCACGGGCCCGTGATCAACGTGGCGGACCGGCCGGCTCGGCGTATGGCGGTGAAGTTGTCGAGCGTGCCCTGACAGAAGATGTCGTACCAGCCGCCGAGCTGGAAGGTGGGCAGGTCGACCTCGTCGTGCCGGCCCGCCACCGTGTCCGGCGGCGCCGGTGCCGAGTGCGCTGACCGGCTTCGGTGGAGACCACGGGCATCAGCCCGGAGAGCGCATCGGTCACCGAACCTGCTCGAAAAGGCGATGCGTCAGCGCAAGCCTGCCGTGTCGAGCAGGGTGGCCACAGTGGGCGCGATGAGCCCGGCCAGGGTGTCGGCCTGGATCCCCGCGCGGGCGCTGGCGCCGTCGAAGACCAGGCTGAGCTGCCGGGCCAGCAGGTCGGGATCGCTCGCGCCCCCCTGTTCGGCCTCGGAACGGAAAAAGGCCGTCAGGTTTGCCTTGACCTGGTGGGCCACCCGGCTTGCAGGGTGGTTCTGATCCTTGAGCTCGATCTGAACAGCCAGGTACCGACAGCCTCGGAACTCGGGCGCAACCGACTGCGACTCCACATGCTCGAAGACGTGCATGATCCGCTCGCGGGGTGAACGGCCATCGTGCGCCGCGGGCAGGAGCCCGGCCACGAAGGCAGAGGCGCGCTCCTCCAGGCTCGCTGCCAGCAGTTCGTCCTTGCTCTCGAACAGCTGGTACAGAGAGCGCTTCGACACCCCCGCCGCCTTGCACAGCGCCTCGACGCCGATACCGACGCCGTCTCGGTAGGTCAGCCTGGCCGCCGCGTCCAGCAGTCGCTCTCTAGAACTTGGCTTCACTTCGGTGGTCATAGTGCGAGGTTAGCTCGATTCGGACGAAATGAAAACCGATCGGTTTCCATAGTGTGCCGGGGCGAGGCCCGTCGCCGCGCACGGCCGAGCGGCGCACAATGGCCCCGTCCGGGGTGAGTTGCGTTCAGCTACGCCGGGGCGGCGCATACGGAGTAGAGCCACAGCAGCGGCAGGTGGGAGGCGTGCATGCCCATGATGCCGACTGCGCTCGACGAGTTTCTACAGCCGGGCGGCTAGCACGTTCCGGCTGATGCCCGTGTTCGCAGACCACAGCGAGGGCGTTGCGTCCTGCAGTGCTTGGGTGACGCTGCGGGCGGCACCGACGGATGTGCGGCCAGCGTGAAAGGGTCGGCTATGTAGTGGGGGCCAAGGCGGCCCAGCAGGTGCATGCCGGACAGCGCGCGTTCCGTCCAATTCACGTCGTTGGGTCGTCGCTTGCCGTGCCTCGGTTCTAGTCAGAGGTCACGAGTGTTCGAGATCGCTGACGCGGACGGGGCCGCCGGTGGTGATCGACTCGATGGCTGCGAGGGCGATGGACAGGGCGGCGCGGGCGTCCTCGCCGGTGACCGAGGGAGTGCGTCCGGCGCGGGCGCAGTCGGCGAAATCGGCGAGCTCGGCCACGTAGGCGTCGTGGAAGAGGTCCTGGTCGTAGGTGACGCATTCGGCGGCGACGCCGTCCGAGCCGTACGCGGTGAGGTGGGTTCTGCGGAGGTCGCCCATGGTGAGCATGCCGGCCGATCCGAAGACTTCGCCGCGTACGTCGTAGCCGTAGACGGCCTGGAAGCTGGCCTCGGCCGTGGCGATGGCGCCGTTGTCGAAGCGGACGGTGACCACGGCGGTGTCGAGCAGGCCGCCGGCTTTGAAGTCGGGGCGGACCAGGGCGTCGGCCATGGCGAAGACTTCGACGGCTTCGGCGCCGGGGTTGAGGTAGCGCAGGGTGTCGAAGTCGTGGATGAGGGTTTCCAGGAAGATCGTCCACGGCGGTACGCGGGCCGGGTCGGCCAGTTTCGGGTCCCTGGTGAGGGATCGCAGGAGTTGGGGAGTGCCGATGACGCCGGCGGCGATCTTGTCGTGGGCGGCGCGGAAGCCGGGGTCGTACCGCCGGTTGAAGCCCACCTGGAGAGGCACGCCCGCCTTGGCGGCGGCGGTGATGGCGCGGTCGGCCTCGGCGAGCGTGACGGCCATGGGCTTTTCGCAATAGACGGCCTTCCCCGCCTGGGCGGCCGCTTCGACGAGGTCGGCGTGGGTGCGCGCCGGGGTGACGATCACCACGGCGTCGATGTCGGGATCAGCGAGCAATTCGCCGACGTCGGTCGTCACCTTGGGGCAGCCGAGCTGGTCGGCCAGGCGCTGTGCGGCGCCGGGGACCGGGTCGGCCAGGGCGGCGAGCCGGACGCCGGGAAGGCGGCGGGCGAGGGTCTCGGCATGGAGGGCGCCCATCCGTCCGGTGCCGGCAAGGCCGACGGCGAGGGGCTGCTGGGTGGTCATGCGCATGTCTCCCAACTCTCGTCAGAGGGTGAAGGCGGAGCGGAAGCGCTCCAGGGCGAGGTCGCTGTCGTGGGAGGCCCACGCCTCCATCGCCACCGTGCCGTCGTAGCCGAGGCCGGCCAGGGCGCGGGCGACTGCCGAGTAGTTGATCTCTCCGGTTCCCGGCTCGCAGCGGCCGGGCACGTCGGCCACCTGAATCTCGCCGATCAGGCCGAGGGCGTGGGCCTTGCGAAGGAGTTCGATCAGGTTTCCCTCACCGATCTGGGCGTGGTAGAGGTCGAGGTTCATCCGCAGTCCCGGCCGGCCCACGGACGCGACCAGGGCGAGGGTGTCAGCGGCCGTGGCGAACGGCACTCCGGGATGGTCGACGGCGGTGTTGAGGTTCTCCAGGGTGAAGACCACGCCGGCTCGCTCGCCCAGCTCGGCGAGGCGGGTGAGCGTGCGCTGGGCGGCGACCCACATCGGGCCGGTGGTCTCGGTCATCGGCGTGACCGGCAGGCCCTTGTCGTCGAGGCCCGTGCCGTGCAGGTTGAGCCGGGGGCAGCGCAGCCGTTCGGCGGCCTTGACCGACTTCTCGGCGGTGCGCAGCAGCTCCGCCGCCCCCTCCTCGTCGGTCAGGCTGCCGCGCAGGTAACCGGTCATCGAGGAGAAGACGGCCCCCGTGCGCTCCAGCGCGGCCAGGTCGTGCCGACTCCAGTCCCAGATCTCGACCTGGAATCCGGCGTCATGGATGCGCCGCGCCCGTTCCTGGATCGACACGTCCGTGAAGACCATCTCGGCGCAGACCGCCAACGTGTACATCGTCACCCGCTCGTCTATAACGTTCTAGTCTTTTCAGTAGTAGGCCAGCAGGCGGAAGGCCTTGTCAAGGGTTCGGGCGCCGATGATTAGAACGTTGCAGTATGGTGGAGCAGCGGCTTCACAGGACGGCTTCATCAAGGAGGGCAGCAGTGTCACGAACGCCCGCGCGCTCGGAGGGGAAGCGACCAACCCTGGCCGACGTCGCGGCACGGGCGGACGTGTCCACGGCGCTGGTCTCCATCATCATGCGCGGGGCCAAGGGCGCCAGCGCCGGCACGCGCGAGCGGGTGCTGCGGGCCGCGAAGGAGATCGGCTACCGACCTGACGCTCGGGCGCGGCTGCTGCGCAGCAACCGCTCACGGCTGCTCGGAGTGCAGTTCGGGCTCCAGCACCCGTTCCACACCGACCTGGTGGAGGGCATCTACGCCGCGGCCGAGCCGGCCGGTTACCAGGTCGCCCTCAGCGCCGTCGCGGTCGGCCGCAGCGAGCGGCACGCCGTCGAGACCCTGCTCGCCGATCGATGCGAGGCCCTGATCCTGCTCGGCCCGCAGGCCCCGGCCGCCCAACTGGCCGAGCTCGCGACCCAACTGCCCGTCGTCTCCGTGGCCCGTCGGCTACGCGGGACGACGGCGGAGGTGGACGTCGTACGAACCGCCGACGACGAAGGCGCCCGCCAGGCCGTGGACCACCTGGTGGCGCTCGGACACCGGGACATCGCCCACATCGACGGCGGCCGGGCGCCCGGCGCCGCCGACCGGCGCCGCGGCTATCGCACCACCATGAGCCGTCACGGACTGACCCGCCACATCCGGATCGTGCCCGGCGGGCTGACCGAGGAGGACGGCGCGGCAGCCGCCCGTGCCCTGCTCGACGGCAGACCCCGGCCGACCGCCATCCTGGTTTTCAACGACCGCTGCGCCACGGGCGTCCTGGACATGTTTCTCCGCGCCGGCCTGCCCGTTCCCGGCGAGATCTCGGTCGTGGGCTTCGACAACAGCCACCTGGCCCGCCTGGCGCATATCGACCTCACCACCGTTGGGCAGGACATCCCCCGCCTCGCGAGCCTGGCGGTGGGGCGAGCCATCGCGCGACTGGAGGGCGAGCAGGTGGCCGAGAGGGAGATCGTCATCGCCCCGCGTCTCGTCGTCCGCGGCACCACCGCCGCCTCTCCCGGTGTCCCCGGCGTGGGACGGCCGCGTGTGGCGGCGGGACCTGTCACCGCGGACGACCGGTAAGGCCGGCCTCGGTGACGCGGCACTTCTTCAGCCGGGTGAAGCGGTCCTGGTGCTCCACGATTCTTCCGCGGCTTCAGGACACCATGGCCTCGACGACCGCGGAGAGGACCGTGCCGATGATCATCCCCACTCCGGCGGACACGGCGGCCCACTTGCCCAGCGGCTGGTCCCTCGTGTGGCCGGCGATGCCCAGCACGATGCCCGCCAGACCGAACAGGACCGGGCTGAACAGCACGGCCACCACGGCGCAGGCCAACCCGACGATCGACAGGACCTGATCGCTCGCCTGCTGCCGGTAGGGAGGCCGCGGAAGGGGCGACGGCTGCGTCCAGTGATCGTCACGGGCGTCCGGATCGTCACCTTGGGGCGGGTCCTGCGAAGAGGTCACGAGGCGGACTCCTCTCGAGGCGAGAACCACATCACACCCCAAGCCGTAACCCCTGTCGAGCCACATGAACAACTACATATGCGCATTTCAGGTGGCTTGTACCGGGGGAGAAAGCTGTGGCGGGAGCGGGCGCGCGTGGACGACGTCGAGCCGGGAGACGGCCCTGGTGAGGGCGACGTAGAGGCGGTTCAGGCCGCGCCGTTCGGCCTCGGCGATGGCCGCGGGCTCGGCCACCACCACATGGTCGTACTCCAGCCCCTTGGCCAGCGACGCGGGCAGCACGGTCAGGCGCCCGCCGATGTCGAACCCCTCGTCCCACAGCGCGGCCGTCAGCGTCTCGACGTCGGCGTCCGCCGCGATCACCCCGATCGACCCCTCGAACGCCCCCGCCTCGCGGACCGCCGCGACCACCCCCTTCTCCAGGCCGATCACCCTGGTCACCCGGAGCCTGCCGTCCGAGCGGTACGAGCGGGTCGCGGGCACCTCGGCGTCGAGCGCCGCCAGCAGCGTGTTGGCCAGCTCCACCACGGCGCCCGGCACCCGGAAGCCGGTCGTCAGGGCGATGACCTCGCCCTCCGGCTTGCCGAGCAGCCGCATCCGCTCCGGCCACGACGTGGCGGCCCACGGCGTCGTGCCCTGGGCCAGGTCGCCGAGCACGGTGAGCGAGCCGTGCTCGCTGCGCCTGGCCACGGCCCGGCACTCCATGGGCGACAGGTCCTGCGCCTCGTCCACGATGACGTGGCCGTAGCCGCGCGGGCGCTCGATCAGCGAGGCGATCTCGTCGAGCAGCACCAGGTCGGCGGCCGTCCATCTGGCGCTCTTGTGGCTGCGCGGCGGCTTGGCCCAGGTGATGGCCGCCCGCTCGGTGTCCGTCAGCACGCCCTCCGCCGGGTCCGGGCCCTTGCCGTCCGAGCGGAGGACCTCGTACAGGACCTCCTCGGGTTTGACCGGCGGCCAGAGGGCGTCCAGCGCGGGGGTGACGGCGCGGGCGATCCTGCGGGTCCAGGCCGCGTTCGCCACCTCCCCGCGGGCCTCGGCCTGCCGCCGGATCGACGACACCACCCGGGCCCGCACCCGCTCCCGGCCCACGCCGTACGGGAGGGACTCGCGGCGGGTGCCGTCCACGATCCGGCGCAGCTCGTCCTCCCGTACGCGCCACCGGTAGGAGCCGTCGGCCACCGCGACGGGCTCGACCGGCTTGCTGATCCGCCCGTACAGGGCCCCGCGCAGGACCTTCGCCATGCGCACGTCGTGCTTGACCGTCGCGGCCGCCTCGGTGTCGGCCGCCGTGACGGGGACGGTGGCCAGCAGCCGGTCCAGCGTGGTCTGCTCGACGTCCACCTCGCCGAGCGCGGGCAGCACCGCGGAGATGTAGCCGAGGAAGGCCCGGTTCGGGCCGAGCACCAGCACGCCGGTGCGCTCCAGCCGCCGGCGGTGCGCGTACAGCAGGTAGGCGGCCCGGTGCAGGCCGACCGCGGTCTTGCCGGTGCCCGGCGCGCCCTGCACGCAGACCGAGGTGTCCAGCTCGGCCCGTACGAGGTCGTCCTGCTCGGGCTGGATGGTGGCGACGATGTCGCGCATGGGGCCGACGCGGGGGCGTTCGATCTCGGCGGCCAGGAGCCGGCTCCCGCCCTCCTCCCCCTGTTCGAGCCGCTCGTCCTCGTACGAGGTGAGCGTGGTGCCGGACCAGCCGAAGCGGCGGCGCAGCGCGACGCCTTGGGGATCGCGGGCGCTGGCCCGGTAGAACGCCCGGGAGACCGGCGCCCGCCAGTCGATCACCACGGGCGGGCCGCCGTGCTCGCCGGTGATGTGCCGCCTGCCGATGTGGTACGCGCGGCCCGGGTGCTCCTCCGAACCCTGGCCGAAGTCCAGCCGGCCGAAGAACGGCGGCCCCTCCGGCTCCTCGCTCAGCTCCTTGGCCAGGCTCTTGAGGTGGCGTCCCAGCCGCTCGGCGCTGTAGCGGTCGCCGGCCACGGTCTCACCGACGATCACGTTGTTCCGCGCGCCGTCGAGCATCCTGCGCAGCCCGGCCTTGCAGCGTTCGACGTGCTCCCGCTCGTCGTCGAGTGTTCCCATCACACCTCCCGAAAGTGTTAACTCGGTTAAGAGATTAACCAGGTTAACACTTTGCTAGGATGGGCTCATGGCGGGACTGCGGGAGCTCCAGCGGCGGGGCGTACACGAGGCCATCTCGGCGGCGGCGATCTCGCTCTTCCTGGAGCGCGGCTTCGACGCGGTTCCCGTGACGGAGATCGCGGCGGCGGCGGGGGTGTCGAAGCCGACGCTGTTCAAGTACTTCCCCACCAAAGACGACCTGGTGCTGCACCGGTTCGCCGACCACCAAGGGGAGTCGGCCCGCGTGGTGCGGCAGCGGGCGGCGGGGGAGGGGCCTCTGGACGCGCTGCGCCGCCACTTCCTCGACGGGCTCGCCCGGCGCGATCCCGTCACCGGGCTCAACGACCACCCCGAGGTGGTGGCCTTCCATCGGATGGTGTTCTCCACGCCGAGCCTGGTGGCCCGGTTGTCCCAGTACATGTCGCTCGACGAGCGGGCCCTGGCCGACGCGCTCCGGGAGTGCGTGGACGACCTGACCGCCACCCTGCTCGCCGCGCAGGTGCTGGCCGTGCAGCGGGTGCTGGCCCGGCGCAACTGGCTGCAGCTGGCCGAGGGCCGGCCGCTGCGGGAGGTCGAGCCGGAGGCGGTCCACGCCGCCGAGCGGGCGTTCTCGCTGCTGTCCATCCCGGATGTTTAAGCAGGTGAGAGCGGGTGTACTTGATAACCTGACAACCGCTTGACGAATTGCTGACCGTTGCATTCGGAACATGGCGGCGCCGGCTTACGCGAGGGAGTGATGGTGAAGGGACCTTTTACGCCCATATATGGTTACGGAAACGATTCGAAAGATTACACAAAGTGACCGGCATGTTGTCGTCCGGGTGGGCCCGCGTACGCGCCCTGCTGCCGGAACGCGCCGCGCTGGCCGCGATGCGCCGTAGCCCCCGCCAGGACCTGCTCGCCGGGCTCACTGTGGCGATCGTCGCCCTCCCCCTGGCGCTCGGGTTCGGCATCTCCTCCGGTATGGGCGCCGAGGCCGGTCTGGCCACGGCCGTGGTCGCCGGGGCGCTGGCGGCGCTGTTCGGCGGGTCAGGGCTGCAGGTGTCCGGCACGAGCGGCGCGATGACGGTCATGCTTATGCCGATCATGAGCACGCACGGCGCCACCGGCGTGCTGACCGTGGGCGTGCTGGCCGGGTTACTGCTGCTCGGGCTGGCCCTGGCCCGCGCCGGCCGGTACATCGCCCTCGTCCCCGCCCCCGTCGTGGCCGGCTTCACCGTCGGCATCGCCTGCGTGATCGGCCTGCAGCAGATCCCCCATGCGCTCGGCGTCCCCGCCAGGGAGAGCGACAAGGTCGCCGTCATCGCCTTCCACGCCCTCGTGGACTTCCTCGCCAGGCCGCACTGGTGGGCCATGTCCGTCACCGTGGCCGTGGCCGCGGCGCTGCTGGTGGGCGCGAGCCTGCGGCCCACCGTGCCGTTCTCGCTGCTCGCCGTGGGCCTCGCCACCGTCGTGGCCGAGGTGGCCGCGCTGCCGCTGGCCAGGATCGGCGAGCTGCCCGCCGGGCTCCCCTCGCCGTCGCTGGGATTCCTCGATCCCGCCGTGCTGCCGTCCCTGCTCGCCCCGGCCATCGCGGTGGCCGCCCTGGCCGCGCTGGAGTCCCTGTTGTCGGCCGCCGTCGCCGACGGGATGCGCCACGGGCACCGGCACGACCCGGACAGGGAGCTGTTCGGGCAGGGCATCGCGAACCTCGTCACGCCGCTGTTCGGCGGCATGCCCGGCACCGGGGCCCTCGTGCGCACCGCGGTGAACGTCCGCTCCGGCGCCCGGTCCCGGCTGGCGGCGCTCTCCCACGCGGTGATCCTGGGCGCCATCGTGTACACCGCCGCGGGACTCGTCGCCAAGATCCCGCTCGCTGCGCTGGCCGGCGTCCTGCTGGCCACCTCGGTGCGCATGGTGGAGGTCGACGCGGTCCGGGCCATGTTCCGGTCCACCCGGGGCGACGCCGTGGTCCTGGTGCTGACCGCCGTCGCCACGCTGACCCTCGACACGGTGCTGGCCGTCATCCTCGGCCTGGTCGTGGCCGGGGCGCTGGCGCTGCGCGCCATGGCCCGCGACGCCAGCCTGGACCCGGAGCCGCTGCGCAACGACGTACGGCTCCAGCACACCGAGGACGAGCACGCCGTGCTCGCCGAGCACATCGTCACCTACCGCCTGGCGGGGCCGCTGTTCTTCGCCGCGGCCCACCGCTTCCTGATGGAGCTGTCGGCGGTGACCGGCGTGTCGGTGGTGGTCCTGCGCATGTCCCGCGTCACCACCATCGACGCCAGCGGCGCGCTGGTCCTCGGCGACGCCATCGAACAGCTGGAACGGCGTGGCATCCTCGTGTACGTCTCCGGCATCCCGGACGGCCACCACCAGCCGCTGGAGGCGCTCGGGGTGATCGCCCGGCTCGACAAGGCGGGCCAGGTCTTCGCCACCACCACGGAGGCCATCACCGCGGCCCGCGACCGCCTCCACACCACCGGCATCGTGCCCCGCCTAGCCGGCTGACCTTCCCGGCCTGCGCCGCCCACCCCGGTGGACCGGCGCGGGCCGTCACCCATCCACCGCCCCCGCCGCGCCGTCCGTGCTGGTCCGGCACCGGCTCTCTGCCCACCCTCCTGCGCGCCCGTGGCACGGTGTGTGCCCTGAGCACCCGCCCGCTCTTGCC
>NZ_VCJS01000168.1 GCF_005893125.1 Nonomuraea basaltis | reverse complement strand
CTCCGCCACCGACGGCCCCTCGTAGCCCGCGATCAGCAGGCACCCCGACCCGCCCGAGCCGATCATGTCCGGCTTCGCCAGGCCGATCATCGTCTCGGTCTCGTCCGACAGCCGCAGCACGGCCGGGAGCGGCGGCTCTTCCTGAGCGAGCGCCCGCATGGCGGCCGATCCCGCCGTGAACGACGAGAACCGCCACCCCTCGTAGAGCCGTTCGGCGGGGGCGCGGCGCACGCGCAGCCGCAGCGACGTGATGACGCCGAAGACGCCCTCCGAGCCGAGGACGAGCTGCCGCAGATCGGGGCCCGCCGCCGATTTGGGTGCCCGGCCGAGGTCGAGGGTGCCCGCGGGCGTGGCCAGGGTGAGGCCGACGACCATGTCGTCGAAGCGGCCGTATCCGGCGGAGGCCTGGCCGCTGGAGCGGGCCGCGGCGAAGCCGCCGAGCGTGGCGTACTCGAAGGACTGGGGGAAGTGCCCCAGCGTCAGTCCGTGCGCGGCGAGCAGCCGCTCGGCGTCGGGACCCCGCACGCCAGGCTCGAACTCGGCCACCATCGACTCGGCGTCCACCGACCGCAGCCGGTCGAGCCGGCCCAGGTCCAGCGCGATCACGCCCGCGAAGCCGTTGCGGGCGGCGGCGAGCCCGCCCACCACCGAGGTGCCGCCGCCGAAGGGCACCACCGCGACCCGCTCCCGTGTGCACAGCCGCAGCAGCTCGGCCACCTGCTCGTGCGAGCCCGGCAGCACGACCGCGTCGGGGGCGTCGGAGCCGTCTCCGGCGCGCATGCGCAGCAGGTCGGGGGTGGACTTGCCGCGCGTGTGCCGCACGCGGTCGTCGTGCGAGGTCAGCACGTGCTCGGCGCCGGCGATCCCGGCCAGCGCCCGAAGCAGCGGTTCCGCGAGGGCGACCGGCGGGAGCCGCACCGACTCCAGCACGACGGCGGGGCGGCTCGGGGCGCGTACGCCCAGCAGGTCGTGCAGCAGCGTGCGCACCTGCTCGGGCAGCTCGCGGGCATGGGCGGGGTCGCCCCAGCCCGACCACAGCATCGGTTGTCTAGGCACGCTTACACTGTGACATATGACGTCGATCCGTCACAATGAGGGCGTTCTGGACGCCGCCCGGGACTGCGTGCTGGCCTACGGGGTACGCAGGACGACGCTCACCGACGTAGCGCGCAGAGCGGGCGTGTCGCGGATGACGATCTACCGCCACTGGCCCGACGTGCGCACGCTGGTCGCCGACCTGATGACCAGGGAGTGGGTACGCGTCGTCGCGGAGCTGGACACGTCGGACCCGGTGCGCGCGGTCGTCGCGGGGGTCCGGGGGCTGCGCGCGCACCCGCTGTGGCGGAAGATCGTGGAAGCGGATCCCGAGCTGCTCATGCCGTACCTGCTCGACCGGCGCGGCGCGACCCACGAGGCCGTGCTTGAGGTGCTGGAGCGGGCCTTGGGCGACCCGCGCAAGGCCAGGGCGGTGCTGCTGGTGGCGCAGTCGTTCCTGCTGTCGGCGCCCACCATGCTCGACCCCGTGACGCTGGACGAGCTCGACGCCGAGCTCGCCGTCCTGCTGGAGGCCTACCTTGGATAGCTCACTCAATGCCCGCAGACGAGCGCGCGAGCTGCGCGAGGTCGCCGAGGAACGGGTGGACGTGCTGGTCGTGGGGCTCGGGGCGACCGGCGCGGGCGCCGCGCTCGACGCCGCCTCGCGAGGGCTCAGCGTGGCCGCGATCGACGCGCACGACCTGGCGTTCGGGACGTCCCGGTGGAGCTCGAAGATGATCCACGGCGGGCTGCGGTACCTGGCCAAGGGGCAGGTGGACGTCGCCTACGAGAGCGCGGTCGAGCGCGGGATCCTGCTGCGCAGGACGGCTCCGCACCTTGTCAGGGCGCATCCTTACATGCTGCCGCTGACCTCGGCGCTCTCGCGGCGGCAGGCGGCGCTGGTGATGGCCGGCTACCGGCTCGGCGACGTCCTGCGGGCCGCCGCGCGCACGCCGCGCCGCCTGCTGCCGGGGCCGGCGCGGCTCAACGCGGCCAGGGCGCACACGCTGGCGCCCGTGCTGAGCGGTGACGGGCTGCGCGGCGCGCTGCTGTCGTGGGACGGCCGGCTCGTCGACGACGCGCGGCTGGTGGTGGCGATCGCCAGGACCGCCGCCGCGCACGGCGCCCGCGTGCTGACCCGCTGCCGCGCGCTGCGGCTCTCGGACCAGGGCGCGACGGTACGCGACGAGCTGACGGGCGAGGAGCTCACCGTCCGCGCCCGCGCGGTGATCAACGCCACCGGCGTGTGGGCGGGCTCCCTGGACCCCGAGGTGCGGCTGCGCCCGTCCCGGGGCACCCATCTCGTGCTGCGGCCGGGGACGCTCCCCGGGCTGATCGCCGGCATGCACCTGCCCATACCGGGAGAGAGCAACCGGTTCGCGCTCGTTCTGCCCCAGCGCGACGGCCGCGTGTACGTCGGTCTCACGGACGAGCCGGTGGACGGGCCGGTGCCGGACGTCCCCGAAGCACCCGAGGAGGACGTCAGAGCGCTCCTGGACGTGCTGAACGGGGTTCTTGAGACCCAGGTGACCAGAGAGGCGGTTGCGGGCGCCTACGCGGGCCTCAGGCCCCTTCTGGCGGCCGACGGGCGCACGGCCGACCTCTCCCGCAGGCATGCGGTGCTGCTGTCCGGCGGCGGCGTCGTCACGGTGGTCGGGGGAAAGCTCACGACGTATCGGCGCATGGCCGAGGACGCGGTCGATCGAGCGGTCTCGTCACGGAACCTCCCGGCGGGCCGGAGCCGTACGCGGAAGATCCCGCTCGTGGGCGCCGGCACCCAGCCGTCCGGCGTGCCGGCACGCCTGGCCGAGCGGTACGGCAGCGAGGCCGGCGCCGTGCACGAGCTCGTGAAGGCGTACCCGGAGGAGGTCGGGCTCGGCATCACCGAGGGCGAGCTGATGTGGTCGGTCGCACATGAGGGCGCGCTCGACGAGGGCGACCTGCTGGACAGACGGACCAGGATCGGCCTGGTCAGAGAGGACAGGGACCGCGCGCTGGCCACGACACGGGACGTATTGGATCGAACCCGCCACGCCTGAACCCGCCTTTCCGTTAGGTTAGTCTTACCTAATTCAACGGAGAAGGGGAGAGCGGCGTTGGCGAGGGGCTGCGAGCATCCGGTCGGATCTCACACCGGGAAGGTGCCCACGTTGGCCAGCGCCACGGTGGGAGCCCGGCTCTGGCTGCTCATCGAATACCGCGGCGCCTGGCCGTCCCACTTGGAAACCTCCGAACTTCCTGAAGAAATCTCCGAACTCGTCCGCCGCGCGCTCGAACGCGGTATCAGGCCCCAGCTGATCCGCCGTCCGGGCAAGCGGACCCGCCCGCAGGAGCAGGGGATCCGTGTGCTACTGGCGTACGCCGCCGGCGAGCGACCCTGGCTGGCCAGCGGCGTAGTCGCAGGTCCTGACGATCTTGACCTGGACGCGCTCGTGGCCGGAGTGGTCCCGGAGTCCTGCATACTTGAAGACGAGCCGGTATTTCTGGTCTGCACGCACGCCAAGCGCAATGTGTGCTGCGCCCGCATTGGACTACCCCTCGCTCGGTCGCTGGCCGAATCTTTGCCCGACAGAGTGTGGGAAACGTCACACGTTGGCGGCGATCGTTACGCCGCCAACCTCGTGTGCTTGCCACACGGAATTTTCTACGGCAGCATGTCTCAGGCTGCTGCACTGGCAGCGGCTAACGCGTACCGGTCGGGCGAGGTCATTCTCGACCGCTACCGGGGACGCGCAGGCATCCCTGAGCCATTGCAAGCCGTCGAGCACTTCGCCCGAGCCCATACGGGAGAGCGCTCTGTCGGCGCGGTGGCCGTGGAATCCTCCAGGTCGGACGGCGACGTCACCGAAGCCATCGTGCGCTGCGGCGACGTCCGGTTCCAGGTTGTGGTTGAGCCATCGGTGTTCACAGCGCCGTGTGGTACGGCTTGCGCCGAGACGATCACCACCTACCGGCTGGTTTCGCTGGACAGGCTCACGCCTGTGCGGTACGCCACGCCCGCCCTTGCCTGAGCAGGGAACAATCACGGCCCGGCATTGCGTTGGAACAGAGACGCCAAAAGCGTCCAATGCGGCTCAATTACCGAAATACCTCTCACGAAGGTGGTTTTCTCATGTCTCAGGTACGTCGGCAGCTCGCCCGCCCGCGCCCCAGCTGGGGTTGGCAGGATGATGCCGCGTGCCGGGGTGAGGACCTCGTGCTCTTCTTCGGCCCCGATGGGGAGCGGCAGCCCGAGCGTGACGTACGTGAGCGGAAGGCCAAGGCGATCTGCGCCCAGTGCCCTGTCCGCAACGAGTGCCTTGACTACGCGCTGTCCCGGCCCGAGAAGTACGGCACGTGGGGCGGTCTCAACGAGGACGAGCGCGCTTCCGAGCGTCGCCGTCGTATGCGCCGCGCGGCCAGCGCCGGCATCTCCGCCGCTTGACCCACACCCGGCAGCGTCACCAGCATCGCGTGATCGAGCAGTTGTCCCGATGAACCGGAGCCTGGCCCTCCACGCCCAGGCTCTGGCGAACCCGGTCGGGACAACTGCCTGATCAAGCACCCTCCCCCGGATCATCCACTGTGCCATGGCAACCGACATCTGGCGGTCATCGCCCGTTGCCGTGCGTTCGGAGTCCCGTCATGTGCCCGCCCTAGGGTCCCCGGCATGAAACGCATCGCCATCCTGATGTGCGCGGGCGCGACGGTCCTCGGCCTCGCCGCCCCCGCCACCGCCGACCCCGGACGTCCCGGCCCCCAGCCCGGCTTCGGGCAGGCCACGCTGACCGGGTTCGCCTCGCTGCCCGCGCAGACGTTCGTCCCCGGCAGCGAGCCGTCGGGATCGTCGCTGGGCACCGCACCCGTCAACGGGATCACCCCGCCGTTCCCCGGCCAGCCCGTGCAGGGGTTCAGCGGCATCGTCCGCCGCCACGACGGCACGTTCGAGGCCCTGTCCGACAACGGTTACGGCAACAAGGCCAACAGCGCGGACTTCCTGCTGCGCGTCCACCGGATCAAGCCCGACTTCAGGGCCAAGTCCGTACAGGTGCTCGGCGGGTTCAATCTGACCGACCCTCGCGGCCTGGTGCCGTTCCCCCTCACCCGGCAGGACCGCATGCTGACCGGCGCCGACTTCGACGTCGAGTCGATCGTGCGCACGGTGGACGGCACGTACTGGATCGGCGACGAGTTCGGCCCGTTCCTGCTGCACTTCGACCGCCAGGGCCGCCTGATGGAGGCGCCGATCGAGCTGCCTGGTGTCCGTGCGCCCGAGAACCCCTACCTGAACGGCGCCCAGCCGAACCTCGGCCGCAGCAAGGGCTTCGAGGGCATGGCAAGGTCCGTGGACGGCCGCCGCCTCTACCCGCTGCTGGAGGGCACGGTGGCCGGCGACCCGGCGGGGACGCTGCGGATGAACGAGTTCGACCTGCGCGAGCGGGCCTACACCGGGCGGCGGTGGACGTACCGGCTGGACTCACCCACGCACGCCATCGGCGACGCGATCGCGGTCGACGTGAACCGGTTCCTGATCATCGAGCGGGACAACCTGCAGGGCGACGCCGCCCAGGTCAAGCGCATCTACCTGGCGGACCTGCGGGACAGGGACGGCGACGGCGCGCTCGACAAGACCCTGGTCGCCGACCTGCTCGACCTCGCCGACCCGCGCGGCCTGGGCGGCGCGGCGGGGACGTTCAGGTTCCCTTTCCAGACGATCGAGGACGTCGTCATCCTTGACGACCGCACGCTCGGCGTGCTCGACGACAACAACTTCCCGTTCTCCAGCGGCCGCACGCCGGGCAAGGCTGACGACAACGAGTTCATCACCATCCGGCTCACCCGCGGTCTCGACGCAGATCCCCGCGTCTACCGGTAGTGGCCGGGCCGGTGGCCCCGCGGTGCGCGGCCACCGGCCGCCGGTAGCGTGCCCGCCATGGCACTTCCCGAGCCCTCGCCCGTGACCGCCGACGACCTCGACGAGGCCGTACGGCTGGTCCTCACCGTCCTCCGGGACGCGCCCGCGGACGCCTGGGACGGCGCACCCCGCCGCTGACCGCAGTGACCGAAACCCGTCACCGGCATGACCGTAACCCCGGACCGCCCGTCGGCGGACACGCTCGGCCCGGGGCCCGGCACCGCGTTCCCGCCCGCGCCTCACACTATGAGGTCGTCGAACTCGCCGTCCTTCGCCCCGAGGACGAACGCGGTGATCTCGGCCGGGGTGTAGACCAGCGCCGGTCCTTCGGGAAAGCGTGAGTTACGCATGGCGATGTCGCCCGTGGGCAGGTTCGCGACCTCGACGCAGTTGCCATTGGGGTTGCTCCGCTTGCTCTTTCGCCAGACGACGGGAAGGCGGCCGGCGGGCGTTCCGTTCCGGAACTCGTGCATGGGGGCAGCTCCTCGCGATCTTACGAATGCACGTGCATCCGCGTTTGCGAGCTGACAATACGGCAGCACGTTGATCTCCATATACCGGACGACCAAAAATCCTGGTATGGACTGAATCACAAGGATTTCAGCAGCTCATCCGGAAAGGAGGCCCTCCAGGAAGCGCCTCGTCTCCCTCGGCTCCTCGGCCTGGATGCTGAGCCGGTCCATGACCTCCATGTAGTGATCGGAGTCGGCGGGTTTGTCCAGGTAGAGGGCACTGGTGAGCTGCTCCATGTAGACCACGTCGGGCAGCTCGCGCTCCGGGAAACGCAGGATGCTGAACGGTCCGCCGGCCGCCGCGTGGCCGCCGCGATCGAACGGCATGATCTGCACGGTGATGTTGCGCTCGGCCGTGGCGTCCAGCAGATGGGCGATCTGCTCGCGCATGGTCTCGCGGCCGCCGATCGTGCGGCGCACGACGGCCTCGTCGATCACCGCCCACACCGTCAGCCCGCTCTCGAGCCGCTTCTGCCGGGTCGTGCGCAGGTCCACGCGCCGGTCCATCTCCGCCCTCGCGGCCTTCTCATGGGCCAGCTCGATGACGGCCCTGGCGTAGGCGGGGGTTTGCAGCAGGCCGGGCATGAACTGGTTCTCGTAGGTACGGATGCTGGACGCGGCGCCCTCGAGCCCGATGTAGACCTCGAACCAGGAGGGCAGCACGTCGCCGTACTTGTGCCACCAGCCCGGGGCGTTGGCCTGCTTGGCCAGGTCGAGCAGCGGCTGCCGCTCGGCGGGGTCCGTGACCCCGTACAAAGTGAGCAGATCGGCCACGTCGCGCTGCTTGAAACTGACCTGGCCGAGCTCCAGCCTGCTGATCTTGGCATGAGATGCGCGAATCGAGTACCCCGCGTCTTCGCGCGAGATACCCTTCTCTGTGCGGAGCCTGCGCAGTTGGGTTCCGAGCAGGATCCGCAGCACCGTCGGGCTTCCCGGCGCATAGCTGAGAAGCTTCCCTTCCGTGCTCTGTGCGCTCACTGCACCGCTCCTAGATCATCTGCACGTGCAGATGCCATCAGCATCCGTAAACTACGAAAAGTCTTGCATTAGCAAGTACTCCCCGTAAAGATGGGCATTGGATCACCAGACCGCGCTTCGGGGGCCAGAATGACGACTTTCGACGCTCGGCCGCAAGCCGCCATCGGTTATCGGCCACCAGGATGGCTCTCGTCCATTCTGGTAGAGGGTCGTGCCGGTGAATGCGACGCTGTGTTCCCCTTTCACCAGCGCGCCGCTCTGGAGCCCGCCTGCGTGGCCACGGCCAGGCGGTTCGTCGACCAGACGCTCACCACGTGGGGCGTCATCGAGGTGGCCTTCGACGCCCAGCTCGTGGTCTCCGAGCTGGTGACCAACGCGATGCGGCACGGCGGCGGGGCCGCGCAGCTCCGGCTGCTGTCGCACGAGGCGGAGCTGGCCTGCGTGGTGACCGACCACAGCCGGACCGTGCCGGTGGCCGCCGCGCCCGACGTGTTCTCGGAGTTCGGGCGGGGGCTGCGGCTGGTCGACGCCCTCTGCACCGCCTGGGGCTGGCTCTCCCCCGGGGGCCCGCGCAAGCTCGTCTGGGCCGTGCTCGCGGGCTGAGACCCGGCAGCGGTCTCAGAAGTCGGCATGAGATCGCCATGACACAGCGGTCAGTCCCTGCCGAGCAGGTCCAGCACGTCGGCGTCGCTGAGCTGGTCGAAGCGCTCGTACCACTGCCCCACCGCCCTGAAGTCGATCGGCGTCAGCAGCGCCACCACCTCGTCGGCCTCCTCCCGCATGGACCTGATGGTCTCGCGGGCCCCGACCGGCACGGCGAGCGTCACCTTGGCGGGCTTGGCCGTGCCGACCGCTCTGAGGGCCGCCCGGGCGGTGCCGCCCGTGGCGAGGCCGTCGTCGACCACGATCACCTCCCGGCCCTCCAGCGCTGGCAGAGGGCGGTCGCCGCGGTAGGCGCGCACGCGGCGGGCCAGCTCGCGCCGCTCCTGCTCGACCACGTCCGCGACGTCCTCGGGCGTCATGCCGAGCCGGTGCAGCAGCGGCAGGTCGAACACCGGCTCGCCGCCCTCGGCTATCGCGCCGACGCCCAGCTCGGGCGTCGGCGGATAGCCGATCTTCCTGGTCACCAGCACGTCGAGAGCGGCGTCGAGCCTGCGGGCGATGGGCACCGCGACCGCCACGCCGCCGCGGGGCAGCGCGAGCACCACGGGGTCATGCGCGTCCAGCAGCCGCTCGGCGAGCCGCACCCCAGCCTCGGCCCGATCTGCGAAAAGCTCCATGACCATTGCCTACCCCGCCGGCCCGCTCTCTCCTCGCGTCCGGCCATCCCGGCCGCCCCGCCAGCCCGCTCTCTCCCCGCCTCCGGCCGCCCCGGCCGCCTGCACGGCCGCGACCCGGCTCACCGTCCAGAGCCCGCCAACCGCCCGGACCGCTGTCGCGGGCGTCAGGGGCGGTTCCTGCCTGAGCGGCGCATCTCCTTCGTGATGAGCTTCCACTTGTTCTGCTGCTCCTTGCGCAGGCGCGCGTCGGTGCGGGCGGCCATCCAGGCGGCCTCCCGCTGCAGCTTGCGCCAGCTCTCCAGGCGGCGTTCCGGCAGCTCGCCGCTCTCCAGCGCGGCCAGCACCGCGCAGCCGGGCTCGCCGTTGTGCCCGCAGTCGCCGAACCGGCACCGGTCGGCCAGCGCCTCGATGTCGGAGAAGACGAGGTCGACACCCTCCCCGATGTCGTACAGGCCGATCCGCCGGATGCCGGGCGTGTCGATGACGAGCCCGCCGCCGCGCAGCGGGATCAGCTCCCGGTGCACGGTGGTGTGCCGGCCGCGCCCGTCGGCGGCGCGTACCTGCTGGGTCTCCATGACGGACTCCCCGGCCAGCGCGTTGACCAGGGTGGACTTGCCGGCCCCTGATGGGCCCAGGATGACGGCCGTACGGGAGCCGCCGAGGTAGTGGCCGACCAGCTCGACCCCCTCGCCGAGCAGCGAGGAGACGGCGTGCACGTCGATCCCCGGCGCGGCCACGCGCACGTCGGCGAGCAGGTCGTCGAGGCCGTGCTCGAACAGGTCGGACTTGGTGATGAGCACGACGGGCGTGCCGCCGGACTCCCAGGCCAGCGCGACGAGCCGCTCGATGCGGCCGAGGTCGGCGAAGTCGGCGGAGTGCATGGACGGCTCGGCCACGAACACGATGTCGACGTTGGCCGCGAGCACCTGGCCCTGACCGTCGCCCGACAGGCCGCCGATCGAGTCGCGGCTCACGCCGCCCCTGATGAACGCGGTCGCCCTCGGCAGCACCTCGTCGAGCTCGTAGCGGCCCTCGGGCAGTTGCCTGATGGCGACCCAGTCGCCGACGCACGGCAGCGCGATCGGGTCGGCGGCCGATGCCCGGCGGACGCGGGCGGCGTATTTGACGTGATGCTGGCCGTCGGCGGCGATCACCTCGGCGGCGCCGCGGTCGACGCGGGCCACGCGGGCGGGGATGGTGCCGGCAGGCAGCTCGGCGGCGCGGGAATCGGTCCAGCCGAGCAAGGAAAGATCGTAAGACAACGGAGTGAACCCTTTGTTCGAGAAGGAGCCGGGCGGCTCAGACGCACGCCCGGAGGTGAACTGACGGCACGCGGAACAGGGCGACCCGCATGGTCATCACCTCCTCGATCGGTTTCTGGAGCGACTCTACGCACCCTGTCTCGGGGGTTGCAATCCAATTTGATCTGGCGATCTGTTGAACCCTGTAAGGGCGGCTGGCCGTACCACCTCCCGACGGACCCGAGAAAGGGGAATGATGCGAGCGAGCACGTATCCCCCGCCCTCGGCCGAGGGAGCAGCCCCGATGGGCAAGCCGCGCTCACGACACCGGATCCGGCGGGTGCGGCCGGACCACGAGGTGCCCGACGACGAGGTGGCAGTGTCCGCGCTCTACCGGGAATATCACAGGCCGCTGCTGGCCTTCGTGATCCGGCTGACGGCGGGCGATCGGCAATGGGCGGAAGACGTGGTGCAGGAGACCATGATCAGAGCGTGGCGCAGTGCGGAACAGTTCGATCCCAATGCAGTCTCGCTGATGCCCTGGCTCGCCACGGTCGCCAGACGTATCGTGATCGATGACCGGCGGCGCCGGGATGCCCGGCCGCAGGAGTCGGGCGATGGACCGCTGGAGAGCATGCCCGTGCCGGACGAGATGGAGGGACTGCTGCACCAGGTGGTCGTGTCAGAGGCGCTGAAGGCGTTGTCACCCGCTCACCGCGAGATCCTCAACGAGACGATCTTGCGAGACCGGTCGGTCAACGACGCCGCCCAGGCACTCGGCATCCCGGTGGGCACCGTGAAGTCCCGCGTTTACTACGCCGTTCGCGCCCTGCGGATCGCGCTGGAGGAGAGGGGGGTGACGGCGTGACATCGAAAGTCGAGCACACGGACGTGGGCGCATACGCGCTCGGCCTGCTCGATGAGGACGACAAGGAGGCCTTCGAGGCCCATCTGCTTTTCTGCGCCGCCTGCCGCTCCGAGCTGACCGACCTGGCCGGCGTGGCGAGCGTGCTGGACGGCCTCGGTCCCGTGGAGGACGACCGCCCTCCTTCGCCCGCCCCGGCGATCGACATGGTCCGCCGAAGGAAGGCGGCCCACAGGCGGACGCGCCGGGGGACGTTCGTGATCGGGATGGCGGCGGCGGTCACGCTGGTGGCCGGCGGCATGACCGTCGGCACGCAGCTCAGCGCGGACGGCGCACCGCAGGTCGCCCAGGGGCACGACGATCACATGGGCCCGGCCGAGCAGTTCTACGCCGACGGACAGCCCATGGTGGGCAAGGGCGTCGACGGGGTCACCGGCGGGCTGGTGGTGGAGTCGAAGGGGTGGGGTACGCACGCGGCGCTCAGGCTGGCCGGGGTGAAAGGGCCACTGGAGTGCGAGCTGATCTCGGTCGGCAAGTCAGGAGAACGCCGGGTGATGACCGGATGGTCCGTACCTCCAGCCGGGTACGGAGTGCCGGGATCGCCCGATCCGCTCTACATGCATGGCGGCAGCGCGACGCAGCTGAAGGATATCGACCATTTCGAGGTGATCACCTCGACAGGTAAGAAGTTGCTCACCATCCAGGCCTGATCCTCGCCCTATCAAGCCCTCTCACCGCTGGTGGGAGGGCTTTCTCATGCCCGTCGTCGCAATGTGGAAATTTCCCGGGACCAGGATTGAACCGCACCGGGCCTGCCCGCGTACTGCTTGCCGTATCGATCGGAAAATCAAGACCTTTACGAGGTTTCGCCATGTCTATCCGGAAATTCGCCGTTCCCGGTGCGGTGCTCGCCGCTGCTCTGCTGGCCGCTCCCGCACCGGTGTACGCCTCCGGTGACGAGGTCTACCTCGCGGCGGGGCTACGCGGCGCGAACGAGGTGGGGGCCGAGGGCGACGCCGACGGGCAGTCCACCGTCGTGCTGAAGATCAGCGGGAACCAGGTCACGTACGCTGCCCGGTGGCACCAGATCGGCACGCCGACCGCCGGCCACGTCCACGCGGGCGCCAGGGGCGCCAACGGCGACGTGCGGCTGGAGTTCTTCGGCAACCCCCTGCCCGGCGGCGTGCTCGGCGTCACGGGCACCGTCCAGGCCGACCCGGAGCTGGTCAGGGCGCTCCTCGACGACCCGGGCGGCTTCTACGCCAACCTGCGCGACGCCGCACATGCCCAGGGCGCGGTACGCGGCCAGTTCCACCGGCTCACCAAGCCGGCCGACCTCAACGGGGTCCTGCACGGCGGCGACCAGGCCACGCTCTCCGCACGGACCGGCGGCGACCAGGAAACCCAGCAGGCGCAGGAGACAGAGGAGGCGCAGCAGGGCGGCGGCGGCGACCAGGACGGTCAGGCCACCTGGTGGCTGGGGCCCACCGGCTCGTCCGTCGCCTACACGGCCCACTGGTCGGGGCTCGGCCCGGTGACCGGCGGGCGCGTGCACAAGGGCGCTGCCGGTCCGGTGGTCGCGGAGCTGTTCACGGGCGCCCTCCCGCAGAACGTGACCGGCGTCGCGGGGGTGACGCCGGTCGCCTCGAAGGTCGTCAAGCGCATCGCCGGGAGCCCGGGCCGCTACTACGCGAGCCTGCGTACCTCCGAGTTCGACGGCGGCGCCGTACGCGGGCGGCTCAGCGGGGAGCCGTTCACCCACCCGCGCGCGCTCACGGCGGAGGTGCTGCGCGGCGAGCAGATCTACACCTGCGCCCAGCAGCCGTCGGGCGGCTACGCGTTCGCCCAGCTCGGCGTGGCGGCCAGGCTGCGACGCGGGATCGACCACTCGTTCGTGACGCCCGGCTCGGGGCCACCGCAGTGGCTCGCCCCTGACGGCAGCGCGGTCCGCGGGGCGGTCGTCACCAGGACGCCCAACGGCGCAGGCAACATCCCCGAGCTGTTGCTCGACGCCACCCAGGCGGGCGCGGGCGCCGGCCTGCTCGCACACGCCACCCAGATCCTGCGGCTCAACACCACCGGCGGTGTCGCGCCCACCGGGGCGTGTGAGCCTGGCGCCCAGGCCAGGGTCTCGTACGGGGCCGACTACGTGTTCCTCGGCTGAGGCCGACGGGGGACGACTCGGTCCCGTCCCCGGAAAGCCATCCCCGGCCGGCGCGGCGCCCAGTCCTCCGGGTCCCGCCGCCCCGGCCACCGCGACAGGGGTACTCCGGCCCACCCCGGTCGCGCCGAACCCCCCGCCGCACGGGAGCCCGTGCGGCGGGGCGTTCCGCCATGCGCTCCACCCCGCATCGGCGGGAGGTGGACGGCTGGCGTGCGGGCGCCATGCGGTCGCACGGCCCCCGCCTTGAAAAGATCAACAGCCCTTAAAGACCAGGAGCGGGGAACTGCGCCGTAAGCTCGCTCACCTCGTGGTGGACGCGCACGATCACGTCCTCCGCGTCGCCCTTGGCGAGGGCGGTGACGACCTCGTCCATCCAGGCGCCGATCTGCCGCATCTCGGCCTCGCCCATCCCCCGTGAGGTGACGGACGGAGTGCCGATGCGGATGCCCGACGGGTCGAACGGCTTGCGCGTGTCGAACGGCACCGTGTTGTAGTTGGTCTCCAGCCCTGCGCGGTCGAGCGCCTGGGCGGCCGGCTTGCCGCCGATGCCCTTGGGCGTGAGGTCCAGCAGGATCAGGTGGTTGTCGGTGCCGCCGGACACCAGGTCGAACCCGCGCGAGGCCAGCTCGTCGGCCAGGGCCTTGGCGTTGGCGACCACCTGGTGCGCGTAGGCCTTGAATTCCTCGGTAGAGGCCTCTCGGAGCGCGACGGCAATGGCGGCGGTGGTGTGGTTGTGCGGGCCGCCCTGCAGGCCGGGGAAGACGGCCTTGTTGAGCGCGGTGGCGTGCTCGTCGCTGGTGGCCATGAGCATGGCGCCGCGCGGGCCGCGCAGCGTCTTGTGGGTGGTCGTGGAGATCACGTCGGCGTGGCCGACCGGGGACGGGTGGGCGCCGCCCGCGACCAGGCCCGCGATGTGGGCGATGTCGGCGGCCAGCACGGCGCCGATCTCGCGGGCGATCGAGGCGAAGCCTTCGAAGTCGATGATGCGCGGGATCGCGGTGCCGCCGCAGAAGATCAGCTTGGGCCGGTGCTCCAGCGCGAGCGCGCGGACCTCGTCGAGGTCGATGCGGCCGGTGTCCTTGCGTACGCCGTAACGGACCGCGTTGAACCACTTGCCGGTGGCCGAGACCGACCAGCCGTGGGTGAGGTGGCCGCCGAACGGCAGGCCCATGCCCATCACGGTGTCGCCGGGCTGCAGGAACGCCATGTAGATGGCGAGGTTGGCGGGCGAGCCGGAGTAGGGCTGCACGTTGGCGTGGTTGACGCCGAACAGTGACTTGGCGCGCTCGATGGCCACGGTCTCGATCTGGTCGATGACCTGCTGGCCCTCGTAATAGCGCTTGCCCGCGTAGCCCTCGGAGTATTTGTTCGTCAGGACGGTGCCGGTGGCCTCGAGCACAGCCTTGGAGACGTAGTTCTCCGAGGCGATGAGCTTGACCGTGTCGGCCTGGCGACGCTCCTCTGCCTTGATGAGCTCGGCGATCTGCGGGTCGACGCTAGCGAGAGAACTCATGACTCTCCTGTCATCGTTGACAACCTGCGAAGACCCAGGCGCACGGCCTCCGCTCCTTTCGCTCCCCGGTGGTCGATCCCACCCAATGCGCCAGTCGCGTCTCGCTCTAGACGATAGCGGATCCGGCAGGGCCTCACTTCTTGGTGATCTGCACGTGCTTGGACCGGCCGAGGGTGAGAAGGTCGAGGTCAACGGCCTTCACGGTTTTCGGAATGCCGCGGAACACGGCGAAGAACGCGCCGCCTGAAGTCGTCGCGACCGGCCGGCTCGGGCCTGAGCACCTTGAGTGCGACCGGCCGGAACTCGTCACGCGGACGTGACGGCCACGTTCCTGATCACACCGAGTGGCCCCAGGTCGACGTCCACCTGCTCCGCGTCCGTGGGCAGGCCGTCGAAGACGGCCCAGAGCTGCACTTGCGTACCGCCCTGGAACGGGGCATTGGGGACCTCGGCGCACTGGCATGCGTCGCCCTTCCTGGCCGGGTAGATCGGATTGCCGACACCGGGCGGGACGATACTCACCTTCGACACGGTGCCGTCCCAGACGTCCTTGCCGAACTTTCCGTGCAGGGGCGCGTTCTCCGTGCCGACGTTCTTGACCGTCCACTGCAGGCGGACCGTGGTGCCCTGCCGCACCAGCGAGTCGACCTGCACGCGGAAGGTGCTGCCCAGGGCGTCGAGGGTGCTGGCGACCGCGGGCGTGCCAGGCTCGGCGCCGCGCTGCTCCCACGGGCGCACCACCGCGAGCGTGACGACCGCGCCGAGCGCGGCGGCCACGACCCCGACGAGCAACGGCGCCCAGGACCGCCGTTTCGGGGCCGCGGCCGGCGGCGAGACGGCCGGCGGCGGCGGGGAGACGACGGGCGTCCACGTCTCCGACACCGCCCGGGTGGCCGCCTCCACCGGCACCTCGGGACGGCCCAGCAGCAGGTCCATCAGCCGCTGCGCGGTCGGCCGCCGGGTCGCGTCCTTGTCGAGCGCCCGCTCCACCAGCGGTCTGATCCGTTCGTCGAGCCCGTCCAGCACGGGCGCATGGTTGATGACCCGGTAGACGACCTCCGCGACCCCGCCGGTGCCGAACGGCGGCCGCCCGGTGCCCGCGTAGGCCACCAGCGCGCCCCACGAGAAGATGTCGCTCGCCTGGGTGACCTGCTCGCCCTTGGCCTGCTCGGGCGACATGTACGCGGGCGTGCCCATGCTCTGCGCGACCGTGGCCGGCGCCTCGGCGGCCGGGCCTGCGAGCTGGGCGATGCCGAAGTCGATGACCCGGGGGCCGACCGGGCTGAGCAGGACGTTCGACGGCTTGAGGTCGCGGTGCACGACCCCGGCCTGGTGGATGGCGGCCAGCGCGGTGGCCACGCCGACGGCCAGCGCCTCCAGGTTCGCGCCGGTCAGCGGCTGCTGCCTGACCACGGCGGAGAGGTCGGGGCCCTCGACGTATTCGGTCACCAGGTAGGCGATCCCGTTGTCGAACCCGGCGTCGAGCACGGGCGCGGTGCAGAACCTGGCGACCCGCCTCGCCAGGCTCGTCTCCTTGCCGAACCTGCGCCGGAACTCCTCGCGCGCGGCCAGCTCCGGCCGCATCGTCTTGAGCGCGACCCGTCGTCCCGCCGGGTCCTCCGCCAGATAGACGACACCCATGCCGCCCTCGCCCAGTTTCCTGACGAGACCGTAGGGGCCGACCCGCTGCTGCACGTCCATCGGGGCGATTATTCCGGAAAGCGAGCTCTGTATGGCGCTATTTGGTGCGGCTCTCGCCCGGCCAGAGCCGATCGACCTCGGCGTTCAGTATGGCCCCGATCAGCACGGCCAGCGCCGTGATGTAGAGCCACAGCAACAGCGCGATGGGCGCCGCCAGCGAGCCGTACACGGAGACGGGCGAGAACCACGCCGCCAGCACGGCGCGCAGCACCGCGGCGCAGACGATCCACAGGAACAGCGCGAGGATCGCGCCGGGCAGCTCGCGGTACCACTTCGTCCGCAACGGCACGCTGACGTGGTAGAGCACGGTCAGGAACAGCACCGAGCCGATGATCACGACTGGCCAGTAGAGGACGTCGACCATGATGCCGTATTCGCCGGGCATCGCCTCTCTGAGCAGCGCCGGCCCGACGAGGAGGATCGGCATGACGATGATCCCGATGACCAGGCCCACGATGTAGAGGCCGAACGACATGAGCCTGGTGCGGATGATGCCGCGCTCCTCGCCCAGGCCGTAGGCGACGGAGATGAGGTCGACGTAGACGTAGAGGGCTCTGGAGCCGGACCAGAGCGACAGCAGGAAGCCCAGCGAGATGATCGACACCTTGCCGGCGTCGTCGCTGAGCACGTCGGTGATGAGGGGGTTGATCACCTTGTTCACCGCGTCGTCGGTGAACAGCAACCTGGCCTGCTCGAGCACCGACGCCTTGACGTCGGAGACCACGCCGATGCCCAGCCAGGTGCCGAGCTTGCCGAGCACGCCGATCAGGCCCAGCACGAAGGGCGGCAGCGACAGCAGCGCGAAGAACGCCGCCTCGCCTGCCAGGCCGGTCACCCGGTAGTTGACGCCGGCGTTCGTGGCCGCGCGGACGATCGCCCACGATTTCGTGTCGAGCACCCAGTTCAGCCTGGCCCGGGCATTGGAGGATAGGCCCCTCTTCGGCCGGGGAGGCGCATCGGTGGACGTCATGGCACCCAACGTTCGCAGTGACTCTCCGAGACAGCTTACGTCCCCCGCCACTGCCCTAGTGGTCGTCTACAATGCGCGCACCCAGCGGGAGGAGGGAGACGGGGATCATCTTGATGTTCGCGACGCCCATCGGGATGCCGATGATGGAGATGAACAGCGGGATCGAGGTGACGACGTGGCCGATGGCCAGCCAGACGCCGGCGACCACGAACCAGATGATGTTGCCGAGGAGTGAGAACACGCCCGCGTCGGGGTCGCGTTCGACGCTCCGGCCGAACGGCCACAGTGCGTACCCGGCGATCCTGAACGAGGCGATGCCGAACGGGATGGTGACGATCAGGATGCAGCAGATGATCCCGGCCAGCGCGTATCCCATCGCGAGCCAGACCCCGGCGAACACCAGCCAGATGACGTTCAAGATTGTGCGCATTCTCACAGCATGTCACCGGATGGGTCGTTCGCGTTATCCGGAATGACCCTGACGTCACCCGGATCGTGGGGCCCTGCCCTTCCCGGGGGGACCTGCGAACGCCTGGGCGATCTCCATCCAGGCCCGCGCCGGCTCGCCGGTGATCTCCAGCGCGGTGTCGGACAGATGGACGCGCTGGGTGACGACCAGGCAGAAGTCGAGCACCGGCCCGCGCACCACACTGACGGCCTCCGGCGGGCCTGCCGTCCACGTGCTCCCGCCGGGCATGGCCAGCTCCGCCCGCACCGGCTCGGCCGGCTCGGACAGGCCGCGCACGGCGAAGCTGTACGGCCTGGCCCGGAACCCGATCGCGGCCACGTGCCGCAGGCGCGCCGTCGGCTCCCTGACGACGCCGAGCGCGTCGGCCACGTCCTGGCCGTGCGCCCAGGTCTCCATCAGCCGCGCGGTCACGAAGGAGGCGGCCGACATCGCCGGCCCGAACCACGGCACCCGGTCGCGGGCGCCCAGCGTGGCGAACGCCTCGACGCTGCGGGCGCGGGCGGCGCGGAACCAGTCGCGCAACTCGGCCGGCGGCATCCCGCGCGCCTCCAGGACGAGGTCGTCGACCGACAGGAAGCCCGGCAGCGAGGCGTGGAAGCCGCCGGGGTCGGTGGCCGCCCGGGCGGCGGCGTCGTCGAACCACGCCAGATGGCTCACCTGGTCGCGGACCGCCCACCCCTCGGCGGGCGTGGGCAGCTCCCAGCCCTCGTCCCGCAGAGGCTGGAGCAGCCCCTCGAAGGACGCGGTCTCGGCGCGGAGATCATCGAGCAACTCGGCCATGAGATTCATGCGCTGTCAGCCTCCCGAACAAGGTTCTAGGAGAATAATGCAAGCGTGATTTGCGAGAGCTGCAAAGACAAACGGCACGAGGACTGCCGCGGCGGCTCCTGGTGCGACTGCCAGCACCAGACCGAGCAGCAGCCCAAGGATTCGGAGCTGGGCTGGCGGCGCCAGGGCTGACCGGGACCCGCGCTGGAGTCGGACAGTCCCACACTCTGGACCCCGTCTTGGACATCCTGGACCGCCGGGGTATCGTCTAAGCATGCCAGCGGACCCCATGCTCGTAGGTCGACGCCACGTCGACCTTCTGCGTGTCCGCAGTGCCATCTGTTGCGACGCCCGCTGACTCTCATCTTTTCTGCCGCTGAGCGCGTCGCAATCCTCCCCACCATTCCTGCCCTCGACGATGAGGCCGGAGGAAGTCTGCGCGCGCCCAATGATCCGAAGGACGCGCAATGAGCACCCCTGCCAGCCGCACTCCTGCCAGCCGGCATCACAAACGCCCGCGCGGCGAAGGCCAGTGGGCTCTCGGTTACCGTGAGCCGCTCAACAAGAACGAAGAGAACAAGAAGAACGACGACGGCCTCAACGTCCGCCAGCGCATCATCGACATCTACTCCAAGCGTGGCTTCGACTCGATCGACCCCGCCGACCTGCGTGGCCGCATGCGCTGGTACGGGCTCTACACCCAGCGCAAGCCCGGCATCGACGGCGGCAAGACCGCGATCCTCGAGCCGGAGGAGCTGGACGACAGCTACTTCATGCTGCGGGTACGCATCGACGGCGGCCAGCTCGACCTGGCGCAGCTGCGTACGATCGCGGACATCTCCAACGAGTACGGCCGCGGCACCGCCGACTTGACCGACCGCCAGAACATCCAGCTGCACTGGATCGAGATCGAGTCGGTACCCGACATCTGGGAGCGCCTGGAAGCCGTGGGCCTGTCGACCACGGAGGCGTGCGGCGACACCCCCCGCGTGATCCTGGGCTGCCCGCTTGCCGGAATCGACTCCGACGAGGTCATCGACGCGACCGAGCCGATCCGCGAGATCCAGGAGCGGATCGTCGGCAACCCGGCCTACTCGAACCTGCCGCGGAAGTTCAAGTCGGCGGTCAGCGGTTGCCCGGCGCACTGCACCGTGCACGAGATCAACGACATCGCGTTCGTCGGCGTGGTCAACGAGCGCGGCGAGACCGGCTACGACCTGTGGGTGGGCGGCGGCCTGTCCACGAACCCGATGCTCGGCAAGCGCATCGGCGTGTTCGTCAGGCCGGAGCAGGTGACCGACGTCTACGAGGGCGTGGTCGGGATCTTCCGCGACTACGGCTACCGGCGGCTGCGGCACCGGGCGCGGATCAAGTTCCTGGTCAACGATTGGGGCACCGAGAAATTCCGGGAAGTTCTCGAACAGGAATACCTCAAGGCGCCGCTGCCCGACGGGCCCGCCCCCGAGCAGCCGCGCGGCAGCCGCCGCGACCACGTGGGCGTCTTCCCGCAGAAGGACGGCAACTTCTACGTCGGCTTCGCGCCCAAGGTGGGCCGGCTCGACGGCGACAAGCTGCACGTGATCGCCGACATCGCCGAGCGCCACGGCTCCGGCCGGGTGCGCACGACCGTCGAGCAGAAGATGGTCGTCCTCGACGTCGCGCCCGGCCAGGTCGACTCCATCGTGGCCGAGCTGGAGGCCAATGACCTGCAGGTCAGGCCGTCCACGTTCCGGCGTCAGACGATGGCGTGCACCGGCATCGAATACTGCAAGCTGGCCATCGTCGAGACCAAGGCCAGCGCGGCCCAGCTGATCGACGAGCTCGAGCGGCGGCTGCCGGGCTTCCAGGAGCCGCTGACCATCAACGTCAACGGCTGCCCCAACTCCTGCGCCCGCATCCAGGTCGCCGACATCGGCCTCAAGGGCCAGCTGGTGGTGGACGAGAACGGCGACCAGGTCGAGGGCTTCCAGATCCACCTGGGCGGCTCGCTGGGCGTCAACCCGGGCTTCGGCAGGAAGGTCCGCGGCCTGAAGACCACCGCCAAGGCGCTGCCCGACTACGTGGAGCGCGTGGTGAAGCACTACGACGCCCAGCGCAAGGAAGGCGAGTCGTTCGCCGACTGGGTGCAGCGAGCGGACGAGGCGGACCTGAAATGACCACGCGAGCGGTTCCGTTCCACTGCCCCTACTGCGGCGACGAGGACCTCGAACCTTATGAGGGGGACGGCGGCTGGTACTGCCGCGCCTGCGCTCGTGCCTTCAAGCTGAAATTTCTTGGAATCGGAGTGAAGATATGACGCTGGTCGACATCGAGGTCGGTTTAAGAGAGCAGCGCGGCACGCTCGACCTGCAGGACATCGTCGAGTCCGCCGCCACGTTCCTGGAGGGCGCCCCCGCGCGCGAGATCATCCGCTGGGCGGCGGCCACGTTCGGGGACCGGCTCTGCCTGACGTCCTCCATGAGCGATGCCCTCCTCATCGACCTGGTGAGCAGGGTCAAACCCGGCGTGGACGTGTTGTTCATCGACACCGGCTACCACTTCGCCGAGACGATCGGCACGCGGGACGCCGTGCGGCAGGTCTATGACGTCAACGTGATCGACATCAAGCCGTCGCGGACGGTCGCGGAGCAGGATCGCGACCTGGGCCCGCGCCTGTTCGGCCGCAACCCGGACCTGTGCTGCTTCCTGCGCAAGGTGGAGCCGCTGAACCGGGCGCTGGAGCCGTACCTGGCGTGGATCTCCGGCATCCGCCGCGACGAGTCGCCCAGCCGGACGAACACCAAGGTCGTCGAGTGGGACGCCAAGCGGCAGATGGTCAAGGTCAACCCGATCGCGGCCTGGACCCAGGACGACGTCGACAACTACATGGCCGACAACGGGGTGCTGATCAACCCGTTGCACTACGACAACTACCCCTCGATCGGCTGCGCGCCGTGCACGCGCCAGGTCTCCGAGGGAGAGGATCCGCGCAGCGGGCGCTGGGCGGGCCTGGGGAAGGTCGAATGCGGCATTCACCTGTGATCCCCAGGAGGGGACCCGTCCCGTTGGCAGGCGGGACGGCCTCCGGTCGCGTGCCACTGGTGGCGGTGGCGCACGGGTCGCGAGATCCGCGCGCCGCCGCCACCGTGGCCGCGCTGCTCGACCAGGTGCCGCTGGACGTCCGCGTCGCGTACCTGGACCACTGCGCTCCCACGCTCGGCCAGGCCCTGCAGGGCCTGGAGGAGGCCGTGGTGCTGCCGCTGCTGCTCACCGAGGCCTACCACAGCCGGGTGGACCTGCCGGCGGCGCTGAACGAGGTACGGGCGCGCGAGCCGCGCCTGCGCGTGCACTACGGGACCACGCTGGGGCCGCATCCGCTGCTGGTCTCGGCGCTGGAGCGGCGGCTGGCCGAGGCGGGCGTGCGCCCAGGGGACCCGGACACGGCCGTGGTGCTGGTGTCGGCGGGTTCGAGCGACGCCAGGGCCAACGCGGTGATCTCGGGGCTGGCGCGGGAGTGGCGGCGCACCGGCTGGTGGACGGTCAGGGCCGCCTACGCCTCGGCCGCCGACCCCTCCCCCGCGCGAGCGGTCACGGAGCTGCTGCGGGCGGGCGCGCCGAGAGTGGTCGTCGCGCCGTACCTGCTGGCTCCGGGTTACTTCGCCGACAAGGTGCGGCGCACCACGCTGGAGGCGGGCGCCGCCGTCGTGTCCGACGTGCTGGGGCCGGCGCCGGAGCTGGTCGACGTGCTGCTGGAACGTTACGAGGCGGCGCAGCGGCGGCCGGTGCCGATCGCGGTCTGAACGGCCGGCACGGTCAGCCGCCACTCGGCCCGGCCGGGAGCCGTCCCGGCCACCGGCTCGCGGGCGTGTTCAGTGGTCCCCATCGCGCGCGCCGCGCGTCAGTAGCCGCGTCTGAGGTCCTTGCTGTCGTCGCGCAGCTGCTTGCGCAGTTCGCGACCCTCTGAGCGCAGTTGCCTGCCCAGCTCCCGCCAGTCCTCGCGGCCCTCAGAGCGCAGTTGCCTGCCCAGCTCCCGCCAGTCCTCGCCGTGCAGCTGCCGCCAGTGCTCGCGCCAGGCCGCGAAGCCGCGCTTCAGCGGCTGTGCCCGCGCGTCGCCGATCACCTTGACGTCGCCCATCACGGCGTACGCGCGCACCCGCACCACGGGCACGTTCATGCCGGGGGCCGCCTCCAGGACGTCCACCTTCTTGTCGCCCATGATGGCCACGCCGTCGAGGTCCACGTTCACCCCGTCGGGCACGATGATCTTCACGTCGCCCATCACGGAGACGGCGGTGATGTCGACGATGTTCGTGCGCACCTCGGCCTCGCGCAGGTCGAGCAGCACGTCACCCATCACGGCGACCGCGCCGAGCTCCTGGTCGATCTGCCACTTCCCGCGCCGCTTGGAGTCGCCCATGATCCCCACGAACCAGCGCCGCTTCCTGCCCTCGCGGACTGGGACGGGCGGCGCGGGCACGGCGCCGGCGGCGGGCAGGTCCTGGGTGAGCATCGCCAGCTCGGCGTGCGTGGTGGCGGTGTAGGCGGCCTCCGTGCGGTCGGTCAGCTCGGCGAGCGTGAGCCTGCCTTCGACCGAGGCGACACGGAGCTGCTCGACGACGGCCTCGCGCTCGGCGTCGGATGCGCGGACCTCCCCGGGATCAGTCATACTCGCAACATATCGCGTCTTGGCCGAATTGAAGCTCCTCCTTTTGGAGGAAACGCGTCATTACCAAAACTCCGCACATCTGTCATGGCGGTTGAACCGTGCCGGGGCGGGATCGCGTACCACTCGATGACATGGCCCTAGCTTGGCCCGGGGCGCGGCCGGACCAAGCTAGGGTCCGTGTCATGCATGAGGAACAGCTCTACCGCGCGGCGTTGAACGGCGATACCGAGACTGTGGGCAAGCTGCTCACCGGCGGCGCCGACCCCAACAGGCCCAGCGAGGGCGAGGAGGAAGGGCTGCCGCTGTGCGCGGCCGCCGCCTGGGACCGGCATGAGGTCGCGGAAACGCTGCTTGCGGTCGGCGCCGACGTCAACGGGCGCGAGGCCGGCGGCTGGACGGCGCTGCTCTGGGCCGCCGCCAACGGCCAGGCACCCACCGCCAGGCTCCTGATCGAGGCCGGCGCCGACGTGGACGCGGCCAACGACGACGGCGACACCCCGCTCACCCTGGCCGCCAGGCGCGGCGCGCTGGGCGTGGTGCAGGAGCTGCTGGAGGCGGGCGCCGACCACGAGAAGTTCGACGGCGACGGCGACACGCCGCTGGACATCGCCGTCGCCTGGGTGGGCGTGCACCTGGAGAGCGCCCTGCTCGACCAGATCGAGCAGGACGGCTGGGAGTACGCCGTGAGCCGCCAGCACGCCAAGGACGGCACCGAGCTGGTCACGGTGGCCGGGCGCGCGCCGGACGGCTCCGAGACCGAGCAGGTCCAGGCCCAGCGGGGGCACGCGGCCGTCGCGACCCTGCTGGAGGAGGCGGCCGGCGTCTACACCCCCGTGGATCAGCTCGTGGCGCGGGCCGTGGCCCACCGCGATGTCGACGAGGACGCCGAGACCTGGTGGGTCGTCGCCGACTCGCTGCGCAGGCGGGGCGACGAGGAGACGTACGAGGCGCTGGCCAGGCTGTGCGTCAGCGAGGACGCCAGGGAGCGGGAGTTCGGCGTGGACGCGATCGCCCAGTTCGGGATCGCCGAGGGCGAGAAGCCCTACCTGGAGCGCACGCTGCCGCTGCTGCTGAAGATGGTCACCACGGAGGGCAACCCGCAGGTGCTGCGCTCGGTGCTGGCCGCGCTCGGCCACCAGGGCGACCCGCGGGCGCTGCCGGCGGTCCTCGACATCATCGGCCGCCCGGGCCACGAGCGCACGATGACGGACGCGATCGCGCTGGCCGACGTGCTGCCTCCCGACCACGAGGAGGGCCTGGCGCTGCTGATCGAGATGACCGAGGACGAGGACTCCGACGTGCGCGACTGGGCCACCGCCGGGCTCGCGGGGCTGGAGGCCGACACGCCGCGGATCCGCGAGGCGCTGGCGGCCCGGCTGGCCGACCCGGATCTGAACACGGTGGCCGAGGCCACGCGCGGGCTCGCCGTCCGCGGGGACGACCGGGCCGCCCTGGGCGCCGCGCGGGTGCTGGCGGAGAGCGACGACGAGTACGCCAGGGGCCTCGTCACGGAGCAGTAGCGCGGGCGGGAGGGGCCCTCAGTCGCCGTTGAGCACCCGGGTCACCCATTCCAGGGTGCCCGTGCGCAGGGCCTCCTCCGCCAGGCGCTTGCCCGTCGGGGTCGTGAGGGCGGCCAGGGAGCTGTCGATCCACCCCTGGACGTTCTGGTGTCCCTGCTCGCGATATTCGACGGCCTGGATGAGGCACTCCAGCTTGTCGGCGTCCCGCGCGCAGACGGCCTCCAGGCTCGCCTTCTCCTCATACTCCGCCACCGCGTCGCGCACCATGTCCGCCACCGGCTCGGCCACGCCCCGCACCTGGTCCGCGGTGACCTCCTCGTTGGGCGCCGCCTTGAGGTAGCGCTTGCCGATGTACGGAATGTCGGTGATGCGGGTCTCCTGGGTGTCGTGGAACAGGCTCATGAACGCGGCCCGCTCCGGATTGCCGCCCTCGAGCTTGGCGATCACGCCGGCGATGACGGCCGCGCGGAACGAGTGCTCGGCGACGCTCTCGGGATCGCGTACGCCCGCGACGAGCCACCCGGTCCGCTTGTAGCGCTTGAGCAGCCCCAACTCGTACAGCAGCCCTGCCAGTCCCGTCACATCGTCCGCCACGAGGACCCCCTCTCGTCATGCGCAGAGCCTACGAGCCTAGACGACGGACTCGGCTCCCGCTGAGGGACGGCCCCGGCGCGGGGCCGGGCGCCCGGTCTCCAGGGTGCAGGTGATCTCGCCGGACCCGACCGCCGTCCCCTGCCACGAGGGGCCGCCTTCCGCGAATATCGCAAATTCCGACAAATGCCGCGGCCATCCATATGGCCGCGGCATTTGTCATCGGCCGCCTCGAGGAGGCGATTTCCGCCCGCCGCCGATCGTCGTGCGATTAATCGCCTTTTTCCTCATCGACGCCACGAGACGTTATCGCCGTAGTGGTGACCGGGGTCGTTGCCGTGGTAGTTGCCGTGGTAGTTGCCGTGGTGGTGCCCGTGACCCCAGCCGGGGTGCGAGGGGCCCCACCAGCGGTTGCCCCACCAGCCGTAGTTGCAGTAACGGTCACCCCAGCCGCAGTGCAGCGGCGGCTTCTCATACGAGCTGTACGAGATCCCGGTCGTGGCGGTGGAGCTCGCGCCGGCGACCCCCTGACCGACGGGAAGGAGCATGACCCCGGCGGCCGCGGCGGCCAGGGCCAGTGTCGCGACGCGCCTTGGTCCACGCGTGCACGGTTGCCGACTTTCGGTATTCAGGTGCATTCGATTTTCCATTCATGGGTAGATCGTCCGCGAATCCGGGAGCCTTAGCCAGGCACGGCCCCGGACAGGAGCAGACCTACCCACGCGCGGAATCGCATTTAACTCCCCGAACCCAAATAACGCTTCAAATCCTTGGCGTTAAGCGGTGGGGTTACAAAACACCGATTTGTCCTTGTTTGCGGGACGAGAGGCATATCAATAACCTCTGCCGGCGCTTCGCCTCAGTCGTCGATCGCCGCGTACGCCAGGGTCCAGAAGTCCTGGAACACGCGCGGGGGCAGCGGCGAGGCCAGGGCTCGCTGGGTGAGCAGGATGCCCACCAGGTCCTCGGCGGGATCGACGTACGCCTCGGTGCCCAGGCCGCCGGTCCAGCCGAACCGGCCGGGGCCGATGGCGAGGTCGTCGCGGCTCGCGCCGACCGCGAGGCCGAACCCCCAGCCGCCCGGCCCGAAGAACACCTCGTTGCCGGCCTTCTGCTCCGGCGTGAGATGGTCGGTGGTCATCAGCCCGACCGCCGGCCGGGACAGGATCCGGCCGCCGTCGTACCGGCCCTTGCGCAGCAGCATGCGGCAGAAGGCCAGGTAGTCGTCGGCGGTCGAGAGCAGGCTCGGCCCTCCGGCGCCGGAGGGGAAGGCCGGCGGGCGGTCCCACTGACCCTCCCGCGGTTCCAGGCGACGCGACAGCGCACCGGTCTCAGGGTCGGCGGCGTACGGCACCGCGAGCCGGTCGAGCTTCTCCTCCGGCAGGTGGAAGCCGGTGTCGCGCATCCCCAGGGGCTCGAAGACGCGCTCGCGCAGGAAATCCGCGAACGGCCGGCCGGTGGCGCGGGCGATCAGCACCCCGAGCACGTCCGCCCCGGTGTGGTACATCCACGCCGTCCCCGGCTGGTGCACCAGCGGCAGCGCGCCGAGCCGGGCGATCCACTCGTCGGGGCCGAACGCGGGTCCGTCGGGGCCGATCTCCAGCCCGGCCTCCGCCATCGCCTTCTGGATCGGGCATTCGGCCGGCACCATGCCGGTCCCCAGCCGGAAGGTCAGCAGGTCGCGTACGGTGATCGCCCGCTCAGCGGGCACGGTGTCGTCGAGCGGACCGTCGGGGCGGCGCAGGACCCTGGGCGCGGCCAGCTCCGGGAGCAGGTCGTCCACCGGGTCGCCCAGCCGCAGCCGGCACTCCTCGACCAGGATCATGGTGGCGACGGCGGTGATCGGCTTGATCATCGACGCCATCCGGAAGATCGTGTCGCGGCGCATGGGAGCGTCCCCGCCGAGCGCCAGGGCGCCGAGCGCGGCCACGTGCGTCTCACCGCGCCGATGGACCAGCGCGACCACCCCGGGCGCGTCACCGCACGCGACGGCCTCTTCCAGCACCTCGCGCAGCCGGCCGAGCCGCGCCCGCGACAGCCCTCCCGTCGCCTGGCCGCCGTCCTGATCGCCCATCGCAACCCCTCCTGTCCGTCTCATCAAGGGACAGACCGCCCGGGGGCGGCGAACTCATCGGTCCGGCCGGCCGCGCACCGATCGGGTACGGGGCTCGGGAGGGCGGCGGAACCGGCGTCGCCCACCCCGCCGACGACACCTGACGGCACGTCCACAGGACCGATGGGGACCAGAGATCAGGAGGTCGACAGGCCGGGGCGGGGTGACACGGCCGCCCGCCGGCCCTCGACGGCCTCAGTGCACGATGCGCCCCGCCCGTGCTCGTGATGGTCAGGGCGGCAGGGCGGAGATGGGGGTCGGGTCGGCCCCGCGACGGGGTCCGGGTGGTCAGGGAGAACCGGCGGAGTGGTGGTGGCGCCGGGAG
>NZ_VCJS01000167.1 GCF_005893125.1 Nonomuraea basaltis | reverse complement strand
CACCTCCCCCTGGCCCGCTCCATCGCCGTCGGCCTGTCGCACTCACCTCTCATCGGCAAGAACGACCCCGCTCCCGAGGTCCTCGCGGCCGTCGAGGCGGCCGTCGACAACGCGCGCGCCTTCGTCCGCGCCTTCGACCCGGAGCTGGTCGTGCTCTACGCCCCCGACCACTACAACGGCTTCTTCTACAAGGAGATGCCGCCCTTCTGCCTGGCCACCGAGGCGAACGCGGTCGGCGACTTCGGCTCGGCCGCCGGCCCGCTGCCGGTCGATGCCGAAGCCGCCCGCGCGATCGCCCGCGGCGTGCTCGATCGCGGCGTCGACCTCACGGTCTCGGCGCGGATGACCGTCGACCACGGGTTCGTGCAGCCCCTGGAGGTGCTGTTCGGCGGGATCGCCGGCGTCCCCGTCGTGCCCGTCTTCGTGAACGGGGTCGCCACCCCGCTAGGACCGGTCAGCCGCATCCGCGCCCTCGGGACCGCGATCGGCGAGGCCGCCGCCGAGCTGGACCGGCGGGTGCTGTTCCTCGGCTCGGGCGGCCTGTCGCACGACCCGCCGGTCCCGGTGCTCGACGGCGCCCCGCCGCGGGTCGCCGACGCGCTCATCGAGGGCTACCCGCCCACTCCCGAGCAGCGCGCCAAGGGCGAGCAGCGGGTGGTCCAGGCGGGGCGCGACTACGCGGCGGGCTCCACCGCGATGATCCCCATCAACCCGAACTGGGACAACCTGGTCCTGGACACGCTGGCGAGCGGCCGCCTGCCGGAAGTGGACGGCTGGAGCGTGGAGTGGATGGGCGCCGAGGGCGGCGGCTCGGCGCACGAGGTCCGTACGTGGATCGCCGCGTTCGCCTCGCTCGCCGCGACCGGAAAGTACCGGATGACCTCCCGCTTCTACCGGGCGATCCCCGAATGGATCGCCGGCTTCGCGGTGGCGACGGCGGAGCCGGAGGCCGGCCGATGACGTCACCCGAGCGCGAGCGCGAGCGCGCCATCGCCGAGGCCGTGGACCGGCTGCGGGCCGCGGCGGCCACGCGCAGGCCGTGCGCCCCGGTCCGCGACCTGCTCGGCGACACCGACGTCGAGGCCGCCTATGAGGTGCAGAGGCGCCTCAACGCGGTCCGGCCGGCCGCTGTGGCAGGCCGGAAGATCGGCCTCACCTCGCCCGCCGTGCAGCGGCAGCTCGGCGTGGACCAGCCGGACTTCGGCGTGCTCTTCGACGACATGGACGTGTCCGGCGTGGTGCCCGCGGGCCGGCTCCTGCAGCCGAAGGCGGAGGCCGAGATCGCCTTCGTGCTCGCCTCCGACCTCGACGCCGGCGACCTCGACCTGGCCACCGTCCGGGCGGCCGTCGACTACGCGACACCCGCGCTGGAGATCGTGGACAGCCGCATCGCGAACTGGGACATCACGATCACCGACACCGTGGCCGACAACGCCTCCAGCGGCCTGTACGCGCTGGGCGCGGCGCGAGTGCCGCTCACCGCGTTCGAGCCGGCCGAGGCCACCATGCGCATGTACGCCGACGGCGAGCTCGTCTCGCAGGGCGACGGCGCGGCCTGCCTCGGCGACCCGCTCAACGCGCTGCTGTGGCTGGCCAGGACCGCGCGGGACTTCGGAGACCCGCTGCGCGCCGGCCAGGTCGTCCTGTCCGGCGCGCTCGGTCCCATGGTCGCCGTCTCCCCCGGCGTCACCGTACGCGCCGAGATCTCCGTGCTCGGCACCGTCACCGTCACCTTCAAGGACGTGCCATGAACAAGACCAAGGTGGCCGTGATCGGCTCCGGCAACATCGGAACCGACCTGATGATCAAGGTGCTCCGGCGCTCGGAGCTGCTGGAGATGGCGGCCATGGTCGGCATCGACCCCGGCTCGGACGGCCTCGCCCGCGCCCGTCGCCTCAAGGTGCCCGTCACCCACGAGGGCGTGGCCGGCCTGATCGCGATGGACGGCTTCGACGACATCGACATCATCTTCGACGCCACCTCCGCCAAGGCGCACGTCGCCAACGCCGCCAGGCTGGAGCCCTTCGGCAAGACGCTCATCGACCTCACCCCCGCGGCGATCGGCCCGTTCGTCGTCCCGCCGGTGAACCTCGACCTCCACCTCGGCGCCGGCAACCTCAACATGGTCACCTGCGGCGGCCAGGCCACCATCCCGATCGTCCACGCCGTCTCCCGCATGACCCCCGTCGCCTACGCCGAGATCGTCGCCTCCATCGCCTCGAAGTCGGCCGGGCCCGGCACCCGCGCCAACATCGACGAGTTCACCGAGACCACGGCGGCCGCCATCGAGACCGTCGGCGGCGCCGCCCGCGGCAAAGCGATCATCGTCCTGAACCCCGCCGAACCGCCGCTCATCATGCGCGACACCGTCTTCTGCCTGGTCGGCGACGCCGACCACGAAGCGATCCGCGCCTCCATCATCGACATGGTGGCCGAAGTCGCCAAGTACGTCCCCGGCTACCGGCTCAAGCAGGACGTCCAGTTCACCCCCATCCCTCCGGACGAGCCCGTCCACACGCTCACTGCCACTCCGGTGACCACCAAGGTCTCCGTGTTCCTGGAGGTGGAGGGCGCCGCGCACTACCTGCCCGCCTACGCCGGGAACCTCGACATCATGACCTCGGCCGCCCTGCGCGTCGCCGAGCGCATCTCAGGAGCGACCGCGTGAACCTGTACATCCAGGACGTCACCCTGCGGGACGGCATGCACGCCGTACGCCACCGCATCGCCCCTGCCGACGTGGGCCGCATCGTCTCCGCACTGGACGCCGCGGGCGTCGACGCCATCGAGGTCGCCCACGGCGACGGCCTGGCCGGCGGTTCGGTCAACTACGGCCCCGGCAGCAACACCGACTGGGAATGGATCGAAGCCGCCGCGGCGAGCATCGACCGGGCCACCCTCACCACGCTGCTGCTCCCCGGCATCGGCACCATCGCCGACCTCAAGCGGGCCCACTCGCTCGGTGTCCGATCGGTACGGGTGGCCACCCACTGCACCGAGGCCGACGTCGCCGCCCAGCACATCGCCAAGGCGCGCGAGCTGGACATGGACGTGTCCGGCTTCCTCATGCTGAGCCACATGGCCCCCGCCCAGCAGCTCGCCGAGCAGGCCAAGCTCATGGAGTCGTACGGCGCGCACTGCGTCTACGTCACCGACTCCGGCGGCCGGCTCACCATGGACGGCGTCCGCGAACGCGTCCGCGCCTACCGCGACGTCCTGCGGCCGGAGACCCAGATCGGCATTCACGCCCACCAGAATCTCTCCCTGGCCGTGGCGAACTCCGTCGTCGCCGTCGAGGAGGGCGTCACCCGCGTGGACGCCTCGCTGGCCGGGCACGGCGCCGGCGCGGGAAACTGCCCGATCGAGCCGTTCATCGCCGTCGCCCTGCTCAACGGGTGGAAGCAGGGCTGCGACCTGTTCGCGCTGCAGGACGCCGCCGACGACCTCGTGCGCCCGCTGCAGGATCGCCCCGTCCAGGTCGACCGCGAGACGCTCACCCTGGGCTACGCCGGCGTCTACTCCAGCTTCCTCCGCCACGCCGAGGCCGCCTCCCGCCAGTACGGCATCGACGTCCGGACCATCCTGCTCGAAGTGGGCAGGCGTGGCCTCGTCGGCGGGCAGGAGGACATGATCGTCGACATCGCGCTCGACCTGCTCGAAACGTAAGGCACGCGGCCTGCTGCACCGACCGCGTGATTCCACCTCAGGTCGGCGTCCGGCGACCGGCTCCAGCGCTGGTCCAGGCCCATATGCCGAAGCGTGCCGCAGGGTGGAACGGCACGTCGGCAAGCACGCACGGTGCTCCTATCGTCCTGTGAAGGCGGTCACACGGAGACCCACGGCAGAACACCCCGTCCCCCGCCGATCCGCCCGCCTCCGCTCTCGCCGGGCGCGAGGTACCCCCCGCGCCGCTCGCACCGGCCTCTGCAGAAAGAGTCGATGACCATGCCTCTGGAACCAACCGCACAGGACACCCGTCCGCAGACGGAGTCCGCGAGGGAACGCGGACGGGATGCGCGCCGCGTCGCGTTCGCCACCTTCGTCGGCACTGCGATCGAGTGGTACGACTTCTTCCTCTACGGCGCCATGGCGGCGCTGGTCTTCGGCACGCTCTTCTTCCCCACCGACGACGCCCAGGTCAGCCAGCTCGCCGCGCTGGCCACCTTCACCGTCGGATTCATCGCCCGGCCGCTCGGCGGCATCGTCGCGGGCCACTTCGGCGATCGCGTCGGTCGCAAGCGCATGCTGGTCCTGTCGTTGCTGCTCATGGGCGTGGCCACCGTCGGCGTGGGACTGCTGCCCACCTACGGGGCGATAGGCGTCGCGGCGCCGGTGCTGCTCGTCACCCTGCGCATCATGCAAGGGCTCGCCGTGGGCGCGGAATGGGGCGGCGCGGCCCTCATGGCCGTCGAGCACGCTCCGCCGAACCGCCGGGCACTGTACGGCGCCGCACCGCAACTCGGCGTCCCGGTCGGAGCGATCCTGGCGAACCTGATCCTGCTGCTGACCTTCAACCTGACCGGCGACTCCTTCCTGGTGTGGGGATGGCGCGTGCCGTTCCTGATCAGCATCGCTCTCGTCCTGGTCGGGCTCGTCGTGCGCCGCCAAGTGTCGGAGAGCCCGCTGTTCGCCAAGGCGGTGGAACGGACCGGGACGCCCAAGTTCAACCCGCTGATCCGGGTCCTCACCAAGCACCCGCGGAGCCTGCTCCGCGCCGTCTTCGCCTCGATCGCCTCGGCGTCGTGGGGATACGTGATCCTGGTCTTCATCCTCTCCTACGGCAGCACCACCAAGCTCTTCTCGCGCCCCGCCCTGCTGACGATGATCATTGTGGCCAGCGTCCTCCAGGTGGGGGCCATGCTGTACGCCGGATTGCTGGCCGACCGCCTCGGGCGCAAGCGCGTCGCGCTCTTCGGCGCGCTCGGGCAGGTCGTCATGGGGCTGCTGTTCTTCCCGCTGTTCGACAGCGGCGTCTTCTGGCTGGCCATGATGGCCTGCCTGCTCGCCTCGATCGCCCTGTCGGCCCAGTACGGGCCGCTGCCCGCCCTGCTGTCGGAGCAGTTCCCGACCGAGGTGCGCTACACGGGAGTGTCCGTCGGCTACATGTTCGGCAACATCCTCGGCGGCGGACTGGTTCCCCTGGTCGGGGCCGCGCTGGTGGCCGCCACCGGGACGTCGTTCTCGGTGGGGCTCTACATGCTCTTCCTCAGCGTGGTCACCGCGGTGGCGGTGCTCCTCACGCCGGAGACCGCGAGCGTCAGCCTCGACGACCAGGCGCTCAGCAGCAGGTGACGCGCGGCGGGCCAGGCCGCCGGACGTGCGGACGCCTCGCCACCGATCAGGCCGGTGGCGAGGCGTCTCGTGCTCATCCGTAATTCTGACCACGCCGTCATTCGTCCGGGGGCCGCGACTGACGCCCTGGCAGGGTCTTTCCTGACCTCCGCTTCTCTGGGATGAGCGGCTCGGTCTTGATCAGCGAGTGCTCCTTCGTCCCCGCATGAGCACCGGTTCCCCACCGCCGCACGACCGCCGCTGCCTGGCTGCTACGGCGTGTTTCCTCCGCCGGCTTGATGACCGACAAAGTGACCGGCCCGTATACAAGCCTCGCCCCTGCATCCTGCCGAAGATCCGCCGAAAGCCGGGCTCACGTCTTGGACAGCAGCCCACGCCCTTGGCCGGGTGAGCCCCACGGTGGGCCGCGATTGCCGCGCCTGGGCCCGGAAGAACAAGGTCGTCGCGCTGTTGCGGCTCTCCCCTGGTACCGGCATGGGGATCACGGTATGGCGGCGAGCACGAAGGGTAAAGGCGCCACTTCAGAACGCCCGGCATTCATCCGCAAAGATGAGGGCTGAGGCGCTTGGCGATCCCGTCGGTCTCATCGAGGTCGAGACGAGGGACCTCGCCCGACCGCGTGCCGCCGTCGGGCAGAGTGCCGGCGACATGGAAGTGAACATGGGGGACGGTCTGGTGCGCGGGCACTCCGTTGTTCTGCCAGACGGCGATGCCCCCGGGGTCGTAGGCGGCTGCGATGGCCCGGGCCGCCCGCCGCACGGCGTTCATCAATTGCTGCTCCTCCGCCGGGGCCACGTCCATGACCGTCGGGCGGTGAGCGACCGGGATCACCAGCACGTGCCCCTGCCCACGCTGCCAACGGGTGACCAGGATGGCGACCTGCTCCCCCTGTTCCAGGATGGTGGCGGGGTCCAGCCCGGCGAGGTAGTCGCAGAAGGGGCACCGGTCCGCGGATGGCATGGATATCGGCATGTTCCCGATCTTCCCGCATCTCGTCAGGTGTCGTGACCGTGCACGGGATCGCCCACGAGGTGGTCCAGTATCTGGTGATCCACCTTGCCTGTCGCTGTGAGGGGAAGTTCCGGCAATGCCCTGACCTGCTTAGCCAGCCCGGCGCCGGGCATCACGGGATGCCCCGGTCACCATCACCTAGGCGACGTCGGGCCGGGTCATCAGCGGCGACCGCAGATGCAACTCCAGGCTGGGGCTGGTCAGCGGCACGGTGCTCCACGTCGCCACCGCTGTCCCCGTGTCGGCGTCGAGCACCAGCCGGACCCGGTGCGGGGTGGTGATGACGTAGAGGTCGGCGACGAACGTGTCACCCTGCCAGGCGCCGGCGGCGACGACCGGACGGCCGAGCGGCGAGCTTTCCCGCCATTCGCCGTGGCCGACGGCGACCTTGAGGGACGACCCGAGTTGCAGGTGCCATCCGCCGTCCACCGGCTCGACGGCCACCGTGGTTCCGTCGGGCAGGGCCGAATCCTCGGCGGAGGCGTCGATCCTCGCCGCACCGGAACGGGAAGGGGCGGCCGAACCCGGCATCGGCGCGAGTGACAGCCGCCGCAGCCGATCGGCGAGGATCTCGTCGTCCCGGGCGCTTCCCGAGTCATCCAGGCCGGGCAGCAGGCAGTCCCAAATGACGCTGGGCAGTTCGTGTGTCTGCTCGACGGCGGCAGTCACGACGACCACGAGATCGTGGGACGGGACGACCACGCATTGCTGGCCGAAGGCGCCGTTGCCGTGGTAACCGTGACGCGACATCCAGAACTGGTAGCCGTACCCGCACAGAAAGTCGGGGTTAGGCGAGTCGTCCTCGAGTTGCCGGGTCTCGATGTGCCGTCTGGTCGCGAGCTCCACCCATTCGCGCGGGACGAGCTGACGGTCGCCCCAGACGCCTCCGCGCAGCAGCAACTCGCCGAAGGCGGCGACGGCCTCGGTCGTGAGGTGCAGCCCGTGGAATCCGAAGGCGGCACCGCTCGCCACCCGATCCCATTCGGCGTGGTCGACGCCCATCGGCTGGAACAGGCGGTCGTCGAGCAGCTCCGGCAGGCCGCGGCCGGTGACCCGTTCCACCATCCGGGCCAGGACGAAAGTGGTCGCATTGTCGTAGGTGTGCCGGGTTCCCTCAAGCTCGGAGAACGGTACGCGCAGGAAGCCCTTCACCAGGTCGTCCGGTTCCAGCTGCCAGGCCTCGGCGAGGCTGTCCGTGCTGTGCCCGGCCGTCATGGACAGCAGGTGGTGCACGGTGATGCGGCGTCCCTGCTCGGAGATGTCGGCCGGAACGTGGTCGGGTAACACGTCCACCACCCGGTCGTCCAGCGAGAGCCGCCCGTCGGCGATCGCGAGCCCCACCGCGACCGAGGTGAACGACTTGGTCAGCGAATAGAGCAGATGCGGGCGCCCGGCCGAGTACGGCGCCCACCAGCCTTCGGCCACGACGTGACCGTGGCGTACGACCATGATGGAGTGGAGCTCGACGGATTGTGCTTCGAGCCGGTCCAGCAACGCGGCGATCGAACGGGACGAGACCCCCGAAGCCGCCGGTGTCGAGCGCGGTAGCAAGGCCGGCTGAGAACGCATACGGGGCACCCTAACAAGGCGGACTGCCCGATTCCCCGGAATTTCCTGCGCGACGAGACGACCGCCGTCAAGCCGGGCCATGAGCCTGAGGTGACGCCAGTGCGCTGTTCAGATCTCCTCGAGCGGCGACGCGGAGCTCGGGCCTTCGCGGATGCTGCGCCCTCAGCGGGAGACTTCGACAGCCAGTCCGATTCGTTGGCCCACAGAATGCCGCCCTTGCCGGATTTACGGTCCGGTTCGGCGAGGATCAGGTCGAGACGGCCCTGCAGCGAGGGAATCTACTCGCTCATATGGAGGCCGATGGCGCGGAGCGGGGTCGGACCCCACAGGGGGATGTCCAGTGACGTCAACGCTCGCTCCACCTGGAGGCCGACGTCCGGGATCGTGCCGCTGACCCGCTTCATGCCGTTGATCAGTTGCGTCATCAGCGTGGGATCGATGCCGACCATAGGGCTCATCGGGGGGCCGCCCCTTGCTCACTTCGGACGGCTGGAGGGAGTCCAGCAGGGATAAGGCCCGGGTGAACAGGTCCTTGAAGCCCCGATCCCACGCACGTAGATCGGCGGCGAGTCTGTCCCCGGCCTTGCCCTTGAGCGCGCCGTCATCGACCAGACGAACAAGCGCGATCACGTCGTTCGCATGCTGATCGCGTAATCGCTCGATGTGACGCCGGGCGGCGTCGATCTCTTCCTTCGTCGCCATCATCGCCCGATCTCGTGGAAGTGGGAGATGCCGGGGTCGATCGCATGGTAACCAAGGGGAAGGTTGGGCTGAAGCGGAGACCCTGGACGAACCATATTCCAGGCACCTTCGAGGCAAGGTGCGTGAGCTGCGATTGACGTTGTCACGCCGTCAAGCTCGCATCACCTACTGGCTGACTCCTGGCCGCCGGGTTGTGCTGTTGACGGCGTTCTACAAGACCAGACGTCAGGAGACGTCGCAGGTGGACCGAGCGGAGCGGGCGCAAATAGCCTGTGAGAGCGGTCATGGTCCAGCGCGCCAGGCGTACCACAGAGAGTTCAAGGAGGAGTTGTGAGCGGGCACAGTAAGTGGCAGACGACCCGGCACCGCCGCCTGGCCGGTGAGGTGAACGACCCCGAGTACGCCAGGTTTTACGAAGAGGCCGAAGCCGAGCAGCGACTTGGTCAGCTCGTCTATGACCGACGCGTCGCTCTTGGCCTGTCTCAGGCGGAGTTGGCCGAGCGCGCGGGGATGACCCAGCCGCAAGTGTCCCGTTTGGAGACGGGCGGCGGCAACATCACCGTGGCCTCTTTGAGACGGTTGGCTGCTGCGCTGAATGCGGATCTGGCCATCGGGTTCACTCCTCACCAGGCGGCGTGATCAGGACCTGGCGGCATGAGGCCGAGATGGTGGCACGCCAGCTGCGGCACCAACTCCTCGGTGCCGACTTGCTGCGTCACCAGGAGAAGCACGGGGAGTTCACCGACGAGGAGCTGGCTCAGGCTCGTTCCAGGATCTTCGGGACGGCGGACCCCGACGGTTCGGCGAGCGCGGCGTGATCTAGCACGTCGAAACCGTCGTCCTGGATTCCGAAGGGCTCTCCGCCTTGATCGCGCAGGACCGCAAGATTCTTGCGATGTTCCACGTGTTCCGTACCATGGGTGCCGATTTCGTCATCGGCGCCAACACCATCGTGGAAGTCAGCCACACGCGGGTGAACATGCCTCGGCTGCAGTAGGTGCTCTCCCGCGTCAAGGTCGAGCCGGTGACCGAGGGCGCGGCGAAGGCGTCCGCAGAACTGCTCAAGGCCGCAGGTCTGCACGGCCACAAGTACGCGATCGACGCGACGGTCGCCGAGGCGGCACTGCGCCAGCCGGGTCCGGTGGCCATGCTGACCTCCGATGTCGACGACATGGCGCGGCTGTGCGGTGACCGTGTCCGACTCATCGGCATCTGAGCGGGCACCCGCCGCTACAGGGAAGATTGGGTTAAGCGGAATGCCGCGAACCCAAGGATATGGCCATGGACGGGCAGGTTTCCGGCCGCCAAACTCGCAGCCTCATCACCGTCCTGACCGTCGACCGCAACGTCATGATCTATTATGCCGAAGGGTTTGCTGTGATTCAGGACCGTACTCCTGCGGGCAACTCGGGCCGACGGCGGGGCTGCATACGGGGATCGTGTTCACCCATCTGTCCGCATATGTGTGCCCCTTGTACGAGTAGGTGATCTCGACCTGGGATCGCGCCGTCCTTCCAGTGGCCTGCGTCAACTGTATGCCGATGAGCAACTCGTGGCCCTTCTTACGCGGACGACCTTCCTCGGCCGGCAGGACGTACCCTTCGGCGGCGGTGAGCGGCCCCAGGGAGGCTTTTCGCGGAGGAAACCCGTCAACGGTCTGCTCAGCGGCGAGTTTGCGGCCGTACCCGGCGGACCGCGCTCCGAGCTGCCGCAGGCCGCTGCCGTCGAATATCGATCTGACCCAGATGATCGTGATGGGGGCGTCGCCGAAGTTGTAGAGCAGGACCCACCCGTCGGTGAAGATGGCGCTCTGGTCCGCAAATACTCGCCTGCCTGACCGGGGCCACAGTGAGCTCGGGCGACTCTGACAGGAATCCCGTCCATGGCCAAGTCGTGCCTCGCGAAGCCACCCCATACCATGCTCGATGGCGGATTTCGATACAAGATCTTGACAGTGTCAATTGCTTGCTTACATGGTAGTCGTCATTTCCGCGCCGCATTCTGCAGTGTTCGCAGGTGAGAATGGATTCGGCGCAGGGAGTGACCGCTTCGTAAGCGCTTCATAACATGGCCGAATTTCTCCGCCGGGAGATCCGCGGAGTCCGGGCCCAGCGTGGAACAGGGAGGTGAAGGGCGCTCCGGCATGGCCCTCACCCCGTGGTCACATGCGGCTGGCCGGTGCGCTGCCAGGGCCACGCGCCAGCGTGACGCTGGGAGCATCGGGACTGCCTGGCCGTGCAGCGGCACTGAACGTCGTCCTACAAGCCCGATTGAACCGTGGTGAATACAAGATCTGCCTCTATGAGTTCAACCTGGGGTAGCAGAAATTCGGATTCCCAGAAAGGCTCCTGTCAACGCCGGGCCGCCAATCAAGAACCTGCTTCACCTGCGCGAACAAGAGATGCCGGTCGAGAATTTCCGCCTACCTCCTACTGTCCGAGGTAGGTGCTGTCAAGATCTTGTGTCGGATTTCGGCATCGGGCAAGGTATGAACGGTTCGCGAGACCCAGTCAAAGCCACGGACGGGATTCCTGGCGAGGTCGCCCGCCCGTGGCGCACCTTCTCGATGCAGCAAGGAGTCTAATCTCATGTCCGCACGACAGGCATTACGGGCGGCATTGGGCGGCGTCATGGCCGCCGTCACGATGGTGGCCGGTGCTATACCCGCCGGCGCCACCGTCGAGCCGGCTCACCGGCTGGACAGCGTACAGCGGCCCAACGAAGCACTGGCAGGGGAGACAGCGGACGCGCTACGCACAGGCCAGGGCGGCAGCCCCCTGGTCGCCGGAGCGCTACACGACTCCGCCGGCCAGCCCTTGGGAGGTACATCGCTCCGTATCGACCTGGAGCCGGCGCCCTCTGTCATCAGTGCGGCCGGCGTCGGTGTCGGCCTTGAATACATCAAGGTCGACGAAGCCCGCACTGCCGTGGACGGAACCTTCGCCTTCACCGCTCCGCCCTTCAGCGGCCTGCGGGGATACGCGGATGAGCATGGCGTGGTATCCGCGCTCATCACCTCGTCTGACGGGCAGAACAGCGTCTGGCGGCGGATCTACCTGCAGGCGCCGGCCGAGGGGAACGGCCGCTGGAGGCTCGCCGAGCCCGCTCCGGCGCGCAAGACCGTACCCGACCAGCTCCGCAAGATCGACGGCTCCCGGTCAGACGTCGGAGTCGCGGCTGGCAATCCGGGGGAGGACGCTTCCTCCCTTCGCCTGGTGGGCCACCCGCCGGCGTCGTCCGGGAAGGCACCTCTGGGAATTCCGAACCCCGCCCAATACTGCAACAGCAACGAGGGCTATTACTTCGCCATGTCTGACCTGCCGGTCAAGCGCAGCCTGGTCACCGTACGAGCGCACGCGACGGGTCCGAACACCACCGCCACCTACGCCTGGAGCACAACCAACACGACCCAGATTGAGGCTGCCGCCAACATCGGCGCCGGTGGAGCGCTGGCCAAGGCGGGCTTCACCAACGTGCAAAGCAATTCCGCCGGAATCAACTTCGAAATCGGCCATTACCGACCGGCGCATTTCCAGGCCGAATTCGAATTCCGCACCTGGGATCTCTGGTGTGAGCACCACATCACTCTGGAGAAGCGGCTCTCGGGCAAGTACGAGTGGCGGCCGTATCGATTCACCGGCGGCAACGACATCATTCCCGCCGGCGGCAACCAGGGCGTGTGCCCCGACCCCGACACCGTCGTCCCCATCTCCTCCCCGACCTGGGTAGCTCGGGACAGCACATGGACTCGTTACGGCGGCGTTGATTTCAGCACGGTGAAACTCGACTCCCGGACGACGAACGGCGAGAACTGGAAGCTAACCGTGACACCTGTTCGATCGGCTCACATCTGCGGGCTGGAGGATGTTCCCGTGTACGCGTCGTACGTCATGGAGCAGTACTAGGTGAAATCGACAGCTCGACGGCCCGGGCCGCGCGCCGGCGCGCGGCCCGTCGGCCTGCTCGCGTGCCTGGTCCTCGCGGCGTGCACCAGCGTGCCCGGCCCTTCCGTAACCACGCCCGCGAGTGATGACGGACGAGTGGACGCCTCCCGCCGGATCGGCCGGGGACCGCTGAAGTCGGCTCCGCCCACCGGATACGCGCTGCGCTACGACCAGGGGGCCATGTTCACCGACGGCTGGGTGGTGCTCTACAACTTCGGCGACGCGCCGGTCACGGTCACACGTGTCACGGCTGTCTTGGACGGAAACGGGCTGCGACAGGTCGGCGCGCGAGTGGCTGGGTACGGGCGCAAGTACACCATGCAGCAGACGCTGGAAGGATTCCCGCCGCGCGCCGACGAACTGGGGCCGCTGGCCCCGGCCGAGGGGTACGTGCTGCCAGCCGAGCAGGGGCGGCCTCGCAAAAAGGGGCACGAACTGCTCATCGGGTTGCGTGTCACCCAGGCCACCGGCCGGACTACCCGCACGCATGTGGAGGTCGCGTACACGTACAAGGGCCGCGCCTACACCGACCGCTGGGTGAACACGATCGCCGTGTGCAGCCCGCGGCGCGGCCCCGACTGCCCGCAGGAGTACGCCGAGTAGCGAGCGTGCAATCCTCTCGAACGGCTCCGACCACTCGTCACGGGGGTCGACTTCTATCTAGCATCGCAGCCCCACGGCCCCGTTTCGGGATCCGGGACGGTGACGAGATCGACGTAGAAGGCGTCGGGGCCCGGCCAGGCGAAGCCCTCGGGTTCGAGGTTGGTCACGCCGGGTCCCTCGCTGGAAACACCCCAGCCGAGCGCCGCCCCGACCTCGCCGCGGAGTTGGTCACCGCGTACCAGTGTTGGGCGCAGCGGGTCGGCGTCATTTCGCGCGAAGGGGTGCGTTAGCTGTGAGCCGGGCTGACATCTCTGCCGTCCATGCCCGGCCCGCACGTCGTGCACCACCAGTAAGCAGGAAAGACGCCAGATCACCAGCCACGCCAGCCGATCCATACATCGACGTCGATCTCTGCTGATCTCTCGATCGATCGTGAGTCTCTGCCGTGGAGCTCAGGCCCTCGGCCTCATCGCTTCCTGGTCCGGCTGCCTCGGACCCGCCTGCCGGGCCCTTGCTCGGTCCGGACGAGCTGGAGGGAGTCCAGCAGGGACAAGGGCACGGGTGAACACGGCGGCCCCCGCACAGCGCAGCACGAGGTCCCGGCCGGGCAGGTCGTCGTGCCCGGTTGCGCCGGGCGGCGCCGTTCTGGTCAGGTCGGGATCGCGCTGATCTTGGCGAGGTCGAGGCGCAGGAACCGAGCCCGTTCGTGGACCCAGACGTCGAGCTCGGTCCGGTACGCCTCGGGGCTGCTGATGGTGAGCTCGTCGCCTTCGTAGACGATCCGGGTGGCGCCGGAGTACTCCAGCTGCCAGGCGGCCCGCTCCCGGGCGTCGGCGGCAAGGCCGGTCGCGCTCCGGGCGAACAGGTCGCGTAGCCGGTGGAAGGCCGGTTCCGGCATGGCCGCGTCCGCGGTGCCGACCAGCCACCCGGCCACCTGGTCCGCGCTGGCGGCGGCCGTGGTGGTCTGGGCGTGTGGCCGGGTTCGCGGGGCGCGTATGGTGTCCGGTGTTGTGACGGCCAGGGAGCCGTCGGCCTGTCGTTCGACCGGCGCGTACCCGGCGTCTCGGATCAGCGTGAGCGTCTCTGCGGGGCCGAGGGCGCTGGCCAGGACGGTGGGCGCGAGCAGCCGCGGCTTGAGTTTCGCCAGTTTGCGGTGCACGGCGAGTTCGGCCAGGAGCCCCGGGTCGTCGCCCACCACGCAGCAGCCGACCGCGACCACGCCGAGTTCCCCGTGCCGCCGGGCCACGTCGCCGATCAGGTACGTGAGCGCTTGCGGCAGCGGCCGGGAGGCCACCTCGGCCAGCGCGGCCACCAGCTCGTCGGCGTGGTGCCCGGCGTCCAGGGCGCGCCGGACGGACGACGGGCTGAACCGCCACGTGCCCGCAGATCCACCCGACTCACGGTCGGCCGCCCGGTCCAGGACCTCGGCCAGCGCGGCGGATGGCGGGCCGGTGACCACGGCGGTCAGGTCGGTGCCGAACAGCGCCTGCTGCCGCGCTCCCGCCAGCAGCGTCCGCGCCGCGTCCGCGACCGGCCTTCCAGCGTGTGCGGCCCGGCCGACCGGGCTGAGTGTGCCGGCGGCAAGCAGGCCCAACATGCGGGCCTCGGCCAGGACCGCCACGATCACCTCCGCCGCGCTGTCCGGCTGCAGAAGCGGCAGATGCCACGCGGCTGCCGCCACCACCTCCGCCGGCTGCCGGATCGCCGCGTCGGCGGGCAGCAACGCGAACACCACCTCGCGGATGGCCGTCGACGAGGTGCCCGTGCCGGGCTCGGTGAGCGGCGTGCGCGCCTTGCCGTCACAGCGCCGGGTCGGGCTGATCACCAGCGTCCACCATGCCTCGATCAGCGTCGCGTACCGGTCCGCCTGCTCCAGTTCCAGCCACGCGTCAAAGCCGTCGGTGGGCGAGATCCCGTTCCGCCGGACTTCGGTCGTGCGCCGGGTCCGTACCTCGGTCACCGGATTGGCCGCCAGCAGCCCGGCCGCGTACGCGACATCGAGCAGCAGCCGGATCTCGTCCTCGTCGCAGCCGAGCTGCTTGGCCAGACGGCGAATCTCCTTGACCCCCACCCCGCCGCTCTTCAGCTCGGGCAGCGGCTCGGCCGCCACCGTCTCCAGCAGGGCCGCCGTCCGGTCCAGCACTCGCAGCGCCGCCACCGCCGCCTCATGCGCCACCAGATCGGCCGCGACCGGCACCCTGCCGACCTTGGGCTGCTCGATCGACACGTCCACCCGGTAGCCGTCGCCGCGCAGCGCGAGCGCGACCTCCAGGGGCATGACGTAGGAGCCCTCCCAGTCCACGTTCCAGATCAGCCCGTGCTCACGCGCCCACCAGGCCGCCGTCATCGGCCGCTGCCGAGTGGAGGCGTAGTAGCTGAAGTGCGGCAACTCGTCCAGGACCCGCACCGGGCCCTGCCAGGCGAAGTCGTCGAGCAGTTCGCGGGTGCCCTGCGGCGCGTGGGCGATGAGCCGCGTCAGCCGGTCGGAGTCGGTCAGGATCTCCGTGATCGAATCGACGAGGACCTGCTTGCGGCCCGTGCCGGTGCCGCTCAGCCGTTTGGACATGTCCGTCAGCTCCGCGACGGTGATCTGCGGCAGAATCTCGGCCAGCCCGGGCCCCAGACCGAGCGGCGCCGGGAGCACCTCGTGCAGGGCCGGGCAGAGCTGGATCATGTTGCCGTCGCGGACTACCAGAGCCCGCCGCTCCAGCTGATCGAGCAGGCCGCTGTGGTCGAACCCCTCGGTCACCAGACTCGACAGGGGCCGTGCGGAGCGCGCGGCCACCAGGATCGCCTGCACCAGCAGCACACAGGGCAACGGTGTCCGCGACAGCGCCGCCAGCACCGACTCGGGATCGTCCAGCCGATCCGCCAGCTCTGCCAGCCGCCGCGGCGGCACCGGCCGCAGCACATCCGGCCGCGCCGCGAGCAGACTCGCCAGCTCGGCCTCATCGAGCCCCGCCAGCCGCTTCAGGAGCATCCCATCCCCGCGCATCCGACAATTGTGGCAGCCCGCAGGCCAGCGGTTCCTCTCATCGGGTGGATCTTGTACCATGTCACCCGCAAAGCAGGAGCTCAAGGTGGGAGATGGAGAACCAGAACGGGCGGCCGAGACACTCGATCCGGCCGGGCAAACCGACTGATGTGCCACCCGGAGTCCAACCCGAATCCGGTGGCAAGCTGCTATGCCTGGAATGCGGCTTGTGGTTCAAGCAGCTCGGCCAGCACGTGGTCGCCAAGCATGGCATGTCCGCTGATGACTACCGCCACATCCACGAGCTTCCCCGCACCTTCGGCCTGCACTCCAGCACGGTCAAGCAGACCCGCGCCGCCGCACAGCGCGACAGGTGGGAAAACGACCCCGAGCTTCGGGCCAAGCTACGGCCCAAGCGCTCCCGCGAGGAGCTCGCCCAGCTCTCGAAGATCGCCTGGCGAGAGTCGCAACACCGAGCCGGGGTGATCGCCGGCCGTAAAGGTGGCAAGGGTGGTGGCGCACACGCTCACCTCGCCCTGAAGGCCTCACGGGAGAAGCGGGAGACCGAACGGGCCGCCCGATGCCGCGCCGCCGGGTTCGACAGCATCGAGGAGCTCTTCACCGCTCACGCCCACACCAGCAGCAGGGAGATCGGCGAGCTGATCGGCATGAGCAAAGGCGGCGTCGAAAAGCTCCGCAAACGGCTCGGGTTCGCCGCTCCCGGCCGGTGGGCCGCAGGCTACGTCGTCAAGCACCCGGCCCTGCAGCCCGCGGTGCCCGCCGAGGAACTCACGGCCATCCCGTACGGCACGCAGCCCACCAGGAACGGGCACATCCTGTGCCTTGAGTGCGGGCGCTGGTTCAAGACCCTGGACCAGCACGTGTCGGTGATGCACGGCCTCACCGTCGCCGACTATCGAACCCGGCACGGCATCGACCCGCACGAGGCGCGCGCCCGCGAACTCGGGTATGCCTCGCTGCACGACCTGCTGGCCGCCACCTCCGGATGGAACGGCACCGACCTGGCGAACCTGCTCGGCGTCACCGCCCGCAAGACCCGCGAACTGCGGCATCGACACGGCTTCCCGCCCCCGCGCGGAGCCCGCCCGGTCGGGTTCGTGCCCAAGACACCGCGACCGCACCCGCCCCTGTCGGCGGAGAAACTGGCGGCGGTGCCGTACGGGCGACAACCGGAAAGGGATGGTCAGCTACTCTGCCTGGAGTGCGGCGAGTGGACCCGGGGCGTGGCCGCTCACGCCAAATGGAAGCACGGCATCGGAGCCGAGGAGTATCGGGCCCGCCACGGCCTGCCCGCGGACGCCAAGCTGCACCGGCGACCAGCGCGGGGAACGACGACATAGCCGAGCCCTGCCATTCAGCACGCATGGCAACCGATTTGGCGATGATCGGCGATCTGCAGGATCCGACCCGGATACGCACGAGCTGGCCGACGATCGGGTGTTCGGCTGCCGCCAGCACGTTGTGATCGGGTACGCCCACAACGTGCTGGACTACATCGACGCCCGGCGTGGAAGCTAGCCGAGCAGGGCGCGGACGTACTCGCCGATCGGCTGGGTGGGGCGGCCGATGAGTTCGCGCAGCGTGCCGGGGGTGTGGGCGAGCCAGCCGCGGGAGATGTTGACGTCCACGTCCGCCAGGACCTCCGCGAACGGAGCCGGGACGCCGGCGCCGGCCAGGACGCCCACGTAGTCGTCCTTCGGCAGGTTCTGGTAAGCGATCTCCTTGCCGGTCACCTTGGAGATCTCCGCGGCCAGGTCGGCGAGCGTCAGGGCGGTGTCGCCGGTCAGCTCGTACACCTTGCCGTCGTGGTCCTCGCCGGCGAGGACGGCGGCCGCGCCGGCGGCGTAGTCCGCGCGGGCGGCGATGGCGATCCCGCCGTCGCCGGCCGCGCCGTAGAGGGCGCCGAGCTGGGGAGCCATCGTGATCGACTGCTCGTAGTTCTCGTGGTACCAGTTGTTGCGCAAGATCGTGTACGTCACGCCGGACGCCTTGATGTACTCCTCGGTCGCCTTGTGGTCGGCGGCGAGGGCGGCCTCGGTGGTGTCGGCCTTGGGCGCGCTGGTGTAGACGAGCGTGGCCCCGGCCTCCTTGGCGGCGTCCACGACCGCCGCGTGCTGCTGTGCCCGGTGGGGGTCGAGGCCGGAGATGAGCAGCACCTTGGTGGCACCCTGCAGCGCGCTCTTCAGCGTCTCGGGCCGGTCGTAGTCGGCCTCGCGGACCTCGACGCCGAGGTCGGCGGCCTTCTCCGGGGTACGCGCGGCCGCGACGATCTGCTCGGCGGGGACCCGCTGCTTCAGCTCCTCGATCACCAGCCGGCCCAGATGCCCGCTCGCTCCGGTCACCACGATCATGATTACTCCCTCTCAGTACTCACTCTTGGAGAGTACTTTCTATCAGTAAGTGCTGCTGGGGCGTAAGCTAGCACATATGGAGGATTTCGAGAACTTGGTGGCCGACGTCTTCTCGCGCAAGTGCACCTCGCGCACGGTGCTCGAGACCATCACCGGCCGCTGGGCGATCCTGGCGCTCGCGGCCCTGCACGAGGGGCCCTACCGCTTCAACGCGCTGCGCCGCCGCGTCGACGGAGTGAGCGAGAAGATGTTGTCGCAGACCCTCCAGGCCCTGGAACGCGACGGCATGGTGCTGCGTGTGGCCGAGCACACGATCCCGCCCCGGGTGGAATACAGCCTCACCCCGCTCGGCCGCGAGGCCGCCGAGCACCTGATCCCCCTCATCATCTGGCTGGAGGGCCGCATGCCCGACGTCGTGTCCGCCCGCGAGGGCTACCAGGGGCGTTAGCGGCGGAGGCTGACGCGATCGTCATCGCCGCCGGAGCAGGGCGTGGATCTAGGCCGGGCCCAGGCGGGTGACGGTCACCGTGATCTCCTGGCGGCTCTCCGGCGGACCCTGGTAGATGCCCTTGAGCGGCGGCACGTCCGAATAGTCCCGGCCGCGGGCCACCACCACGTGCGCCTCCCCGACGTACGTCCGGTTCGTGGGGTCGAGGGGCAGCCACTCCCCCGCCCAGTACTCCACCCACGCGTGGCTCTGCCCGACGACGGGCTCGCCGATCTCGGCGCTGGGCCGCGGGTGCAGGTAGCCGGACACGTAGCGGGCGGGCAGCCCGGCCGCCCGCAGCAGCCCCGCCGTCAGTTGCGCCATGTCCTGGCAGACGCCCTGCCCCAGATCCCACGCCTCCTGCGCGGAGGTCTGCACGCCGGTCGAGCCGGGCATGTACTCCACCCGCGCCGCGACCAGCTCGCTGATCGCCTCGGCCGTCTCGTGCGGGTCACGGCCGACCGCCTGCGTCCTGGCCAGATCCTCGAGGTCGGGGTTGATGGCGGTCATCGGGGTACGGCTGAGCAGTTCGCCCAGCGACGGATCCGGGTCCACGAGGGCCAGCCGGGGCTTGCGCCGCCCCGACGTCTCGACCCTGCTGACCGCCTCGACGGTCAGCGACCTGTGGGGCTCGCTCACGTCGAACGCCGACACCTTGGTCCCCCAGTAGTCCTCGTACGTGTAGACCGGCACGGCGGGGGTCACCTTGATGCGGCTGGACAGCACGTTGTGCGCGGGCGTCATCCTGAGCTCGTTGTAGGACGAGTGCGCCTCGCCGTCGTACTCCACGTGCGTCACGTGGGAGACTTTCACGCGCCAACCCATGCCATCGCCTCTCTGCGCTGGAAGAACCGCTGCGCGATGGCCTCGCCCGCGGCCGCGCACGCCTCCTGGAGGGTGCCGAGCAGCTCGGGCAGCCGGTCGTTCAGCTCGTTCAAATCGGTGTACTCGAGCCCGGTGCGCACCCGCCCGATGGCGGCCTGGGCGGAGTCGGCCACCCCGACCCGGGCCGTGTCGGGGGCCAGGGCGCGCAGGCACTTCTCCGCGGTCAGCAGCGAGTAGACGATCGAGCGCGGGAAGAGCCGGTCGAGCAGGAGGAACTCCAGCACCTCACCGTCCCTGGCGCCGTGCGTCCTGGTGAACGACTCGTCGGCGCCGCTGGCCTGCAGCAGCAGCCGCCGGTCGCCGGCCAGGTGCACGGCCATCAGCCGGGTGGTCATGTCGACGCGTTCCAGGCTGCGGCCGAGCACGATGAAGCGCCAGCAGTCGTCCCTGCTCATGGTGGCGTCGACGAGGCCGAAGAACAGGGCGGCCCGCTCGCGGACGAACGCCAGGTACCCGTGCGGGGTGAGCGATTCCAGGCCGGACAGGTGGTGCCAGGTGACGTTGAGGCACTCCCACACCTCGCTGGACAGCACCTCGCGCACGCCTCTCGCGCTGTCCCTGGCGAGCCTGACGGAGGAGGCGATCGAGGCGGGCTCGTTCAGGTCGTAGGCGACGCGCCTGATCACCGCCGGGGCGCTGACGGTGGCGGCGGAGCTGAGGCCGAGCACGGCGTGGAGGGAGCTGCAGGTGTCGGGCTCGTCGAGCATGCGGTGCACGGACACGTCGAGGAGCCGGGCGGTGTCGTCGGCGCGTTCGACGTACCTGCCGATCCAGTAGAGCGTCTCGGCGATGCGGCTGAGCAGCGGGCGCGTCATCGATCCTCCTCCTTCCAAGTCGTCCTGCGCGTCATTGCTCGCCCTCCCAGGCGGCCGTCCTGCTGGGGCTCCACTGTGCGGCGGCCGCCGCCATGGCGGCGGGGGCGGCCACCGGCGGCACGGCCTCGCCGAGCACCCAGGTGTCCTTGGAGCCGCCTCCCCGGCTGGAGTTGACCACCAGCTCGCCCTCCGGCAGCGCGACGCGGGTCAGCCCGCCGGGCAGCAGCCACACGTCGTCGCCGTCGTTGACGGCGAACGGCCGCAGGTCGATGTGGCGCGGCGCGGGCCGCTCGCCGACCAGAGTGGGCGAGGTGGACAGCCGCACCGGCCGCTGGGCGATCCAGCCGCGCGGATCCTCGCGTACGGCCTTCCGCACCGCCGCGAGCTGCTCCGGCGTGGCGACGGGGCCGATGACGATGCCCTTGCCGCCCGCGCCGTCCACCGGCTTGAGCACCAGCTCGCCCGCCCGGGACAGCACCTGGTCGCACACGCCGGGATCGTCGAGCCGGTACGTCTCCACGTTGGGCAGCAGCGGCGTCTCCCCCAGGTAGTAGCCGATGAGGTCGGGCACGTACGTGTAGATGAGCTTGTCGTCGGCGATCCCGTTGCCGACGCCGTTGGCGATCGTGACGTTGCCGGCGCGGGCGGCGTTCACGATGCCGGGGCAGCCGAGCACGGAGTCGCCCCGGAAGTGCAGTGGGTCGAGGAAGTCGTCGTCGACGCGGCGGTAGACGACGTGGACGGGGCGCCGCCCGTACGTTGTGATCATGTGCAGGCGGTTGTTCTCACAGACCAGGTCGCGGCCCTCGACCAGCTCGACGCCCATGAGGCGGGCCAGCAGCGCGTGCTCGAAGTAGGCGGCGTTGTACACGCCGGGCGTGAGCAGGACCACGGTCGGGTCGGTGATCCCCTCCGGCGCGGCCGCGCGTAGTGCGGCCAGGAGCCTGGCGGGGTACTCCTCGACGGGCCGCACGAACTGCTCGGAGAACAGCGTGGGAAGGGTGCGGGTCATGGCGAGCCGGTTCTCCAGCACGTAGCTGACCCCGCTGGGGGTGCGGACGTTGTCCTCCAGCACGTGCAGCACGCCCTGCTCGTCGCGGATCAGGTCCGTGCCGCCGACGTGGACGCGGACGCCGTTGGGCGGGCGCCAGCCGTGGGCGACCCGGTGGTAGTGGGGGCTGGAGTGCAGGAGACGCCAGGGGACCACGCCGTCCTGGAAGGCCTGGCGTTTGCCGTACACGTCGTCGAGGAACGCCTCGAGGGCGCGGATCCGCTGCCGCACGCCGCGCGTCACGAGGTCCCACTCGGCGGCGTCGATGACGCGCGGGATCAGGTCCAGCGGGAAGGGCCGCTCGACGCCCGCGTAGTCGAACGTGACCCCGCGATCGGTGAACATCCTGGCGAGCTGCTCCGCCCTGGTGCGCAGCTCGTGCGCCCCGAGTGGCTGGAGCGCGGCGAACAGCGCCTGGTACTGACGGCGGGGCACGCCCGGCCGCTCGAACATCTCGTCCCACGCTCCGGCCATGACATATGTATCGAAGATGTCCGCCATGACCGGAATTTAGAAAATCCATGTTTCGTCCGATTACTTCGCATGTTACGGTTCCCCGCCATCCAGGTCGGCGGTCCGCCCCCATGGTGGCCGGGACGGGTGCTGCCTAGCGTGGGCGGCATGATCAGTTTGACGGGTTTGAGCAAGCGGTACGGCGACCGGCTGGTCGTCGACGATCTGACGCTGGAGTTGAAGCCCGGCACGGTGACCGGTTTCCTCGGGCCGAACGGGGCAGGCAAGTCGACGACGATGCGGCTGGTGCTGGGGCTCGACCACCCCACCTCCGGTACGGCGCTGATCGGCGGCGTGCCGTACCACCGGATCAGGAACCCGCTGCGCACGGTCGGCGCGCTGCTCGACGCGCGGGCGCTCCATCCGGGCCGCAGCGGCCACGCGCACCTGGTGGCGCTGGCACACAGCAACGGCATCCCGCGGCGGCGGGTGGCGGAGGTGCTGGAGAGCGTAGGGATGGCCGGGGCGGCGGGAAAGCGGGCCGGGACGCTGTCGCTGGGCATGAGCCAGCGGCTGGGGATCGCGGCGGCGCTGCTGGGCGACCCCGAGGTGCTGATGTTCGACGAGCCCGTCAACGGGCTCGACCCCGACGGGGTGCGATGGGTACGGGGCCTCATGCGGTCGCTGGCCGGCGAGGGCCGCACGGTGTTCGTCTCCAGCCATCTGATGAGCGAGATGCAGCTCACCGCCGACCACCTCGTGGTGATCGGGAAGGGCCGGCTCATCATGGACGCGCCGCTGGCGGAGGTCATCGCGGGCAGCTCCCTGACGGCCGTGGTCGTGCGCACCCCGCACGCCAGGGAACTGGCCGTACGCCTGCGCGGCGCCGGGATCGAGGTGGCGCGGCCGGGCGAGAACGAGCTGGTCGCCACCGGAGCGCCCATCGAACGGGTCGGCGACCTGGCGCACGAGGCGGGGATCAGGCTGCACGAGCTGCGCACCCGCGAGGCGTCGCTGGAGCAGGCGTACCAGGAGCTGACGGAGCAGAGCGTCGAGTACGGCGCGGGGAGGGCGGACGCGTGAGCACGTCACGACAGGCGGGGGGCGGAGGCACGTTGCGGCAGGCAGAGGGCGGAGGCACGGGGACGTTGCGGCAGGCGGAGGGTGGACGCGTGAGCGTGTTGTGGCAGGCGGCCGGGGCCGAATGGGCGAAGCTGTGGTCGGTGCGGTCCACCTGGTGGTGCCTGGCGAGCGCGACGGCGCTCATGGTTCTCAGCGCGGTGACGGTGGGCGGCGCGGCGGCCACGGACGCCCTGCGCGAAGGACGCGCGACCGGCACCGCCCCGGGCGGAGGCGGCCAGGCGGCGGGTGTCCCGGGCGGAGGCGGCGCGGACATCGTCGCGAGTGAGCCGGTGGTCTCCGCGACCTCGTTCGCCCAGTTCGCGCTGGTGGCGCTGGCGATGCTGGTGATCACCTCCGAGTACGCCTCGGGCGCCATCCGGGTCACGCTCCTGGCGACGCCCGTCCGCGGCGTCGTGCTGGCGGCGAAGGCGCTGGTGGTGGCGCCGGTGATGGCCGTGGCGGGCGTGCTGTCGGGCGCCGTGGCGACGGCGGCCGTCTACCTACTGCTGTCGATCGACGTGTTCGGCGGGCTGGTCGCGCTGCCGGCCGGGGAGGTCGCGCTGGACCTGCTCGGCATCGGGGTGTTCTTCGCCCTGGTGTCGGTGATGACGCTGGGCGTGGGGACCGCCATGCGGAGTGCGGCCGGCACGCTGACCGTGGTGTTCATGCTGCTCATGGGCCTGCCGCTGATGCTGTTGATGACCGGGAGCCAGGTGGCGGTGGACGTGTCGCTGCGCATGCCGCTGTTCGCGGGGCTGGCGTTCATGGGCAGCACCGAGAACATGACCGGCGGGCCGATCCCGTACTCGGCGGTGGAGGGCCTGGCCTGGTTGCTGGGCTGGACGGCGGCCGCGGTGGCGGCCGGGCACGCGGTGCTGCGCCGCCGCGACGCCTAGACTCGGCCCGTGTCAGCCGACCAGGAGGGCCTGGCGTCCATGTCCGTGCCAGCCGGCAGGAAGGCCGAGCGCGCATGTCCGTGTCAGCCGACCGGGCGGGCCTAGCGCCCATGTCACATCATGGTCATCGGGTTGCCCGGGTGGCGGCCGGCGTGCTCCTGGGGATGGCGCTCGGCGCCGTCGAGCTGGCCTTCCTGTGCGTGGCGTGGCCCGCGTCCCTGCTCCCCGCAGCGCGTCCCGCCGCCGCACGCGGCCTGACGCGGCTGATGGCCATCGAACGCGTCCGGCTCGCCAGGTGGCTCGGCCACGAGACGACCGCGGAGAGCGGCGGCTACGGATTCCTCGCCGCCCGCGCCGCGCTGGGCGTCCTCGGCGGGTACGCCTGCGCCTCGGGCCTGTTCCTCGGCGGGCTGCTGCTGTTCGGCGGCTTGTGGGACCTGGCCTGGGGCGAGTCCGAGCCGGTGCCCGTGAACCTGCCCGGCGTGAAGGTGGTCACCAGCAGCGGCGTTCTCGGCCTGACCAGCGGAATGGTGCTGCTGCCACTGATCGTCCTCATGACCCTGGCACTCGGATCTCTCGAACGGCGGCTGGCCGGCCTCTTCCTCGGCCCGGACCGCCATGAGCAGATGCGCAGGCGCATCACCGAGCTGACCGCGACCCGTTCCGGCATCGTCAAGGCCGTGGACGAAGAGCGCCGCAGGATCGAACGCGATCTGCACGACGGCGTGCAGCAGCGCGGTGTGTCCCTGGCCATGCTGCTCGGCCGCGCCCGGCACAGCCGCGACCACGGCCGGACCGCCGAGCTGGTCGCCCAGGCCCACGCCGAGTCGCGGCAGCTCCTCGACGAGCTGCGGAGCGTGGCCTGGCGGATCTACCCGACCGCCCTCGACGAGCTGGGGCTGAGCGCCGCTCTCGCCGGCGTCGCCGACCGGTCGAGCGTGCCGGTCACCGTGCACGGCGGGCTGGCCGCGCGGCCCGTCTCCGAGGTCGAGACCGCCCTCTACTTCGTGGCCCGCGAGGCGATCACCAACGCGGTCAAGCACGCCGGGGCCCGTGACATCCTGGTCGTACTGGACGAGGACGAGCGGACGGTGAGCGTGGCGATCTCAGACGACGGCAAGGGTGGCGCCGACCCTTCGGGCGGCGGGCTGTCCGGGCTGGCCAGGCGCGTCCTGGCGCTCGACGGCGAGTTCACCGTGGACAGTCCGCCCGGAGGTCCCACCAAGATCACCGCCAGACTGCCGAAGGCGCCTCCGTGCGGGTGATCCTGGCCGACGACTCCGTACTCCTGCGCGAGGGCCTGACGCGGCTGCTCGACGACGCCGGGCACGAGGTCGTCGCCGCCGTCGGAGACGCGCCCGCGTTGCTCGACGACGTCGAACGGCACCGCCCCGACGTGGCCGTGATCGACGTGCGCATGCCGCCCGGCCACAAGGACGAGGGACTGCGGGCGGCGCTGGAGATCCGCGAGCGCCGGCCGGAGGTCGGCGTGCTCGTCCTGTCGCAGTACGTCGAGCAGCACTACGCGGCCCGGCTGCTGGCCGGATCCACGGAAGGGCTCGGCTACCTGCTCAAGGACCGGGTGTCCGAGGTGGCCGAGTTCCTCGACTCGCTCGAACGGGTGAACGTGGGCGGCACCGCGCTGGACCCGGAGGTCGTGCGCCGGCTCCTCGCCCGCACCACCCGCGCCGACCCGCTGAGCCGGCTCAGCCCGCGCGAGGCCGAGGTGCTGCGGCACCTGGCCGAGGGCCTGACGAACGCGGCCATCGCCGAGCGTCTCCACGTGTCGCTCAGCACGGTCGAGAAGCACGTCAACGCCATCATGGACAAGCTGGACCTGCCCCGCGACCCCGGCTACAGCCGCCGCGTGCTGGCCATCCTGCGTTACCTCGAAGGCTGAGCCCGGCTCAGGGGTTCGTGGCGGGGAGGGATGGGGCGGCCGAGATGTGACGGCGCGTACGAGAAAACGCCGGCGGGTTTGTCGTATGGCGCGGCTCGCCGATCGTCTCCCTTATAAAGAGGAAGAAGGAGATGGGCGCTATGAAGTACGTGCTGATGTTCGTCGACACCGAGCAGTACGCCAAAGACCTGGCCGCCATGACCGACGAGGAGCGGGCCGAGGCCGTACGGCAGGTGGAGCGGTGGTTCGCCGACCACGCCGGGAAGATGAGGGCGGGCAGCAAGCTGCAGGGCGCGCACACCGCCACCACCGTGCGCCTCCAGGGCGGCGCCGAGCCGCTGGTCACCGACGGGCCGTTCGTCGAGGGCAAGGAGGTGGTCAGCGGGTTCTGCGAGATCGACGTCGAGGACCTGGACGAGGCGCTGCGCATGGTCCGCACGTGGCCGGGCTGCCCGACCGTCGAGATTCGCCCCGTCGAGACCAAGCCCGCCGGGCTGTGACCGACGTCCCAGGCCCCGAGCCGGCCCGCGCCACGCCGGAGCACGCGGAGCAGGCGGTTCGCGAGCAGGCGGAGAGCGCGGTGCGCGAGCACGCGGGCCGGCTGGCGGCCTCGCTGGTGTCGCTGCTGGGCGACTTCTCCGCCGCCGAGGACCTGGTGCAGGACGCGGTCGAGACGGCGCTGGTGCGCTGGCCGGTCGACGGCGTGCCGGAGCGGCCGGAGGCGTGGCTGTACACCGTGGCCCGCCGCCGCGGCCTGGACCTGCTGCGGCGCGAGTCCAACTACCGCGACAAGCTCGCCCTCCTGCGCCTGCCGGAGCCGGGCGAGCCGGACGACCGGCTGCGGCTGATCTTCACCTGCTGCCACCCGGCGCTGTCGCGCCCGGCGCAGATCGCGCTCACCCTGCGCGTGGTGTGCGGGCTGACGACCACGCAGATCGCGGCCGCGTTCCTGACGCAGGAGAGCACGGTCGCCCAGCGCATCACCCGCGCCAAGAAGAAGATCGCCGAGGCGGGCATCCCGTACCGCGTCCCGTCCGGCGAGGAGCTGTCCGGGCGGCTGCGCGAGGTGCTGACCGTCATCTACCTGCTGTTCAACGAGGGCTACCTGTCCAGCACGCTGGAGCCGGCCCAGGCACGCGACCTCGTCGAGGACGCCGAGTGGCTGGCGTCGCTGCTGGCCGGGCTGATGCCGGACGAGCCCGAGGCGGCCGGGCTGCTGGCGCTGATCCGGCTGCACCGCGCACGCGGCGCCGCCCGGTTCGGCGCGGACGGCCGGCTCGTGCTGCTGGCCGACCAGGACCGCGCGCTGTGGGACCGCGCCGCCATCGACCAGGCGATCCAGCTCCTCACCCGGACGGCGCGCCGGCACCGCAGGCCCGGCCCGTACCAGCTGCAGGCCGCTATCGCGGCCTGCCACGCCGAGGCGGAGCGCTGGGAGGACACGGACTGGCGGCAGATCGTCGTGCTGTACGACATGCTGCTGCACCTCGAGCCCTCGCCCGTCGCCCGCCTCAACAGGGCCATCGCCGTCCGGTACGTGGACGGCGCCGAGGCCGCGCTGGCCGAGCTGAAGGACCTCGGCGACGCCCTCGACCGCTACCCCCTCTTCCACGCCACCCGCGCCGAGCTGCTGCGCGACCTCGGCCGCAGGCAGGAGGCCAGGCGGGCCGACGAGCGCGCGCTGGCGCTGACCGCCAATCCGGCCCAGCAGGCGCTGCTGGAGGAGCGCATCAGCTGGGCCTGAGGATTCGGAGGAACCGGCTTCAACCCTCGGTGGACGCCCGGCGGGCGCGTTCGGCGGCGACGAGTTCCCGGGTCGCGGGAGCGACCTCGGCGGCGAACAGCTCGATCGACGCCGGGTCGTCGGAGGCGAGGATGAACCCGCTCATGCCGTATTCGAGGGTCAGCCCGGCGAGCTCCTCGGCCCATTGGTCCGGTGGCCCGTTGAGCGAGCCCCGGCTGGTCCGCGTGAACTCGCCGGCGATGTTGGCCAGCCGGCGGATCCGGGACGGATCACGCCCCGCCGCCGCAGCGCCCTCGTCGATGTGCTGGTTCATGCCGGCGAGGTCGGCGGGTCCACCAGGCAGATATGACAGCGAAGGCAGCCAGCCGTCTGCGGCGCGTCCGGTCATCTGCAGGATCTTCGGCTTGTACGCACCCACCCAGACCCCGATGTCATGCGCTGGCGCGGGGCCGCGTTTGGCGCCGTTGACCTCGTAATACGTGCCCTTGACCCGTACTGCGCCGGGTTTGTCGGCTGCCCAGATCTCGCGCATGATCCCGATCGCCTCCTCCAGCGCCGCGATGGACTGGCCCGGGCTCAGCCTGCGGCCGCCCATGGCCTCGATCGCGTCCCAGAAC
>NZ_VCJS01000166.1 GCF_005893125.1 Nonomuraea basaltis | reverse complement strand
AGATGTGTATGAGAGACAGGGGTGGGATCGGGGTCGCAGACCGCCAGCCAGACCGTGGCGTCCCCCACCCGCACGTTGATCCTTATGTCGGAGAATCCGCGAGCGGGCGGCGCGGCGTGCTGGACCGCGTTCGTGACGAGCTCGCTGGTCAGCTCGGCGATCGTCGCCTCGTTGGCGGCGCAGAGAGGCAGCTCCCAGGAGGCGAGCATCGCCGACACCCAGCGGCGGGCGATTGATGACGCGATCGGGGAGCAGGGCAGATCGCACCAGCCGGAAAGCAGCCTGCTCGTGAGGTCGGTGACGGCGGTCACCGCGCGCTCGCTCCGATTGGCGGTGAAGGGCAGGTCGGCGTGCCGTTACGGCACCGCGCGACGCCCCTCTCCTTGGTGGCTCCCGGGCCCGGGCCGCCCTCCATGGGGCGCCTTGTTAAGGCGGCGGCAGGTCCGGCCTCGGGTTTCAGGCAATGCATCGCGAACACGGCGTGAACTTCTCCCGGGATGCCCAAATATTGGGCATGATGGTCAAAAGATGGGCGCGCAGCGAAGAAAGCATCGATCGGAATAAGGCCGTTGTCAACGCGAATGGCACAAAATGTGGATCATTTGTGTTGAGGGCGGCATGCCAGAGGCCCCCTCTGCGACGACTGAATCCGGGTCACAGCGCAGAGCACGCCGCCACGCTGGAGGGCGCCATACTGAGCGTGCGCGGCGCCTTCGCCCCGTACCCGACGGGCGCAACCAGGATAATGTCTGCATGACATCAGATAAGCCGGTGGTGGCGGCGATGCGTGACGCCGCGTACTTCGACCAGTGGTATACGGACATGGCCGACTCGCTCGCTCGTGACGCCATCATTGCCCGCGCCCTGGGCCTGCCGCCGGAACTGCAGTTCGCCGGCGTCCTCACTTTGCAGGGCGTCGCCGAGGTGACCGAGGAGCTGCGCCTGCCGCAGGACGGCCTGTTGCTCGACATCGCCTGTGGGCGCGGCGGCTACGGCATCGAGGCCGCCCGACGTACCGGCGCACGCCTGGTCGGAGTGGACTTCTCAGCCGTGGCCTTGGAGCAGGCAAGGTCGGTCAGCGCCCGCCGGCTGCCCGTCGGCCGGTCCGAGTTCCGGATCGGGACCCTGCTCGCGACCGGCCTGCCCACGGGCATCGCGGACGGGGTGATGTGCGTGGACTCGGTGCAGTTTGCCGAGCCACCACTTGCCGCACTGCTCGAATTCCGCCGACTCCTGACCTCCGGCGGCCGAGTCGCCCTGACGTGCTGGGAAGCCGTCGATCCGTCCGACGAGCGGGTCCCGCCGCGCATCCACAGGGTGAACCTCCGGCGGGACCTGACGGAGGCCGGGTTCGTCGACGTGGAGGTGCATGAGAAGCCCGAATGGCGCCAGGCCGAGCGAGCGATTTGGGAAGAGGCGATCACGGCGGTTGACTCCGACGCGGCGGTGAGGTCGCTGCAGGCCGAGGGGCGGCGCTCCTTGGACACGTTCGACTCGCTGCGCCGCGTGTTCGCGACCGCCACCGCACCCTGAGTGAGGGCCGGTACTCGTTCCCAGGGCGCGACCACCGCACCCACGGCCGTGTATTACTGGCATGAGGGCGGCGTGTTCGACGGCTGCGACAACGAGTACGAGCGCCAGGCGGACACGGTGAGTCCGGTCTATTACTGCAAGTGAGGCTGGTGATCTGCGAGCTGGATCGGCTATCAGAGGTACGCCGATCGGCTGACCCAGAGCGGCTGATGGCGGGCCATCGGGGGGCTGACCCGGCCCTGGGTTGCAGGTTCATATTTCCATCTGGTAATATAAGCACGTGAGCGCCTATGCAGCCCTGGCTGAGCCGCACCGCAGGCAGATTCTCGACCTGCTGCGTGATGGTGAGCGGCCCGTTGGAGAGCTGGTGAAACGCCTTGATCTCAGTCAGCCCGGCGTGTCCAAGCACCTCAAGGTATTGCGCGAGGCCGGACTCGTCGTGGTGCGCACGGATGGCAAGCAGCGTGTGTACGCGCTGCGCCCAGAACCCCTTGCCGAGGTCGACCAGTGGCTGGAGCCCTATCGCGTGTTCTGGTCCAGGCGCCTCGACGCCCTGGAACAACACCTGGAGGAGAACCCATGATTCACGGAACCCTGGAAACGATCGACGGTCGCCCAGCGCTGCGCTTCGAGCGCACGCTCCCCTACCCGGTCGAGCGCGTGTGGCGAGCTGTCAGCGTGCCGGCAGAGCTCGAGCGCTGGTTTCCCGCAGCCGTCGACTGGACACCGGCGGTGGGTGAGACCTTTGAGGCCGGCGGCGCGACCGTCGAGGTGACCGAGGTCGATCCACCCCATCGCCTGGCTTGGGTCTACGCCGGCCAGCCGTACAGCTTCGATCTGGCCGCTGACGGAGACGGCTGTCGCTTGATCTTTATCCATGTCATCGACGACCGCGACCTCTCAGCGCAGACCGCTACCGGCTGGGAGGCCTACCTCTCGCGGCTCGAGCCTCATCTCGCCGGCAAGGACCTCTCCGAAGAGGAAGCACACGAGCGGTGGGAGGAAATTCACGAACGCTACGCCGAGCGCTTCGGGGTCGACCCGACGCCGGGTCGGCGCTTCGCGGCGGCTCTGCGTGGAGACACCGGCGACGCCTGAGTTACCGCACTACTGCATCGGGATGGCGGAGGACCAGGTCGGCGGCGAGCGCGGCGGCCGTCTCGTGATCGGCGGCCGGGGCGGGCAGACAGCAGTGGCAAGTCAGGGCGTGCTTGTCAGCGATGCGGTCTCCCACGCAAACCCGTCCGGGTCGGTGAAAGACCCGGCATCGCTGCCGAGCATGATCCGGTGCGATCCGGTGCCGTCCATGGGGACGCCGACATCCTTGGCAAGGGCACGGCGCCCGTACAGCGCCAGCTTGACCGGGCTCGACGCAGTGGCGAACTCGACGTACTTGCGGCCGAAGCTCTTCGCCACGACGAGGCCGTGGTCAACGTAGAACCGCTTGCTCGCGGCCACGTCCGCGGCTCCCAGCAGGAGCACGATCTCGTCGATTTGCCGGGTGGCCGGGCCGGTGTCCTTCTTCGCCGACGTCGCGACCTTCCAGATCGTCCCGTCCGGGGCCTGTACGACGCCGCCGTAGCCCCAGAACGACTTCGCGACCGGCTTCAGCGGTGTGGCACCGGCGTCGAGGGCGGCGCCGATGAAGCCGTTGACGGTGGCCGGCTGGGACACCGTGAGCGACAGCGCGAACCCGCGGAAGCCGGTCGTCGGCGCCTCCGAGGCCCGCAGGCGCACCTGAGTGCCCAGACCGAAGGCGGTGTAGAAGCGGTTGGCGGCCGTGGGGTCGGCCACCTCGAGGGTGACGGATTCGATGGAAGTCATGGCCGTCACGCTAGTTGCGGCTCGGTGACCGGTGCTTCTCGATTCCTGACCGGTCTGGTCACCTGTTTCGCCACGCACGACGGCATCCCCGCCGCGACGCCCGCCGCCCGGCGCTGGTAGGCGCTGGGCGGCATGCCGACCAGCTCGGTGAAGCGGGTGCTGAAGGTGCCCAGCGACGAGCAGCCGACCGCGAAGCAGACCTCGGTGACGCTGAGGTCGCCACGACGCAGCAGCGCCATCGCGCGCTCGATGCGCCGCGTCATCAGATAGGCGTACGGCGACTCGCCGTAGGCGAGCCGGAACTGGCGGCTGAGGTGCCCGGCCGACATGTGCGCGCCGCAGGCGAGCGCCTCGACGTTCAGTGGCTGCGCGTACTCCCGGTCGATCCGGTCGCGGACGCGGCGCAGTCGCGCGAGGTCGTTCAGACGCTCTGCCGCGGTAAGTGCGCGCCCCCATGCGGGATGACACATGAGAGAACTCCTTTCATCGATGTTCGCGAGCACCTGGGTACATGCCGAGGTGCTCGCCGGTGAGGGTGTATCGAGGACGGAGGCCTGGCAGCGCCGGCCGCCGCATTCTCTGCGGCGGCCATCATGGCCAAATCGATGGCTGAACGGCTCAGCGAACCTCCTGGATGCGGACCAGGTTGCCCGCGGGATCGCGGAAGGCGCAGTCGCGGATGCCGTACGGCTGCTCCGTCGGCTCCTGGACGACCTCGGCGTTGCCGGCCTGCAGCTTCTCGAAGGTGCCGTTGAGGTCCCGGGTTGCCAGCAGGATCCAGCCGTAGGTGCCCTTGGCCATCATCTCGATGATGGTGCGGCGCTCGTCCTCGGTGATGCCGGGATCGGCGGCCGGCGGCGCCAGGAGGATGGACGTGCCGGGCTGGTCGACAGGGCCGACCGTGATCCAGCGCATCTTGCCGTGTCCGACGTCGCTGCGTACCTCGAAGCCGAGGGTGTCGCGGTAGAAGGCCAGGGAGGCGTCCGGGTCGTCATGCGGGAGGAAGCTCGTGTGAATGGTGATGTCCATGGCCGTCACGTTATCTGCGGCTCGGTGAGCGGTGCTTCTCGATTCCTGATCGGTCCGGCCATCTGTTCACCCAGGATCTCCACGACGGCCTCCCCGGTGATCGCAGGCCGGGACAGCGCCTCCTCCTCAACCGTCGACCCAGCCGGCTCGTGTGACGGGCTCTCAGCCGTTTTCCTTCGCGATCGCTTCGCGTACGGCTGGGACGATCTCGCTGGCCCAGCGGCCGAGGAAGACAGGGTCCGGTGCACCGTGACCGGCGGAGAAGAGCATGAAGCCCGACGCGCCGTGCTCCAGCACGGCTCCGGTCAGCTCTTCGGCCCATTGGCCGACGGAGCCGCCGATCCAACGGCCGTCGCGGTCACGCGTGGCAGGCAGCGGCCGATCGGTGATGCGTCCGGGGAAGTTGAAGACCGTGCGGATCTCACGCGGATCGCGGCCCACGGCGGCCGCCGCTTCGTCGATGATCGGTCGCGACCCCCGGTATCGCTCGCTGAGCCAATCCGCCGCGTGGCCGGGGATCCAGCCGTCGGCCACCCGGCCGGTGGCGGCCAGGGATTTCGGGCCCACCGATCCGGTCCACACGGGGGGCGCGGCGACAGGAGCCGGCTCGATCTGTTCCACCTGGTAGTGGCGGCCCCGGTAGGTGACCGGCGGACCGCCACCCGACAGCGACTTGACCAGGACGATCGCCTCCTCGAAGGCGTCCACGGCATCGCCCGGTGACAGCCGCGGCACTCCCATGTCGGAGATCCGATCCCACAGCCCGCCCGCGCCCATGCCGAGCACGATGCGACCGCCCGACAGCGCCGACAGCGACGTCACCGTCCGTGCCAGCATGGGAGCAGGCCGGGTCGGCAGGTTGGTGACGTTGGCGAAGCCGGAGATGCGCTGCGTACGTCCGAGGATGAATCCGAGAGAGGCGTAGGCGTCCAGGCGCCCGCCGATGTAGGGATGGTCCGACAGCGAGAGGATGTCCAGCCCGTCACGGTCGGCCTGCTGAGCCATGCGCAGCAGCTCCGGCACCTCATCGATGCCGGAATGCGCGCCGAAGCCGAAGACGACTTCTTGTACAGACAACGTTCTGCCTTTCATTCGAGGGGCTATTTTGGCGGTGCCGAACTGTTCGGTGAAGCGGGCGGTGAATTCCTCCAGACAAAAGAGTTGCAGTTCGTGTCACGAACCATATTGGTTCGTAGCTCGAACTGCAACTCTCGTCTTGGGCGCGGGGCGGTCTCAGGGCTTGCGATCGGCGCGGGCTCCTTCGTCGGGCTCCAGGAAAACCGCCGGAACCTTGTTGTCCAGCACGACTTGGCCGAGCAGCTCGGCGAGCGTGTCGCGTTCCGCGGCGGCGAGCCCCGTTGTCAGTCGCTCGATGCGCCGGCAGGTCTCGACATAGAATTCCTCCACGAGCCTGCTGCCCCGCCGGGTGAGCGCGACCCGCACCGCACGCGAGTCCTGCGGGTCCGGTTTGCGCTCGACCAGGCCGTTGCGCTCGGTGCGGTCAACCAGGCCGGTCAGGCTCGACTTCGCCAGCCCCAGCACCGCACCCAGTTCGCTCATGCCGTACGGCTGTGCCATCAGCACGCACAGCAGCTGACCCTGCTGCGAGGTGAGGCCGTACTCCCGGGCAGAATCGGCGTACACGGCATTCACCAAGAATGTCGACCGTACCAGCGCGGCCACAACCCCGATCTGGCCAGCATCATCTTTAATCACTCGGTCAGGGTAACATTCAAGCGTCTTACAATTCGCGCGACGAACTACCTGGAGAGGCTCAGTTGCGTGGTCGTGTCGAGGCAAGCCATCGAATCGTTCGCCGGCCCGGCGGGCTCCGGCGGTCCCGCGAGCGTGATCGGGTTGCGCAGGACGGGCAGGAGGGCGGCGGTGCCGATGGTGATCCGGGTCGTTCGCGCCGCGGCCGCGCTCAGCAAGGTCAGTGGCTCGGGGACGGGAGTGGCGAGCAGTGAGTCACCCGTCCACACCGAGTCGAACCCGGCCTTCTCGGCCTGTTCCGCGAAGTCGAGCACCCCGGCGATGGAGGTGCCGTTGAGGAGTGATTCTCGGGCGGGCAGGAACACTCCGACTTTCGGTGTCATGAGTGACCCCTGGACCCGGCCGCGGATGCGGCGGTGATCGCGGCCTGCGCCTGGGGGAGGTCGATGAAGGTGTCCTTGCGTTCGACCAGCCCGTTCTCGTCGAGCGTCACCACGTCGAGGCAGTCGAAGCGGATCGGGCGTCGATCGCCGTCCGGGCCGGTGAGAACGGCGGTGAGTGCCCAGTCGAGAACCCAGTGGCGGTCACCGATGATGACCCGGTGGATGTCGAACCCCATCTCCGGCCATTGGGCGAAGAGCGCGGCGAAGGCGTCGCGGACCGCGGACCGGCCGTGGATGGGCTGCTCGCCGTTGTGCAGCCAGAACTGGGTTCCGGGCGAGTGCAGCGCGACGATCGCGTCCACGTCGTGGGTGGCGAAGGTCGCGACGTAGGTGTCGAAGAGTGCGCTGACGTTGGATGTGGGCGGTGCGGTGGTGGGCATGGCGTGCTCTGGCTCCTGTCACTGGCCGGATTACTGAATGCTGTAGACGCGGTAGTGCACGTGGTTGAGGGACAGCTCGTTGACGGCGATGGCGACGGTGGAGTTCAGCCACGCGTAGCGGTCCGCGCCGGACTCGAACAGGGGTGCCGACCGCGCGTGCATCTCGTCCCAGCCGATGGTCTCGCCGGCCCACAGTCGGCCGATCGCCTCGTCCGAGAGCGAGGCGCGACCGGTGACGGTGACGAACACCAGCTCGTCGTCATGGGTGCGGAGCGTCGCCCGGACGTCGAGGCGGGCGACGCGGTCGGAGCCGACTATGATCCAGTCGCCGCCGCCGGGCAGGAACTCGCCGCGCAGCCGCGGTCCCTCGACGGTCCCGTGGTCGACGACCGCGATCATGCGCGTGCCCAGTGGGGTGGAGAAGGTCTGCATGGTCTGGAACGTGATGGCGAAGTCGCACAGGTGCTCGACCGTGACCGCGGTGGTGGCTGGGTCGGTGTCGACGAGGGTCATGAGGTGTCCTCCCGGGCCGTTCGTGGCGGCAGGCCTTGTTGGGCGCCTGCCGCTGCACCACCTTCAGACGATCACTTGGAAAAGTCAAGTATCTAATCTGAATTTCAGAGCGCAAGCTTTGATTCGAGAAGACCTGCGGTAGGCTCTCGTCATGGCATCGCGGACCTACGGCCACTACTGTGCGGTGGCCAAGACACTCGACGTGGTCGGTGAGCGCTGGTCCCTGCTGGTCGTCCGGGAGCTGCTCGACGGGCCGAGACGTTACGTCGATCTGCTCGCCGGGCTCGCGGGCATCTCCACCGACATGCTCGCCACCCGCCTGAAGGTGCTGGAAGAAGCCGGAATCATCAGTCGGCGCACGCTCCCCGCGCCTGCCGCGTCAAAGGTGTACGAGCTGACGCCGCTCGGCCGGGATCTGCAACCGGCGATGACCGAGCTGGCCCGGTTCGGCATGCGCCTGCTCGGGGAGCAGGGCGACGACGACGCCTTCCAGATCCACTGGATCACGCCGTCGCTGCGGGCGATGTTCCGGCCGGAGCGGGCCCAGGCCCTATCCCTCACCGTCGAGTTCAGAGTGGGCGCCGACGCCATGCACGCCCGCATCGCCGACGGCGCGCTGCACACCTGCCCGGGCCACGCCGACGATCCCGACGCGGTCCTGACCTTGGCCGATGCCGCGACCCTCGCCGAGATCGGGCGCGATCCCGCCGCGTCGCTCACCGCCGTCTCCACCGGCCGCCTCCACGTTCAAGGACGACCCGACGCCGTCCAAGCCACGAGAGAGCTCTTCGGGCTCAACCGTGACGCGCAACGGCGCTCAACGCATGGAGGCTCTGGCCAACGATCAGGCGCTGGTCAGCTATAGGTACGCTTCTGCCATGCAGATCATCGAAGGTGCGGGGGTGTGGACGCCGCCCGCCGCCGGAGCGGCCAACGACTGGGTGGAGCAGTTGAGGGTGCCGGACCTGTCGGTGGGAACGTACTGCATCCCGGCCGGCGGGCGCGACGATCAGAGCCCGCACACCGAGGACGAGATCTACGTGGTCACTGCGGGGCGGGCCAAGATCGTGACGCCGGACGGTGCGGCCGAGGTGGGCCCCGGTTCGGTGATCTTCGTGCCGGCGGGCGAGGAGCACCGGTTCGAAGAGGTGACCGAGGACCTGGCACTGCTGGTGGTGTTCGGCCCGGCGTACGGCTCCCGCACACCAGGTCGGTGAGTGCGCCTCACCTGAAGGCGTCTCCGAACTGGTGCCTGAGGTACATGATTGCTCGGAACGGACGCCCGGATCCAAGCAAAATTCATCGAGACGGTCTCAGCCCCGACGATGAGCGAGCCGAGTCGGTCCGGGGACGGCACCACGAGGGTGTCGCCGACACGAGTTCCGGTGCGACCCGCCCGCGTCGGCCGGCCGTCACGACGAGGCCGCGCGCACCGTCTGGGCGGCCACCAGGGCGGCGTAACGGCCTCCGTGGGCCAGGAGCCGGTCGTGGGTGCCCCGCTCCACGATGCGGCCGCCGTCGACCACCAAGATCAGATCCGCGTCGCGGATCGTGCTCAACCGGTGCGCGATGACGATCCGGGTCTGGGTGAGCCGGGCGAGGTGGCTCTCGATCGCCGCCTCGCTCTCGCTGTCGAGGTTGCTGGTCGCCTCGTCCAGCAGCAGGATCTTCGGCCGGGAGAGCAGGGCACGCGCGAGGGCGAGCCGCTGCCGCTGGCCGCCCGAGAGTCCGGCGCCCTCGGTGAGCATGGTCTCGTACCCCATCGGCATCTGGCGGATCTCGGCGTCCAGGCGAGCCGTCCTCGCCGCCTCGACGATCCGGGCGAAGGACGCGTCGGGATCGTTGAGCGCGATGTTCTCCCTGATCGTGCCGGTGAAAAGCGAGGGGTCCTGGGTGACGACGCCGAACTGCCGCCGCAGCGTGCGCAGGTTGAGCTCGCTCACCGGCACCCCGTCATAAAGGATCTCGCCCGTGGTCGGTGTATGGAGCGCCAGCAGCAGCCGGGACAGTGTGCTCTTGCCCGACCCGGAGGAGCCGACCAGTGCGACCTTCTGGCCGGGCTCGATCTTCAGTGAGATGCCCTGGAGCGTCCACGGCGCCCGGGGGTCGTACCGGAAGCCGATGTCGCGCAGCTCGACCGAGCCGCGCAGCCGGAGGACCTCGATGCCTTCGGACGGTTCGGGGTCGGAGGCCAGGATGTCGGAGAGCCTGTCGAAGTGGGCGCCCGCCTGCTGGAGGCTCTGCATGCTCGACATGAGCGAGGACAGCGGTGTGAGCGCGCCGACGGCGATGGCGTTGAGTGCGAGCAGCGTGCCCAGGGTGAGGTCCCCGTCCAGTGCCCGCCAGGCCCCGACCCACAGCAGGCCGAGCGGGGCGAGCACGCGGATGGCGGCGAGCGCCGCCTCCAGCAAGCCCTGGGTGATGCCGCCGCGGATGTCCGCGTTGAGCTGGGCGGTGAAGTTCTTGGACCATTGGTCGACCGCGTGCTTCTCGGCCCCGGACGCCTTGAGGGTCTCGATTCCCCCGATGGCCTGGATCAGCTGGCTCTGCGTCGCCGAGAACGCGGTCAGTTCCTGCTGGGCGAGGTAGTTGACCCGGCGGCTGGTCGCCAGCAGCAGCACGATCTGCAGGAGGGCGACGCCGAGGAGGCACGCACCGAACAGAGGGTCCTGTATGAAGACCAGGATCAGATATCCGATCGCCAGCGGCCCGTCCAGCAGGGCTGACAAGATCTGGCCGGTCAGCATCTCCCTGAGCACCGCGACGCTGCCCGCCCTGGTGACCAGGTCTCCCGTGCCTCGCAGCGCGAAGTAGCGGTAGGGCAGGGCGATCAGGTGGGAGACCACTCCCCGGGTCAGCTCGGCGTCGGCGCCCGCCCTGACCGCGACCAACAGGACCGACCGCAGCGCGCCCACGACGAACTGCGTCACCGTGGCGAGCAGGATGCCCGCGCCCAGCACACCAAGGAGCGTGTCGGCACCCATGGGCAGCACCCGGTCCACCAGCACCTGCGAAAACAGCGGCAGCACCAGCCCGAGCGCCTGCAGCAGCAGCGACGCGAGCACGACCTGCGCGAGCAGGCCCCGCCGGCGCATGACGAGATTCTTCAGGAACTGGCGCCGCCACGTGCTCGCCGCGCTGGAGCGCCCCCGTCTGAACGTCGGGCCCGGCTCGAAGGCCAGCAGGACGCCGGTGAATCCGGCGTTGAACTCCTCCGCCGTGAGCCTGCACCGCCCGCGCGCGGGGTCCACGATGTCGACGCGATCGGGAGCCCAGCGCTCGACCACCACGAAGTGGTTGAACTCCCAGTGGACGACGGCGGGCATGGGGATGCGGGCGAGGTCATCGGGTTCCAGGGAGAAGGCCTTGGCGGTCAGCCCCGACTCACGGGCGCCCGCCACGATGGCGAGCGCGGTGAGCCCGTCCCTGCCGACCTGGAGCCGGTCGGTGAGTTCGTGGAGCGAGACGCGGTGCCCGTGGAACGACAGCACCATGGCCAGGCACGCCGCCCCGCATTCGGAGACGGTGTTCTGCAGCAGGACCGGCACGCGCCTGCTCATGACGAAATCCTTGATGCCACGACGAGCGCGAGACCGCCCCCGATGGCGAGGAGCACGATGACCAGCCCCCAGAGCAGCAAGAACCACTCTCGCCGGATGACCAGCGGCCTGCTCTCCCGGGTGGAGGGGTCGGCGTACCGGCGCAGCGCCTCTTCACGGTAGATGGGGCGGCTCACGACCAGTGCCATTCGATCGACGCGCGCTCGCGGCGCTCGGCCAGCCAGGCGTTGAAGGCGGCCTGCCCCGCGGCGGCCAGGGTGGCGGGGTCGTCCTCGGCGGGCCGGCGTTCGATCACCGAGCCGGTGAGGAAGCCCTTCTCATGCCGGACGGGCCCGACGACGCTCCCGGGCTCGGTGCCCCGCAGCGGCTCGGGCAGCTCGTACTCCCACCGGTCGCCGACGCTCGCCTGGGCCTCACCGGCGGCCGCCGTGAGCGAGGTAATCAGCTCGGCGGGCGCGGTGGCGCCGAGGGGGGCCGGACCCGTCACCCACAGAGCCCGTACCCTGGCGAACTCGGCGCGGTGCGTGGCGAGGTAGGCCGGGGCGAGCTCCGCCTCCATGCGCCGCCGGAACCTCCGGCGGCGGGCGATGCCGCCGACATACTCCTCGAACTGCGGCAGGGACATTCCGACCTGCTCCAGCCAGGAGACGGTAGCCGCGCGGTCGTGCAGGCCGCGCCCTCTGCGGAACTCGTCGGCCGCCGCTTGGAGGTCCTCAGCGGCCAGCGGCTCGTCGTCGGCCATCACCTCGTTGAGGACCAGGCACTGCTCGACGATCTCGTCGTGCGGGGACATGTTGTTACGGGAGAGCGAGCGCAGCATGGTGAGCGCCTGGGCCACGGACAGGTGGACCTGGTCCACGCTGACCAGCTGGCCCGCCGCCCAGTGGGTCGAGTGCTCGATCAGCCAGGGCACGCCCTCGTCGGCCGGGGCGGTCAGCGCGACCGTCCCGCCGTCCGGGTGCGCGAGCAGGAGGTCGTAGTCGACCACAGGTGTACCGGGCCGGATGTCGACGACGAGCTGGGCATCGGTTCCCGGGTTCTCGGCCGTCCACTCCGCGGCGGTCCTGCGGGCCGCGTCCACGTGGGCGCGCCTGCGGGGCAGCCCGCGCAGCAGTTCGACGGCGGACTCCAGTACGGCGCCGAAGTCACTCATGGGACTCTCCCTCCTCCTTCGCATGGGCCTTCGCATGGGCGGCCGTCTGACCGGCGGTCTCGTCGCGGGCGAGCCAGGCGGCGATGGCGTCGCTGATGGGCAGGCCCGTACGCATCTCGATGAACCCCCAGGCGCCGTTGGGGTTGATCTCCAGGAAGACGTAGTCGCCTTCCGGTGTGAGGATCAGGTCGATGGCCCCGTACGTCAGCCCGAACGAGGCGACCAGCTCGACGCATCGCTTTTCCACGTCCGCGGGAAGCGCGTGCGCGGCGTACCTGACCCGGTCGTCGTCGTAGTGGCGCCAGTCCTCCCTGGCCGTCCGGGAGGCCTGCGAGTCGATCTCGGCGGCGAACACCTCGTCCGCCACGACGATCACCCGCAGCTCCACGGCCTTGGGCACGTACGGCTGGAGGATCACGGGCTCGTGCTGGAGCAGGTGCCGTGAGGTGAGGTGACGGCGGGTCAGCACGGTCGTGTACGTGCGGTGGTCCTCGCCGTCGATCGTGAAGTTATCGGAGTTGATCTGCTTGGCGATGAGCCTGCCTTCGGCGCGCTCGTACGCCGGGACCAGCTCGGCCGGATCGTTGGTGAACGACGTCTCCGGTATGGAGAAACCCAGCGCCGCCGCGCGGGCCATATGAATGATCTTGTTATGGGCCTGGCGCTCGGGCTCGCGCCGCGAGGGCAGCCACCGGGCGGGGATCAGGTCCCACGCTCCGTCCAGAAGGAACTGGGCCTGCCAGTCGACGTGCTCTCGATGGCTCGGCTCCGACACCCCGGCCGACGCCGCCGAGGGGGTCGGGCGCCTGCGCCACACCGCCGTCACCGTCGAGAGATCGAGCGTGCCGTTCTCGGTGTGGAGGGTGATGCGGTGCTCTCCGTCCGCGAAGGCCACCGTGAGCCGGCTCCTGGCGGGAAACTCCCCGCTGTCCCACCAGGTCACCGGGATGTTCCGGCGCAGCAGCTTCGGCATCACCATGTCGACCGTGTCGTCCAGAGGGTCGCTCAGTATGAGGATCATGTTCCAGTCGCCTCGCTCGCGGTGTCTCTCCGTATGAAGACGGCGGAGCGGGACGGGCCCGCTCCGCCGCTGCGGAAGGAGATCAAGGTGAACGGATGGTTCTTGAACTCAATTTCAGGAGCCGTGGCCCCCGCGAATCTTCCTGATCACAACTCGCCCGGTACGGGTCAGCTGACCCACCACTCGGCGGCCTGGCCCTTGATGTACCAGGACACGGTCATCCGGCCGCCGGCCACGTCGCCCAGCTGGGCGTCGGTCAGCTCGGCACCGTCGACCGCAAGGTCGTTCAGCGAGATCTTCGACATTTTGTTTCCCCTTTCACCGCTTTGGCGGTGTCTTCGTTCCCCCGGTTTTCCGTGGAACCTGTCGTGCTTGTGATGACCAAGTTAGGGATGACGACTTGAAAAGCACTTGGAGCAGACTAGGAGCACGACTTGGGATTCTCTGCCAGCGCTCTGAGCTGCTCGAACACGGCGACGGAACCCCTGAGGGAATCACGGCGGCCCCATCTCGTACGTGGTGGGGCGGGGACGAGCCCCGCCCCACCACGATCACATCGCTGTTGCGCGTGCCGAACTCCTGGGCGCGGTCGTTCGAGGTCAGAGGAGCGGGCGTCCAGTCACGCGGCGGTGATCAGGCTGGCGAGCAGGCGTAGTGCGGCTTCGGACGGTGAGCCGGGCTCGGCGTTGAAGACGGCCACACGCTGCCCGTCGTCGTTCGGCAGCGTCATGAACTCGGTCATCAGCGTCATGGTGCCCACCAGCGGATGGCGGTAGGTGCGGGCGTCGGTCTCGCAGTCGGCCACCGCATGCGCGGACCACTGTTTCGCGAACTCCGGGCTGGCCACGCTGAGCTCGCCGACCAGGCTGGCCAGCTCCGGCGCGTCTGGATACCGGCCGGCGATCAGGCGCAGGTCGGCGACTGTGGAGCGGGTCTTGCGGGGCCAGTCGGCGTACAACGCGCGCATATGCGGGTCGAGAAAGAGCATGCGGGCGATGTTGGGGCGGTCGGCGGGACGAGCGGGTGCGTCGACGTCCAGGTGTCCGGCCAGCAGGGCGTGTGCCATCGGATTCCACGCGAGCACGTCCGTGAAGCGTCCCATGACCAGGGCGGGCACGGATTCGAACGACTTGATCATGAGGCGGACGCCCGGCCGCGCTCGCTCCGGCCTGCTCGGGCGTCTGCGGGTCTTTGGCTTCGGCCGGGCCAATGTATACAGGTGGGCGCGCTCGGCCTCGTCCAGGCGCAGGACGCGGGCGACGGCGTCGAGAACGGCGTCCGAGGCGTTCGGGCTCTGGCCCTGTTCGAGGCGGGTGTAGTAGCCGGCGCTCACCCCGGCGAGCTGGGCCAGTTCCTCGCGGCGCAGGCCGGGCACGCGGCGGCGGCCCCCGTACACGGGAAGGCCGGTGTCCTCAGGGCGCAGGCGCGCCCGCCTCGACCGCAGGAACTCCCCCAACTCGGCCTCCACGTCCATATCGGTCATTCTGCTGCATGCGCGGCCACCGAACCTGTACCTGTCAGGTGTAGGCACCGTAGAGGGCTGGGTACCGGGCGCCGCTTCCCGCACGCTGATCTCCGACGGACACGAGCGGAAGGGAACGTGCGATGCGGATTCTGGTGATCGGTGCGACGGGGACCATTGGCCGGGCGGTGACCGCCCTGCTGGGCGAGCGCCATGAGGTGGTACGGGCGTCGCGCCGGGGCCCGATAAGGGTGGATATGGCGGATCCGGCGTCCATCGATGAGATGTTCGGCGAGGTCGGCGAGGTGGACGCGGTGGTGTGCTGTGCCGCCGGCGGGGCCATGGCACGGCTGGAGGACGCCGGGTTCTGGACCGGCCTGGACGGCAAGCTGATCGGGCAGGTGAACCTGGTACGGCGGGCGCTCGCCCACGTGCGTGACGGAGGGTCGATCACGCTCACGAGCGGCCGGTTCGCCGAGCCGGTGCCGGGCAGCTCGCTCGGTCACCTGGTGAACGGCGGCCTGGAAGCGTTCGTGTCCGCGGCGGCGACGGAGCTGCCGCGCGGCCTGCGCCTGAACGTCGTCAGCCCCGGGTGGGTGCGGGAAACCCTGGTGGACCTGGGCATGAACCCAGCGGACGGGACCCCGGCGGCCGACGTGGCCCGCGTCTACGCCGTCGCGGTGGAGAGCTCCGCCCAGGGCCGCACGCTCACCTGCCAGTAGCGTCGCGGCGGCGTCCGGTGCAGGCGGTGATCTGATCGTAGGTAGCCCTCTAGACGGCTTCGCACCTGTCGGTGTTATCGGGCTTGGCCGGCCGCCCGCAGGGGGCATCCGGTGCCGACGCGCGCGGTGAGCTCGGCCCGCAAGGCGGCGAGCTCGACCATGCGCTCGTCGATGACGTGGATCTTCTCCTCGAACAGCGCCGACAATGCTTCCGCGGCGTCCGGCGCGTCGTGCAGGTCCTCGCCGTGCCGTGCGATCTCCGCCAGGGAGAATCCGAGCGTCTGCGCGGTGCGGACGTAGTGCAGCCAGGCCACTGTCTCGGGTGGAAAGTCGCGATAGCCGTTGGCCAGTCGATGAGCGGCGACGAGGCCCACCTTCTCGTAGAACCGAATGGCGTCCTTGGTCAGCCCCGCTTGCGCGGCCAACTCCCCGATGCGCATGACCCTCCGTCGGATTATGGGCTTGACCTTGGAGCGTACTCCACTGTTTACGGTGAGACCTCGCTGCCGTGAGATCCACAGGAGGCTCATCGTGATCCGTCTTTTCGCCCCTTCCCGCCCCGCCTATCTTCGCCTCGTACGCGCGAGCGCCTGGTACGACCTCGTCGTCACGGCGGGATTCGCGACGCCGTGGACGTACACGCTGCTGCACGGCGCGCTGTCGTCGCTGGGCGGGGCGCTCGGGCTGGGCGCCATGCCCGCCCTCGACCCGATGCAGACCCTGTACGCGAACCTGATGGGTTCGGTCGTAGTCGTCTGGGCCTTCCTGCGCATCGTCAAGCCCCTGCCGGTACACGGATTGCTCGACGGCCTCGCGCGCACGCTGTTCGCGACGTGGCAGGCGTACGCGCTGGCGCACGGTGCCACGCGGGTGCTATGGCTGTTCCTCGTGGTGGAGGTGGCGTTCGGTGTCGTCCAGCTTGTGCCGTGGTGGCGGAGCCGGCGCACCAGCTTGATCCCGGACGGCGACGCCCGCTGAATCGATCGATTGCCCCGTCCGAACGTTCGGTGACGGGCCGTCAGCAGTTCTTGTCGTGGTGGGGCAGGTTGCCGGTGGTCAGGAAGGCGGTGACGGCCTGGTCGCCGCAGGCGTTGCCGTTGGCGAGGTAGACGCCGTGGCCGCCGGAGTCGACGCTGACCATACGGGCCCGCTGCCCGAGCGCCCGGCGCATCTTCAGCGCTCCGCTGTAGGGCGTGGACGGGTCACGCAGGTTCTGGATGAGCAGCACGTTGGCGGGACCGCGCGAGGTGACCCGCACGGGCGGCTCGGCGGGTTTGAACGGCCAGAACGCGCACGGCCCCATGTTGGCCGGCATGCCCGCGGTCAGCGGGTGGGCGGCCCGGTCACGCGTCACCTGCCGCTGGTGCCGGCTGATCGAGTCGGGCCATTCGACGTCGTTGCACATGGTCGCCCCGGCGTGGGCGGCGGTGTTCTGCAGGACGTCCACCGGCGGCGTGTTCGGCGGGGGCAGCTCGTCTGAGGCCTTGGCGGCACGCATGAGTCCGGCCAGCATGGCGAAGTTCGTGTCGGAGTAGAGGGCGTTGAGCATGATCTCCCGCAGCAGGTTGCCGTTCAGCTCTGCGGGGTTGGCACGCGGCCAGGGCAACGGCTTGCGGTCCAGTTCGGCCGCGAGGTCGAGGAAGGTGCGGCGGACCGCCGCCGCGTCGGTGCCGAAGCCGTACTCGCCGTCACGGGCCGCGGCCCAGGCGGCGAAGTCGGGGAACCGGTCCTCCACGCCGACGGCGTAGTTGGCCAGCCACTGCCGCGCCACCCGGCGCGGATCGGGATCGTCGTTGCTGTCCAGGACGACCCGGTCGGTACGCTCGGGGAACATGGTGGCGTAGACGGCACCCGCGTAGGTGCCGTAGGAGACGCCCCAGTAGGAGATCTTCTTCTCGCCCAGCGCCTGGCGGATCCTGTCGATGTCCCTGGCCTCGTTGCGGGTGCTGATGTGCCGGATGAGCGGCCCGCCGTTGCGGGCGCAGGCCTCGGCGATCCTGCGCGACCAGGCGACGTTCTCGGCGATGCCGCCGTCGGCGTCGGGGTACGGCTTGAGCTTGGTGAGTGAGAGATCACGGGTCTCGAAGCCGCACGAAACAGGCGAGCTCTGGCCCACGCCGCGCGGGTCGAACCCGATGATGTCGTAGCGGTCGAGCACGTCCTGCGGCAGTCGCTTGACCTGGATGCTGGGCCGGTTCAGGCCAGGGCTGCCCGGCCCGCCGGGGATGATCAGCAGCACGCCACGACGCAACGCGGGCTTGGCGGTCTTGATCCGCGACACGGCCAGCGAGATCGTCGGCCCGCCGGACGCCTGGTAGTCCGTGGGAACCCGAAGGGTGGCGCATTCCTGCCGCGCGTCCACGCCGGGCCCCGCGGGACAGGCGCCCCAAGAGGTGGCCGCCGCCTGTGCGGGGGTCACGAGGCCCGCGGCAAGGATGGCGGTGGATGCTCCGACGGCGGACAGTCTCGCAAGGTTTCGCATTGAGGGGTCCCTTCAGTGATCGTTCTGCCTGTGTCACCGACTCTGCCGAACCGCGGATCTCCGAACCAGAGATCGCGTCACCGAAGACCCATGACCTCATCACGAAGCGGACATGACGCTCCGTCGGCGAAGTCGGCGGTGTCCCCGTGCCTCTCACCTCCTCGCCTGTAGGCTTGCGCTGGTCCGACGCGGGGGGAGCGGGTTGTCGCAGGTTCCGGTGCCGCGCCTGGCGCGGGCGATCGTCGTCGCGGTGCTCGCCGGGCTCACGTCCGTCTATCTGCTGGCGGGGTCGCCACTCGCGCTGGTGGCGTTCGGGCTGCAACTCGTCTACGTGTTGCGCTCCCTGCGGCGGTTCAGACGACCGTGGCTGCTGATCCTGCAGGCACTGGTCGGTTACGCGGCCACGCTGGGCTTCGGCACCTCCGTCGGGCTCCTCGGCTTTCTGGGCGGGTCGTTGCTGCTGACCCCGGCCTGGCCGCTGGCCCCGCTGGTGGCGGTCAGCGCCGCCGTCATCGGCCCGGCGGATCCCGCGATCAGCATGGTGCTGATCGCCCTGGTGGTTTACGGTCTCACCCGGCTCACCGATCGAGTGGAGGAGATGCATGCCGCCCGGCTGGCCCTGGCGCTGGCGGCAGCGGCTGAGGAGCGGTTGCGCATCGCCACCGGGCTGAGCGACGGCCTCGGCAGAGGGCTCGCGGCTATCGCCACAGGTGTCCGGTCTGTCATGGACCAACCGGAACGCGCGGTGGAGGTGCTCGGTGAGATCGCCGGCACCGCCCGCCGCTCCCTGGCCGATGCCAGGAACGCCGCCGCGGGCTACCGCGCCACGTCACTGGCGCCTGAGATGACGACCGCCCGCGCGATGCTGACGGCCGCGGCGATCAAGGCGGAGACGCGTGTCGGACACTCCGAGCCCCTCGGCCCCGCGGGCGCGCTGCTCGCGGCGGTGCTGCGGGAGGTGGTGACCGACGCCGTACGGGAGAACACGGCCAGAACGTGCGTGATCGAGACCACCGCGGCCGACGGGATGGTACGGCTGTGCGTCACCCACGACGGCGCTCGCACGGCCGAGGACGAGAGCCTGGACGGCCTGGCCCGGCAACTGAGTCAAGCGGGCGGCCGCCTGACCACGGGCCTGTCCGCCGAGGGCTGGTTGACCGTCGAGGCCGCGCTGCCCGAAGGGCAGGCCGAGGCCGCCGAGGACCCGGGCGCCTACAGGCTGTCCGTCGCGCTCCTCACTGCCGTGCTGATCGGGTTCTCGATCAAGGCCCTGCTGTTCGTCCCCGCGAACCTGGCGGCGCCCGCGGCGGCTTGTCTCGCCGTGATCGTCATCATGCAGATCCGTTGTGTCACCGGGCGTCACATGGGTGCGCTCGCGTTGCTGGCGCTGCTCACCTATCTGCCGATTCCGGTGTTCGGGAGGGCCTGGCTGGGCGCGGCCGGGTTCCTCGCCGGTCCGGTCCTGCTCGCGTTCCCGTGGAGGGTGGCCTGGCCTCTGGTCGGGTGCGTGATGGCGAGCGTGGCGGCGAGCGCGGTGCTGCTCGGCCTGCCATTCCCGCTGACGGTCAACTTCACCGCGAGCACCCTCGTGACCGGGCTGGTCATGTACGGACTGCTCGAACTCGCCCGGCTGGTGAGGGAATTGCAGGAGGCCAGGCAGGCGCTGGCCCGCTCCGCCGTGGTCGAGGAGCGCCTGCGCGCCGCTCGCGACCTGCACGACCTGCTGGGGCACAGCATGGCGGCGATCCTGCTCAAGTGCGAGCTGGCCAGACGCCTGGACCCCGCGCGGGCCCGTGCCGTCCTGGAGGAGGTGCTGGCGATGACCGAGAAGGCGAAGGCGGATCTGCGGGTGGTGTCGGGTGGGCGGCCGGCGATGTCGCTGGCCGCCGAGGGCGAATCGGCACGGTCGGTGCTGGCCGCCGCGGGCATCCAGGTGGAGCTCGACCTCGCGCACGAGGAGCTGTCCGCCGAGGTGGAGAACGTCCTGGGCACGGTGCTCAGGGAAGCGGTGACCAACGTGCTCAGGCACAGCTCGGCTCGGCACTGTGCGATCACGACGGTGGTCGAGGAGGGCGTAGTGCGGCTCCGCGTACGCAATGACGGCGTGGGCTCGTCGGCCGGGCGGCCTGGGTCGGCCGGGATCGGCAACCTCACCACCCGCCTGGCGGAGCTGGACGGACGGCTCGGCACGGCTCGCGAAGACGGCTGGTTCGAGCTGACGGCCCAGGCGCCGAGGGTCTCGCCGGTCGGTTAGATCCAGCCTGCCTCAGAGGCGATGCGGACGGCGTCGGTGCGGTTGCGGGCATTGAGCTTGGCGACGATGGCCGTCAGGTAATTGCGCACCGTTCCCGCGCCGAGAAAGAGCCGGGCCGCTATCTCGGCCGCGTCGGCACCGCCTGCCGCCAGACGCAGCACGTCGGCCTCCCGGGGCGTCAGCGGGTTGTCGGCCAGATCCCAGGCGGTGACCGCCAGCGAGGGGTCGAGCACCCGTTTCCCCGATGCGACCGTGCGGATCGCCGTGACCAGTTCCTCGGGTGGGGCGGTTTTCAGCAGGAACCCGTCCACCTGCGCAGCGAGCGCGCGGCGCAGGTGGCCCGGCTTGCCATGCCCGGTCAGCATGAGCGTGCGGCACGACGGCAGCTTCGTGCGCAGTTCAGCCGCGGCGGCCAGGCCGTCGAGCGTGCCGGGCATGTCGATGTCGAGTACCGCGACATCCGGGCGGTGAACCAGGGCCGAGGGGATGGCGGCGTCGCCGGACTCGACCGCGGCCACGATCTCCAGGTCCGGTTCGAGGCTGAGCAGTGCGACCAGGGCGCCCCTGATGACGTGCTGGTCCTCGGCTAGAAGCACACGAATCACAGGGGTATGTCTATCAGTGTCCGGATACATGGGCCTACGCCACGGCACGCAGCGCCCGGATCGCGGCGAGCACCTCGGCCCGGTTACCGGCCGCCTTCATCCACGCGGGCAGCCGCTCCAGAAGGGTCTGTGAGCCCGCGGGCCTGGGCCGCTCCCGCAGCGTCGCGGCCACGTACGCCTCCAGCAGCTCCAGATGGGGCACGTTGTAGGCCCACAGCACCTGCCCGCAGCACGGGCGTCGCAACCACAGCGGCAACCTGAAGTACGGATCATCGGGCCCACCGAACTCCGGCACCAGGAGCGCGCCGCGACGGGTGAAGTACGCGTCCCCAGCGCCGCTGCTCCACCGCCGCGGCGCCCATTCAGCGATGTGAGAGCACCCTGGACAGGTCAGCCGATGCGGCGCCGTCAGCCAGCCCACGGGATACGTGTGCCCGTCACGATGATCAGGATGTACGGCCACCAGGGCGCGCCCGTCGCACCGCGGACACCGCACCAGAATCTCCCTGGCGAAATGCCACAGACGGACACCAGGATCCCGGAACCGATCCCCTTTGGCTGACTCGACCTCCACGACACACATCCTGCCTCCTGCCCGACCCGGCCGCGCCGGTGCTGTAGCCCAGTGCGAACACACCGAGTCCCAGGCAGATCGCCGCGGCCGAAACGTGGCGAATCATGCGGTCAGCTCAACGAGAGCCGATCGACGTTGGGGCCTCCGTTCGACGTGGACGCCGTGGCTCTGATCTTGTTCGCCCCCTGTGCGAGGTCGGCGGCGACGGTGACGGTCTGCCAGGTGGACCAGGCGCCTGTGCCGTTGAAGTCGCGGGTGACCGGGGTGCCGTTCACCGCGATGGTCATCGGCCGGTTGGTCGTGGTGCCGTTGGCGTAGCGGAATTCCAGGGTGACCGGGCCGGCCGTGGTGGCGTTCACCGTCCACTCGACATGGCTGCCCGTCACGTTCTCGTAGTTCACGAACCCCGTGCCGGTGAAGCCCGCGTGGTTGGACTCCACCACGCCCTGCGAGATCGTCGCTTCCTCCGCCTGGTAGACGGCCGGGCCGCTGCCAGTGGTCTCGGTGACGGAGTTCGACGGGCCGGAGGAGTTGCCCGCGGCGTCGTGGGCCTTGACCGTGAATGTGTACGGCGTGCCGGCCGCCAGGCCCGAGACCGTGGCGGTGGTGCCGGTGACCGTCGTGGCGAGGGTGGTGCCGTTGTAGACGTCGTAGCCGGTTACGCCGACGTTGTCGGTGGAGGCGTCCCAGGCCAGCGAGACGCTGGATGAGGTCTTGCCGGTGGTGCGCAGGTTGCCGGGCGCGGTCGGGTTCTCGGTGTCGGGTGGCCCCGTCGGGACAGTGAGTGTCGTGGTGTTCCACCCGGACACCCGCACGCTCGGGGAACCGGTCAGGTCGGAGGCCCGGTAGGTGGCGGTGAGTGTCTTGGATTCCCCCGGCCAGAGGCTGATCGCGTTGTCCGACCACTGGATCGGCAGCACCGGTCTGCCCGCCGCGTCCACCACGTCGGCGTCCAGCATGAAGGCGGGGATCGCGCCGGTGCCGGTGTTCTTGATCGTCACGGTGACCCTGCCGTCGGAGGGCGAGGAGGCGGTGGCGCTGATCGGGGACTGAGCCAGGCCGTTGAGGCCGGTCAGGTTGGCGTAGCGGGAGGTCGGGACGTAGTACCACTCGTTGTTCGCCCAGTCGATCACGTCATCCGAGGTGGACAACCAGTAGACGTTGCGGTCGATCTCCTGGCCGTTGCGGAGCAGCGTCAGCCGTACCAGATATGTCGTGGAAAGACCGCTGATAGCCGGTACGGTCACCGCGGTGGCCTTGCCCCCGTCGGCGGGAACGCTGACCGTCGAGGTGTTGGTGTACTTGGCGGCTCCGTCCACGTTGAACACGTCGGTCTTGACGGTCAGACCCGAGGCGGCCGAGATGCCGGAGTTGACCACGACGACGGATTTGTTGTCGTACGAGTACTGCACGTGTAACGGTTTGTTGGCCTCGCGGGCACCCCAGTAGGAGCCGCCCTGGTCCAGGTAGTAGTCGAAGAGCTGCCAGTGGAGCGACGACCAGCCGCTGTTGAGCATCCAGTAGATGACGCCGGTGGACGGGTTGGTCGAGTCGGTGAAGTTACGGCCATAGGCCTCGAACTGCGCTCGGACCGCCTCGTACTGGGCGAGCTGCGCCTTCTTCATGTAGTCCGCCAGCCCGGACGGCACGCCGTACCTGCCTCTGAGGGCGTTGTGGTAGATCGTCAGGTTGTTGAAGGTGCCCGACGGCGAGCGGTGATACTGGGTCGCGCTCGGATTCTGCCAGAGCGAGTCGATCTGCGAGGAGGTCATCATCCGCTTGAGCGAGTCGAGCGTCGGGACGTCGGGGCCCGCGCTGGTCTCGGAGTTGAAGCCGAACGCCCCGCCTTCGCGCTTGTTGTACCAGTAGCTCGGCGGCACCCAGTCATACGGCCCAGGCATCTTCATGCCCGAGCTGCCCAGTTGCGGGCTGGACTTGTCGGAGGCCACGGGCACGATCGGGAGTTGCCACTCGGCGGCCGTGAGGGCGTCGAGGTAGTTGGTCTCCTTCTGGGCCGGCGGCGGGTTGTCCGAGCCGATCAGGAACGAGATCACGCTGGGATGGTTGCGTAGCCGGATGGCTTCCGCCTGCATGGACGCCTTGGCGATCGGGTAGTCGGAGGCGCTGAACGTGCCTTCCCACTTGTTGCAGCACTCCCAGCCGGGCAGGGTCAGGATGCCGTACCTGTCGGCCAGGTCGTAGAGCTCGTCGCCGTCCAGGTGCCCTTCGACGCGGATCGTGTTGAGGCCGAGGTCCTTCACGTAGCGGATCTTGTCTTCCAGGTAGCCCAGGTTCTTGCGGAGGAAGATGTCAGGAGACCATCCGCCGCCTCTGATCATTATCGGCCTGTCGTTGATCTTGTAGTAGCGGCGGCCGCTGGCGTTCTTGCCCGACTCCACCTTGCGAACGCCGAAGCGCTGGGTCAGCGTGTCGCTCTCCGCACCGCCGACCGTCGCCGTGAGGTTCAGGTCATAGAGCGGTTGGGCGCCCATGGTGTGCGGCCACCACACCTGCGGGTTGGCGAGCGTCTGGTTGAAGGTGATCCGCTTGGTCTGGTTCGCGGCCAGCGCGACGTCCTGGGAGAACGCGAGCGAGCCGATCGTGCCCTTGACCGTGGCGGTCACCGCGCTCCCCGTGCCGTTGCGGACGTCGGCCTTGATCGTGAGGTCGGCGCGGTCGAGCGCGGGCACTGCGAGGTTCGTGATCACATGGGCGTCGCGGAGCGAGACGCCGGCGCTGCGCCTGATCAGGACGTCACGGAAGATGCCCATGTTGTCGTCGCGCGGCAACTGCACCCAGTCGATCCAGCCGATCGTGAGGTGGCTGTTGGGGTTGTTCGGGTTGACGCGGAAGGCCACCGAGTTGACGCCCGGGTGCACCAGGGCGGTGATGTCCCGCTCATGCCTGGTGTAGGCGCCGGCCACCTGGGTGGCAGTGGCGACCTGGGTGCCGTTCACCCACACGTCGGCGCTGGAGATCACGCCGCTGAAGTCGAGAAATGTCCGTAATCCGGACTCACTGCCCAGGGTGAAGTCGGAGCGGTACCACCATGGCACGTCGAAGTCCGCTGCCGGGATCGACTGCATGTTCGTGGAGTAGAACGGGTCCGGATAGACGTTGTTCTGGAGCAACCCGGCCAGCACGGTCGAGCGGGGGCCGACCGGATACCAACCGCCGGCCGCGTAGCCGGGTGTGGAGATCGTGGCGCCGGAGTCCGACACCTTCGCCGAGGACTGGATCTTGTATCCCGTCAGGGCGGTCGCTGCCGGTACGGCCTGCGTGGCCGAAGGCGCGGCCAGCGCCATACCTCCAGCGTTCACCAGCAGTGCGCAGGCCGAAAGCAAGATGAGGATGAGCCGAGAGCGCGCCATGGGTCCTCGCAAGGCCGGATCTGTTTGTTAATAAACCTTCTTAACAACTAAATCCGATCTCGTAAATGCCCAAATTTCCGACGCCTCCGGGCGGCAGCGCGCGGTTCGTCGTTCAGCCGTCCGTCCCGGGGGGCGTGTCAGGGCGGCGCTGGATGTCGCCGACCACGGTCCGGTCGATCCGGGCCGCAGGACGGGCAGATCATGCGCCGGCCAGCGGACGAGGGCGAGCTTGCTCGCGACTGGAACGCCCACTTCCAACACGCCTACGCCTTAAGGCCGTCATACAGATCTAGCTCTGTAGTCGCGTTTCGAGCTCACCCCCTTCGCCCGCGGACGGTGAGGACCGGCCGGCCGGAGCCGGCCGGTCCGCCGGGTGCCTGGTACGGCTACCGGGTCACGACGGGCGGATCCGGTAGGCCCGGATGACCGTCTGCTCTGCCGTGTTACCCGCCTCGTCCACTGCTCGGGCGCGCAGGGACACGAACCCGTCGCCGGCCGGGTGGCGCAGGACGGCCGCTGACCCGTGGATCGCGGCCTTGGTCCAGGTGGCGCCGTCGTCGTAGGAGACCTCCACCGAGAGCCGCCGGACAGGGCGGGCAGCGCTTCCCTCCAGCGGCTGGACGGTCACCGGCACGGTGAAGCGCCGCCCGGACGGCGCGGAGTTCTCGGCGTCGAGGGCGGGGCTGAAGCGCACGACCGACACGGGCAGCCGCGCGGGCGTGTCGCCCGCGACGTGCCCGGACCGGAACGTCCACACGCCGGACACGCGCGTGGACAGCGTCGCGGGCGCTCCGCGCTCGGTCTCGACGACGAGTCGGTAGGCGGCCTCCCGTGCCGGCACGGTGAAGCTCGTCTCGATCCCCGGCTGCTCGCCCACGAGGGTGCCGTCACGGTAGAGGGCGGTCCGCTGCGTCGCCCGGGAGGAGTAGCCGAGTGATCCTCTGGCGTCGCCGTACATGAGCAGGTCGGTCGAGATGACGTCGCCGGTGCGGCTGACGCCGCCGTATCTCGTCGCGCCCGCCCAGGGCAGGGCGGGCGCGAAGACGCCGCGGTTCCAGGCCTCCGTGTACGCCCGCCCGGACCGGTAGACCGCGAAGGGCGACTCGAAGCGGTTGACCCGGCCGTCGGGAGCGTACTCGAACAGGTAGCGCTGCCAGCGGATGCCGTCGTCGGTGTTGACGTACTCGACCTGCTTGAACGGCGTGCCGAACGTGGTGGGCATCAGGTAGGAGAAGACGGCGCCGTCGCGCGGCCAGGCGCGGCTGGCCGCGCGGGCCTCCGCGTCGGGAAGGTGGCGGGCGTAGTCGGTGTGGATGGCGGCCAGATCGCGCTGTGCCACGCGCCGCTCGAATCCGTTGACCATGCCTCCGGAGTGGAACCAGGTCAGGCGGTAGGCGTACGGGCTGCCGACCCGGCCGGCGGCCCACTGCCCGGCGACCTTGGTGCGCACGCCCGGATGGGCGCGGGCAGGGCCGAGCTGGGCGGTGAACGCACCGTCGTAGGAGTCACCGAGCCAGCCCCAGCTACGCGACGTCCCGTCGGCTTCCTGCCACTGGTAGACGATCTCGGCCAGCAGCGGGGCGGCGCCGGCGGCGCGAGGAAGCGTCAGCGAGATCGGCCGGCCCAGCCGCGCGTCGGCCTCCACGGTCTGCGACCGGTCCAGGTCGAGGTCCGGGTGGACGAGGAGCGTCCTGCTCTGATCGTCGAGGATGACGGTCCTGATCTGCCATCTGCCCTTGGGCAGCCGCAGGGTGACCGATCCCTCGGGCTCCTCCAGGTCGATCGGCACCTGGTCGGCGTCCAGTCGGTACAGCGTCGTGTAGGTCTGGGCGGCCGGGCGGCCGTTCCTGTCGGTGTGCCTGAGGGTGAGGTCGTAGCTCTCGATCTCCTTGTTGACCCCGACCGGCGTGCTGAGGGCCAGGTCGCCGTCGCCGGTGGCGACGACGTGCCCGCCGAGGAGGCCGTCGGGCCCGCCGGCGCGGGTGTCGGAGGTGACGGTGGCCTCGGCCTGCCCGCCCGCGGGGACGGTCAGCGTGGCGGGTGTGACGCTGAAGGACTTGTCGCCACGCACCTCCAGGCGGAGGGCCACCGGCTGCTGCCGGTGGTTGCGGTAGACGATCTTCTTGCTGGCCGGCTGGTCGTCGTCGTGCGGCCACGCCTGCCGTCCGAAGCCGAGACCGGGCGGTTCGGCGGTGACGGCCTGGCTCGTGCCGCGGGCGGCGTCGACGAGCCCCGCGCCCTGCGCGAAGACCCCGATCCCCGGCAGCGGCCGGGCGGTGCCCATGAGGGCCGCCTTGAGCGTGTCGCCCTTCCAGTCGGGCTGCGCCCCGGCCAGCAGCGCGGCGACGCCCGTGACATGCGGGGTGGCCATGGAGGTGCCGGACATGGCGACGTAGGAGCCGTCGCCGGGGCTGTCCTTGCCGCGGGCCGCGGTGATGTCCACGCCGGGGGCGGTGACGTCCGGCTTGAGGCCGTCATCACCGGCGCGCGGCCCGCGGCTGGCGAAGTCCGCCTGCTCTCCGGACTTGCTGACGGCGCCGACCGCGAGCGCGGCGTCGGCGGTGGCGGGCGAGATGACCGTGCGATCGGCACCGTAGTTGCCGGCCGCCGCCACGAACAGGGTGCCGTAGCGCTCGGTGAGCGTCTGTACGGCCTCCTCCAGCGGGTCGAGTCCGGGAGTGTCGGGGCCCCCGAGACTCATGTTGACGACTCTCGCGCCCTGCTCGGCCGCCCACTGCATGCCGGCCAGGATGGACGAGTCCGTGCACCACTGCGACTCGCACACCTTGCCGTCCAGCAGCGTCACGCCGGGCGCGACGCCACGGTACGTACCGCCCGAGGCGGCGCCGCTGCCCGCGATGGTGGAGGCCACGTGCGTGCCGTGCCCGATCACGTCGCGTTCGTCCTGGGCCTCGGTGAAGTCGGCCCGCGCCGCCACCCGCCCGGCGAGGTCGGGATGGGTCGCGTCGATCCCGGTGTCGAGCACCGCCACCTTGACGCCGGCGCCGGTGTGCCCGCGCTCCCACGCCTGTGGCGCGCCGACCTGCTTGACGCTCACGTCGAGCGAGATACGCCGGCGCCCGTCGAGCCAGACCTTGCCCGTTCCGCCCGCGAGCGCCTGCCACGTCCGCGCGGCGTCGCCCCTGCGCTGCCGTACGGCGAAGCCCTGCACCGCGCTCAGCGACCTGAACCCGGTCATCGCGCGGACGGCCGGTGCGGGACCGGAGGCCCCGGTCACGAGCAAGGGGAGCTCCTTGCGGCTGTCGTCGTATCCGAGCTCCAGCAGCCCGGTCACGTCGAACAGCCGGGGGTCCAGCCGCCCGGCGTGGACCAGAGGTGCGGCGTCGCCGGGTAAAACGCGCAGCCGCCCCCGCGCCTCGTCGGTGAGGAAGGTGACCTTCTCCCTGCCCTCGCCCGGCTCGACCATCGCGCTTGTCGGGCCGGTCATGGTCACCTTGTCGCCGGTGATCAGCGTGACCGTCCGCACGCCGGTCACCGCCTGGTCCCTAGCCTCCGCGACCGCCTGTGGCTGGACGGTCATGGCCACGGCGAGCACGGCGATGCCGGCCCACCTTGTCGTTCTCTGCACGCAGTTCTCCGATCATCGGGGAAACGTCCACTACGTATTGGCCGATGATCGGTATTTGTTTCACGGCAGGTACGAAGTCAGCCGGCCAGAGCTGCGACCGTGACGGTTCCCGGGAAGACAGAAGCGCGCGTCCGCCAGGGCGTGGAGCGATTCACGGGTGTGCCAGGCACTTGGCGCCGGCGATTCCCACGGAGAGTTCCTTGCCTGATCTGCCCTGCACGCTGATGGAGTTGGTGTCGCCGGTGTAGGCCACCTCGGCTGCCGAGTCGCAGA
>NZ_VCJS01000165.1 GCF_005893125.1 Nonomuraea basaltis | reverse complement strand
AAGTCATACTCATGCCCGGGGGAGTCAGCGAGGTCTGCCGGAACCAAACCCCGCCCCGGATGGCGCGTCAGTTGCGGCGCGCGGCCCAGACGGTGCGCTCGGTGCGTACCGCGAGGTCGTCACGGCGCAGGATGCTGTGCGGGCTGCTGGTGTCGAGCAGCCGGTCGAGCGCGGTGAGGTCTTCCGCCGCAAGCTCCGCGGCGGCGGCCCCGCGGATGCGCTGCAGCACGCCCAGGGCGTAGCGGCCGATCGCCGCGTTGCGGGACCCGTCGATGTCGACGGCGACGGTGAGTTCGCCTGCGACAGCGAATCCGGCGGCGTTCAGCATGGGTCCCCAGTCGGCGCCGCGGTGGGGCACGTGCTCGGCGTGGAAGCGGTCGGTCGCGGCGTGGACGCGGTCTTCCAGGCCGGGCCGGTCGGCGGGGGCGTTCTCGGGCAGGAAGCGGGGGAGGCCGGCCAGCTCGACGACGGCGAACAGACCGTCGGGCGCGATCAGGTCGCGGACGGTGCGCAGGGCGTGGTCGGGGTCGGCCATGTGGTGCATGGAGGCCGACGCCCACACGAGGTCGGGCGTTCCGAGGTCGGGCCAGGTGGCGTCGTCGAGGTCGGCCTGCACGGTGCGCACGTGCTCGCCCACACCGCGGGCGCACGCCTTCTCCCGCAGCCGTTGCAGGTGTCCGGGCGAGGCGTCGACGGCTATGACGTGCGCCTCGGGGAAGCGCTCGAGGAGCGCGAAGGTGCCCGCTCCCGTACCGGAGGCCAGGTCCACGATCTGGCGCGGGCCGCTCTTCAGGGGCAGCCACTTGGTGATGGCGGCGATGTGCTCGGCGAGGACTTCCGCGTCCAGGTCGAGGATCTCCGCCTGCCCGCTGTCGGCGCCACGTTGCTGGTGGTGGCCGTGCTGGTGGTGGCCCTCGTGGGAGGCGTGTGTTTGCGTCATACCGCCACATTAAGCGCGCCATGCGCTTTCAGCACACCTTCTTGCGGATTACGCAAGACGATGGCCCTGTGTGCTGCCGGGCGCGCAAGGTGCACCCGTGCGGGGGCGGGCCGGCGGGGCCGGTGTGGCTACGGGCTGGTGCCTTGTGCGTCGCTGTCGCCGTTCTCGCGCTGATCGTCGGTCTCCCGATGTCCGCGGCGGGCGTCGCGGTCGAAGATGAACATGATCTCGCAAGGGCCGCCCTCGGCGCCGATGGCGTGCGGCATCATGGTCGGGAACTCGGCGGCCTGGTTGGTCTCGATGCGGAAGCGGCGGTGGCCCAGCATCAGGATCGCGGTGCCGGACAGCACGACGAGCCATTCCCGGCCCGGGTGGGCGCGCATCTTGGAGGGATTGTCGGGCGGCGGCTCGGTCAGCCGCTGACGCATGACGCTCATGGCCGGGTCGCCCTTCATCGGCCAGCTCAGACCGTGGGTACCGTGGATCATGGGGCTGATGACGACATCGTCGGCGGCGTTCTCGACGAGCTGATCGAGGGTGGTGTCCAGGGCGCGGGCCAGGGTGACGAGCTGGTCCAGCGCCAGGCGGCGCTGGCCGTTCTCGATGCGGCTCAGCGAGGACTGGCTGAGGTAGGCGCGGGTGGCCAGTTCCTCCAGGGACAAGCCCTGTGCGACCCGCAGAGCGCGGATGCGTTTGCGTACGAGGCTGTCCAGCGCGCCATCTTCTTGCGTCATGGGCAACATGGTATGCCCTGGATGCAATCCGGGCTTAACGTCGAAGGCAGATGGCCCGGATCGGCTAAGGCCGCGCACGACCAGAAAGGGCGCGAGGAGATGTCCGTGCAGACTTCCGCGTACGCGAGCGACGCACTGCCTAGTGAGACCGTGGATGCCGTGTGATCGGCGGCGGCGCCGCGGGCCTGAACGGTGCGCTGATGCTCGCCCGCTCCCGCCGCTCCGTCGTCGTGATCGACAGCGGCGCGCCCCGCAACGCGCCGGCCGAGGCCATGCAGGGCTTCATCGTGCTGGACGGTACGCCGCCCACTCGCCATCGGTGAGCTCGCCCTCGACATAGCCGAACTGGCCGTGGTGGCGCACATGCGCCCTCTTCAGCTGCGATCAGTTCTGCTTGGTGTGCAGCGGTAGGCGCTGGGCCATGGAGGTCATGGTGGAGGAGGGGATCACGGGCACAGGGACCATCCTGCCGCCCCTGGCCAAGCGTCCAGTAGTCCGCCCCGCCGGTCGCGCCTTGGCGTCAGCGCAGCGTCGGCAGGCCCGCGAGGAACGCGGTGAGGGCGCGCTTCAGCGTCGGGAGGAACGGCGGACGCGCGGCGGCGATCCGCGGCTCCTGCGCGTAGAGCTCGGCCAGCACCGGGGAGGGATGGGCCATCGGGTAGAGGAACGCGGCCAGCCCGGTGGCCGTCCCGACCAGTTCCAGGCCCTCGCCGTCCGTCAACCCGGTGGCACGCGCGACCTGGGCCCCGAGGTCGGCGCCCACGTCGAGGAGCACCATCTTGAAGGCGCGGGCCGCCTCGAGGGACACGTTGTGTTCCAGGCTGGCCGAGATGTAGCCGAGCAGGTCGCACATGAGCGGCCGCGCCTCCAGCGTCTCCGCGAGGGCGTCGACCACGTCACCCGGCCCGCCGGCGGTGCGCAGCCGCTCGGTGGCCGCGTCTCTCCAGCCCTGCCATTCTTCGGCGGCGAGTTCGAGATAGATCTCCTCGCGCGTGCCGAAATAGCGCACCACATTGGACTTCGCCAGCCCTGCGGCCGCCGCCACGGCGCGCAGGCTGACCGTGCGCACGCCCGACCGCAGGGCGAGCTCGCGCGCGGCGGCGAGGATCGCCTCGCGTCGCTGTTGCTTGTGCTCCGGCCGCCTGGCCCGCAGAAACTCCGGCTCCTTCATTTTCCCAGACAGCATAACGGCACTCTTAACAGACCACTGTCCGCTTGTTAAGCGGACAGTGGTCTGTTAGCGTCGCCGGGTACCCCCATCTACGGAGGAGCCATGCCCGCTGTACTGCTACGGGTGAACGGGACCACCCACGAGCTCGACCTGGAACCACGGGTCAGCCTGCTCGACGCGCTGCGCGAGCACCTCGGGCTGACGGGCACCAAGAAGGGCTGTGACCAGGGCGCGTGCGGAGCCTGCACGGTCCTGGCGGACGGCGTGCGCGTCAACGCTTGCCTGGCGCTCGCCGTCCAGTACGAGGGCCGCGAGATCATCACGATCGAGGGGGTCGCGAGCCCGCTCCAGGCGGCATTCGTCACCCACGACGGGTTCCAGTGCGGCTACTGCACCTCCGGCCAGATCTGCTCGGCGATCGGCATGCTGGCCGAACACGGGGACGGCGTGCCGAGCGCGGTGACCGAGCACCTCGCCGCCGACGGCGTGGAGTTGACCGACGCCGAGATCAGGGAGCGGATGAGCGGCAACCTGTGCCGCTGCGGCGCCTACAACGGCATCGTCACCGCGATCAAGGAGGTCGCCGGGGCGGACGCCGCGGCCCGGGTGCCGGCGGAGGCGGCGCGATGAGGTCGTTCGCGTACGTGCGCCCGCCCGACGTGGCCGCCGCCGTCCGGGCGGTCGCGGCCGAGCCGGACGCGAAGTTCCTCGGCGGCGGCACCAACCTGGTCGACCTGATGCGCGAGGGGATCGAGCGGCCCGGAACCGTCGTCGACGTCACCGGACTGCCGCTGGACGAGATCGAGGAACTGCCGGGCGGGGGCGTGCGCATCGGCGCGCTGGTCCGCAACAGCCGCCTCGCCGCGCACCGGCTGATCCGCACCCGGTACCCGATGCTGGCCCAGGCGATCCTGTCGGGCGCGTCGGCGCAGCTCAGGAACATGGCGACGGTCGGGGGCAACCTGCTCCAGCGCACCCGCTGCCTGTACTTCTACGACGGCGCGGCCGCCTGCAACAAGCGCGAGCCGGGGGCCGGCTGCGCCGCGCGCGACGGGTTCAACCGGGGCGGCGCCATCCTCGGCGCGGGCCCGGCCTGCGTCGCCACGCATCCGTCCGACATGTGCGTCGCGCTCGCCGCGCTGGACGCCGTGGTCGAGGCGGAGAGCGTGCGTGGCGTGCGCCGTATCCCGCTGGCCGGCTTCCACCGGCTGCCCGGCGACACCCCGCACATCGAGACCGAGCTGGCCGCCGACGAGCTGATCACCGCCGTCGAGCTGCCCGCCCTGCCGGTCGCCGGCAACTCGCGCTACCGCAAGGTGCGTGACCGCGCGTCGTACGCGTTCGCGCTGGTCTCGGTCGCCGCCGCGCTGGAGGTCCGGCACGGCGCGGTCACCGGCGTGCGGCTTGCGCTGGGCGGGGTCGCCGCCAAGCCGTGGCGGGCCTCGAAGGCCGAGCAGGCCCTGCTCGGCGCGCCCGCCACCGAGGAGTCCTTCCGGCACGCCGCCGAGATCGAGCTCGCGCCCGCCGAAGGGCTCCCGGGAAACGCATTCAAGATCGAGCTCGCCCGGCGCACGATCGTCGCGACCCTGCGCCAGTTGCTCACGGAAGGGGGCGCGGCATGACAGGGCCGCGCGACACCGTGAACGAGGACCAATCCAGGGAGGGCTCATGACCCAGGTGGAGATCCCGCCGAGGCCGGAGACGCCGGCGGGGCCGGTAGTGGGCAAGCCGATCGACAGGGTGGACGGCCGGGCCAAGACGAGCGGGCAGGCGCGGTTCGCGGCCGAGTATCCATACCCCCGTCTCGCCTACGCCGCGCCGGTGCACTCGACGATCGCGCGCGGCCGCGTCACCGGATTCGACGTGGCCGAGGCCTCCGCCGTACCGGGCGTGCTGACCGTCCTCACGCACGAGAACGCGCCCGACATGAAGCCGCCGCCGCGGGCGACACTCATGAACGGAGGCATGATCCTCACCGGGACCACGGTCAACTACCTCAACACCGACGAGGTGCACTGGAACGGCCAGCCCGTCGCGGTCGTCGTCGCCGAGACCCTGGAGGCGGCGCGCGAGGCGGCGGAACTGGTCCGGGTCACCTACCGGGAGTTCCCGGCCACCGTCGACTTCGCCGCCGAGGAGAAGCACGCCGCCCCGCTGAAGGGCAACCCGCTCCAGCCCGGAACCGCCAAGAAGGGCGACGCCGAGGCCGCGCTCAAGGCCGCCCCCGTGTCGGTGGACCTGCGGTTCACCACTCCCCCGCTCAACCACAACGCGATCGAGCCGCACGCCACCACCGCCATATGGGACGGCGACCGGCTGACCGTGCACGAGGGAACGCAGGGCAGCACCATGCTCCGCGCCCATCTCGCCGCCAGGTTCGGCGTGCCCGAGGCGTCCGTGCGGGTGATCTCGCCGTACGTCGGCGGCGCGTTCGGCGGCAAGGGCCCGGTGTGGGCCGGCACGCTGCTCACCGTGCTGGCGGCCCGCGCGACCGGGCGGCCGGTACGGATGATGCTCACCCGCGAGGGCGTCTACCGCACGGTCGGCGGGCGCTCGCCGTCCATCCAGCGGGTGGCGCTCGGCGCGACGGCGGACGGCGCGCTGACCGCGATCGTCCACACCGGCGTGACCAGCACCGGGCGGGTCGGCGGGCTGCCCGAACCGGTCACCGCGCCATCGGGCCACCTGTACGCCGCGCCGAACATCCTCCTCCGGCACAGTCTCGTCGAGCTCGACCTGCTTCCCAACACCTTCATGCGCGCCCCCGGCGAGGCGACGGGTACGTTCGCGCTGGAGGCGGCGGTGGACGAGCTCGCGTACGAGCTGGGCATGGACCCGATCGCGCTGCGGATGCGCAACGAGCCGGAGACCAACCCGATCGACGGCAAGCGCTTCTCCCACCGGCTGCTGCGCGAGGCGTACGCCTACGGCGCGCAGCGGTTCGGCTGGGCGGACCGCACTCCCGAGCCGGGCTCGATGCGGGACGGCCGGTGGCTGGTCGGCATGGGCGTCGCCACCGCGCACCACGGGACGATGCAGTTCACCGCCAACGTCACGGTGCGGCTGTCGGCGGACGGGAACGTGCTGGTGCGGTGCGGCCTGCAGGAGATGGGCATGGGCGCGGCAACCGCCCAGGCGCAGATCGCGGCCGACGCGCTCGGCGTGCCGTTCGAGGCGGTGCGGGTGGAGTACGGCGACTCAACGCTGCCCGCCGGGTCCGGCGCAGGCGCCTCCGCGCAAACCGTGAGCGTCGCCGCGAGCCTGCTGGCCGCCTGCGACAAACTGAAGCGCAAGGTGCGCGCACTAGGCGGAAGCGGGTCCTACGCGGAGATCCTCACCCGGGCGGGAAAGGACCACATCGAGGCGGCGGTCGGATCCCAGACGCGGCTCGGCGCGCTGGCCGGGCAGGCGAGGTTCATCGTGAAGTTCCTGCGCGACCACCGGCGCTGGGTGAAGGCGGGATGTGGGGCGCAGTTCTGCGAGGTGCGGGTCGACCGCGACACCGGCGAGGTGCGGGTGTCGCGCTGGCTCGGCGTGTTCGACGTCGGCAAAGTGATCAACGCCAAGACGGCGGCCAGTCAGCTCCGCGGCGGCATCGTCATGGGCATCGGCCTGGCGCTCTCGGAGGAGACCCTGGTGGATCCGCGCACCGGGCGGATCATGAACCCGAGCCTGGCCGAGTACCACGTCCCCGTGCACGCCGACATCCCGCCGATCGACGTCCACTACCTGGACGAGCCGGACCCGACCATGCCGCTCGGGCTGCTCGGCCTCGGCGAGATCGGCGTCACGGGCGTGGCCGGCGCGCTCGCGAACGCCGTCTACCACGCCACCGGCAAGCGCGTCTACGACCTGCCGATCACCCTGGACAAACTGCTCTGACCCCGCACCACCTCTCCGGCATCGTTTCACCGTGCTGGCCGCCCTGTCCGGGATGGAACCCGCATCTGTCCAACCACTTCCTGTCCCACCTGGCGCCCTGCCCGGCACCACCCACGATCTGACCGCCGCGGGCACCATCGGCCTCGGCGACGCGTTGTACCGGCAGCAACGTGCTGACCTTTGCCGATGAGGGCTACCAGGGGGCGGGCGGGACGATCCGCACCCGTTCAAGCGGCAGGCCACAAAACGACGCCAGCGTGGACTGCGAGAAAACACCCGGGCAATTGCGACCCCGCTAGGCAAACCCCATCGGGGGCGCGGAGTCCATCACGCGGAGGAGCGGGGGTGGTTCTGGTCGCGCCAGGCCCGAGGCGAGATTCCGTATGCCTGTTTGAACACCTTGCTGAAGTGGGTCGCGTCCACGAAGCCCCAACTCCGTCCTATCGCTGCGATGGTCCGCAGTCGGCCGTTCGGGCCGGCCAACTCTCGCCTACATTCGGCCAAGCGGCGGGTACGGATCCAGTCTCCGAGGCTGATGCCCGACCGGGACAGCACAGTGTAGAGATGACGCACGGAGATGCCGTGTGCAGCGGCGATCCGTGCCGCCGACAGATCGGGATCAGCCAGGTGCGCCCGGACGTAATGAGTGATCCGCAGGCTGAGTGTCGCCTCCAACGGTGCTCTGGCCAGGCTGGAGTTACCGTGCTGGGACGCCAAGACGGCACGGAGCAGTTCGATGCTGGGTTCCACGACGGCGTCGGCGTGCACGCCCTGGTGCATTTCGTCGCAGACGGCCAGTTGGGAGAAATATGTGAAGGCGAGGCGCGCAATGGGGTTGTCGGATCCCAGGGAGACCGCGGTGATGTCTCGTAGCAACCGCTCGGGGAGCGCGAGTGCCGCGCGGGGGAACCGGAAGAAGTGGTGGTCGACTCCCTCGTCGAAGAGAAGTGTGTAGGGAGCGATCGATTCGTAGACGGCGAAGTCTCCCGGCCTCAACAGGCACTGGCGACCGTTCTGCACCACCAGGCTGGTGCCCGTCATCTGAAGACCGAGGAAGACGACCGGCTCCTTGTCCTCCCGGGCCAGCCGCTCCGTCCGACGGACAGTGGCCGCGGTCGCCCGCGCCGAACAGGTCCTGAGGGGCCCAACGGCGCCGAGCCCGATGCGAACGGAGATGTCCTCAGCCGGAGGACGGTGATCGATATCGACCGCCACCAGGGCTTCCCACACCGCGTGCCGGAGAACTTCCTCCCGGTCCTGCGGCGGCATGAACGCGGTGTCCAGGACCAGGCTCATGAGGCAGACCTTCGTCTGCATCGGTCATAAAGCCAGCCTGACAATGCCTTGGCCCGTTCCCCCACAAGCCTCCCCTCGACACGGACGGTTCCCGACATCAGTTTGTCAGGATTCTCTCTCGCTGCGCTACGGCTTCGACGGCACACGCAGGGCCCTCGCCTGATGCGGAGTCAACTTGTGGCGGTGCACTACTGACAAATTTCCCTGCATGAATGACAAAGTCCGAAGCCCGCGATGACCCTACGGTCTATGGGCGAGGCCAGAGGAAGAGGAGTCACATGTTCCGCACCACCGGCGCGTTGGCCGCCGCGGCGCTTGTCGCGTCGATCGTCATCGCCCCGTCGTCCGCATCCGCAGCAACCGATTGGAAGTGCTACGGCACCCAGGTGAAGCGCTGCGCCACCGTCGTGTGGGACCAGACCGCCGGCACCTTCCGAGCGCGGGCGAAAATCACCGACGTCGCCGGTGGCGGCAGCTACCAGGTCAAGGTCACCAACGTGAAGCTTCTGCGCACCAAGGAGAGTGACTATGTGACGGTGCGCTCCGCGACGGATTACGACGGCTGGCATGACACCGAGGACTTCGCCGCCACCGCCACCGTCGACCCGTGCTTTCCAGGGCAGAGTTTCACCGTGGTGGCGACTTTCAGTTGGAAGGGTGCGTCCTCCGGCGAGAAGACCTGGCGTCCCAACTGGGCGATAGGCAATGTCTGCGACTGACCCGCCGAACGCGTCCGTCCCACACTGATCGGTGCGAGGCGGCGGTGTTTCCTGAGCGCATGCGCGAAGCGCCCCGCGGCCACCCGATCAGGGCTCCCGTTCGGCGCGCATCCCTCAAGATCGGAAAGACGACAGCTACGTAAGCATCCGGTGACAGGAGTGCCGACATGGCCGATGACTGGGACCAGTGGGATGGAGGGCTGGAGCTGGCCAGGGGCTGGCCCTCGCCGAGCCGCGGCATCGACGTGGACCGTGGCGAGCTCCGACGGATCGCGAGGGACATGACGATGGAGGTGGACACCGATATCCCCTTCAGCGTCGGTTCCCTCTCCATCTACGCGAGGGACGTCAAGGGCCTTCAGTGGCAGGACGGGCACGAGGCTGTGACGATTCCCCTGAGTCACGCCTTCGGCGACACCGCCGGGACGTATCCAGACATCCACCTTGTTCCCCTCCCTGGCAACTGGATTCCGGTGGTCCAGGTCTGCAGGGCGCTGGAGGCGATCGGTAAGGCGGTGCCGATTCGTGCCGGGCAGTTCTTCGGCGGTTTCCTGGGCGTGGCCGCGCTGATCCAGACGACGGCGGCCAACTATGACGCCGCGGAGGAAGCGCTACATGACCGGTGGCGGCTCCTGTCGTGGGCGATCCGGGACGCCAGCGTCACCGGCGGCGTCATCGACGAGAAGGACACTTTCGTTCGCGAAGGGGACGAGTCTGACGACGACGTTTCGTCACTCGACTACCAGAGGATCAAGCAGTTCTTCGAGATGTTGGATCCGGAGCCACTGCTTTTCGGGGCCGAGGTCTACCGGGACATCGCCCACCAGTTCGCCGGCGCGGTCGGATTGATCGAGTCGTTGAAGGGCCGCGTCGCGGCCGCCTGGCCGGGAGAGACGAGCGAGCTCTGCCTGGAGGCGCTGCGCTGTCTGCACGGCAGTGCGAAGCAGATCGCGTACGTGGCCGGCGGTACCAGTGAGGCGCTCGATCATTTTCAGTCCGCGATCCCGCGTTACAAGCAGACCTTCGAGAGCGAGACGGACTACGCGCATGAGTCCATCGGGGGGTGGAGGCCAAACTCGGTGACAACGCGCATGCCCTGGCAAGTAACCCCCTGCGAGATGTCCGGGCAAGAAACTTCCTGCGAGCGAGATTTCTACGATTGGGAGCTGAAGGATCTGTACCGCGGCCTGCCCAGTGACCTGCAGGTCCGGCTGCCGCGCATCCAGATGCTCGCCATCGACGACGACGGGAAGCCGACCGTCGATCAGTTGCGCAAGGATCTGTACGGATGGGACTACGGAAGTCTCCTGTACGAGCTTTCCCAAAAGGTGCCGGATGTTAGCGACCCCGACGGGGCAGACCTGCTGTGGCTCGCCGAGTACGACGACAAGGAACCGGGAACCGCGCCGGGGGTGACCGAGCAGGACGAGCGGGAGGCAGTGGCGGACGCGCGCCGGGACCTCGACCAGTCCAAGCGCGAGACGAACGAGTCCGTCGAGGAGGCTCTCGCCGGTCAGAAACGATAGATCAGCTCGACGACCAGGCCGCGAGGTGGCGGGCAGCAGGCGCAGCGCGCCACCACAGCGGACGGCCAGTTCGGCGGCGATGGCCAGGCACATGGCGGGCAGCCGCCGTGCCGCGGCCCGCATCGCGGGCCACGGACACCGGCCGACCGGCGAGAACGCCCGCGGCCAGGACCACCGTCGCGGGGAACACGACCATCTGCCCGGCGGTCCAGGCCACCAGCACCGCGGCGCCCCAGACCAGCAGCGGCACAGGCGGGGCGCCGACCAGCTCCGGCCGCCCGTCGACCACCACCAGCGCGTCGCCAGCCGTCCCGCCTTATGCGAGAACGGCTATCCCTCGACGGCACCACCGCCTCCCGCCCAGCCGCCGAGCGCATCAGCCAGGCGGCCCACGGCGTCAGGGCCGCCGCCCAGCACACCGCCCTCTGATACGCGCTGAACCCTTTCTCACCGGTGGGCGTCTAGGAGTTATGCCTATCGACTTTCCGGCGAGCCTGCGGCGGCGGGAGTTCCTTGCCCTGGTCGTGCTCGCCGCCGCCTGTGGCGGATCGGAGGACATCGTGCTCATGGCTCAAGGGGTCAGCCGGGAGGTGCCGGCGAATCCTCCCCTCGCCGAGGTCGTACGCGGGCTGACCGCCTTCGGTCACAACCTGTACGCGGCGGCGGCCAAGCCGGGCACGAACACGGTGATCTCCCCGCTCAGCATCGCCTACGCGTTCGGCATGGCGAGGGCTGGAGCGGCCGGGGCGACCGCGGCGGCGCTGGACAAAGCGTTCGGCTTCCCCGCGGCTGGGCCGCACACCGCGTTCAACGCCCTCACCAGGAAGATCGTCACGGTTGAGGGCGTGCCGCCGGAGCCCACCTCAGGAGGCGAGAGGGACACCCAGAACAGCGAGCCCGCCGACCCCGTGGTCGGCATCGCCAACGGGTTGTTCGCACAGCGGGACTTGCCGATCAAGCAGCCGTTCCTGCGCACGCTGGCCGCGCAGTACGGCATGGGCGTGCGCACCGTCGACTTCCGCAAAGACGCCACCGCCGTCATCGACGCCTGGGCCGAGGAGCAGACCGCGGGGCGCATCAAGAAGCTGTTCGACCAACTGGACGAGACGACACGGCTGGTCATCGCGAACGCCGTCTACCTCAAGGCGGACTGGGAGCATTCGTTCGCCGGGGAGGGCCGCGAGGAGAACGCCGCGTTCACGCGCGAGGACGGCTCAACCGTGCGCACGAAGCTGATGCGGCAGACGACCGACCTCAGGTACGCCTCAGGGGCGGACTGGCAGGCCGTCGAGCTGCCGTACGCCAAGAGCGACCTGGCGATGTGGGTGCTGCTGCCCGCGCGGGGCGGCTCTCCGGGTGCGTTGCTGAAGCCGGACATGCTGGCCCAGGTGGGTGCGGGGCTGAAGCCGGCGACTGTCACGGTCGTCCTGCCGGGCTGGGACTTCGCCACCGACCTCGACCTGGAGGCGCCGCTGCGCGCGCTCGGGCTGGGCGTGCTCTTCGACGGCGCCGACTTCTCGGGCATCGCGGACCGTATTTACCTCGGCCAGGCGGTGCACCGGGCCAACATCTCGGTGGACGAATGGGGCACCGAGGCGGCCGCGGTGACGGGGCTGGCGTTCCCGACGTCGGGCCGGGCCGGTGCGGTGACCGAGTTCCGCGCCGACCACGCCTTCGCCTTCGCCATCATGCACCGCTCGACGTCCACTCCTTTGTTCATCGGTCACGTCACCGACCCCACCGCCTCCGCGTGACGCGGTCTTGTCCCACTGAGCGACACGAACGGCGGCCGTGTGGTGGAGGTGCCGGCGTGCGGCATTGCCGGGCCGACAGGAGGAGATCTCTGGCCTCGTTCAGGCCGGGGTTGAGCCGGAGCACCTCGCGGAATGCTTCGGCGGCGCGGCGTGGCTCGCCGAAGGTCGGCATCGTCTGGCCGAAGGCTGGCTCGGCGAAATCGAAGGACTCCGAGTCAGTCTCGCCGGCGCGAACGACAAGCTGGCCCAAATAGATCGACGAACAGGCGGCCAGACCACGGTCGACCTCGGCTTCCCTGCCACCCCTGGAAAGCAATGAGCCGGGTTCCGATGGGGTCTACTCAGGACACCGATCGCATGTCACGCATACGGCCGCCCCGTGAGCCGCCTCTTACTCCCACCGGTTCGGTCCTCAGGACCTCGGGCGCCCCGGCGACGCCTGTTGACGGGACACCCACATCCTCACACGCTCGCGGAGGATCAGCGAATCATTATCCAGACCAAGATCGAAACGAAGTTCAGAGACAGCGGGCATCTCACGTTCCTGGCTCTATGGCCAGCCTGACATCCGAGCCGAGATCGAACGGCTCCGTGACACGACTCGGCGTTCCCCCTCGCCGCAGATCCCTGCGGCTGAACGCTCCTCCGATGCCTCGCTGCACACACGCCTGGAGGCGGCCCTGGAACGGAACCGGCAACTTGTGGAAGAGAACCAGAGTCTGCGTCGGCAACTCGCTCACGCGCTCGGCGACCAGCGGGCATCCACACGCACAGGCGCTGGTGGCCGGCTCTGATACCCCGTCATCCGCAACAGCGGTACCTGCGTGAACGCATCCCCGTTTGAATTCCTAGGACTCCTAGGTTATATCTAGGGGTCCTAGGATCATTGGGAGGGCGCATGGCGCGGGCCGGGCTGACGGCGGAGCGGGTGACGATCGCGGGCGCCGAGCTGGCGGACGAGGTGGGGCTCGACCAGGTGACCATGTCGCAGGTGGCGCGGCGGCTGGGCGTGAAGGACGCGAGTCTTTACACGCACGTCCGCAGTCTGGAGGATCTGCGCGGACGGATCGCACTGCTGGCCGCCGATGAGAAGACCATCCGTATCGCCGAGGCGACCGCCGGGCGGGCGGGCAAGGACGCGCTGATCGCGTTTGCCAACGCCTGGCGGGAGTACGCCCGCCAGCATCCGGGCCGCTACATGGCGACGCAGACCCCGATCCAGATCGACCCAGAGCTGGCCGCAAGAGCGCCCGGACCGCGGCGCGCGGTCGAGCTGACCTACGGCATGCTGCGCGGCTACGGACTGGCCGAGCCCGATCTGACCGACGCGGTCCGGTTGCTGCGCAGCACGTTCCACGGGTTCGTCGCCTTGGAGGCTGCGGGCGGGTTTGCGCACGAGCGTTCGCCGCAACACTCCTGGGTCCGCGCCCTCGACGCCCTGCACACCCTCCTGGAGCACTGGCCCTCGTCCCGAGAAGGAGACTCCTCATGACCGACCCGACCATCGGCAGCCTGCGTGTGAACGGCGCGACCCTGCACTACGAAGTGCGCGGCCAGGGCCCGCTCCTGCTGCTGATCCCCGGAGGGGCGGGCGACGCGGCCTCCTACGACGGCATCGCCGACGACCTGGCCGCCGAATACACGGTCGCGACCTACGACCCGCGCGGCATGTCCCGAAGCACGCTGGACGACCCCGAGGCCGAGCAGCACGTGGCCGAGCACGCCGACGACGCGTTCCGAATGCTGGAACTGCTGTCTCCCGGTGAGCCCGCCCGGGTGTTCGGCGCCAGCTCGGGCGCGATCACCGCCCTGCACCTGCTCACCGCCCATCCCGAACGCATCGAACGCGTCGTGGCGCACGAGCCGCCAATGGTGGAGGTCCTGCCGGACGCCGCCGAACATCGCACGCTCATCGCGCGCGTGCAGGAAACGCTTCACACTCAGGGGCTCATGCCGGCGATGGCCGTGTTCGCCGCGGGGCTGAAGAAGGACGGCGACACCACCGAGCCGAAGGCCGAGCTCAAGCTTCCGCCGCAAGCAGCGGCGCGGGCCGAGCGGACAATGGCCAACCTGCCGTACTTCGTCGGGCGCATCGTGCCCAGCTTCATGCCCTACGCCCCGGACATCCACCGGCTGGAGACACTGTCGGACCGGCTCGTGCTCGCCTGCGGCCAGGACTCACGTGGCGAGCTGCCCTACCGTCCTGCGGCTCTCCTGGCCGAGCGTCTCGGCACGGAACTCCAGCACTATCCAGGCGGGCACACCGGCCTGACCACGCACCCCGCCGAGTTCGGCGAACTCCTTCGGAAGGCCTTCCGCGCCTAGACCCGAATCCGACCCGTCCTGGCCAACACCACCGAAGCCGGCCCGGCCCGCTCGGGTCATACAGGCCGGGCAGTGGCCCGGCGAGCATCTCCAGCACCAGGCCGTGCGCGGTCAGATGGTCGGCCGGCGCGGTCAGTTCGGCGGCGTCGCGGCCCAGCCAGTTCGCCGGCGGCCGACTCCCACGGGGCGGGCAGCCACTTCTCGTGGCCATTCCGGGTACCGCCGCGCGGCCGTCCCAGCGGCGAAATCCTGACCCGGCCGTGGGTACGGTATGCGGCGGGTATAGCGAGCGCCTGTCCACGGCCCTACCGCCTTGACAGCTGAGTCGGCGGCTGGCGGAATGGGCGTCCCCCGCCTCGGAAGGAAACCCGTACGTCTCGCTCGTCCTCTTGCGGTCACCATGCTCGTGGCCGCCGCGTTAGCTGTGCCACAACCTGCGCAGGCTGCCGTGTTCAAGCATCCTGGCGTCCTGGTCAGCCGCGCTCAGCTCGACTTCGTCAGAGCCAACCTCGGCAACGAGCCGTGGAAGTCCGCCTGGAACGACCTGCAAAAGAGTTCGTACGCCTCGCTGTCCTACACGGCCAAGCCCCGCGCCGTCGTGGAGTGCGGCCCGGTGTCGAACCCCGACCACGGCTGCTCGGACGAACGCAAGGACGCCATGGCGGCCTACACGCACGCCCTGCGGTGGTACCTGACCAAGGATTCCCGCTACGCCGTCAAGGCGATCCAGATCATGGACGCCTGGTCAGCCGTGATCAGCAAACACACCGGGGACAACGCGCCGCTGCAGACCGGCTGGGCGGGCGCCAACTTCTCCCGCGCCGCCGAGCTCATCAAGCACACCTACACCGGGTGGGCTCAGGCCGGCCGGTTCGCCGGCAAGCTGCGCACCGTGTATCTCCCGACCCTGATCGCCGGAAGGCCCAACAACAACGGCAACTGGGAACTGATCATGACCGATGCCGCCATCGGCATCGCCGTGCACCTGGACGACCGTGCCTCCTTCGACCGGGCGGTCACGACCTGGCGCGGCCGGCTGCCCGCCTACATCTACCTCAAGACCGACGGCTCGCTGCCCAAGGCGCCACCGAACAGCACGTACAACACCAAAGAAGAGATCATCAAATACTGGAAGGGGCAGACCACATTCGTGGACGGCCTGACCCAGGAGACCTGCCGCGACTTCTGGCACACCGGATGGGGCATCGCGGCCATCTCCCACGTCGCGGAGACGGCCGGCCACCAAGGCGTGAACCTGTATGCCAAGGCCAAGCACCGGCTGCGCTTCGCGATGAACCTCCACGCCCGCCTGCAACTGGGCGGGACGGTGCCGTCGTGGCTGTGCGGCGGAAAGGTCACCAAGGATCTCGGGGAGCACTTCGAGGTCGGCTTCAACGCGCTGCACCACCGTCTCGGCTACGACGACATGCCCTATGCCAAGCAGTGGGTCGAGAAGAGCCGCCCCGCCGGGGTGTCGCACTTCCTGGGCTGGGAGACCCTCACCCACGCGCAGAACCCGGAGTACGCCGGAATGGGTGCGTCGGCCACGCCGGACTTCGACGCCGACGGCGTAGGTGACCTCTTCTCGGCCGCCACCGGAACGCTGACCGTCTGGAACGGCGAAGGCGGCAACCAGTTCGGCCCGGCCACCGCGATCGACTCCGGCTGGACGGCCTTCACCCGGCCGATCGCCGGCGACTTCAACGGCGACGGGATCAGCGACCTGGCGGCGGTCAAGAAGGACACCGGCACGCTGCATGTCTGGAACGGCAAGGGCGCCAACAGCTTCACTGGTGCCATCGAGCTAGGGCCCGGCTGGAAACCGTACGAGAGCACGCTGATGGCGCTGGGCGACGTCAACAAGGACGGCAAGGCCGACATAGGCGCCCTGCACAGCGAGACCAAGGCGCTGACCATCTGGAACGGCAAGGGCGGCAACCAGTTCGGCCCGGGCGCCACGATCGGCTCCGGCTGGGCACTGTACTTCTGACAGGGCGCTTCGCGTGTCGGGCCGGCCCGGCTTCCGTAGTGGAAGCCGGGCCGGCTACGGGTGGAGGGTCAGCCGATCAGGACCGGCACCGTGCCGATCACGACGCGGTGGTCAGAGCAGGCACCCTCGGGGATGCCCGTGCAGGTGGTGGGGATGCCAGGGTATTGCCGACTTGAAGTACCCGGCCCAGCCGCGAAGGAAGGCGGGGGCGAGTTCATGGGAGTGGTTGATGGGGAGTCGCCCGTTTATGTGCCACTTTGGCGTGGGCGCTACTGTGCCGTCATGCTGATGGGACGCCGCCTTGAGCGCGGCCGTTTGGGGGTGCTGCTTGCGGAGGCCCGCGAAGGGCGGAGCGGGGCGTTGGTCGTGCGGGGTGAGGCGGGGGTCGGCAAGTCGGCCCTGCTCGAGGATCTGGCGTCGGTCGCGGACGGGATGGGGGTGTTACGGGGGGCCGGCATCGAGACCGAGGCCGCTGCGCTGACCGGCAGGGCCGCTGTTGTCGCCGAGGCCACCTACGTGCGTGCGCAGGTGGCCTACGAAAGCACCTCACCGGCCGCCGACGCAGCCCTGGCGTTGGAGGGCGCCATGCTGATCATCGGCAGCCATCCGGAGCGGGCGGTGTCCATGCTGACCGAGGCCGTGTGGGCGGCCCGTGACGCATGCGCCCACGATCTCGTCAAAGAAGCCGTCGCCCAGTTGGAGACCGTCCGGCTGCCCTCGGGCGCGGCGCTGACGCCCGTGGTGGCGGCCCTGATCGGGTACGGCAGGCACGCCGACGGCGATTTCGGCGCGGCGGTCGTGCCCATGCGCGCGCTGGTCGAGGCCGTCCGGACCGGAACCGTCCAGGACTTCGTTGAGCGGGTGATCGCCGGATTCATGGGGCTGCTGACCGCCGACGACGTGGCGGCGACGGACGTGCTGGAGTCGCTGGCGGCCGATGTCAGAGCGGACGGATCGCTCGGCTGGCTTCCGTACGTACTGGAGCCGCTGGCCATCGGCCGGCTGCTGCGGGGCGACTTCCGCGGCGCTCAGGCCGACCTCGCTCAAGGCATCTCGCTGGCGTCCGACATCGGCATGGACATGCAGGTGACCGTACTGAAGGCCATCGCGGCCTGGCTGGCCGCCGTCATCGGCGACGCCGCCGAGTGCCGTGCGTTGGCCGGCGAGGTGCGTGAACACGCTGCCCTGCACCCCACCAACGCGGCCCTCGCCTCGTGGGGCGTGGGACTGCTCGATCTCCGAGGGACGTTTCGAGCAGGCGCTCGACGGGTTCGAGGAAGCATGCGGGGGCCCTGCCCGGCACGATCTGCTCATCAGGGCCGTACCGGATCACGTCGAAGCCGCCATCCGCACCGGACGCGCCGACCTGGCCCGACGACACCTGCCGGCCTTGGCGGCGTGGGCCGGGCACAATGACGTCGGCAAGGCTCTGGAGTTGCGCTGCCAGGCCCTACTCACCGACGGTGACCAGGCCGAACGTCACTACCGCGCCGCGCTGCGGCTCATCCCCGACCGGCCGTACGAACTCGCGCGGACCAGTCTCGCCTACGGCGGATGGCTGCGCCGCCAGCGCCGCCGCTCGGAGGCCCGCGCCGCTCTGGCGCAAGCAGAGGACACCTTCGCCAGGCTCGGCGCGGCACGCTGGGCCGAGCGTGCCCGCACCGAACTGACGGTCCTCGGCGACAGGCCCGTGGCCCATGCCCAGGCCGACGACCCGCTCCAGCGGCTGACCCCACAGGAGCTCCAGGTCGTGCGACTGGCCGCAGCCGGGTATAGCAACCGGGAGATCGCGGCGCGCCTGTACCTCAGCCCGCGCACTGTGGGACATCACCTCTACCGGGCTTATCCGAAGATCGGCGTGACCCGCAGGATGGAGCTCGCCCAGCTCGAGCTGTGAGCCGTATCAGTCGAGCTACTTACTCGTCACCATGGCCGGCACCCGCCGCGGACCGGCCTGCGGTATGCCGTTCCCGTCGCCGCCCGTCCTGATCAGCGGATCTGTCAGAGCAGTCGTGGGACCGATGCCCGACCTGCCGTGCCGTCCCTAGATTCGAGCCATCGAACCGACGAACGGAGACGAACATGCTTCTGGAGAACAAGACCGCGGTGGTCTATGGGGGCGGCGGCGCCATCGGCGGCGCGATGGCGCGGGGCTTCGCCGCCGAGGGAGCGCGAGTCTTCCTCGCCGGCCGCACTCCCGGCAAGCTCGACACCGTCGCCGCGGACATCCGCCGCCAGGGCGGCCTGGCCGAGACGGCGATCGTGGACGCCCTGGACGAGAGCGCCGTCAACGGCTGGGTCGACTCCATCGCGGCACAGACCGGCAGCATCGATGTCTCGGTCAACGTCATCTCCCAGGACGCGCTGTTCGTTCCGCTGCTCGACATGCCCGTCGCCGACTTCGGCCGCGCGATGGACAAGGTGGCGCGCTCGTTTCTGCTGACCGCCCAGGCCGCCGCACGGCACATGGTCAAGCAGGGCTCGGGAGTCATCTTGCACTTCGGCGGCTCAGACCCGGCCAACTCCTCGCCCGGCCTGGGAACCGTACAGGTCGGCTGCGACCTGATCGAGGCCATGCGCCGCCAGTGGGCCTGCGAGCTCGGCCCGCACTCCGTACGCGTGGTCTCGATGCGTACCGGTGGGATCCCCGATTCCCTGCCCGACCTTCCCGAGACAGCGCCCTACAAGCAGAAGATGGTGGATGCGACGCTTCTCAAGCGAGCCGCGACCCTGGACGATGTCGGCCGAGTCGCCGCGTTCTTGGCGTCGGAACACGCCAGGAGCATCACCTCCACGCAGGTGAACATCTCCTGCGGAGCCCTCGTCGACTGACACAACAGGTGCCGGGGAGGCAAAGACCTTTACCCGCGGGCCGATGCCGCGGGCTGGGACGAGCGTGAACGCGATGCCTCCCCAAGAGGGACCTGCGCAAAGCAACCTGCGGAAGCGACATTTGGAGAACGGCATGAACGACGACGTCACCCAGTACATCAACAACACCGCGCCGTGGCAGATCGGCGTCTGCGAGAAGCTGCGCGCAATGGTCCACGAGACCGTTCCCACGGTCGAGGAGCGGCTGCAATACGGCAAGCCGCACTTCCTCAAGAACGGTCACTTCGCGGCCGTCATAGCGGTCTCCCGGGGCAAGGTGTCATTCATGGTGTTCAACGCCACGGACATCCCTGTGGTCAAGGGCTTCATCCGGGCACTGGGCAAAGGGGAACGCAAGGCCGTCGACATCGAAGAAGGGCAGGACGTCGACTACACGCGCCTGGCCGGCATCCTGGAAAAGACCACGGTCGCTTTGTGAGCAGGGTGACTCGACCTCCATCTGGTCCCGCTGCTCGGCTTGTCGTTCAAGTGCGTCACCTGGCTGCCTTGGGTGGTGAGCGTGTGCCCCGGTTCCGTCGCGCAGACGAAGTAGTGATTCGGGTTCTTGATCGCGTACGGAGCCGCCGGTCCTTGCCGGCGCGGTCGTGGACGCCGGCGCCAAGGTCACGCACGGTTAAGGCGGAGGGCACGATTACCTCCAAGGCCGGACCGTGTGCTTAACTCAAGATTGCCGATGTGGCTGTGTCCCCCGGGCCGCAAATTACCGCCTTCACGGAATACCGTTCGGCTGGAGCCGTGTTGTGCATCTCGCCGAGGAGGCGACCACCACATCGGCCTTAACGCTTGTCACAGGCGCCCCGCTCACCCGCGGGGCGCCTGCTTTATGGTGGGGTGGCCGACCGCCGATGATCCAGGAGAGCCTGTTGCTTTACGAAGTGGTCAAGTTCGCCGCCGCGCCGCTCGCCCAGGCGATGTGCCGGCCGCACATCTCCGGCGCCGCGCACGTGCCGAGGAGCGGCCCCGCGATCCTGGCCGCCAACCACCTCTCGGTGCTGGACTCCTTCCTGCTGCCCGCGCTGCTGCCGCGGCACGTGACGTTCACCGCCAAGAACGAGTACTTCTCCGGCAACCCGGTCTCCGGCTTCTTCATGCGGCTGGGAGGCAGCCTGCCGATCGACCGCGAGAGCGCCCACGCCGCCCAGGCCATGCTCGACGAGGCCGCCGCGCTGCTGGAGCGGGGCGAGCTGTTCGGCATCCACCCCGAGGGCACCCGCTCCCCCGACGGCCGCCTCTACCGCGGCAAGATCGGGGTGGCGTGGCTGACGCTCAAGACGGGCGCGCCGGTGCTGCCGGTGGCGCTCACGGGCACCGAGAAGGTGCTTCCCGTCGGCGCCAAGGTGCCGAGGCCGGCGAAGATCGGCATCGCCATCGGGGAGCCCATGCACTTCGAGGGCGACCACACCAAGGCCCGCGACCGGCGCCGCGTCACCGACGAGATCATGGCCGCTGTCCAGAAGCTGTCCGGGCAGGAGTACGTCCCGGTTTATGCTTCCAGCGTCAAGGCATCCAACGGCGTGGCCTAGGCTCTGACACCTGTCGTCGAGGACCAGGGGGCTGATCAGTGGCGCGGGGCCGTACGATCGCGATCGTGTCCGGCGCCACCGTGCTCGCGGTAGGCGCCGCGGCCGGTGGGGCCTATTACGTGCTGCACACCAGGGGCACGCCGGCGGAGGCCGCGCAGCGCTTCACCGCCGCCTGGCAGGCCGGCGACCAGTCCGCCATGGCCAAAGAACTGGCCAGACCTCAGCAGCTCGGCGCGTACGACCAGCAGCGCAGCGCACTCGCGGTCGAGGGCACCTCGATCCGGCTGGGCAAGGTCGCCGAGGGCGACGACCGGGCGCGCGTCCCCTACACCGCGACCCTGACCTTGAAGAACATCGGCGAGTGGTCCTACGAGGGCCAGCTCGACCTCGTGGTGGCCGACCGCACCTGGAAGGTGGACTGGACGCCCAAGACGCTGCACCCGTCGATGACGGCGGGGGCGACGTTCGGGGTCAAGACGCGCTGGCCGGACCGGGCCGAGATCACCGACGCCGACGGCGACCGCATCGACGACGGCACGGCCGGCGGGTCCGTGCAGCAGCTCGTCGGCTTCCTGGACAAGGCGGCCAAGAAGGACGTGGCCAAGCTCGGCCCCGCCTACAAGGTCGGGCAGGCGGTCGGGCGCGGCGGGCTGCAGGAGACGTACCAGAAGCGGCTGGCGGGCACCCCGGCCACCGAGATCCAGCTCGGCGGCAAGACGCTGAAGACCATCGAGGGCACCGACGGCGAGCCCGTGCAGACCTCGCTCGACCCGCGCGTGCAGGCCGCCGCGGTGGGGGCGGTCAAGGACATGAAGAAGCCGACCTCGATGGTGGCGATCAAGCCGTCGACGGGCGAGATCCTGTCCGTGGTCAACAACCAGGGCGGGTTCAACCGGGCGCTGGACGGCCGCTACCCGCCGGGCTCGACGTTCAAGGCCGTCACCGCGATCGGGCTGCTCGCGGCGGGGGTGTCGCCGCAGGACCAGGTCACGTGCCCGATGTACGCCACCGTCGGCGGCCTGAAGATCCGCAACTCGGACAAGGAGGCGTTCGGGTCGCTGTCGTTCCTGGACTCGTTCGCCCACTCGTGCAACACCACGTTCGCGCCGCTGGCCAAGTCGAAGCTGGGCGCGGACAAACTGCTCGAGACGGCCGAGAGCGTGGGCTTCAATCAGCCGCTCACCATCGGGGTGCCGGCCACCAAAGCCAGTTTCCCCCGGGCCGAGTCGGACGCCGAGCTGGCGGCGGAGGCGTTCGGGCAGGCCAGGATCACCACCAGCCCGCTGTCGATGGCGTCGGTGGCCGCCGCGATCGCCGACGGCACCTGGCGTCCGCCGACGCTGGTGCCGTCGCTGGAGCAGAAGGCCGCCGAGCGGAAGCTGCCCGACGGCGTCAAGGAGCCTCTGCACGCCATGATGGCGGCCGTGGTGACCAAGGGCACCGCCAAGTCGGCGGGGCTGCCGGCCGGCACGCGCGGCAAGACCGGCACGGCCGAATACGGCACCGGCGAGAAGCTCGACAGCCACGCCTGGTTCATCGGGTTCAAGGGCGATGTGGCGTTCGCGGTGGTCGTGGAGGGCGGCGGCGGGGGCGGCAAGGTGGCCGCCCCCGTGGCGGCGGACTTCCTCAAGGGCCTGTGAACGGTCTCACCTGAGGAAGCGGCGGATCTCGTCCGCCACCCGCTCGGGGCGGCCCCGCATGGCGGCGTTCGAGGTGGCGCTGTGGCCGAGGCCCTCCATGTCCACGCGCCGCGCCCGCGGCAGCACGCTCTGCAGGGCGGTGAGCGCCGACCTCAGGTACACCGGGCTCTTCGTGCCCCCGAGCAGCAGCACCTCGGCGCCCACGGACCTGTAGACGTCCAGGTCGCCGGCGGTCTCGGCGACCAGCTGGGCGTCATAGTGCAGCGTCGGCGCCAGCTCCCGGAACGTCGGCTCCCCGTCACCAGCAGCCTTGTCCTGATTTTTCAGCATCATGGCCGTGAGCAGCTCCAGCAGCGCGCGCGGCATCACGTTGAAGATCGGCGGCCCCATGCGGGTGGCCCGCATGCCGGTGACCAGCGCCGCCGGGATGCGGCCCGCGGCGATCTCCCGGTCGAAGCGGGGCAGCCAGCCGGTCGGGTTGGAGCCGTCGACGTCCAGCGGTGGCTCGAAGGCGACGACCTTGCGCAGCGCGGGCCGGTCGAGCGCGGTCCGCAGGGCGATGATCGCGCCCGAGCTGACGCCGGCGACGTGGTCCGCGCCGGTCGCCGTGAGCAGCGCGTCGAGGTCCTCGATCTCGCGCTGGAGGCCGTAGCCGGGTCCGTACGGGCCGCTGCGGCCCCGGCCTCTGCGGTCGGGCACGTAGCAGGTGAAGTCGCCGGCGAGGGCCTGGGCCAGCTCGATGTTGCTGTGCCCGCTCTGTACGGTCCCGTGCAGGAGCACCAGCCCGGGGCCGTCCCCGAGCCGGTGGCAGGCGATCGTGGTGCCGTCCTTCGACGTCACGGTGTCAAGAGTGATCATGGTTGCTCCCCATGGTTCGGCCTGCGGAGGGGAGCCCGGCTATTGTTGCCAGTGCCATCTCGTGGCCGAGGTCCGCTCCGCGGGTCTGTCGGTACGAGGTCACCCGGCGGCGGTGTGCCAGCACCGCCGCCGGGTCTTTCATTCGGTCGTGCGGCCCCTTTCCGCGATGCCGGCCACGCCGGGGGGGAGCCGGCCGGTCTCGCGATAGGCCCGCCACTCCTCCAGGCCGGGGAACGTGCCGCCGGCCAGCTCCGCCAGTAGCGAGCGGACCCAGCCCGCCTCCGCCTCCCGCATCGCCAGCGCGTACTCGGACTCGACGAGGAACAGCCTGGGCAGCTCGCCCCGCTCCCGCTCCAGGGCCTGCCGGTCGGCCTCGATCCGCTGCTCCAGCAGCTCCAGGCGGTGCCGCAGCAGCGGCACCACCTCGCCGGGGCCGAGCCCGCCCATCACCGACAGACCGGCCTCGAAAGCCGAGGGCTCGGATCGCGGGGTGGACAGCAGCTCGCGGGTCCAGTCGTCGGCCTCCGCGCGACCGGCGTCGGTGATGCGGTAGACGGTCCGCTCGGGGCGGGCGCCCTGCCGGCTGCTTTCCACGGCCTCCAGCAGGCCGTGTTTCTCCAGGTTGCGTACGACGGTGTAGAGGGATCCCCACTTGATCCGCATGTCCTGGTCCTTGCCGCGCGCCCGCAGGACCGAGGCCATCTCGTAAGGGTGCATCGGACGCTGGACGACCACGGTCAGCACCGCCAGCGCCAGCAGGTTTCCGACCGGACGCCGCTTCGCCATCCCTCATCACCTCGCTAACGGGTATTCGTCTGCGAGTATATGTCAGCGAATATACGGACGCAATCGCCGATCCGCCGCAACGGCTCCCGGGATGTGTGTCGCGGAGTTTCCGCTTTGCATGCAATGCATGCAAAGCGCTAAGGTCGTTCGCATGCAGACGGACGTGGCGTGCAGCCGGTTGCGGGAGCTCATCCTCGACGGCAGCTACCCGCCGGGCGCGCGGCTCACCGAGATGGAGGCCGCGGCGACCCTGGAGATGAGCCGCACCCCCGTGCGAGAGGCGCTGCGCGCGCTGGCCGCCGACGGGCTCGTCCGCCCCTCCGGGCGCGGCGTGGTCGTGGTGGCATTGGCGGAGGGCGACCTGGACGAGGCCTACCAGGTGCGGGCGGCGCTGGAGGCGCTCACCGCCGAGCTGGCCGCCGCCCGGCAGCGCGAGGGCCGCATCGCCCCCGCGGATCTGCACGCGCTCCGCGACGTCGCGACGGAGACCGCGACCGCCACGGCCGAGGGGCGCCTCTCCGACGCGGTGCGGCTCAACCGGCGCTTCCACCGGACGATCGCGGAGCTGGCGGGCAACGCGATGGCGCTGCACGCGCTGGAGCGGATCTGGGACCAGATCCAGGTCTCCACGCTGCGCTCGCTGGCGCCGCCGGCCCGGCCCGCGCACGTGTCCGGCCAGCACGAAGAGCTGCTGGCCGCGATCATCGAGGGCCGCGCGGAAGAGGCCGCCGCCATCGCCCGCGCCCACGTCCTCGACACCCGTACGACCGCACACTATGGCAAGGGATGACGCCCATGACGCGCCAGCACACCTACCCGACCGTCGTGACCTGGACCGGGAACAAGGGCACCGGCACCAGCGGCTACCGCGACTACGGCCGCGACCACGAGCTGTCCGCCGACGGCCCGCCGGCCATCCAGGGCAGCTCCGACCCGGCCTTCCGCGGCGACCCGTCGCGCTGGAACCCGGAGCAGCTGCTGGTCGGCTCGCTGTCGCAGTGCCACATGCTGTCGTATCTGTACCTGTGCTCCATGGCGGGCGTCGTGGTCACCGAGTACGTCGACCGCGCCGTCGGCACCATGGCCGAGACCTCGGACGGCGGCCACTTCACCGAGGTCGTCCTGCGCCCGGAGGTCACCGTGGCGTCGCCCGAGATGGCCGACGCCGCCGCCGAGCTGCACGCCGGTGCCCACAAGGCGTGCTTCATCGCCTCGTCGGTCAACTTCCCGGTACGCCACGAGGCCACCGTCCGCACGGCGTGACTCAGCGGCTCGCGGCCTCGTAGTCGAGCCCGAGCATGGGCGCGAGCTCGCGCAGGCACTCCTCGAACACCGGCTCCAGGTCCGAGTAGGCGAAGTCGAGCTGGTTGAGCACCTCCATGCAGAGCAGCCCGTACAACCTGATCCAGCACGACAGGAACACGTGCACGGCCTCGAGCGGGAGCCCCACCCCGGTCGAGGCCGCGTACGCCCGCAACTGCTCCCTGATCGACGGATCCAGCTCCGCGGGCACGGGGAACGGCCGGCTGTCCCACAGCGCGGCGATCTCCTCGAGGAAGACCTGCTCGAAGTCGCGCCCCGCCAGCTCACGCGGCGAGTCCGGCCGCCGCTCGCTCGTGATCGGGCTGGCGAACACCCACCCGAACTCCGCCCGGTGCGTGATCGCCCACATCCGCATCGCCCGGCACGTGGCCAGCAGCCGGCGCCCGTGCTCTTGCGGCGGGTACGCGTCCCGCGCCGCCTCCAGGACCTCGGTCAGCTCGCGGAAGAAGTCCGCGGTCACCGCCCCGACCAGCTCCTCGTGGCCGGCGAAGTAGTGGTAGAGCGCCGGCCCGCTCATCCCCATATCCCTGGCCACGGCGTTGATCGTCACGGCCGCCGGGCCATGCTCGATCAGCAGCCGGCGCGCTGTCGCGCGGATCTCCGCCAGCGTCGCCTGCCGGACCCTCTCGCGCCTGCCGGCGCCCTGCGCGACCATCGTCGGCTTCCTCCTCCGCGTGCCCGTACAACGTTGATATCCTAGGGCATCTATGTTTCCTTAACGACTCTAAGCAAACTTACGGCCATAAAGGATCCTGGCATGCGCAATCCCCTCGCGGCCGCCTTCACCAAGTACGCCATGGAGGCGAAGGTCACCGAGGCCGAGCTCGTCACGCCGGCGATGCGCCGGATCCGCCTGGAGACCGGCGTGCCGATCGCCTTCCCGTACCGGCCGGGGCAGCACATCAGGGTGCAGATCAACGACCCCCTGTCGGTGTCCGGGATCCTGCGCCCCGCGGACACGCTGCGCACGTACACGATCTGGGACCTCGCCCCCGACCGGCGGGCGCTGGAGCTGCGGGCGCACCTGTACGAATCTGGTACGGGAGCGCAACTGGCCGCGTACGTCGATCAAGGTCAAGCCGTTCTGGGCGCCAGGCAAGCGGGGCCTGCACTAGAAATCCGGTTGTGGACCCCCTTCACGGCGATCAGGCTGAGGGCATGCCTGCACGAACGTCTCCCGAGTTGCTGGGATTTCCGCACGACGCTCGACTGTTGATCGTGAACACCGACGACTTCGGCATGTACCGCGACGTCAACGAGGCCGTCGTCCGCTCGATCGAGGACGGGATCGCCGCCTCGTGCAGCCTGATGACGCCGTGCCCGGCCGCGGGCCACGCCATGGGCCTGCTGCGCGAGCGGCCGGAGATCCCTTTCGGCATCCATCTGACGCTGGTGTGCGAGCTGCCCGGGCGCCCATGGGGGCCGCTGGCGGACAGGGACAGGGTGGCCTCGCTGCTCGACGAGACGGGCGGGCTGTTCACGTACGACCGCATCCCGGAGCTGCTCGACCGGGCCCGGATCGACCAGGTGGAGATCGAGTTCCGCGCGCAGATCAACGCCGTGCTCGACGCGGGGCTGGCACCGACGCATCTGGACTGGCACTGCCTGGCCGACGGCGGGCGCGCCGACGTGTTCGAGCTGACCATGGCGCTGGCCGGCGAGCACGGCCTCGCGGTGCGGGCCTGGCAGGACCGCTCGCGCCGGCTGCTGCGCGAGCGCGGCCTGCCGGTCGTCGACCACGGCTTCCTGGACAGCTTCGCGCTGGACCTGGACGGCAAGGCGGCCGCGTACGCCCGGCTGCTGCGCGAGCTGCCGCCGGGCCTGAGCGAGTGGGCCGTGCATCCCGGGCTGGGAGCGGAGGAGTCGCGGTCGGTCGATCCGCACGGATGGCGGGTACGCCGGAGCGACTACGCGTTCCTCACCTCGCCGCAGGCCCGGGAGCTGCTGCGGCAGGAGGGGATCACTGTGATCGGCTACGAGGTCGTCCGGCGCGCCTGGAGCGCGGCGTGACGCTCAGAAGGCGGCCGCCAAGGCCAGGGCGGCGGCCTCGTGACGGAGAACCATGATCAGGAGAGTGGCGATCAGCGTGGCGATGAGCAGCCAGCTGATCAGGATGATGACCGTCGAGCGGCGCGGCCGGCGCCGGCCGCCGGACTGGTCCTTCGACCTCGCCTCGCTGCGACGGACTCGCTCGTTGAACGACTCGAGCCGTGCGACGAGTCGCGGGTCGTCGTCAACGAGGTGCTGCTCGATCTGGGCCAGCATCCGCTCCTCGTCCTGCGACCAGGCCATAGATGCACCTCCGGAACGCAAGCTCTGTGGCGTCTTTCTGCCCAACCATGAAGATCATTAGCCTCAGGCTGACCAGGTAATTGCACTCTCTTTTCGGTTTGCGATCAAGCTCGAACTTTTGTTCTAATCATGGGATGCGCTGGGACAACCTGCGTCTGACCGGCCCCGGTCCGGACGATCCGGCCGCGCCGCTGTTCGCCCGCGGCGCGGTCACCCGTACGTTCGACACCCCCGAGTTCAAGGGGATGACCTTCTACGAGATCCGGGCCCGGTCCATCATCAACCGCGTGCCGGCCGCCAGCCGGCTGCCGTTCGAGTACACGATCAATCCATACCGGGGCTGTAGTCATCGCTGTATTTACTGTTTTGCCCGAAAAACGCATGAGTATCTGGACTTGGATGCCGGAGCGGACTTCGATTCCAAGATCGTGGTCAAGGTCAACGCGGCCGAGCTGGCCCGCAAGGAGCTGGCCTCGCCCCGCTGGGGCGGCCACCACGTGGCCATGGGCACCAACGTCGACTGTTACCAGCGCGCGGAGGGCCGCTACCTGTTGATGCGCGGCATCCTGGGCGCGCTGCGCGACGCCGCCAACCCGTTCTCGATCCTCACCAAGGGCACGCTGATCCTGCGCGACCTCGACCTGCTCACGGAGGCGGCGGAGGTGACCGAGGTGAGCGCCAACGTGTCGGTCGGGTTCGTCGATCCCGGGATGTGGCGGGCCGTCGAGGCGGGCACGCCCAACCCGCGGCGGCGGCTGGAGGCCTGCGCCACGCTCAACGACAACGGCATCGCGTGCGGGGTGCTGATGGCGCCGATCCTGCCGTACCTCACCGACTCCCCCGGCCACCTCGAACGCACCGTCAAGGAGATCGCCGACTCCGGCGCCACCCACATCGCCCCGATCGTGCTGCACCTGCGGCCGGGGGCGCGCGAGTGGTGGCTGGACTGGCTGTCGCGCGAGCATCCCCGGCTGGTGCCGCGCTACCTGGAGCTGTACGGCCGGGGCGCCTACGCGCCGAAGTCGTACCAGGAACGCGTCACGTCGCAGGTCAAGGAGCTGGCCGCACGTTTCGGCGTGGGCCGCGCCACCCCCGCCA
>NZ_VCJS01000164.1 GCF_005893125.1 Nonomuraea basaltis | reverse complement strand
AGATTGTATAAGAGACAGCCCCGCGTCCAGCCGGGAGAAGCGCTCGAACACGCGCCCCCTGGCCGAGACCGGGATCCCCGGCCCGAGGTCGGCGACGACCACCCGCACCCCGTCCCCTTCCGCCGCGCCGGTCACGGTCACCACCCCGTCCGGAGGGCTGTGCCGTACCGCGTTGTCGAGGAGGTTCGCCAGGACCTGCGCGAGCAGGTCGGGGTCGGCGCGCACTACCAAATCGCCCGGTACGTCCGGCCGGATGACCACGTCCTCGCGGGCCAGCGCGGCCTCGAGCACCGCCTGCTCGATCAGTGGCGCCAGCTCGATGGCCTCGGACTCGATGAGCCGCACGCCCGAGTCGAGCCGCGACAGGTCGAGCAGCTGGGCCACGAGGCGGCCGAGCCGCTCGGTCTGGGCGAGCGCGGTCCGCATGGTGACGGGGTCGGGCGCGGAGACCCCGTCCACGACGTTCTCCAGGACGGCGCGCAGGCCGGTGATGGGGGTACGCAGCTCGTGGCTGACGTTCGCGACGAGCTCGCGCCGCTGCCTGTCCACCTCGCCGAGGTCGGCCGCCATCGCGTTGAACGCCCTGGCCAGCTCCCCCACCTCGTCCCGCGAGGTGGCGTTGACCCGCAGCGTGTATCGGCCCTTGGCGATGGTCTGGGCGGCGCTGGCCATCTGGCGCAGCGGCTTGGTCATCCCCATGGCCAGGACCTGCACCATGATCAGCGCCAGGACGACGGCGACCGCGATGCGTACGTCGCGGGAGAACCCGGAGTTGAGCCCGACCTCGTTCACCACGAACGCGGTGCCCACGGCCAGCACGATGACGATGCCGAGCTTGACCTTGATCCGGCCCAGGAAGTCGAGCGGCCTCATCGCCGCACCAGGGCGTAGCCGACGCCGTGCACCGTGCGTACGACGTCGGAGCCCAGCTTGCGGCGCAGCGCCCGGACGTGGCTGTCCACGGTCCTGGTCGCGGCGGCCTCGGAGAAGCCCCACACGTCGGACAGCAGCCGGTCGCGCTCGAAGACCTGCCCGGGCCGCTCGGCCAGGCGGCGCAGCAGGTCGAACTCGGTCCTGGTGAGCTGCGCCTCCACGCCTCGCACGAACACCCTGCGGGCCGCGGTGTCGATCTCCACCTCGCCCACCCTGATCACGGTGTCCTCGACGGCGAGCTGGGCCGCCCGCTCCACCCTGCGGAGCAGGGCGTGGATCCGGGCCACCAGCTCGCGCATGCTGAACGGCTTGGCCAGGTAGTCGTCGGCCCCCACCCCGAGCCCGACCAGCACGTCGGTCTCCTCGCCGAGCGCGGTCAGCATCAGCACCGGCACCGGCCGGGCCGCCTGCATCCGGCGGCACACCTCTAACCCGTCAAGGCCCGGCAGCAGCCGGTCGAGGATCACCAGGTCGGGCTCCGCCTTGCCGTACTGGATCAGTGCGTCCTGCCCGTCGCCCGCCACTCTGACGTCGAAGCCCTCTGCGGCCAGCCTGTTCCGTACGGCCAGCGCGATCGTCTTGTCGTCCTCGACCACGAGGATCCGTCGCTGCTCTGCCACGTACGAAAGACTAGAAGCGCCCTGTGCAGACGACACCTCCTTAATCGTGCATTTCCGGTGCAGACTTGGCGGGTGAACACAGCCGGATACCTTCGCCGCATCGGCCTGCCCCACCTGCTCAACGCTCCGGTCAGCGCGGAGAACCTGCGGGCGCTGAACGTCGCCCACATCGAGAAGGTCTCGTACGAAGCCCTGAACATCTGGCTGGGCCGCCCCACCACCGTCGATCCCCTCGAGTCGGCCGAGCGCATCATCGGGGGCCGCGGCGGCTACTGCTTCCACCTCAACGGCGCGTTCTCCGCGCTGGCCACCGCACTCGGCTACGACGTGACCCGGCACGTCGGCGGCGTGCAGCCTCCCGGCGTCGAGCCCGGCATCACCGCCAACCACCTGGTGCTCACGGTGCGCGGCCTCCCGTCGGACGACAATCCGGGCGGTGAGTGGCTGGTCGACCTCGGGCTCGGCGACGGGCCGCACGAGCCGATCCCGCTGGTCGCGAGCACGTACCGGCAGGGACCTTTCGAGTACGTCCTGCGCCCGTCGGAGATCGCGCCGGGCGGCTGGCGCCTCGACCACGACCCGAAGGGCTCGTTCCTGGGCATGGACTTCGGCCCGGACCCTACGGACATGTCCGCGTTCACGGACATGCACCTGCACCTGACCACGTCGCCGACCTCCGGCTTCGTCCGGGTCGCCACGGTTCAGCGGCGCGACGCCTCGGGCGTGGACGGCCTGCGCGGGCTCGTCCTGTCCCGCATCGGCGCCGGCGCGCACTCGGTCACCCTGAACACGGCGCGTGACTACTACGCGGCGCTGGCGGACGTGTTCCTGCTGCCGCTCGACGACGTCAGCGCCGAGGAGAAGGACAAGCTCTGGTGCAGGTTGCACGACGCTCATGAGGCCTGGCTGGCCGGCGATCCGGCGTGATGGCCACGGCTGCGAACGGGCGCTATCGTGCACCTCGACATGGGAGAGACCAGGAAGCTGGCCGGTAGGTACCGGCTGCTCAACCCCCTGGGCGCGGGATCCGTACGCCTGGCCTTCGACGAGTCCGATCATCGTGACGTCGCGGTCAGGGAGCTGCGGCTTCCCGCCGAGCTGCGCGACTCCGCGCTGCACCGGGCGCGCAGGGCCATGGCCCTGCGGCACCCCTCGATCGTGCGGGTGCTCGACGTGGTGGTCGAGGACGGCACGCCGTGGCTGGTCATGGAGTTCGTCTCGGGGGCGTCGCTGGAGCAGACCATCCGCACGCGGCGCCCGCTCCCCATCATGCAGGCGGCCAGGGCCGGCGTCGGCGTCCTGTCGGCGCTGACGACCGCGCACGCGGCGGCGTTCGTGCACGGGAACGTCGAGCCCGGCAACGTGCTGCTCACCACGACGGGCCGGGCCGTGCTGACCGGGTTCGGGCTGCCGAGCCGCAGCACGTGGCCGTCCGGCGACCTGTGGTCGCTGGGGGCGACGCTGCACTTCGCGATCGAGGGCCGGCCGCCGGGGCAGGTGCCCGCCGCGGGCCCGGACCCGCTCAGGTCGCTGGTCAGGGCGATACTGCACCCCGCGGGACCACCGCCGGTCGAGGTGATCCGCGAGACGCTCGAGCGGCTGGCCGTGGACCAGCCGCTGGACCGGCTCATCGAGTCGCTGGGGCCGCTTCCGCCCGCCGAGGTGGCCGCGATCGGGCTGGCCGTGATCGATCGGCTGCGGCGCGGGGCCGGCGTCCATGGCGGGGTCCAGCCTGGGAACGTTCTAATCGACGCGAACGGCCGGCCGACGCTGCTCCCGTCGCTGCGTTCCGGGACCCTGCCCGCGTACACGGCTCCGGAGGGCGTCCAGAGCCGGGAGGCCGATCTGTGGTCGCTCGGGGCCACGCTCTTCGCCGCCGTCGAGGGGACGCCGCCCGCGCCGGGCGCGCCGCTGAGCCGGGCGGGCGCGCTGGCGCCTCTGCTGTTCCGGCTGCTGTCGGGCAATCCGGCCGACCGTCCCGCCCTGGAGCAGGTCCGACGGGAGCTGACGGCCCTCGATCGCCCGCGCAACAATTGAGATACATCGCGAAAGGAACCAAGTCGGGGGCTCACTCGTTGGATTGACGACGCACAATGTGGGAGAGGCGGGGCGCGCGCTCCGCGTTCGGAGGAAGTTGAGGATGTCGCCAGTCCAGAAGTACGCCATTGGCGCAGGCGCCGCGGTTCTGCTCTCGCTGATCTTCTTCGGGGCCGGATGGATCACCCTGCTGGTAATCCTCGGCGTGGTCGCCGCCCCGGTGGTCGGTTATCTGATGCTCGACCAGTCGCAGCGTGAGCGGCTCAGGAGGGTCCGCAAGCGCGGCATCGGCCGCTGAGCTCCGGCGGCGGGGGCCTCAAGGGCCGGGTCTCAGGCCTCCGCCGCGGCCAGCGCCGACTGCACGCGCTGGGTCACCCTGCGCTCGACGTAGAACGACAGGAACGGCACCGTGCCTCCGAGCATGACGCCGAGCATGTACGGCCACGCCCAGCGTGCCTTCATGCCCAGATTCATGACCGCGATCAGATAGATCATGTAGAACCCGCCGTGAATGGGCGCGGTGATCTTCGACATGGCCGGGTTGCCGAAGCCGTAACGCAGCACCATGGCGACGCAGAGCACGAGCAGCATGACGCCGACCACGTAGGCGAGCGCCCGGAAGGGCTTCAGAGCCGATTCCACGATTAACCTTCCAGAGCCATCTCAGGGGATTTGCCACGATCCCGATCCGTTCGTACGGCATCGCGTACGAAGTGGAACCACATGAACACGGCGAATCCGGCAAAGATCCACCAGTTGGCGGCATACGCCAGATTACGCCAGGTCAGCGTGCCGCCCACCACCGGTGGATCGACCTTGACCTGAGTCAGCGACCCGGACGGCGGCTGCGCCACCACGTAGCCGGTGCGGATCCGCTGCCCGGCCCACAGGTTGACCAGCTCGCCGCTGGACACCGTCTGCACCTGGCCGGCGGGCAGGCCCTCGGCGCGCCGCTGCACGCTGTCGGTTCCCTGCTGGGGCCGCAGCCGCCCGGCCACCGTGACCCTGCCCTGCGGCACGGCCGCCACCGCCGGGTCGTCGCTCCTGGCCACCCAGCCCCGCACCACCGGCATCAGCGTGCCGTCGTCGAGCTTGAGCGGCGTGAGCACCCAGTAGCCGTCGTCCCGCGAGACGTTGCCGCCGGGGGCGTCGACGTCGGCCCGCCGGTCGGCGACCAGCAGCTGGCGGCCGGCCTCGTAGACGCCCTCCGCCGTGACCCTGCGCCCCACGGCCTCGCCGCTCAGCTGCGCGCCCACCGGGGCGAGCGTGGCGGCCGCGGCGGGTCCGGGATCCGAGGCGGCCAGAGGCTTTCCCGAATCTTGGAAGACGCCGAGCTGCCAGCGTCCGAGCAGGATGAACGCGATCAGGACCCCGATCGTGAGCAGGTGCAACCCCATGATGCGGGGAGAGAGCAGGGTCCTGAGCATGCTTCAAAGTTATCCGCCGGGTGGGGTGGTCCCGTAATCAGCCCGTCCCCACGGATCCCGCTAAATGACACAAATGCCGCAGCCGATCACGCTAGGCTGCTGGCCATGTCTGACCAGCATATCGACCCGGCGGGCAACACCCAGGCTTTCCGTGCGTTCGCGCAGGCGCGCGAGCAGGAGGCCACGGCCAAGCCCAAGAAGTCGCCCCTGCTGCCCATCATCGCGGTCGTCGTGGCGATCGCGATCATCGGCGTCGCCGCCTTCCTCCTCCTGAGGTAGACCCCCGGGAACAGGACGACCCGCCGCGACGCCGTGGCGGGTTTTCGTCGTTCCCGAGTTCGACCGCTTCGCCTCTGGACCCGCCTCGGCTGCAATCTTACATTGGACCTAGCGTCTAATAGGAGGGCCCCAGTGGCTGAGCCAGGGTTAGTGATCGTCGGTTCCGGCTTCGCCGGGATCTGCATGGCCATCAAGCTGAAGGAAGCCGGGCACCACGACTTCGTCATTCTGGAGAAGGCCGCCGAACTGGGCGGCACCTGGCGCGACAACACCTATCCCGGCTGCGCGTGCGACGTGCCGTCGCACATGTACTCCTACTCGTTCGAGCTCAACCCCGGCTGGTCCCGGATGTTCGCCCCACGAGAGGAGATCCAGGACTACCTCCGCTCGTGCGCGGACAAGTACGGCGTGACTCCGCACATCCGGTACGGCAAGAGCGTCACCGCCCTCGAGTACGACGACGAGCGCCACGCCTGGTCGGTCACCACGGACGACGGCGAGACCCTGCGCACGAACGCGGTGGTCTCCGCCATCGGCGCTCTCCACATCCCGAAATTTCCGGAAATTGCGGGGCGCGAGTCGTTCGCCGGCCCCGCCTTCCACTCCGCCGAGTGGGACCACTCCGCCGACCTGACCGGCAAGCGCGTCGCCGTCATCGGCACCGGCGCCTCCACCGCCCAGTTCGTCCCCCAGATCGCCCCGGCGGCCGGCCACGTGACCGTCTTCCAGCGCACGGCCCCGTGGCTGCACCCGAAGCCCGACTTCGCCTTCTCCCCGCGCGTGCGCCGGCTCCTGCGCCTGCCCGGCGCGGCCAGGATGCTCCGCTACGCCATCTACTGGGCCCTGGAGAGCAGGGCGCTCGGCTTCGCCGTGCACCCGAGCCTGATGAAGGCCCACGAGAGGCTGGCGCTCAGGCACCTGGAGGCACAGGTCCCCGACCCGGGCCTGCGCCGCGCCCTCACCCCCGGCTACCTGATCGGCTGCAAGCGCGTCATCATCTCGAGCGACTACTACCCCACCCTGACCAGGGACGACGTCACGCTCGTCACCGACGAGATCACCGAAATCCGGGAGCACTCGATCGTGGACGCCGCCGGCGTCGAGCACGAGACCGATGTGATCGTCTACGGCACGGGCTTCAAGGTGGTGGACGCGCTCGCCGACCGGCGGATCCTCGGCCGGGGCGGGCTGACGATCCAGGACGCCTGGAAGGACGGCGTCGAGGCGTACTACGGGATCACCACTGCCGGTTTCCCCAACCTGTTCTTCCTGCTCGGCCCCAACACCGGGCTCGGGCACAATTCGGTCGTGTTCATGATCGAATCGCAGGTCGACTACGTCGTCGAATGCCTGCGCCTGCTCTCCAGGGCCCGGGCCCGGGCCCTGGAGGTCAGGCCCGAGACGCAGCGGGCGTTCAACCGGCGGCTGCGCGCGCGGCTCGACCCGCTGGTGTGGAACGCCGGCGGCTGCCGGTCCTGGTATCTGGACGAGCACGGCGTGAACCGGACGATCTGGCCGGGCTTCACCTTCGAGTACTGGGCGCGTACCAGAAAAGTGCAGCCCGGCGCGTACGAGCTCATCTTCTAGGGGCGGACCACCATCGCGCTGCCGCCGCCGCGCCTGACCGGCTCGGCCACGGCCTGGATGCGGCCCCGGCCGAGGAGCTCCAGCGCCGTGGCGGCGCCGATCTCCGGGTTGAGCGCGAAGCTGTGCCCGCGGGCCTCCAGCTCGGCCCGGTACCTGTCCAGGAACGCCTGCTCGGCCTGCGTCTGTGCGGTGTTGCGCTGCGTGGCCCGCGGCGCGGCCAGCGCGTCGGGCAGGCTCATGCCGAGCTCGTACCGGTTGAGCAGGATCTGCAGCACGGTCGTGATGATGGTCGAGCCGCCGGGCGAGCCGGCCGCCAGCACCGGCCTGCCGTCGTCGAACACCAGCGTCGGCGCCATCGACGAGCGCGGCCGCTTGCCGGGCCCCGGCAGGTTCGGGTCGCCGGGGGCCGGGCCGAAGGTGAAGTCGGTCAGCTCGTTGTTGAGCAGCACGCCGCGTCCGGGGACCACGATGCCGTTGCCGCCGGTGGACTCGATGGTCAGGTTGTAGGCGATCACGTTGCCCCAGCGGTCCGCCACGACCAGGTGGGTGGTCTCGGGGCCCTCGTCCGCGACCGGGGTGGCGCTGCCGGTGGGCTGGGCGCAGGGCTCGTAGGAGCCGTCCGGGCTGCCCGGCGCGGCCGGGTGCGGCATGGCCGCGTCGCCGACCAGGCAGGCGCGCTCCTTGGCGAAGCCGTCGGACAGCAGCTCCTTCAGCGGCACGCCGGGGATGTCGCCGACGTACTTGCCGCGGTCGGCGAAGGCCAGCCTGGACGCCTCCAGGTATTCGTGCAGTCCTGCTTCCGGCAGGGATTCGAGGATGTTGAGCGCCTCGCCGACCGTCGATCCGCCGGAGGACGGGGGCGCCATGCCGTACACGTCCATGCCGTTGTAGGAGATCTTGGTGGGCTCGCGCATGAGGGCGCGGTAGGCGCGCAGGTCCGACAGCTCCATCAGGCCGGGACGGACGTTGCGGGTGCTGCCGGGGGTGACCGGCGGTTGCTTGACAGTGGCCACGATCTCCTTGCCGAGCTGACCGCCGTACAGCCAGCCGGGGCCGCGTTTGCCCAGTTCCCGGTACGTGTCCGCGAGCTGCGGGTTCTTGAAGACCGACCCGACGGGCGGCGGCGCGCCGTTCGGCAGGTAGAGCTGGGCCGTGGAGGTGAAGTCCTTGAACCGGGCGGCGTTGGCGGCGGTCTGGTTGTGGAAGGTCTGGTCCACGACGAAGCCGTTGGCGGCCACGTCGACGGCGGGCTGGAGCGCCTGCTTGAGCGAGATCGTGCCGAACCGGCGCAGGGCCAGGTCCCAGTTCGCGACCGTGCCGGGCACGCCGGCCGACAGGCCGCTGGTGACGCCCTCCTCGAACGGGATGCCCTCCAACGTGGTCGAGGTCATGGCCTGGGGCGCGGTCTCGCGGCCGTCGATCGTGAAGACCTTACGCTGCCTGGCGTCGTAGTAGACCATGAAGCCGCCGCCGGCCAGCCCGGAGGAGTACGGCTCGGTGACGCCGAGCACCGCACCGGCGGCGACCGCGGCGTCCACGGCGTTGCCGCCCTTCCTGAGCACGGAGATGGCGGCCTTGCTGGCGTCCAGGTCGACGGTGGCGACGGCGCCGCCGTACCCCTCGGCGACCGGGACCTTCTGCTGGGGCTCGGCCAGTGCGGGCGCGGCCGGCACGAGCGTGATGAGGACTGCTGCTACGGGGACGATCACTCGACGCATGGTCTCCACCATGGACCAGCTACGCCCATCGCGGTAGGGCCCCCTGCGACATCAGGGTGATGCATCGGCCAGGGCGTGGGCTTAGCGTTGAGGAGTGCGCTCGAAGCCGGGTTTCGCCCCTTATCTCGCCCTGATCGCAGCGGTGTTCCAGGTGGTGCTGTCACAGGGCGCGGCCTGGGGGCAGCGGGCGTTCAGGGAGCCGCTCGATCCGTTCGCCTACGGGCTGCTGCTGGCCGGGCCGCTGATGATCGTGATTCATCGGAAGTTCCCGGTCCCCACGGCCGTCGTCACCTTCCTGGCGACCTATGTGTACATATGGGGTGGTTACCCCTACGGCGGCGTGTTCGTCGCGCCGATCGTCATGCTGTTCCTCCTGGTCCTGCGGCGCCACCGGCCGACGGCCTGGATCCTGGCCGGGGTCAGCCTGGCGGCGTTCGTGATCTATGCCTGGGCCACCGCCCAGCCTCAGCGCGGCCTCTTCCACGACCTGGCGATCACCTCGTTCATCCTGCTCACGATGGTGGTGGCCGAGCTGGTCAGGATCGCCCGCGAACGCCGTGCCCAGCAGCAGCGGGCCGTCGATGAGGAGACCAGGCGGCAGGCCAGCGAGGAGCGCCTGACCATGGCGCAGGAGCTGCACGACGTGCTCGCGCACAACATCTCGCTCATCCACGTCCAGGCGTCGACCGCGCTGCACCTGATCGACGACAATCCGGAACAGGCCAGGACGGCCCTGGCCACCATCAAGACGGCGTCCAAGGAGGTCCTCGGCGAGATGCGCTCGGTGCTCAACGTGCTGCGCGAGGGCGCCCCGCGCTCCCCCACGGCCGGGCTCGACCGCATCGACGAGCTGATCGAGCGCTCGGGGCTGAAGGTGACACTCAAGTGCGTCGGCTCGCGGCCGCTGCCGCCCCAGATGGAGCGGGCCGCATACCGGATCGTGCAGGAGTCGCTCACCAACGCCACCCGGCACGCCCCCGGCGCCGCGGTGGACGTGCGGCTGGAGTACGGCGCGCACGAGTTCGTCATCCGCGTGACCGACACCGGCGCGACCACGCCTCCTGTACTGTCCGAGTCAGGCAGCGGCAACGGCATCCCCGGCATGCGCGAGCGGGCCACCGCGCTGGGCGGCACGCTGGTCGCGGGCCCGTCCGGCGCGGGCTTCCAGGTCGAGGTCCGGCTCCCCCTACCCGAGGAGACCTCATGATCAAGTTGCTGCTGGCCGACGACCAGGCGCTGGTCCGGGCGGGATTCAAGGCGCTGCTCAACGCGCAGCCGGACATGACCGTGGTGGCCGAGGCGTCAGACGGCGCGGAGGCGGTGCGGCTGGCGGGCGAGCATCGGCCGGACGTGGTGCTGATGGACATCCGCATGCCGGGCACCGACGGCCTGACCGCCACCCGCCAGATGCCGGAGGGGCCGCACATCATCATCCTGACGACGTTCGAGCTGGACGAGTACGTCTTCGAGGCGCTGCGCAGCGGGGCCAGCGGCTTCCTGGTCAAGGACACCGAGCCGGCCGAGCTGATCCAGGCCGTCCGCGTGGTGGCGGCCGGCGAGGCGCTGCTGTCGCCGAGCGTGACCCGCCGCCTGATCGCCGAGTACGCCTCCCGCGCCAAGGAGCCGGTCGCCACCGACGGCCTCGACCATCTCACCGAGCGCGAACGCGAGGTGCTCGCCCTGGTCGGCACCGGCATGACCAACGACGAGATCGCCGCCAAGCTGTTCATGTCGCCGGCCACCGCCAAGACCCACGTGAGCCGGGCCATGATGAAGCTGCACGCCCGCGACCGCGCCCAGCTCGTCGTCATCGCGTACGAGTCGGGGCTGGTCAAGCCGGGTTGGCTGTGACTCCCAATAGGTAAAATCACGACGCAGCCGTGGACGCTCTGTGCCGCATCGCTGGCGAGCGCCCTCCGCTGCTGGTCCTTGACGAGTTCCCATACTTGGTCGACCACTCTCCCGAGTTGCCCTCAGCCATCCAGGCGCTCTACGACCGGCGCGGCCCGCGCAAAGGCCACCCACCCTTCAAGCTCATCCTGTGCGGCTCCGCGATCTCCGTCATGTCGACCCTCCTAGCCGGCAACCAGGCGCTGTTCGGGCGCGCGATACTGGACCTGCGAATTGGCCCGTTCCGGTTCCGCGACGCGGCCGACTACTGGCAAACCGATCCCCGTACCGCGTTTGTCATAGAGGCCGTTCTCGGCGGCTCTCCCGGCTACCACGACATCGTGCGCAAGCCACCGAAGCCGGGAGCCTGTTCAACCCCTCGCACATCCTGTTCACCGAGCCCGACTACATCCTCGCCGAGGATCCGCACATCCGCGACCGCACCATCTACAGCATGATCTGGTGGGCGGTCGCCAGCGGAGCGACCTCTCCCACCCAGATCGGGGGGCTGGTGGGCATGGACGCCAAGGCGCTCACGTACCACCTGAACATCATGCGCGACGGTGGCTTCATCCGCTACGACCAGGACCTCCTTCGGCAGCGCCGCCCCGTGATCACCGTCGCCGACCCGGTGGTCAGGTTCCACCAACTGATCGTCCTGCAAAACCTCAAGCAACTGCAGATCCGCCAAACCCGCGCGGTGTGGGAGCGTTCACAGAAGAAGTTCCGGGACAAGATCCTTGGGCCGCACTTCGAGGAGATGGCCCGGACCTGGACATACTGGTACGGGCACCAGGCAGGACTCGACGACATCGGCACGGTCGGCACGACGGAAATCGCCTGCCGGGAACACCGGGGGCACGAGATCGACGTCCTCGCCATCAGCAAGTCGTCACTGGCCCGTACGAAAAGCGCGCGGATCACGCTGATCGGCGAGGCCAAGTGCACGTCCAAACCCCGTACACCCGACGACCTGCACCGCCTGGAGCACATCCGCGACGTGCTCACCAGCCTCGGCTGGGACGCCGCCGGCGCCTCCCTCGCGATCTTCTCCCGCGAGGGCTTCTCGCCCGACCTCAGCGCCATGGCCGGTGACCGGCTATACCTGGTCGATCTGGCCACCATGTACGCCGGGGCACATCCGGGGCCGTCAGGCTAGATTGACAAAGCCCACGCTGTCAAGCTAGCCTGACAGCGTGAACGTAACAGAGCTGACCGAGCGGATCAGGTCGAACGACCCGGCCCTGGGCCTGCGGGCGGTGGGAGCACTGCACCGGCTGGCCGAGCAGGTCGAGGCGATATCCGTGGCGCAGGCCAGGGAGCAAGGCTGGACCTGGGAGCAGATCGGCGACGCGCTCGGCATGTCACGGCAGTCCGTGCACGCGAAATACGGGAAGTGAGGTTCGCGATGTTCGGCAAGGAGAAGACGCCGTTCCACGTGGTCGTGAAGGCCGCGTTCGAGGAGGCCAGGCAGCGGGGCGACCGGCGCCTGGGCACCGAGCACCTGCTGCTCGGCCTCCTGCACCATCCGGACTCGGCACGGGCGCTCGGCGTGGACCTGGAGGGGGCGCGGGCCGCGCTCGACGACCTCGACCGGGCGGCGCTGCGCATGCTCGGCCTCGAGGTCGGCGACGTGCCGAAGGCCCCGCGCAAGCACAAACCGGTTCCCAGCACCGCGCTCACCTCGAGCGCCAGGGCGGTCATCAACCAGGCCATCAAGGCCACCACCATGAAGACCAGGGCGGCCGAGTCGCCGCGCCGGCTGGCGCTCGCCTTGCTCGCGCAGAGCCGCCCCGATCCGGTGGCGCAGCTCATCGACCAGCTCAGGATCGACCGCGCAGCGGTACGCAGCCGCTTCGCATGAGGATATTTGGTTGAACGCCCAGGGCGGCGCTGACAAGGTCGAAGGATGCGGCGCACGTACGATGATCTCGTCCAGGAGGCGAGCACCGTCTCCGTGGACGGCTGGGACTTCTCCTGGCTGGACGGCCGGGCCAGCGAGGAGCGGCCTTCCTGGGGCTACTCCCGGCTGCTCGGCGAGCGGATGGCCGGGGCGCGGGCCGCGCTCGACGTGCAGACGGGCGGCGGTGAGATCCTGGCCGGCGTTCCCACCCTGCCGCCGGTGACCGTGGCCACCGAGTCGTGGCCGCCCAACCTCAAGCTGGCCGCCTCCCGGCTGCGCCCGCGCGGGGCCTGGGTGGTGGCCGACGACGAGAAGCCGCGTCTGCCGTTCCGCGACGGCGTCTTCGACCTGGTGACCAGCCGTCACCCGGTGGCGACGTGGTGGGAGGAGATCGCCAGGGTGCTGCGACCCGGCGGGGCCTACTTCTCCCAGCAGGTCGGGCCGTGGAGCGTGGCCGAGCTGAGCGACTACTTCCTCGGGCCGCACGACGGTTCGGGCCGCGATCCCGAAAGGGCCAGGGCGGCGGCCGAGTCCGCCGGGCTGGAGGTCGTGGACCTGCGCTTCGAGCGGCTGCGGATGGAGTTCCACGACATCGGCGCGGTGATCTATTTCCTGCGCAAGGTGATCTGGATCGTGCCCGGGTTCTCGGTCGGACGCTTCCAGGACAAGCTGCGCGCGCTGCACGAGCGGATCGAGGCCGAGGGGCCCTTCGCCGCACACTCCAGCAGGTTCCTCATCGAAGCGAGGCGGCCCGGTGGCCAGGCTGCGTGACATCGTGGTCGACTGCCGGCACCCGGCCTCGCTGGCCAGGTTTTGGGCCGGGGCGCTGGACGGCTACGCCGTGGCGCCGTACGACGAGGCCGAGCTGGCGCGGCTGCGCGGCGAGGGCGTCGACGACCCCGAGGACGATCCGACGGTGCTGGTCGAGGGCGGGCCGCCGCGGCTGTGGTTCCAGCGCGTGCCCGAGCGCAAGATCGTCAAGAACCGCCTCCATCTTGATCTGGACGCCGACGACCCCGATGCCGAGATCACCCGGCTGACCGCGCTGGGCGCCACGGTGCTGGCCACGCACGACGACTGGGTGGTGCTGGCCGACCCGGAGGGCAACGAGTTCTGCCTGTTCTGACGGCCGTACCCCGGGAGGCGTACCGGATGTCCCCATGAACACTCCCCCGGGCTGACCTGGAACAGAGCCCCGCGTCCGATTCGCCGCGCCCTCCTCCGGCGGACCCTTGAGGTACCACATCAAGGAGGAGAACATGAACACGATCGCACAGTGGGCGCCCCACTGGGGCGCCGGCGGCTTCTGGCCGGTCTTCCCGGTCTTCTGGGGCCTGTTCTGGATCGCCGTCGTCGCGCTGGCCGTCATGGCCTGGCGCAGGGGCTGGTGGGGGCCGCGCCGCCGACAGACCGCCGCCGCCGCGGGAACCACGCCGACCGCGTCGGCCGAGCAGATCCTCGCCGAGCGGTACGCGCGCGGCGAGATGAGCGACGACGAATACTTGGAAAGGATCTCTGTTCTCAAAGGCGGTTCATCCTAAACGTCACTGAGGGTGGAACAACTGTCACTGGCCGCAGCCAGGGAGCCGCGTTACGTTTCGCATACCGGCTTCACAGAGAGTGGGGATACGAATGCAGTCCATCGCCAGGTTCTGCGGCCAGTGCAACTGCGGTTGCCCCGAGCTGTTCGTCGACCACAGCGCCCCCGCGGAGCGCCAGGTCGTCATCACCGACGACTTCGGGCAGCGCGTGGAGATGAGCCTCGACCAGTTCGGCTCGATCGTGGCGGCCGCCAAGAGCGGATCTCTGGACGGCCTGGCGCTCGTCCACTGAGCACGCAGGCCGGACCTCATCAACTTCTCGTAACCGGTTGTCGGCGATTACTGTTCGCAATCGCGCGATCACGTGCCACTCTGTCGCCATGGCCTGGCAAGGAGAGGTGGCGGCGCCGGCCGTACCGGCGCCCCGCGTGGGAGAGGAGCCCGATCTGCTGGTCGCCGCGCAGGCAGGCGACCCGCAGGCCGCGCACCGGCTCGGCAAGATCTACGCGCAGCACGGCGACCGCGCGGCCGCCAAGCACTGGTGGGAGCGGGCCGCCGCGGGCGGCAACGTCGACAGCGCCTACAACCTGGGCATCTGGCACGAGAAGCACGGCAGCCTGGAGGAGGCCGTCACCTGGTACGAGCTCGCCGCCGGCACCGGCGACGCCGAGGCCGCAGCCAACCTGGCGACGCTCCTGCTCGAGCAGCGCGGCGACATCGAGGCGGCCAGAGGGTGGTACGAGAGCGCGGCCCGCGCCGGGTCCAGGACCGCGGCCCGCAGGCTGGCGCTGGTGTGCCAGGACGCGGGCGAGCTGGCGGCGGCGCGGGAGTGGCACCGCCAGGCGGCGCTCGACGGTGACCCCGCCTCGGCGCACGACCTCGGCTTCCTGGCCTACTCGGCGGGCGATGACGAGGAGACCGTCCGGTGGTGGGAGTACGCGGCCCGGGGCGGCCACGCCGACTCCGCCTACTGCATGGGCCTCTACCTCCACGCCGGCCGCGACCCGGAGGGCGCCGAGGCCTACTACCGGCTGGCCGCCAGGAGCGAGCATCCCGGCGCCGCCTCCTGGCTCGGCGGGGCGGCGCTGTCCAGGGGCGACCTGCGTGCCGCCCGGGCCTGGTTCGAGCGGGCCGCGAACGCCGGGCGGGTCGAGGACCAGCGGATGGCCGGGTTCGTGTGCGTGGAGCTGGGCGACTGCGGCGCGGCCAGCCACTGGTTCGGCCGGGCGGCGGCCGGCGGCGACGCCGAGTCCGCCTTCAACTACGGCCTGCTGCTCATCGCCGAGTTCGGCGACCTGGCGGGGGGCCGGCACTGGTTCCGGCAGGCGGCGCGGGCCGGCCACCACGGGGCCGCCGTCGAGCTGGGCGGGCTGCTGTCGGTGACCGGCGAGCTGGGCGAGGCGCGAGAGTGGCTGTCCGACCCGCCGCCCCCCGCCTGGGCCCGCCCGGCCGAGCCTGAGCTGGCCGCGCGGGCCGAGCTGGCGGCGGCCGCCACCGGGCGGAGGGGCGGCGTCCCGCTGGACGTGGTGGAGCTGACCGAGGTCCTGGGCACCTGGGATCTGGTGACCAGGCCGCTGCATGACCATTCGGACGTGGTTGGGTGGCTGGTGCGGCGGAGCGGGGTGCACCCGAGCGCCATCGAGCACCTGGCGTCGGTACGCGGCAAGCTGCTGCGTCCCGGCAGCGCGCCGTGGCCGAGCCCGGGCGAGATCAAGCACGTCCTGGCCACCGCTCGTGACCTGCGGCGACGTCTGGGAATCCAGTGAGGACGGCGCGCCGGGGCGGCCCCGCGACGGCTGGGGTGCGTTGCTCGGCGCCGCCCTCGGGCTGTGTGATCAGCGCTGGCCGAGATGGAACAGGTGGCCTTCGTCGTCCTTGAAGACAGCCGACCAGCCCCAGGGCTCCTGCTTCGGCGGCTGGGTGAACGCGACGCCGCGGGCCACCAGCTCCGCGTGCGTCTTGACGATGTCGTCGGCCTGGAACAGCACGTAGTTGGGCAGGCCCTCGACCAGCTCGGGCCACTTGGGGTCGGCCTTGTGGATGACCAGCCGCGCGCCGCCGACGGGTGGCTCGACCTCGATCCAGCGGTCCTCGCCGTACGGCATGTCCCTGGTGACCTTGAACCCCATCTTGCCGGCCCAGAAGTCGACCGCCCGCTGCTGGTCCTCGACGTAGATGGTGACCTGGCTGATGCCGAGCGCCATGGCTCCTCCTCTTGTTGTATCCATCTTGGATATAACCATCGTGGTGCTATGGTGTCAATCATGCTCACCGCCGCCGGGTTCCACGTGCTCCTGGCCCTGGCCAGCGGCTCCGGGCACGGCTACGCGGTGATGCGGTTCGTCGAGGAGGTCAGCGGCGGCGCGGTCAAGCTGGGGCCCGGCACGCTCTACCGGACCATCAGCCGCCTGGTGGCCGACGGCCTGGTCGAGGAGTCCGAGGACGCGGATCCTGAGGCGCCGCACGACGCCAGGAGGCGTTACTACAAGCTGACGCCGCAGGGCGCGGGGGCCGCGCGGGCCGAGGCCGAGCTGATGGCCCGCATGGTGAGCGCGGCGAGAGAGGCAGGATTGATCGCATGACATCGCTACGCCCGCAGGGGTTGTGCCCGCACCTGTTCGTGCGCGACGCGGAGGCGGCGATCGCGTTCTACCGCGAGGGCCTTGGCGCGGTGGAGGTGTTCCGCAACACGCTGTCCGACGGGGTGGTCCTCTTCGTGGAGCTGCAGCTCGGGGCCGGTCGGCTGCTGGTGAGCGAGGAGATGCCCGGCCTGGGCGCGCTGGCGCCGCCGACGCTGGGCGGCAGCCCGGTGCTGATCCTGCTCGAGGTGGCGGACCCCGACGCAGTGGCCGAGCAGGCGGTCGAGGCCGGGGCCGAGATGGAGCAGCCGGTGCGGGAGACGTTCTGGGGCGAGCGGTACGGCGTGCTGCGCGACCCGTTCGGTCACCGGTGGGCGGTGACGACGGCCAGAGAGCAGCTCACACCCGACGAGATCGTGCGGGGCACGACGTACCGCTCGGAGGACTAGACGACCTCCGCGACCGGCGTGTACGGCAGGCCCAGCGCGTCGGCGACCGGCTCGTTCATCAGCAGGCCGTCGTGCGTGTTGAGGCCGCCCGCCAGGCCGGCGTCGGCCTTGAGCGCGTCCCGCCAGCCCAGGTTCGCCAGCTTGACCGCGTACGGGAGGGTCGCGTTGGTCAGGGCGTACGTGGAGGTGTTGGCCACCGAGCCCGGCATGTTGGCCACGCAGTAGAAGACCGACTCGTGCACCTTGTACGTCGGCTCGGCGTGCGTGGTCGGGCGCGAGTCCTCGAAGCAGCCGCCCTGATCGATGGCGATGTCGACGAGCACCGAGCCCGGCTTCATGCGCGAGACCAGCTCGTTGGAGACCAGCGTCGGGGCCTTGGCTCCGGGGATCAGCACCGCGCCGATGACCAGGTCGGCCTGGAGGACCTCCTGCTCGATCGCGTACCGCGTGGAGACCAGCGTCTTGAGCCGGCCCTGGTAAATGGCGTCGATGAAGCGCAGGCGGTCGATGTTGGTGTCGAGAACGGTGACCTCGGCGCCCATGCCGACGGCGATCTGCGCGGCGTTCAGGCCGGACACGCCGCCACCGATCACGACGACCTTGGCCGGGGCCACGCCGGGCACGCCGCCCGGCAGGACGCCGCGACCGCCGTTGAAGCGCATCAGGTTGTACGCGCCCACCTGCGGCGCGAGGCGGCCGGCAACCTCGGACATCGGGGCGAGCAGCGGCAGCGCGTTGCCGACCTGGACGGTCTCGTACGCGATGCCCGTCGTCCTGGCGCCGAGCAGCGCGTCCGTGCAGGCGCGGGAGGCGGCCAGGTGCAGGTACGTGAACAGCACCAGCCCCTCGCGCAGCCGGTGGTACTCCTCCGCGATCGGCTCCTTGACCTTGAGCACCATGTCCGCCTCGCCCCACACGGCGTCGGCGGTGTCGAGGATCTTCGCACCCGCGGAGAGATATTCCTCGTCCGGGATGTGCGAGCCGAGGCCCGCGCCTCGCTGGACGAGGACGTCATGGCCGTTGCGCACCAGCTCGTGAACGCCGGCGGGCGTGGCGGCGACGCGGTACTCGTGGTTCTTGACCTCGGCAGGGACGCCGATCTTCATTGCGGTAGATCCTTTCGGGAACCGGCACCTCGTCGTACCGGATTAAGGGATGTCACAGTCGGGCCCAGGCCTCCGAGAGCACGCTGCGGAGGACCGAGCCGATCTCGTCGAACTCCTTCGGGCCCGCGATCAGCGGGGGCGCGAGCTGGATGACGGGGTCGCCGCGGTCGTCGGCGCGGCAGTAGAGGCCCGCGTCGAACAGCGCCTTCGACAGGAAGCCGCGCAGCAGCCGCTCGGACTCGTCGGCGTCGAACGTCTCCTTGGTGGTCTTGTCCTTGACCAGCTCGATGCCCCAGAAATAGCCGGAGCCGCGCACGTCGCCGACGATGGGCAGGTCGCGCAGGTCGTCCAGGGTCTGCCGGAACAGCGGCTCGTTCTTCGTGACGTGGCCGAGGAGGTCCTCGCGCTCGAAGATGTCGAGGTTGGCCAGGGCGACGGCCGCGGAGACCGGGTGGCCGCCGAAGGTGTAGCCGTGCGCGAACATGGTGTCGCCGTCCTTGAACGGCTCGAACAGCCGATCGTGCACGATCATGGCGCCGATGGGCGAGTAGCCGCTGGTCATGCCCTTCGCGCAGGTGATGATGTCGGGCACGTAGTCGAACTTCTGGCCGCCGAACATGGTGCCGAGCCGGCCGAAGGCGCAGATGACCTCGTCGGAGACGAGCAGGACGTCGTACTCGTCGCAGATCTCGCGCAGCCGCTGCCAGTAGCCGGGGGGCGGCGGGAAGCAGCCGCCCGCGTTCTGCACGGGCTCGGCGAAGACGGCGGCCACCGTGTCGGGGCCCTCCATCTCGATGGCGCGGGCCACCCGGTCGGCGGCCCAGATGCCGTACTCCTCGGGCGTCATGCCCTTGACCCCGGAGATCTCGTCGGCCCGGTAGTGGTTGGTGTTGGGGACGCGCACGGAGCCGGGGACCAGCGGCTCGAACATCTGCTTGAACGCCGGGATGCCGGTGATCGACAGCGCGCCCTGCGGGGTGCCGTGGTAGGCGATCTGGCGGCTGATGACCTTGTGCTTGAGCGGCTTGCCGATGAGCTTGTAGTACTGCTTGGCCAGCTTCCACGCGGACTCCACCGCCTCGCCGCCGCCGGTGGTGAAGAAGACGCGGTTCAGGTCGCCGGGGGCCTGCGCGGCCAGGCGCTGGGCCAGCTCTGCCGCCTTGGGGTGGGCGTAGGACCACAGCGGGAAGAACGCCAGCTCTTGAGCCTGCTTGGCGGCGGCCTCTGCCAGCTCCTGGCGTCCGTGGCCGACCTGGACCACGAAGAGCCCGGCCAGGCCGTCGAGGTAGCGCTTGCCGTGGATGTCGTAGACATACGATCCCTCACCGCGCACGATGGTGGGGATCTCGGACTGCTCGTAGGCGCTGTGCCTGGTGAAGTGCAACCACAGGTGATCTTGCGCGGCCTTCAGGACGTCGTGTTCCGGCTGCGTCATGAATATCTTCCCTTGTCTGTGAACTCCCCACAGTTTGCCTGTTGACCTGCGATTTGCCAAGTGAATCGGTCGCAGCACTGTGCAAGAAAATCGAGATCCGCAGATCCGATCTGTAACAGCAACGAAATCCGCATGTAGATTGGCGCGCGGATCCTGCCCGTTCCCGCCTGGCCACCCCGCGGTTTCCGTACGGTGGGGCCTTCTGTGATCCAATGAGATCCGAACTGTCTGATTCGATAAGAACGACCCCCGGGGGACCGTCTCGTGACTCCTGACCAGATTGAGAGCGCTGTCGCCTCCTCGATGCCCCAGGCCGTCGAGGAGCTCAAGCGGCTCGCCGCCATCCCCTCCGTGGCCTTCCCCGGGCACCCGGAAGAACCCGTGTACGCCGCCGCGGCGATGACGGAGGAACTGCTGCGGTCGGTCGGCCTGCCGCACGTCCAGCAGGTGGCCGTCGAGGGCAGCTTCCCCGCGATCTACGGCGAGGCCCCGGCCCCGCCCGGAGCGCCCACGGTCCTGCTGTACGCGCACTACGACGTGCAGCCCGCCGGCGACCCGGCCGCGTGGCGCACGCCGCCCTTCGAGCCGACCCTGATCGACGGCCGCCTGTACGGGCGGGGCTGCGCGGACGACAAGTCGGGCATCATCTCCCACATCACCGCCCTGCGCGTCTTCCAGGGCCGGTTCCCCGTGGGCATCAAGGTCATCATCGAGGGCCAGGAGGAGTACGCGGGCGAGCGCCTGGAGGCGTTCGCCGAGCGCAACCCCGACCTGCTGCGGGCCGACGCCATCGTGGTCGCCGACACCGGCAACCCGCGCGTCGGCGACCCGGCCGTCACCACGTCGCTGCGCGGCATGGCCGCCTTCACCATCGAGGTCCGGACGCTTCGGGAGGCGGTGCACAGCGGCTCGTTCGGCGGCGCCGCCCCCGACGCGCTGGCCGCCCTGATGCGCATGCTGACCTCGCTGCACGACGACAACGGCGACATCCGCGTACCCGGGCTGCCCCGCGGGTCGTTCCTCGGGCAGGGGCCGTCGGAGGAGGAGTTCAGGAAGACGGCGGGCGTCATGGACGGCGTGTCACTGGTGGGGTCGGGCTCGCTGGCGGACCGGCTGTGGGCCTCCTATGCGATCACGGTTACCGGGTTGGACGTGCCGACGGTGTCGGGCGCGGTGAACGCCGTCCAGCCGGTGGCGCGGGCGCGGGTGACCGTACGGGTGCCCCCGGCCGGGGACCCGAAGACGACCGTGAACGCGGTGGTGGACTTCTTGCGGCAGGTGGCGCCATGGGGCGCACAGGTGTCGTTCGGGGACTTCACGGTCGGGTCCGGCTTCCAGGCGGACTCGGGCGGCAAGGCTCGTGTGGCGCTGAACCGGGCGATGGAGCGGGCCTTCGGGCGGCCGCCGCGGGATGTGGGGGCAGGCGGGTCGATTCCGCTGGTCAGCACGCTGCTGAAGCAGTTCCCCGCAGCGGAGATCTTGTTGTTCGGGGCGGAGGACGAGGACGCGGCGATTCACGCGCCGAACGAGCGGGTGGACCTGGAGGAGCTGCGAAAGGTGGCGACCACGGAGGCCCTGTTCCTGCGCGAGCTGAGCCTTCCCTCGGCGCTGGGCGTGTAGGTTGCCCGAGCAGCGCTGGAGCCGGGGACACCCGTAGGGTCTCGTCATGGACTGGCAGCTCCGATCAGAGGGCGATGAGGGCCAGGAGGCGCTCCGCCTGGGCCTGGTCCGTGGCGGCCAGGGCGATGCCCTTGACGAGGGTCAGCAGGTCGCGGACGTCGAGGTCGGCGCGGGCGGCCTTCGCGTGCTTGGCCGCGTCCAGCAGGGCCGAGGCGGTGGTGAGCATGGACTCGTGCCACTCGGCGACCAGCTCAGTGCTCTGCCCGCCGGTGACGGCCAGGGCCAGGTCGCGTTTGGACGTGATGTGGTCCATGAACAGGCGTAGCCACTCGTGGAGCGCCTTGCCCGGGGACTCGGCGGCCAGGAGGGTCTCGCCGCTGGCGCAGAGGTGGGCGACCTCGTCGGCGTAGACGGCCACCAGGAGGTCGGAGCGGGTGGGGAAATGCCGGTACATGGTGGCGTTTCCCACCCCGGCTCGGCGGGCCACCTCGTCCAGGGGCGCGTCGGTGCCGCGCTCGGCGAAGACCTGCACGGCTGCGGCCAGCAGCAGGTCGTAGTTGCGTTGCGCGTCCGCTCGGCGAGGACGCGTTGCCACCATCAGCCGGCTCCTTGCTAAGTGGGGATTTCCCCGGTTAGTGTAGCGGCGTGACGGAAATGGGGATGCCCCCACTTAGGGGAAGGCGTGGCGCGTGACGACGGCAGGTGAGGTGCATCGGCGGATCGTGGAGCTGTACCCGGAGGTCATCGCGTCCGGGCGGATGGACGAGGCGCTTGCGCTGATCGATCCCGACGTGGTCGATCATCGGGGCGGCGCGGACGGCGACCACCGCGGGATCGAGGCGTGGCGGGAGAAGTGGGAGCAGGCGATCTCCGGGGAGAGCGGGTTTCACGACATGTCCGTAGTCGTCGAGCAGAACGTCGCGACGGATGATCTGTCGGCGAACGTCTATCTCAGCCGGGGGACCCACACGGCGTCGGGCCGCCGTTATGAGGTGCGGGGCATGGACCTGGTTCGCGTACGGGACGGGAGGATCGTCGAGCACTGGGCCATCCAGGATTCGGTGGCGATGCGCCACCAGCTCCGTCAATAGTGCACCGGGCGGCGGTGGACGAGGCGGAGGCCCGTTTCCACCAGGGCCCAGCCCAGGCGGACTCGCCAGGTGCGGATGATCGGATTCGAGGCCGAGGTCACCAGGCGCTGGCGGGCCGCCTCGGCGCGTAACTCGTGGGCTCGTACTTTCTCGACGTACAGGTACAGCGAGGGATCCATCAGCTCTCCTTGCCACCAGGGCTCCAGGTGCGGAAGGGGAAGCCGTACATGTGTACGGCGACGTTCTCGCGGCCCTCCGTGTCGCCCGCCTCGCGGGCCGCCTTGCCGTGCGCCCGCCACTTCACGACCAGTTCATTGAGCTCCTTGCCGAGACGGCTCAGCTCGTCGGCCGTGAGCGACATCAGGTATTCGGAGCTGAAGGCCGCGCTGCGCCAGGCGTCGTCCCAGGCCGCCTGCGTGTCGAGGTAGCTCTCGTACAACTCGTTCTGCTGGCGGGCGTGCATGCGGGTCACGGCGGCGTGGGCGGTGGCGCGCTCGGGGGCGTCGCGGAAGTCCTCGTCCTTGGTGCTGATGGTGGCGGCCGCGGCCTGCCACCAGCGCTCCCGGGCGTCGCCCCGGCCGCCCTCCGCCTCCTCGATGAGACTGTGGGCGGCCAGCTTGCGCAGGTGGTAGCTGACCAGCGAGACGGCCTCGTCCACCTGGTCGGCGAGTTGCGAGGCCGTCGCCGTGCCCGCCATGTAGAGGGCGCGGTAGAGCTTCATGCGCAGCGGATGGCCCAGCGCCTTGAGCGTGTCGAGGTCCTTGATGCGGTGGGTCTTCTCAGCGGCCATGCCACTACCGTAGAAGCGAAAGGAAATTTGCGCAATATAAGTTGCACAAATTTCCCTTCCTACATGCTCAGGGCGTCGGGTTGGCGTTCTCGTCGCTGAAGCGGGCGTCCAGTGCCGTGGTGGGTCCCATGGTCGGTCCTTACGCGTCGGTACGGCTTGCGCATGGACAGACTTCCCGGGCGTCAGGAATTCATCGCCGCCGGACGGGGGAACAGCGTCAGGAAGCGGCGGACGGTCTCCTTGTCCCCCTCCACCCGTATCCCGTCGGTGTCCAGGGAGCAGCCGGTGAAGGCGAGGGCGCGGAGCGTGTCGGCGTCGGTTTCGAGCGTGGCGTCGGGCTCGGGACGCGTGTCCCGGGTCAGTTCGAAGCCGGCGGGTGACACCTCGGCGAGGAAGCGGTCCTCCCCCAGGCGCAGCTCGATGCGGCCCTCGAAGCCGCGGGCGGCCTCGGCGTCGAACGTGGAGCGCAGGGCGAAGGCGAGGGCGTCGGGGCTCAGGGAGTTCGTGGAGCTCATCGGCATCCGGCTGCCCCAGCGGGCCAGCACGAGGACCACGGGCTCCAGCTCCATGCCGCGGCCCGTCAGCTCGTAGACCCAGGCGGCCGCGGGCGGGGGGAGCTTGCGGCGGCGTACCAGCCCCGAGGCCTCCAGCTCGCGCAGGCGCTGGGACAGCACGTTCTGGCTGGCGGTGGGCAGGCCCGTGCGCAGGTCGGTGAAGCGTTTGGGGCCCAGCAGCAGCTCGCGGACGATCAGCAGCGCCCAGCGCTCCCCAACGTGATCGAGCGCCCGGGCGACGCCGCACGGGTCGTCGTAGGTCCGCATCTCGCACCAGCTCCTTGCTAAGCAGTAGCGTTCGGTACTAGTTTAGGACTAACGAAGAGGAGGTGCAAAGGCCATGAGCGAACTGCCGCAGGGAGACGTCAGGCTGCTGGAGCACGAGGTCGCCAGGAAGCTGCTGGGATCCACCGAGCTCGCCCGGGTCGCGTACGTCGCCAAGGACGGGACACCGCGCGTGCTCCCGATCATGTTCCACTGGAACGGGGAGGAGATCGTGCTGCCGACGTTCAGCGGGTCCGCCAAGTTGGCGGCGCTGCGGGCGCGGCCGGACGTCGCGATCACCATCGACGTGCCGGGGCCGCCGCCCGAGGTGCTGCTGATCAGGGGGCGGGCGGAGATCACCGAGATCGACGGGGTCCTGCCCGAATACCGGACGGCCCATCGGCACTACTACGGCGAGGAGCAGGGCGAACGCAACGTTGCGCACTTCGACAGGCCAGGCGTGAGGATGGCGCGGATCGCCGTCAGGCCGTCCTGGGTGGGAGTGCTGGACTTCCAGACGCGCCTGCCCGGCCCTCTGGCCCGCATGTGATCGACATCCACGAGGAGGAGCGGACATGGCGACATTCGCGCTGATCCATGGCGGCGGCGGCTCGGCCTGGGAGTGGCAGCTGGTGACGGAGGAGCTGCGGGGGCGCGGGCACGAGGCCGTGGCGGTGGACCTGCCGATCGAGGACGAGTCCGCCGGGCTGTCCGACTACGCCGACGCCGTGGTCGAGGCCGTCGGCGAGCGCCGGGACCTGGTCGTGGTGGCGCACTCGTGGGGCGGGTTCGTCGGCCCGCTGGTCTGCGCCCGCGTTCCCGCGAATCTCTTGGTGCTGGTCACGGCCATGATTCCGGTGCCCGGCGAGGCGCCCGCCGACTGGTGGGAGAACACCGGGTTCGGGCACGTGGACATCGGCGACCCGATCTCGCTGTTCCTCCACGACGTGCCGGGGGAACTGGCCGAGGAGGCAATGAGGAGAGGACGCGCGCAGGCAGGCAAGGCCCTGCATGAGCCGTGGCCGCTGGAGAGGTGGCCGGAGGTGCCGACCAGGTTCCTGCTGTGCCGCGACGATCGGTTCTTCACACCCGGGTTCATGCGCGGCGTCGTACGCGACCGGCTCGGCATCACGCCCGACGAGATCGACGGCGGCCACGCCCCCATGCTCGCCCGGCCCAAGGAACTGGCCGAGCGCCTGACGAACTACCTGACCGGCAGGTCGTAGACGCGGCGTACGCTGCTGCCGAGCCGGCCCACGTCGGCCCCGTACACGTGGACCGAGATCCCGATCTCGTCGCTGGTGTTGCGGACCATGTGGATGTCACCGGGCGGCGCGAACCCGCTGACCTCGCCCGGCCGGTTGTCGGCCCGCCCGATCTCCACCAGGTGGTCGCCCATGTCCCGGTAGAGGGTCTCGTGCTCGATGCCGCTGAGGATCCCGAACGCGCACCACGACACATGGTCGTGGATCACGGTGTACTGACCGGGCCGCCACACGACCGTCACGATCGAGAAGTCCTCCTGGGCGTGGAGCACGCGGGACACGTACCCGTCGGGGGAGCCCTCGCGCTCCTGGGGGGTGAGGAGGCCTGGCCCCGGGAGGCGGTCGCGGAGCAGGTCGGCGACGGCGTACGCGGTCTCGCGCGGACGTAGCCGCCGGGCGACAATTCCGGAAATGCCGGTCACGAGCTCGTCGAGCCCCGGGCGCGTTGCCGTGGTGGCGGCCATATTCATGGCAGCTCCTTTCCTCACCTCCTACGGTGCTACGTTCGGACCGATAGGTCCAACAGAAGTTTTCTGGCTCATTGATAGATATGGTTGATGGATGCTCGACGTCGTACGCCTCCGCGTCCTCGTCGCGATCGCCCGCAAGGGCTCGCTGACCGCGGCCGCCAAGGAGCTGCACTACTCACAGCCGTCCGTCAGCCACCACCTCGCCCGGCTGGAGGCGGAGACCGGCGCCCGGCTCGTCCAGCGCGCGGGCCGCGGCATCCGGCTCACGGACGCGGGCAGGCTGCTCGCCGAGCGGGCCGCGGAGATCATCGGCCGCCTCGACGACACCGCCGAGGAGCTCGCCGCCCACGTGGGGCTGCGTTCGGGCCGCGTACGGCTGGCCGCCTTCCCCTCCGCGCTCGGCACGTTCATCCCGAAGGCGGCCACGCTGCTCGGCGGCGAGCATCCCGGGCTGCGGCTGCACCTCACCGAGACCGAGCCGCCCGAGGCGCTCAGGCTGCTGCGGGCCGGGCGGGTGGACGTGGCCGTGGTGTTCCGCTACGACGACACCGCGCCCGAGGACAGCGGCATCAAGCTGATCCATCTCCTCGACGACCCCAGCTACCTGGTGTCCAGCGCGCCGACGGCCGGAGAGCTGGCCGACCACGCCGAGTCGTCCTGGATCGCGGGCTGCGACCGGTGCCGCAGCCACCTGCTCGACATCTGCGACAAGGCGGGGTTCGAGCCGCGCATCTCGTTCACCAGCGACGACATCGTGGCCGTGCAGGCGCTGGTGGCGGCGGGTCTCGGTCTGACGATGCTGCCGGGGCTGGCGCTGCGCGCGCATCGCCACCCGGAGGTGGAGGTGGCCGAGGTGCCCGGCTCGACCAGGCACGTGTACGCCGCCGTCTACGGTGACCCGCCCCACCCTCCGGCCACCGAGGTGCTGCTGAAGGCGCTGCGAGAAAGTCTTTGACGCCGCTCCTACGATGGCCCCATGCCTGATATATCGACACTCGCCCTGTTCTGTGTGGCCACGCTCGGCCTGCTCGTGGTCCCCGGGCCGGCGGTCCTCTACATCGTCACCCGGAGCATGTCCCAAGGCCGCTCCGCCGGCCTGGTCTCCGTGCTGGGCGTGCACGCGGGCTCCGTCGTTCACGTCGCCGCGGCGGCGCTGGGCATCAGCGCGCTGCTGGCCGCCTCGGCCACGGCGTTCACCGTGGTCAAGTACGTCGGCGTCGCCTACCTGCTCTGGCTCGGCGTACGCAAGCTGATGAAGCGTGGCGAGGCCGAGCAGGCGATCGAGCTGCCCGTGCAGTCGAAGAAGCGACTGTTCTGGGAGGGACTCGTGGTGAACGTGCTCAACCCGAAGACGGCGATCTTCTTCGTGGCGTTCCTGCCGCCGTTCGCCAACCCGGACGCCGGGCCCGTCGGGCCGCAGATCCTGCTGCTCGGCCTGATCTGGATCGTGCTCGGCATGGCCTCGGACGGCACGTACGCGATGCTCGCCTCGACCCTCGCCGGTCGGGTACGCGGGTCCGCCCGGGTGCGGCGGCGGCTGGATGTCGGCAGCGGGGTCGTTTACCTCGGGCTGGCGGCGTGGCTCACAACCGAGAAGGCCTGACAAGCCAGGAAATTTCTCGCCCGTAGTGCGATAGTGAGATCAAGCGCTGATCGAGGAGACGGCACCTCCGGACGTACTGCATAGGCCTAATAGGCGGACCCCATGGACACGCCACCGCACCGCCTCGGGCTCGAACGGGCCGTCGAGGTGTATTCCGGTCACGACGACCTCGTCGGCGTGACCGGTTCGGGCTATGCGATCGGCACCGACCTCGTGCTGACCTCCGGAGACGTGGTCGATCCCGGGGCGCCGTGCCAGGTGCGGGCGGCGTCGTCAGGGCGGTGGGCACGGGCCGAGCAGGTGTGGCGAGGGCGCGGCGCGACGGGCGCGGTGCTGCTGCGGGTGACCGAATCGCCGCCGGGCGAGATCTCCGACGGCTCCCCCTGGCGGGAGATCCCCGGCATCGACCACGTCCGCTGGGCCAGGGTCGCCACCGCGGACGGTCAGGGGCAGTACAGGCTGCGCTGCGTGGCCAGGGGCTTTCCCCGGGCTGGGGAGCGAGCCGGGTCCAGAGGCGTTCAGACGGTGTCGGGGCTGGTCGACGCGCCCACGGGCGCGGTGTCGAAGGCGCTCGCGGTCAGCGTGCTCACCCCCGAGCTGGAGTCCATGCCGATCTCCCTGTGGGAGGGCTTGTCGGGCGCGGCCCTGCTCGCCGAGCCCGCCGGGCAGATCGTCGGTGTGATCGTGGCCGGCCGCGACGGGTACGCCCAGCGCCGCCTCAACGCGATCCCCGTCACCGCGTTGCTGAGCGATGAGCGGTTCCGCGAGCTGGCGGGCGTGCCGCCGGGCCGGCTAGAAACCGCGGCCGAGGGCGATCCGTCGGTGATCCTGCCCGATCTGCTGGCCCCGGCCCGGGAGGAACTGCCACCGGACTGCCCGGACTGGCGGCTGCTGGTGCCGCGGCACGCGGTGGTGCCGTTCCTGGGGAGGGACGAGGAGCTTGCGCGGCTGCGGGAGTGGGCGGCCGAGCCGGGGGCGGTGTCGATCGCGGTGCTGAGCGGGCGGAGCGGCACCGGGCGTACCCGGCTGGCGGGCGAGCTCTGTGAGGAGCTGGCGCGGGCGGGGTGGGACGCCGGGTTCCTGCCGCTGGAGTCGGCCGGCCGGGCTGCGACGTTGGATGCGCTGCGTCCGACCCTGCTGGTCGTCGACCACCCGGAGCCGTCCTCGCCGCTGGTCGGCGAGCTGGTGCGGCGGCTGGCCAAGCACGAGCACAATCCGCCCGTACGGATCCTGCTGCTGGTACGCGAGCCGGGCGAGGCCGAGTGGTGGCGGCGGCTCGACACGGCCGCGGGCGGCTGGCTGCGGCGGCTCAACACCACGACCGTCCAGCTCAACGCCCGTCCTCTTACCTTGGCCGAGCGGACCGAGCAGGCGCTCGCGGCCATGAAGGCCTTCGCGCCGAGCCGAGCCGCCCTTCCCGCGCCCCCGCCCCTCGACGACCCTGAATACGGCCTGCCGTTCAACGTCCACCTGGCTGCACTGCTGCACCTGTGCGACGGTGACACGGAGCCGGACGGCGACCTGGTGGACCCGGCAGATGTCCGCGACGGCGGCGGGGTGGGTGG